>JARYMM010000024.1 GCA_029907105.1 Anaerolineae bacterium | reverse complement strand
AGTGTGGTGTCGGCGGAGGATGCGCGGGTGGCGGCTGGGGTTGGGGGTACGGGTGCGGAGAAGTTGCTGGGGCGGGGGGACTTTGTGCTGGTGTGCAAGGGGCAGGTGGTGCGTTTTCAGGCGGCCTGGGCTGGGGAGGAGGAGATCCGGGGGTGGGTGGTGGAGCATGGGGGAGGAGCGGAGGGGCGTGGGTGGTGGCGCATGGCGGAGGGGAGGCGGCGGGTCACTGAGGCACCGGGTCACCGGGGGGCCTCGGTGCCTGAGCGCCTCAGTGCCTCGGTGCCTGAGCGCCTCAGTGCCTCGGTGCCTTGTTTCAGATATCTGGGAGGTGGGCGATGACAGCGAAACGGGTGTTGGTGGGAGTGGTGGGGGTGTTTGTGGCCGTGCTGGCGGTGATCATCGGGCAGCGCATGAGCACGGACGCCATGGCCGTGGTGATCGGGGTGATCTTTGGCGTGGCGGCGAGCATTCCGACCAGTCTGCTGATCGTGGCCGTGACGCGGCGGGCGCAGGAGCGGGCGCTGGAGGAGCGGGAGGTGTATCGGGAGCGGGCGCAGCCGCCGGTGATTGTGGTCAATCCAGGCGGGGGGATGGTGTCGCCGTGGTTTACGCCGTTTGGGCAGCCGATGTTGCCGCCGACGATGGAGGGGGAACCGACGCGCCGCTTCCACGTCGTCGGCGAGGAGGAGATGATGCTGGAAGGCCAATGGCGGCATGGAGAGAATGGTCGCCTGTTCAGGTGACTGACCGCTCGATCCTGTGACTACCTGATTACCTGACTGACGAAGATGCCCAGCATGATCAGGGAGAGCGTCAGTTGCACCACAGCAGAAAGAAGGTAGCCCAGGAGGAAGCCGCCGCCGCTTCTCAGCGCGGCGCGTAGTCCGCCTGTGCGCCAGGCTTCCACGGCCAGGATGCCCAGCAGCACGCCGAGGATAGCGCCAGGGAGGGAAAACAGGACGAATCCGGCCACGCCCAGGGCCATCCCGGTCAGCAGGGCCAGCCACGACGCCCCACCACGGCGAGCGCCCAGCGTGCTCATCCAGAGCTCAGCGCCGCTGGCGGCGATCATCAGTAAAGTCAGGATGGTCAGCGTCGGCCAGCCTATGCGCTGGAAGCGATCGGCCCAGGCCCAAAGCAGGGCGCCCAGCCAGATGAGCACCGGCCCTGGCACCATAGGCAGGACGGCGCCCAGCACGCCTATGCCGATGACCCCGTAGGCCAGCCATTGCAGCAGCAGCCAACCGTTGAAATCCCCCATAGCTTCCTTCCATTGTGCCGATCGCTCATCCCGGGCGGGGATGGGCGATCGGCATTGTACCACACAAACGCCCACCTCGCCACTTATGGCTTCTCCCCACACAGTCCTTCAGACCCCCCAACATTTGCTCTGCCTGCCTGAAGGTGTTATAATCTATCCAGCTTGCTGCTGGCATTGCCCCGATGCGAGGCACGACATGACCCTGACCCTGAGAGACGTGGAGCACATTGCCGATCTGGCCCGGCTGGCGCTCACAGCGGAGGAGAAAGAGCGCTTCCGCGAGCAGCTTTCGGCCATCCTCGACTACGCCGCTTCTCTGCAACGCCTGGATATCTCTGACATCCCGCCCACGGCCACCGTGCTGCCGCTGCGCAACGTGATGCGCGAGGATGTGGCTCGTCCTTCGCTGCCGCCTGAAGACGTGCTGGCCAACGCTCCCGATACGGCGGAGGGGTGTTTCCGCGTGCGGGCTATCCTGGAGTGACGTGTGGCGATGAGTCTACGCGAACTGACCATCCACGAAGCGCATCGTCTGCTCCGGCAGGGAGAGATCTCCTCTGTGGAGCTGACCCAGGCCCTGCTCGACCGCATCCTGGCTGTGGACAACGAGGTCAAGGCCTATCTGTGCCTGATGCCGGAAAGCGCCCTGGAGGAGGCTCAGCAGGCCGACGCCGCTATCGCCGCCGCGCGGCGGGAGGGCCGACTGCAAGAGCTGCATCCCCTGACCGGCATTCCCCTGGCCATCAAGGACATCATCTGCGTCCAGGGCGTGCCCACCACCTGCGGCTCGCGCATCCTGGAGGAGTTCATCCCTCCTTTCGAGGCCACGGCCGTCGAGAAGCTATGGGCAGCTCGTGCTGTGTTGCTGGGCAAGACCAATTGCGACGAGTTTGCCATGGGCTCCTCCACGGAGAACTCGGCCTATTTCGCCACCCGTAATCCCTGGGACCTGACGCGGGTGCCGGGCGGCTCCAGCGGCGGGAGCGCGGCGGCGGTGGCCGCCGACGAGTGCCTGGGGGCGCTGGGCTCCGACACCGGCGGCAGCGTGCGCCAGCCGGCCAGCCTGTGCGGGGTGGTGGGCCTCAAGCCCACCTATGGACGGGTCAGCCGCTACGGGCTGGTGGCCTTTGCCTCTTCCCTCGATCAGATCGGCGTGCTGGCCAAGGACGTGGCCGATGCCGCCCTGCTGCTGGGGGCGATTGCGGGCTACGACTGGCGCGATTCCACCAGCGTGGACGTGCCGGTGCCGGATTACGTTGCCGCGCTGGACGGCGAGGTGCGCGGCCTGCGCGTGGGCGTGCCCCGCGAGTATTTCATCGAGGGCATGCAGCCGGCGGTGGAACGGGCTGTACGGGCAGCCATCGAGCACCTGGCCGGCCTGGGGGCCGAGATCGTCGAGGTGTCGCTGCCGCACACGGAGTACGCGCTGCCCGTCTACTACCTCATCGCCCCTGCTGAGGCTTCGGCCAATCTGGCCCGCTACGACGGCGTCAAGTATGGCTACCGCGTGGCCGACGCCGTAGACCTGGATGATGCCACCCGGCGCACGCGGCAGCTCGGCTTCGGAGCCGAAGTCAAGCGGCGCATCATGCTGGGCACCTATGCGCTTTCGGCCGGCTACTACGATGCCTACTATCTGCGGGCGCAGCGGGTGCGCACGTTGATCAAGCGGGACTTCGACGAAGCCTTTGCGCGGGTGGAGGTCATCGCCTGTCCCACGTCGCCCACCACGGCCTTCCGCCTTGGCGAGAAGGTGGACGATCCGCTGCAGATGTACCTTTCCGATGTGTTCACCTTGAGCATGAACCTGGCGGGCATCTGCGGCATCTCCATCCCCTGTGGTTTCGATGAGGAGGGGCTGCCCGTGGGCCTGCAGATTATGGGGCCGGCCTTTGGCGAGGAGGCGGTCTTGCGCGCCGCCTATGCCTACGAACGGAGCACAGAGTGGCATAAGAGGAGGCCACCACTATGAAAGTGATCATTCCCCTGGCCGGGTTCGGCAAGCGGCTGCGGCCGCATACCTACTCCAGGCCCAAACCGCTGTTGAACGTGGCCGGCAAGGCCGTGCTGGGCCACGTGCTGGATAAGCTGCAGGGCCTGGAGATCGAGGAGATTATCTTCATCGTCGGCTACCTGGGCGAGCAGATCCAGGAGTACGTCACGGCCAATTACGACTTTCCTGCCCGCTACGTGGAGCAGAAAGAGCTTTTGGGCCAGGCGCATGCCATCTGGCTGGCGCGGGAATACGTTCAGGGCGACGTGCTCATCCTCTTCGTGGACACTATCTTCGAGGCCGACCTGAGAGCGCTGCGGGAGCTCTCGAGCGATGGGGTGATCTACTGCAAGCAGGTGGATGACCCCCGGCGTTTCGGCGTGGTCACCCTCGATGCTGATGGGTTTATCACCCGCTTCGTGGAGAAGCCAGCCGAACCCATCTCTAACCTGGCCGTGATCGGCCTGTACTATCTCAAGGATGGCCCCGGGCTCCTTTCCGCCATTGACGAGCTCATCGCCCGGGGCATCCAGACCCAGGGGGAGTATTTCCTGGCCGATGCGTTGCAGATCCTGGTGGATCGCGGCCAGCGCTTCAACGCCTGGACGGTGGAGGTCTGGGAAGATTGTGGCACGCCAGCGGCGGTGCTGCACACCAACCGTTACCTGCTGGAGCACGGCCAGGGCAATGCCGCCCAGGTTCAGACGGTCAATTCGGTGATCATCCCGCCCGTGCACATCGCGCCTACGGCGAAAGTGGAAAACTCGGTCATCGGCCCCTATGTGACCATCGGCGAAGGGGCAGAGGTGCGCTGCTCCATCGTTCGTGACTCTATCATTGACGCCGGGGCAACCATCGAGGACGCCATGCTCGATCAGTCGCTGGTGGGCAAGGACGCCGTGGTGCGCGATCGCTTCCGTCGCTTCAATGTGGGCGACTCCTCGGCGGTGGATTTCAGTCCCCTGGCCTGAAAGCGTCTGAGGGGAGTGATGGGTTCCCCTCAGTTTCCTGGCTACGGAGTGAGCAGCATGGGTGAGAACAACGATGCAGCCCTGGCCGTCGAGTGTTACTCCGGCCACACCTACGCCCAGGAGCCGCGCGCCTTCACCTGGCAGGGCAGGCGGTGGGTGGTTCAGACCCTGGAGCGGGCCTGGCGCACTCCCGAAGGCCCCTGTTTCCTGGTACAGGTCGAGGGCGGTGGCCGTTTTCGGCTCTTGTACTGCGAGCATGTGGATGAGTGGCGTATTGTCAGCGTGGACAAGGCGTAACGAGTGCCGTCCATATAGCGGCGGCCATAGCCGGCTCTACGGCCATGGCCGCCGACTACACAAAACTGGAGGATCAAAGATGATCATCGGCGTGCCCAAGGAAATCAAAGACAACGAGTATCGGGTTTCGCTCACCCCGGGCGGGGCGCACATGTTGGCCGACGCCGGGCATCGGGTGCTGGTGGAGAGCAAGGCCGGGGAGGGGAGCGGCTTCTCCGATGCCGAGTACGAACGAGCCGGTGCTGAGCTGGTGGACTCGGCGGCGGAGGTCTTCGCCAGAGCGGAGATGGTGCTGAAGGTCAAAGAGCCGATGCCCCAGGAATACGACTTCCTGCGTCCGGGGTTGCTGCTCTTCACCTATCTGCACCTGGCCGCTTGTGAGGAGCTCACCCGCGAGTTGCAGCGGCGCGGCGTGACCGCTATTGCCTATGAGACCGTCGAGTTACCCAACGGCAGCCTGCCGCTGCTGACCCCCATGAGCGAGGTGGCCGGTCGCATGGCCGTGCAGGTGGCGGCGCACTTTCTGGAGAAGATGAACGGTGGCCGGGGGAAACTGCTGGGGGGAGTGCCCGGCGTGCGGCCGGCGGACGTGGCCATCATCGGCGGGGGAACAGTAGGCACCAGCGCCGCGCACATCGCTCTGGGCATGGGGGCCCACGTGACCATCATAGACGTCAACATCGAGCGGCTGCGCTATCTGAGCGAGATACTGCACGGCAACCTGACCACCTTGAGTTCCAATCCTCTGAACATCGCCGAAACGGTACGCTATGCCGATGTGGTGATCGGTGCCGTATTGATCGCCGGGGCCAAGGCCCCCCGTCTGGTGACGCGGAAGATGATTAGCACCATGCAACCGGGCAGTGTGGTGGTGGACGTGGCCATTGACCAGGGTGGCTGCATGGAGACCTCGCATCCCACCACGCACAGCGACCCGGTCTATCTGGTGGATGGGGTGATCCATTATTGTGTGACCAACATGCCGGGGGCTGTGCCTCGCACTTCGACCTATGCCTTATCCAATGCCACCCTGCCCTACGTGGTGAAGCTGGCCAATCATGGTTTCTTCGAGGCCGTGAAGAGAGATCCCGCTTTGGCCAAAGGGGTGAACGTCTATGCCGGCCACATCACCCATCAGGCCGTGGCCGAGGCCTTTGGGATGACCTATACCCCGCTGGAACAGTTGATGGGCTGATACGGCCTGAGATGCGATGATCAGGCATGAACAAGCCCCAGCCGGTACTCTCGGCTGGGGCTTTGTATTGGATATATTGTCATCTGGTTCCGGCTTGCCCAGGTCTGTACACCTGATCCGCTTTCTCAGCAATGCTCTGCTTCGACGGATGAACACGTGAAGGCCCGCCGCTAAGCGAAAATCAGCCGCAGACGCTCGATGCGGCGCGGGCGGCGGTCCAGCCCCAGCGCCGCCAGCACCTCGTCCGGACGGCCCGTGGCCCCGCCCTCCACCCGCAGACGCATCCACAGCCGGTGCCAGGCCGTCCCCTCCCCCGGCATGGGGGAGGTCGGGAGAGGGTAGGAGGGGTGCTCCTCCCGCCCCTCGTAGCGCAGTTTCTCGATCAGCGGCCGCAGGTCATACGGGCACATCTGGCCCTTGCGCTGCCGCTGCCGCTTGATCTCCGATGCCGCCAGCAGCGCCGCCACGCGGGCAGCCATCTCTTCCGCTGTCTCTTCCGCTTCCACGACGATTTCGTACTCCGCGCCGCGCACCTGCGATGGCAGCGCGGGCAGCCGCAGGTCCACCTCCCGCGCCTCCAGCAGTTCTACGCCCGCTGGAAGCTGGGCCCGCAGCCGCCGGGCCAACTCATCCGGCTCCACCTTCGCCGTCAACCAGAGGTCCAGCACTTCCCGTTGACCGCTGAAGCCCACGGCCAGCGGCGCCGCCACCTGTAACCGCGGCTGGGGATGGAAACCCTGGGTGTAGGCCAGCGGCAGCCTGGCCCGCCGCAACGCCCGTTCCCATAGCCGCATCAGGTCCAGGTGGGAGATATACTTCAGCGCCTCACTTTGACTGAAGGTCAGACGTAAACGCTGGCACGGCGGCAAGGGAGAGGGGTCAGGGGACAGGGGAGAAGGGATAGCAGCCTGATCGCTGATCGCCGATTCCTGAGCACCGACTGGCGCCGGACAGCCCCACTCTGCATCGCCGCGCTGTGGCCCCAACTGCTGCAAGATACCACAGGCGCGGCACCGCTCCCGACAATCCTCCGTCGTCTCGCCGCGCAGCGCCCGCTGATACTCTTCGAGCAAGAACTCCCGGCGCACCCCGGCGCTGATATGCTCCCAGGGCAGACGTTCCTCTGGCGAACGGGGTCGGCGAGCATACCACGCCGGGTCCAGTCCCGCCTCGGCGAAGGCCTGCGCCCAGGCGTCGAAGGCGAACTGGTCCTGCCAGGCGTCGAACTTCGCTCCAAGCTCCCAGGCCCGCTGCACCACGTCGGCCAGGCGGCGGTCGCCGCGCGAGAGGGCCGCCTCGATGAGCGACTCCCGTGGGTCGTTCCAACTGACTTCCAGCCCGCGCCCGCTCAGGCCGCGCCGCAATAGCTCGATCTGCGCCCGCAGGTCAGCCTCGTCGGCCAGCGGCGACCACTGGAAGGGGGTGTGCGGCTTGGGCACGAAAGTGGACACGCTCACCCGCACCCTGGCCCGGCCGCCGATTCGCCGTCGCCCGATCTCCCGCACCTGCCGCGCCAGCCGGACGACGGCCGCCACGTCCTCCTCCGTCTGCGTGGGGTGGCCGATCATGAAGTAGAGCTTGATCGTCGTCCAACCACGGGCATAGACCTCCTCAGCCACCTGGAGCATGGACTCGGTGGCGATGGGCTTGTTGATCACCTGGCGCAGGCGGTCGGTGGCCGCTTCGGGGGCAAAGGTGAAGCCGCCGCGCTTCCGGCCGCGGGCCAGCTTCTCCATCAACTCCACGGAAAAGGACTCGATACGCAGGCTGGGCAGACTGATGCTCAGCTCCTCATCCCCGTGGGCGGCCAGCACGCCTTCGACCAGCTCGCCGATGCGGCTGTAGTCGCTGGCGCTGAGCGAGAGGAAGGCCACCTCCTCGAAGCCGGCCTGCTCGACCAGCTCGTCCACGGCGGCCAGCACCTCCTCCAGCGGGCGCTCGCGCAGGGGGCGGTAGACCATGCCCGCCAGGCAGAAGCGGCAGCCCCGCGTGCAGCCGCGCTGGATCTCCACGGCGGCGCGGTTGTGCACGACGTCCAGATAGGGCACGATGGGGCGGGTGAGCGGCGGCGGTAGCCGCGGCACGATGCGCTTGACCACGGGCAGGGGCACGTCGGGCACTATGGGCTGCACATCGGCCACCGTCCCAGCGGCCTGGTAGCTCACCTCGTAGAGGGAAGGGACGTACACGCCGGGGATGCGGGCCAGCGCCCGCAACAGCGCCCTTCGAGAACCATCCGGGGACCATGTGACAAGGGGACAAGGAGACAGGGAGACAGGGAGAATGTTTTCCTCGCTCCTTGTCTCCCCGTCTCCCCCTCTCCCCGGCTCCCCACCTCCCCCCTGCCCCTTCCGCCATTCACGGTACATCTGCACCACGTCCAGGATGGCATCTTCCCCTTCGCCGATGACGAAAGCATCGAAGAAGGCGTGCATTGGCTCCGGGTTGTAGGTCGCGCTGCCCCCGGCGATGATCAGGGGATCATCCAGGCTGCGCCCGGCGCTGCGCAGCGGGATGGAGGCCAGGTCGAGCATGTTCAGGGCGTTGGTGTACAGTTGCTCGTAGGGCAGGCTGAAGCCGATAATGTCGAAATCGCGCAAGGGATGGCGGCTTTCCAGGCTGAAGAGGGGCAGGCCCTCTCGGCGCATGGCCGCTTCCATGTCCGTCCAGGGGGCATAGACCCGCTCGGCCAGCACGTCGGGCTGGCGGTTGAGGATGTCGTAGAGGATGGCCAGCCCCAGGTTGGACATGCCGATCTCGTAGATGTCGGGGAAGGCCAGGGCTACACGCACGGGCGTGTGGTCCCAATCCTTGACGATGCTGTTCCATTCGCCGCCCGTGTAGCGGGCCGGCTTCTGCACCCAGGGCAGGATGCGTTCCAGGGCCTGGGAGATCTCGGCGGGCGTGGTCAAGGCGCGCTTGTTCATCGAATACGACGCTCCGGCGGATGCCGAGTCCGCCGCCTTCCCGCTGGACTTGACAGTCCAGCGGGAGCAAAGATTCGCTCCTTCCACCTGAAGGGCTCAGGGCGGGGCTTGAACCCGCAGCGGTCTATCCGATAACACATTGTACCACAGACAGGCCGTCCCGGCAATTCAGGCGCTCTCTTGGGCGTGCGCAGCGGAAGCCCGGGGAGCACGAGGGGTACCCCCTCGTTCATCCCCCACCCCTTACATATTGGGCTCGCGCCTATTCGCTGCACAGACCCATAGCCCAAGAATGGACAAGGCTGGCCAAAGCGTGTATAATGGTTCGATTGGAGAAGCGAGGCCCGACTGAACTGGTAACGTCATCGGTTTTAACTTTGTGTCTTGGTGTCTTTGTGGTAGGATATCTTTGTTTAGTGCCGGCGTGTCCGGTTAGTGAGAATCCATGCCTGAATTCAAACTCATATCCGACTTCCAACCGACCGGCGACCAGCCACAGGCCATCGAGCAACTGGTCGCCGGCCTGAAGAAAGGGTACAAACATCAGACGCTGTTGGGAGCCACCGGCACGGGCAAGACTTACGTCGTAGCTCGGGTCATCGAAGCCGTGCAGCGGCCCACGCTGGTCATCGCCCACAACAAGACACTGGCCGCGCAGCTCTACAGCGAGTTCCGTGAGTTCTTCCCTCACAATGCCGTGGAGTACTTCGTCAGCTACTACGACTACTACCAGCCGGAAGCATACCTGCCCAAGACCGATACCTACATCGAAAAGGATGCCGACATCAACGAGGAGATTGACCGCCTGCGGCTGGCGGCCACCTCGGCCCTTTTCAGCCGCCGCGACGTGATCATCGTGGCCTCTGTCTCCTGCATCTACAGCCTGGGCAGCCCGCAGGAGTATGGCCGCGTGGTGGTCAACCTGCGCCGGGGCGAAAGGATGCGCCGCGACAAGGTGCTGCGCCATCTGGTGGACATCTACTACGAGCGCAACGACGTGGCCCTGGGCCGGGGCAAGTTCCGCGTGCGCGGCGACACGCTGGAAGTGATGCCCGCCTACGGCGAGCTGGCCTACCGCGTGGAGTTCTGGGGCGATGAGATCGAGCGCATCACCGAGGTGGACCCGCTGACGGGAGAGGTGCTGCAAGAGCTCAGCCAGATTGATATCTTCCCGGCCAAACACTTCATCACCCCGGCCGACCAACTGGCCGAGGCCATCGAGGAGATCGAAGCGGAACTGCAAGAGCGGCTCAAGGAGCTGCGGGAACAGGACAAGTTGCTGGAGGCGCAGCGTCTGGAGCAGCGCACCCACTATGACCTGGAGATGTTACGGGAGATGGGTTACTGCCCCGGCATCGAGAACTACAGCCGTCACCTGTCGCGCCGGCCGCCAGGCTCCCGTCCCTGGGTGCTGCTGGACTATTTCCCCGATGATTACCTGCTGATCATTGACGAATCGCACATGACCATCCCCCAGCTCCATGGCATGTACCATGGTGACCTCTCCCGCAAGCAGGTACTGGTGGACTACGGCTTCCGATTGCCTTCGGCCCTGGACAACCGTCCGCTGCGCTTCGAGGAATTCGAACAGATGGTCAACCAGGTCATCTACACCAGCGCCACGCCCGGCCCCTACGAACGAGAGCATTCGGCCCAGATCGTGGACCAGGTCATCCGCCCCACCGGGCTGGTAGACCCGCAGGTGCACGTGCGCCCCACCAAAGGGCAGATTGACGATTTGCTGGGGGAGATCCGGCGCCGCGTGGCACGGGGCGAACGGGCCCTGGTGACCACGCTGACCAAGCGCATGGCCGAAGACCTGGCCGACTACCTGGCCGAACTGGGGGTGCGGGTGCACTACCTGCACTCCGAGATCCAGACCCTGGAACGGGTGGAGATCCTGCGCGACCTGCGGTTGGGCGTTTACGACGTGGTGGTGGGCATCAACCTGCTGCGCGAAGGCCTGGACCTGCCGGAGGTCAGCCTGGTAGCCATCCTCGACGCCGACAAAGAGGGCTTCCTGCGCTCTGAGACCGCCTTGATCCAGACCATCGGCCGGGCGGCACGGCACGTGAACGGCACAGCCATCATGTACGCCGACACGATAACCGATTCCATGCGCCGGGCCATCGAAGAGACCAACCGGCGGCGGCAAAAGCAGGAGAGATACAACGCTGCCCACGGCATCGTGCCCACCAGCATCGTCAAGTCGGTGCGCGACCTGACCGACCGCGTGCGCATACAGGCTGCGGAGAGAGTGGCCGTCGAGCCTGGAAAGCCGTTGCCGCTCACGGCATTACCGCCGGATGAACTGGCGCGGCTGATCAGGCAACTGGAAAAGGAGATGAAAACGGCGGCAGCAGCGCTGGAGTTCGAGAAAGCTGCCGTATTACGGGACCAGATCATCGAACTGCGCCGTGCTCAGGAGGAGCAGGACACGCGGCCCATCTGGGAGAAACTCCGAGATTCGCGTCCTTCGTGATGTTTCGTGTTCTGATGAAGTTTGAGCTTTGGATTTTGAGCTTTGCCCTTATGATGTTATAATGTATACATCATAATGTAAGTCGAGGTGAGACGGGATGAAACGCACGCAAATCTATCTGCCAGAGGAGCTTCATGAGGCCGTGAGACGCATCTCCTTCGAGCAGCGCAAGTCCATGGCCCAGGTCATGCGCGAGGCGGTAGCCGCCTACGTGGTCGGGGAAAGGGCCAATGCGCCCTCCCCGACGTATCGGGGGGAGAGGGATGACGACTTCGACATCGAACCCATCTCCGAGGAGGACCTGACGCCGGAGGAACTGGCGGAGCTGAAAAAGAACCCGCTCTACCACATCATCGGCATGGTCTCTCGACCTGACCTCAGGGATCTATCGGAGCGCCACGATTACTACCTGCTGAGCGATCCCGAATGAGGCACATCTTTGTGGACACCAGCGCCTGGTATGCCCTGATCAATGATGCAGACGCCAATCACAGACGGGCGAAGTCGTACTATCTGTCTCTCATCAAGCGGCGGACTGCGCTCGTAACATCCAGTGACGTCCTGACCGAATCATACACCCGCCTGCGCTATTCGGTGGGACATCGCTTCGCAGTACGCTTCCACGGCATGATGGAGATGGCGCAACGGCAAGGGATTCTGCGCGTCGTCTGGGTGGACGAGGACATCGCCAGCGAAGCGTGGGATATCTTCGAGCGTTACGAGGACCAGTTCTTCTCGTTCCAGGACTGCACCAGTTTCGTCATTGCCCGGCGGCTGGACATCCGGGACGTGTTTGCCTTCGATGAGGATTTCGGCGTGATGGGCTTCCGCGTGTGGCCGGGCCATTCGAACCAAAGGGCATCCGCAGCAGTCGTCGAGACCTCAAAGGAGATGTAGAATGCCATTTGATAGTGGTGAGGAAGCATCTTGATCCGCCAGCTTAGCCTTTTCGAAGTTGAGAATAGACTGGATGCCCGACTGTGGCATGGATCCTTCAATGCCCGCGAGAGTTCGCTGCAGCAACTCGCGCCCTATGTGGGCAAAATGAAGTCGGGCATGGCGCGAGCACTGATAGATCTCTATTCCCAGCAGGGAGAAACGGTGCTGGACCCTTTTTGCGGTTCCGGAGTGGTGCCGCTGGAGGCGGCTCTCTCAGGGCGACGGGCGTATGCCAATGACCTTAACCCTTATGCTTACGTTCTGACAAGAGGAAAACTATCGGCGCCTGACAATGTGCACGAGGCCACCCGTCGGGCGTTGGACGTCATCGAAATGGTAGAGCGGGAAGCCCCGCACACTGATGTGGCACATGTGCCAGACTGGGTGCTGGAATTCTTCCATCCAGATACGTTACGAGAAGTCATAACAGCTTTTCGTCTGCTGCGGGAGCGGGAGGAATATTTCCTCTTGGCCTGTCTGCTCGGCATCCTGCACCATGTACGGCCTGGTTTTCTCTCCTATCCGGCCAGCCATTTGGTACCGTACTTGCGCAAGGCCAAGTATCCACCAGATCAATATCCAGAGATGTATGTTTACCGTGATTTGCGTTCTCGCCTGCTGGCGAAAGTCCAGCGCGCATACCGGCGACCCCATTTGCCCAGGGACTGGCCTCAGCGAGAATTCAAAGTGTGGCAGGTAAATGCCATGGATTTACCTATCAACGATGGTGAGGTAGATGCCATCATTTCCAGCCCGCCCTACTTTGGCGCTCTGGATTACGCTCGAGACAATCGCCTGCGTTTGTGGTTTCTGGGTTGCGAAGATTGGAAGGAGCTAGACGCGGCGTTGACGGCCAATAACAAGGTATACCTGCCTCAGATGAGGGTTTGTTTGCGAGAGATGTGCCGTGTTCTGCGACCCGGAGGCTACTGTGTATTGGTATTGGGCGATGTGCAACGTGATGGAAAAACACGCCGTACGGCGGAAATACTGCGAGACCTGGCTGAGCAAGCCAGCAGAGGGCAGTTTACAACTGAGCAAATCTATGACGACCGTATCCCTGACGAACGCCGTTCACGGCGACGAACACGAACGACGAAATTCGAGCGCATTCTGGTGATGCGCAAGAAGTAGAACAACGAAATTTGACAAAATAGAACACATGTGCTATTATTAGAGTGGAGAGATTCTGCCTCAGGAGATGAGCATGGCTACAGAATACGAGAGCAAAGATATCCAGGTCCTGGACTATCCAGAGAATATCCAGCGTCGCCCAGGCATGTACGTCGGCGGCACAGGGCTCGACGCCCTGCACCACCTGGTCTACGAGCTGATTGACAACGCCGTGGACGAGGCCCTGGCCGGAGCCTGCAAGAACATCTCCGTGGCCATCCACCCCGACGGCTCGCTCACCGTCAGCGACGACGGGCGCGGCATCCCCACCGGCATACACCCCGAAAAAGGACGCTCCACGCTGGAGCTGGTCTTCACCGAGTTGCACAGCGGTGGCAAGTTCAAGGAAGGCAGCTATTCGACCAGCGGCGGCCTGCACGGCGTGGGCATCAAGGCCACCAATGCCCTGTCGGAGTGGCTGGAGGTGCGGGTACGCCGCGATGGGGTGATCTACTTCCAGCGCCACGAGAACGGCCTGCCCGTCACCCCTGTGCAGATCCTGGATCCGAAGAGCCAGATGCCCATTGCCGAGGTCGGGCAGAAAGGCGAAGCCGCGGCCATCAAAGCCCATGCCGACAAGACCCTGGGCACCGGTACCCAGATCACCTTCAAGCCCAGCTCTCGCTTTCTCGACACCACCGACTTTGACTTCGACGCCATGGCCCGCCGGCTGCAGGTCATCGCCTTCCTCCTGCCGGGGGTGACCGTCGAATTCACCGATCAGCGCCGCAAGAAGACGCGCCAGAAACTGTTCCGCTACGATGGCGGCCTGGTGGAATACGTCAAGTGGCTGAACGAGGCCCGCCGGCCCATCCACCGTGCCCCTCTGGAGGTGAGCGGCGAACAGGACGGGGTGGCCGTGGAGGCCGTGCTGCAGTGGCATACCAGTGTGGACGACAGCGAGATCGTCAGCTTCGTCAACACCATCCCCACCCCCGACGGCGGCAAGCACGTGGCCGGCTTCAAGAGCGGCGTGACCAAAGCCATCAACCAGTTTGCGGCGGAGAAAAAGCTGGCCAGAGACAAAGGAGAAGACGCCATCCGCGGCAGCGACACCCTGGCCGGGCTGACCGCTGTGCTCAAGCTCTCCATGCACGATCCCCACTTCACCAGCCAGACCAAGACGCAACTGGCCAGCGACCACGTGCAGGGCATCGTCCACAGCATCGTCTACGAAGGGTTGCTGGAAGAGCTGCGCAAGAAGGTCTCCCTGGGCAAGACCATCGTCCAGCAGGCGCAGGCGGCAGCTCAGGCGCGGGTGGCGGCCAGCAAGGCCCGCTCGCTGGTCATCCGCCGCAGCGTGCTCGACGCCACCGATTCGGGCCTGCCGGGCAAGCTGGCCGACGTGAGCAAGGGCACGCCCACAGAGCAGACGGTGCTGTACATCGTCGAGGGCGACAGCGCCGGCGGCTCCTGCAAGATGGCCCGCGACCGGCGCTACCACGCCATCCTGCCCTTGCGGGGCAAACCCCTCAACGTCGAAGGCGTCAAGCTGACCCGCCTGCTGAGCAACAGTGAGATCAAAGCCATCGTCGCTGCCGTGGGCAGCGGCGTAGGCGCCGATTTCCATGTCGAGGACATGCGCTATGGCGGGGTGGCGCTCCTCACCGATGCCGACGTGGACGGCGACCACATTCGCACCCTGCTGTACACGCTGTTCTGGCGCTATATGCGCCCCCTGGTGGAGGCCGGCAAGCTCTACGTGGCCGTAGCGCCGTTGTATCTGCTGCGCAAGGGCAAACAGGCCCGCTACGCTTACTCGGACCGGGAACGAGACGCCATCCTGGAGAAGTGGGGCTCTGATGGGGTGATTATCCAGCGCTACAAGGGTTTGGGCGAGATGAACCCCGAACAACTGCGCGAGACCGTTTTCCAGGTCGGCGAGGACGGCCCCTTCACCGATAGCCTGCGCCGGGTGACGGTGGAAGATGTCCACCACGCCAATCAGCTCATCAGCACGCTGATGGGCAAGTCGGCCCGTCAGCGCCGCACCTGGCTGCTGGAACGCTGGAGCCAGGAAGAGGCTGCGGAAAACGGGAACGGAGAAGAGGAGGAAGAGGTAGCAGAAGATGTTGACTGAGACGCTCTCCCTGACCACAGACCTGGAGCAGGCGTACTTCCAATATGCCGTGGAGACGATCACCGACCGCGCCCTGCCCCGCGTCGAGGATGGCCTCAAGCCCGTGCAGCGGCGCATCCTGTATACCATGCACGACATGGGCCTGTATCACGACAAGCCTTACAGGAAGTCGGCCCGCGTGGTAGGGGATTGTTTGGGGAAGTACCATCCTCACGGTGACCAATCGGTCTACCTGGCCATGATCCGCATGGGACAGGATTTCGCCATGCGCCATCCGCTGATAGACGGACAGGGCAACTGGGGCAGCATTGATGGCGACCCCCCGGCGGCCATGAGGTATACCGAGGCCCGTCTGGCCGAAATCGCTGAGTTTATGCTCCAGGACATTGACCAGGACACCGTGGATTTCGTGGACAACTTCGACGGTTCACTAAAGGAACCGGTCATCCTGCCGGCTGCCTTGCCCAACCTGCTGGTCAACGGGACGATGGGCATTGCCGTGGGCATGGCCACCAGCATCCCCCCGCACAACCTGGGCGAGGTGTGTGATGCGGTGATCTACGTGGCCCAGAACTGGCGCAGACGGGATCGCATCAGTGTGGACGAATTGATGAAGATTATCCCCGGCCCCGACTTCCCCACCGGCGGGGTGGTTTATCGTTACCGGGAAGGGCCGACGGGTGAGGAGAAGATAGATAGTATTCGCGACGCCTACGAGACTGGGAGGGGAAGCATTGTCACCCAGGCGCGGATAGATATGGAGGACATCGGCGGCGGCAAGGTCAACATCGTGGTCACCGAACTGCCCTACGCCGTGCAGAAGTCCACGGTCATGGAACGCATCGCCCGCGAGGTGCGTGACGGCCGCATCAGCGGCGTCACCGACCTGCGCGACGAATCGGACCACGAGGGCATGCGGGCCATTATCGAGGTCAGCCGCGTGGCCGATCCGCGCGAGGTGTTGGAGAATGTCCTCATGCGCAGCCAGTTGCGGGAGACCTTTGGCGTCAACGCCCTGGCCCTGGTCGCCGAGCGGATCAATGGCGAGACCATTGTGCGCCCGCAACGGCTCAGCCTGCGCGAGATGCTCGTCCACTTCATCGAGCATCGCCTGAACGTCATCGTGCGCCGCAGCCGCCACGAGCTGGCCAGGCGCGAGGCGCGGCTGCACATCGTCGAGGGCCTGCTGAAAGCGCTGGATGTCATTGACGAGGTCATTGACACCATCCGACGCAGCCGCACCAGCGAGTCGGCAGAGGCGAACCTCATCAAGAAGTTCGGCTTCACACAACTTCAGGCAGAGGCCATCCTGGCCATGCAGTTGCGGCGGCTGGCAGCCCTGGAACGCCGCAAGCTGGCCGACGAGGAAAAGGAGCTCAGGGCTCGCATCAAGGTCCTGCAGGGGCTGTTGCGTTCGCAGGCGCGCCGGCTGGAGGTCGTGGTCGAGGAGACGCAGGCGATCAAGAAGAAGTTCGCCGAACCCCGCCGGACGGTGATCCTCACCGACGAGCAGCCGGGGCGCGGCATCGTCACCGAGGCCGAGCTGGCTGTGCCCGAGGAAGCGCAGGTGATCGTGGTCACCACCCAGGGCGTGCAACGGCACGACGTCAGCCGCTTCGGCTACCGTGTGCGGCCGGGGATAACCAGCCGGGCCGTGGAAGCCTATCGCCTGTGTCTGCAAAGCGGGCCACAGGACACGGTGGTGCTGGTCTCCGACCGGGGGCGGGCCTGGTGGGGGGCAGTGGGCCGCTTGCCCCGCTCGGCCAGTTTTGAGGAACTGGGGCTGAACAAGGGCGAGCAGGTGGTCGGGTTGGGCATCCTTTCCGGCCAGTGCTGCCTGGTGCTGGGCACGCGGAAAGGCCAGGTCAAGCGGGTCACCGCCGAGGATGTGATGTCCAGCGCCGAGGCCTCCTGGGCTATGGTGATCGGGCTGGCCGGGGAGGACGACCGGGTGCTCTTCGCCGGCGTCGGCGGCGAGCAGGCCCAGGTCATGTTCTTCAGCACCGGCCGTGGCATCCGCTTCGCCGCCAGCGAGGTCAATCCCCAGGCCACCCCCTCGGCCAGGGGCGTGGCCGGCATGAAGCTGGCCAAAGGGGATCGCCTGTTGAGCGGGGTCGTAGTCACTGATCCCCACGCCGACCTGGGCGTGGTCGTGGTCAGCAAGCACGGCTACGTCAAGCGGGTGCCGCTGGCCGAGTTCCCTGTGCAGGGGCGCGGCGGCCAGGGCGTGTTGCTGCTCAACCAGAGCAAGAGCACCGGCCCGGTGGTGGCCGTGGGCGCCGGCCCGTTGAAGGGCTCGGTGGATGTGATTTCTGCCGACGGCAGGCGGCAGCGGCTGGCCGACGTGCCGGAAACGAACCGGGCCAATCGCGGCGAAAAGCTGGTCGAGCTGGATGACGTGGCCGCAGTGGCCGTGCTGTAGAGCTGTCCTGCCCGCAGCCTTCGTGCTCCTCCCCTGCTGGGGGAGGAGCGTTTCTGTTCCATAGAGCAGCCCTGCTTGCGAATTCTTGCAGCCGGAATTCTGATATAAGGGTAGAAGGCCAATCGCATTGGCCGTTCTGGGCTGTTGTGAATCTTTGACTCGCAATTCTGCAGTAGCAGAATGGCCTTCTAGCCCAAGTTGTGCTATAATTTTTTGGCTTTGGCAGGTCCAGGTGTGCTTCTGCCGGACGGCCAGATTCAGCAAAGGCAAGTGGCCCTGGCCGTTCACGGTAAGCCTTTGCGATCTGCCGGGTCTGGAAGCAGGCCATAGCAACAAGAAAAGAAGGGACGAACGTCACGTGAAAGTCACCAGCGAGGAACTACCGGATCGTCAGGTTGT
The DNA here is from genome assembly GCA_029907105.1 of Anaerolineae bacterium. Classification (GTDB taxonomy): domain Bacteria; phylum Chloroflexota; class Anaerolineae; order UBA3071; family UBA3071; genus JARYMM01. The sequence continues at coordinate 33,996 of JARYMM010000024.1, read as the reverse complement.
CCTGACAGTAGAAGTGGAAGAGGAACGCACGCAGCGAGCGCTGCAGCAGGCAGCCCACCGCCTGTCCAAACGGATACGCATCCCTGGCTTCCGTCCCGGGAAAGCGCCCTATCCTATCGTCCTGCGCACCGTGGGAGAAGACCACCTGCGCGCTGAGGCCTTTAAGGCCATCGGGCAGCAACTCTACGAGGAAGCGCTGAAAGAGGCCGGGATCGAGGCCTATGCCCAGGGCATGCTGGAGGATGTGCAGTGGGGCCCTCTCACTTTCAAGGTGACTGTGCCCCTGCCGCCGCGGGTGGAGTTGGGCGATTACCGCGCCCTGCGCGTGGCCCCTGACCCTGTCATCGTGCTGGACGAGGAGGTGGATGAGGCGCTGCAACAGTGGCGGGAGCGCTACGCCGAGTGGGTGCCGGTGGAGCGTGCCGCCGCCTACGGGGACATGCTGGTCATGGACATCGTGGGCCATGTGGGCGAGCAGGAGATCCTGAACCATCAGAACTGGGAGTGGGTGCTGCGGGAGGAGAGCAGCGGCTCGCTGCCCGGGTTCGATGCCGCCCTGGCAGGCCTGAAGGCCGGCGACAGCCGCAGCTTCGATCTCACTTACGCCGAAGGCTCCAGCCGGGCCGGCCAGACCGCCCACTTCGAGGTGGCGGTGCACAGCGTCAAAGCCAGAGAACTGCCGCCCCTGGACGACGAGTTCGCTCAGACCGTCGGTGAAGAATACGAGACGCTGGATGCACTGCGTGAGTCTATCCGAGGGAAGCTGCGGGCGCAGCGCGAGGCGGAATCGAATTACGAAAGCAAGGCGCTGGACGCCCTGGTGGCGCAGGCGCGCATCGAATTCCCCCCGCTGATGGTGGAGGAAGAACTCGATGACCTGCTGGAGGAGCACGACCGGGTGCTGCGGCAGCAGCAGGGGCTTCCCCTCGACGACTATTTGCGCCTGATGCACAAGAGCAAGGAGGAGTATCGCCAGGAGCAGCGGCCCCTGGCGGAGCAACGGCTGAGGCGCAGGCTGGCCTTGAGCGAGTTCATCGAACAGGAGGGGCTGGCCGTCACCGAGGAGGAGGTGGACGAGGAGATCGAGCGCCGTGTGGCTGCTCAGCCCGAAGAGCGGGCCGAGCGGGCGCGAGGGCTGTTCGCTTCGCCCAACGGACGGCAGATGCTGCGCAACGACCTCTTGACGCGCAAGGCGTTGCTAAGGCTGTTGACCATAGCCAGGGGAGAATTCGAGGCACCAGAATCCGGGAAGGAAGCGGAAGAAGGGCACGTGCAGACAGACGGATAGCGGGTCTCGGGTTCCAGGTTTCGGGTTCCAGGTTCCAGGTTGGCATAACGCCGAACCCCGAACGCTGAACCCCGAACGCCGAACACCGAACAGATAGAGGAGGTTTGGGATGAGAGCAGAGACGTTGATACCGATGGTGATCGAGAGCACCGGGCGGGGCGAGCGAGCCTATGACATCTACTCGCTGCTGCTGAAGGAACGCATCATCTTCCTGGGCACACCCATCACCGATCAGGTGGCCAACCTGATCGTCGCCCAGCTTCTTTTTCTGGATCGAGAAGACCCGGAACGGGAGATCAGCCTGTACATCAACTCGCCGGGGGGCACCATTTACCCCGGACTGGCCATTTACGACACCATGCAGCTTCTGCGGGCGCCGGTGTCCACCATTGCTGTGGGCTGGACGGCCAGCATGGGCACGGTGCTGCTGGCCTCCGGGCGCAAGGGGCGTCGCTATGCCCTGCCACACGCCACCATCCACATGCATCCGGCCGGGGGCTACGCCCGCGGCTACGCGCCAGACGTGGAAATCCAGCTCAACGAACTGCTGCGCATGCAGCGGCTGCTACAGATCCTCCTGGCCAAGCAGACGGGCCAGCCCATCGAGCGCATCATCAAGGACTTCGACCGCGACTACTTCATGGATGCCAAAGGCGCGGTGGAGTACGGCATCATTGACGAGGTACTCGGCGAGCCGGTGGCCACGATGGAGGAGTTGCGGGAAGCGATAAGCGCCAGGAGAAAAGAGGCTAAGGAAGAAGGCTAGCTCCTCCCTGTCCGGGGCAGCCTGGGATGCTCCTTAAAACCCACAGGGGCCTGGGAAAGCTCTCCAGGCCCCTGTGGCACCGTAAAGCCTCGCTGGATGGAAATTTGCTCAGAGGGGATCGCCAGATCTCGATCCCGACGGGGTTCCGATTGCACTGGAGACATATTCTGCCCAGCTTATCCATCGCCGTGGCACTTCTCGCCCTGACTCTGGCGAGCGGCTGTAACCTGCCGCCCGTGCCGCCGACGAGTGGCCTGGGGGGGCGCGTGATCATCTTCCACGCCGGCAGCCTGACCGCGCCGGTGAAGGCGCTGGCCGAAGCCTTTCAGGCCCGCCACCCCAACGTCTCCTTCCAGACCGAAGCCGCCGGCAGCCGCACGACGGCGCGCAAGGTCAGCGAGCTGGGCCGCCAGGCCGACCTGGTCATGTCCGCCGACTACACGGTCATTGACAACCTCCTCATCCCCGACTTCGCCACCTGGAACATCCGCTTCGCCCGCAACGAGATGGTCATCGCCTACACCGACCGCTCGCGATACGCCGACGAAATCAACCCCGACAACTGGTACGACATCCTCACCCGCGAGGGCGTGGTCTACGGCCACTCCGACCCCGACGCCGACCCCTGCGGCTACCGCACGCTGATGGTCTGGCAGTTGGCCGAGAGGTTCTACAACGCGCCCGGCCTCTACCAGAAGCTCGACCAACTCTGCCCGCCGGAGAACGTGCGCCCCAAGGAGACGGACCTCATCGCCCTCCTGCAATCGGGCGATATGGATTACGCCTTCGAGTACCGTTCCATCGCCGTGCAGCATGACCTGAGGTTCGTCGAGCTGCCGGAGGAGGTCAACCTCTGTTGCCTTGAACAGGCCGACTTCTACCGGCAGGCCAGGGTGGAGATCACCGGTGGGGAGCCGGGGGCGAAGACAACGGTGGTGGGCGAACCCATCGTCTACGGCCTGACCATCCCCAAGAATGCGCCCCGCCCCGATCTGGCTATCGAGTTCGTCAGGTTCCTCCTCGGCCCGGAGGGACAGGCGATCATGGAAGCACAGGGGCAACCGCCCATCGTGTCGCCGCTGGCCAGCGACAAGGAAACGTTGCCGCCTGAATTGCAGCCACTGGTCAGGTAGTCCATGTTGCAGTGAGAATCCCCCTCCCCTGGTGGGAGGGGTGGTAGCGCCGCAGATAGCTGTGGGATGGCTCCACGATTAAGTGCAGAGATGCCGGAGGGGTTAGAGATCACGCATCACGTCACACGCATCACGCACCACGGATCACGCACCATGAAAACCCTTTTCGCCAACCGAATGCACATCTCGTTCGCCATTCTCGCCTTGCTCCTCCTCCTCTTTATCGCCTGGCCGCTTTTGCGCACGGTTACCGCCTCCGGTCCGGCCCTGCTCTGGCAGACCATCCTGGATGAAGAGGTGCGGCGGGCCATAGGATTGACCTTCTACGCCTCCTTCATCGCCACCGCCATCGCCTTCCTCTGCGGCGTGCCGCTGGCTTACCTTTTGGCGCGGGCCGATTTCCCCGGCCGGCGGCTGGTGGAGGGGCTGGTGGACCTGCCCATCGTCGTCCCCCACTCGGCGGCGGGCATCGCTTTGCTCATGGTCTTCGGAAGGCAGACGTTCCTGGGGCAGGCGTTCGGCCTCTTCGGCGTCCGCTTCGTCTCCGCCCTGCCCGGCATCGTCATCGCCATGCTCTTCGTCAGCCTCCCCTTCCTGGTCAACGCGGCGCGGGAGGGGTTCGAGGCTGTGGACCCCCGGCTGGAGCGGGTCTCCCGCACGCTGGGCGGCTCGCCCTGGCGCACCTTCTGGGGCGTCTCCTTCCCCCTGGCCTGGCGGTCCATCCTCTCGGGGGCCATCCTGATGTGGGCGCGGGGGCTAAGCGAGTTCGGCGCCGTCATCATCCTGGCCTACCATCCCATGGTCACCCCCGTGCTGCTGTACGAGCGGTTCGAGTCCTTCGGGCTGCGCTACGCCCAGCCGGTGGCGGCACTGGTGATTTTGATCTGCCTGGCCGTCTTCATCATCCTGCGGTTGATCGGGGGACGGAAGGAGAGAGCGAGGTGACGAAAATATGGTGAAACTGCCTATCACTTATCGCTTATCGCTGATCGCTGATCGCGGTTCGTCCTTTGTCCCTTGCCAGTTGCAAATACGAGACCTGTGGGTGGAACTGGAGGGGTTCCGCCTGCGCCACATCAACCTCGACGTGGCCGCCGGGGAATACCTCGTCATCCTCGGCCCCACAGGCACGGGCAAGACGGTGCTCCTGGAGGCCATCGCCGGGCTGCATCGGCCCTCGCAGGGGCGCATCCTCATCAACGGTGCTGACGTCACCGGCCTCCCCCCGGAGCAGCGGGGCATCGGCTTCGTCTACCAGGACTACGCCCTGTTCCCGCATCTGAACGCGGCCGAGAACATCGCTTTCGGGCTGCGCATGCGGGGGGCCGCCCGCCGCACCGTCGAGGAGCGGGTGGCAGCCATCGCCCGGCTGCTGGGCATCGAGCACCTCCTGCGGCGCATGCCGGAGACGCTCTCCGGCGGCGAGGCGCAGCGGGTGGCCCTGGCCCGGGCCCTGGTGGTCGAACCTCGCCTTCTCCTCCTCGACGAGCCCCTGAGCGCCCTCGACCTCGAGACCCGCCAGGGCCTGCAACGGGAGTTGAAGCGCATCCACTGGCAACTCGGCACCACTGCCATCCACGTCACCCACGACTTCGAGGAGGCCGTGGCCCTGGGCGACCGGGTCGCCGTCTTCAAGGAGGAGCCGGCCGGCGAGGCGGGGCGCGAGGGAGGCATCGTACAGGTGGGCACGCCGGAGGAAATCTTCCGCCGGCCCGCTTCCGAGTTCGTGGCCCGCTTCGTCGGCGGGCGGAACCTCTTTCGCGGCCGGGTGGTGCGCCAGGCCGGGGAGACCTTCGTCCGGCTCGCCGAGGGGCTGGGCATCGCCGCCGTCACCGGGCTGGAAGGGGAGGTCTCCCTGCTCATCCGCCCGGAGGATATCGTCCTCTCGTCCACGCCGCTTCTGTCCAGCGCCCGCAACTGCTTCCGGGGGCGGGTGGTGGAGGTCGCCGATGGCGGCGCGGTGCTCTATGTGACGGTGGAGGTGCCGCCCCGCTTCACGGCCCTCATCACCCGCCGCTCGTGGGAGGACCTGGCCCTGGAGCAGGGACGGGAGGTGTATCTGGCCTTCAAGGCCTCGGCGGTGCACCTGTTTTGAGCTGCCAGTAGTAGGACAACTCTTCAAGAGTTGTCCTACAAGCAGGATTTGGCATAATGTGCCAAATGGGTTACAATAGGGCCATTCATCGGCACGCCGCCGCCCACAGGCGGCGTTTTCTTACCCTGGAGGGAAGATGTCGCTGACGCATCTGGATGAGCGGGGGCAGGTCACGATGGTGGACGTGGGCGAGAAGCCGGACACGGTGCGGGAGGCTGTGGCCTGCGGCGAGGTGCACATGCAGCCGGAGACGCTTCGGCGGCTGCGCCAGGGCAATCTGCCCAAGGGAGACGTGCTGGGCACGGCCCGCATCGCCGGCATCCTGGCCGCCAAGCGCACGGCCACGCTGATCCCGCTCTGCCATCCCCTGCCGCTGACCTATGTGGGGGTGGACTTCGATTTCGACGAAGAGGCCAGCGCGGTGAAGATCACGGCCACCGTGCGCTGCCGGGGCCAGACGGGCGTGGAGATGGAGGCGCTCACCGCCGTGGCCGTGGCCGCGCTGACCATCTACGACATGGCCAAGGCGGTAGAAAAGACGATGGAAATCGGCCCCATCCGCCTGCTGGCCAAGCGGGGCGGCCGCTCGGGCTCCTGGCAACGGGAGGCGACGTGAAGGTCACGGTGAAGCTGTTCGCCTGGCTGCGACAGAGGCTTGGGCGCCCGGAGCTGGAGCTGGAGCTGCCCGACGGGGCTACGGTGGCCGACTTGCAGGCGCGATTGCAGGCCGGGTATCCCCAGCTTCACCTGGACGATGGCGACGTGCTCATTGCCGTCAATCTGCGCTACGCGCCGCCGGATCGTGTGCTGGGCGAGGGGGACGAGGTGGCCCTCATCCCGCCGGTGGGCGGCGGGTAATCAACTACACTCTGATGTTGAAGCGGAAGCTTTTCGAGATCACCACAGAGCCTATCTCGGCCGACGAGGTGCAGGCCCGCGTGGCGGCGCGCAGTGTGGGGGCCATCACCAGCTTCACCGGCGTGGTGCGGGAGCGCGGCGGCGAGCGGGAGGTGGAGTTCCTGGAATACGAAGCCTACCCCGAGATGGCCGAAGCCATGCTGGCCCAGATCGGCGACGAGATCCGGGCGCGCTGGCCGCAGATCGAGGCGGTGAGCATCGTGCACCGCACCGGCCGGCTGGCCGTGGGCGAGGTGAGCGTGGTCATCGCCGTGGCTGCGGCCCACCGCGCCGACACCTTCGACGCCTGCCGCTATGCCATTGACCGGCTCAAGGCCATCGTGCCCATCTGGAAGAAAGAGATAGGGCCGGGTGGTGAGGTGTGGATCGAGAATCCCAAGCTCAAAATCCAAAGCTCAAAATCCAAAACCGTTCATGAAAGGCACGAAACCTCACGAAAGGCATGAAATCCCTTGGCGCGCTTTCGCGCCCTGGCATGTTTCATGTCGAGCTTTGAGCTTTGAACGTTGGATGCAAGGTCTGTGGGTGAGAGGAACCAACACAGGAGAAACGAGTTGCTGAGTTCGTCTGTTCTGCTGTTCGTGCTCATCGGCCTGGCGCTGCTGTTCGATTATCTGAACGGCTTTCACGACAGCAGCAACATCGTGGCCACGATGATTTCCTCGCGAGCCATGTCGCCACGCCAGGCGCTGAGCATGAGCGCAGTAGCTCATTTCGCCGCCCCGTTTCTCTTCGGCACGGCGGTGGCCAAGACGGTGGGCGAGGAGGTGGTGGCCCCGCATTCGGTGACCACGGAGGTCATCATGGCTGCCTTGCTGAGCGCCATCGTCTGGAACGTGCTGACCTGGCTGTTGAGCATTCCATCGAGCTCTTCGCATGCCCTGGTCGGCGGCATTGTGGGAGCGGCCAGCCTGGAGGCAGGACCGGGCGTGATCCGGCTGGACGGGCTGACCAAGGTCGTTGTGGCCCTCTTTTTCTCACCGATAGCGGGCCTGGTGGTGGGCTACGCCTTCATGAAACTGGTGCTGTTCCTGGTTCGCGGCGCCTCGCCGCAGGTGAACCTCTGGTTCAAGCGCTTGCAGGTGGTCACCGCTCTGGGACTGGCGCTCAGCCATGGCACCAACGACGCCCAGAAGACTATGGGCATCATCACCATGGCCCTGGTCAGCAGTCGTTATTTATCGGGCTTCCGGGTGCCCTGGTGGGTGATCGGGCTCAGCGCCGGGGCCATCGCCCTGGGCACCGCCTCTGGTGGCTGGCGGCTCATCCGCACGCTGGGGACGAAGTTCTACAAGATCCGCCCCATCCACGGTTTCACCACGCAGGCGGCGTCGGCGGCCGTCATTTTGGGTGCAGCCCTGTTGGGGGGACCGGTGAGCACAACGCAGGTGGTGAGCTCGGCCATTCTGGGGGTGGGCTCCGGGGAAAGGGTGTCCAAAGTGCGCTGGGGCGTGGCGCGGGAGATCGCCCTGGCCTGGCTGCTGACCATTCCCGCCAGTGCAGCCATGGCCGCGCTGTTGTATCTGGGCTTGAGTTACGTGCATATCGGGCAATGAGCCTCGCCAGGTGGAAAATCGCCCCGCCAGGATCGCCAGATCCTGGCGACAGCCGGGGATCTGGCGATCCCCTCTGAGCGATTTCCATCCACAGAGCCTCTCCGAAGAGAGGGGGGAGTCGCATGGGGTTACGGGATTTCTTCCGCCCACGACAGGACAACTTCATTCGCCTGCTGACCGAACAGGCCAAGGTCACCCTGCAAGGGTTGGAGCACCTTCAGGACTACATGAAACACAAGGCGCCGACGAAGGCCAGGAAGGTTGATGAGGCGGAGAAAGAGGCCGATGAACTGCGGCGCATCCTGATTGACGAGCTGAACCGCACTTTCGTCACACCCATTGACCGCGAGGACATTTTCGCCCTATCGCGGGCCATTGACGACGTGCTCGATTACGCGAACACAACGGTAGAGGAGATGGAAATCCTCAAGGTGGAGCCCAACGACTACATGCGGCGCATGGTCTCGCTTCTGGTACAGGCGGGCAACGAAATCTACCTGGCCATGCAGCGACTGCAGGAGCATCCCGCCGTGGCCGCCGACCATGCCCAGCGGGCCAAGGCTCTGGAAAACCGCGCCGAGCGGGTGTACCGGGAGGCCATTGCCGAGCTTTTCTCCGGCCCGGAAGATGTGCACCACCTCATGAACATGCTCAAGCTGCGCGAGGTTTACCGCCATCTGAGCAACGCCGCCGACCGCGGGGACGAGGCTGGAAACGTCATCAGCGATATTGTAGTGAAGATGGGCGTGAGTTGACAGGGTTGCGGGACTGTGGTATAATCGCTTTGTGTCAGAGAGCAGTTTAACAATCCGGCGTGTTGTGGAAGACCAAAAGGCGGCCGGCGAGCCGTCGCTGTTCAGCTTAGGCTGGGCAGAGGAACTTCCCGACTCCCAGCCCGTCCCGGAGGACGGGCAAGGTTGCCCCACGAAACAGGAAGTGGGGGCATCCGCGGGGTAACCGGCGGATGACTACAACCGCAACAGAGAGCAGACCCGCCCGCCTTGCGGGTGAGGGGTGAAACGGTGGGGTAAGAGCCCACCAGCGGTCGCCGTGATGCGGCCGGCTGGGCGAGCGTGCAACCGGGAGCAAGGTGAGTGGGCCGGGCAGGCAGGATGCAGGATGCAAGACGCCAGCGTGTGCTTCTTGCCTCTTGCCTGTTCGGTCTCACCGCAGCGGCGACGGTGAAGTGGGGTCACACCCCGCAGGCCAGGAGCCGCCAGGATGTTCTGCGGAGCATCCTGAGACAGATGACGGTCAGAACAGAATCGGGGGTATGGCCGGCTGACCTTTGGCGAAGTCGCAGCCGACAGGAGGCTCTTCCGGCAGAGGGTTCTGCCGACGTGGCGGAATGGTAGACGCGGCAGATTTAGGATCTGTTGCCCGTTCAGGGCGTGGAGGTTCGAGTCCTCTCGTCGGCACACTCGATTGCGGATTTCAGATTGCGGATTGCGGATTGAACCACACGCAGACAAATCTGCAATCTGCAATCCGAGATCGGTCGGGGCCCGTGGCCTAGTGGGAAGGCGCCTCCTTTGCACGGAGGAGATCGCCGGTTCGAATCCGGCCGGGTCCATGGATTCCGAGTTCGGGGTGCGGGGGTTCCGAGTTCCAGGCAGACAAATGCCGAACTCCGAACGCCACCGTGCGGGTGTAGTTCAGTGGTAGAACGTCTCCTTGCCAAGGAGAAGGCCGTGGGTTCGAATCCCATCGCCCGCTTCTCCGGCCGTTAGCCGATGGCTGGCGGTTGAGTTCTGGATTCCGGGTTCCAGGCAGGCGAACACCGAACTCCGAACGCCACCATGCGGGTGTAGTTCAGTGGTAGAACGTCTCCTTGCCAAGGAGAAGGCCGTGGGTTCGAATCCCATCGCCCGCTCTGGTTCTAAAATGTACACCGGAGAAATGAACCTCCGTGCACTTTGAGATCGTCGGGGAGATCACCCATATCGAAATTATCGCTGTGGGCAGCAGGATTCGCATCCTTGCTCTCCTGCAAGAGCGATATGGCAGAGGCCGTTGGAGGAAGCTGAAAGGGCGACCGTTCGGTTGTCAGATGGCACGATACGCCTTGCTGAGATACATTGGTTTGAGGCGCATGGAATCGGCAAAAGGATGATGAGAGTCAAGCGTTTCCTGGACTAAAGGCGATGACAGAGCATCAGAACCGAAGGGGACAATTTGCTATATGTATCAACACTGACGATCCAGATGTGTTGACCCCTCGTATGGTATACCAGGTTCTGCCCGATGAGAGCGCGGAACGATCCAATTACGTACGTGTGATAGATAACGAGGGCGAGGACTATCTGTACCCGGCCGACTATTTCGTTTTCATTGACTTGCCGCAAGCAACAGAGCAGGTTCTGTTATATGCTTTGCCGTCACTGGCTCTTGTGCCGAGGTAGCTCAGCCTGGTAGAGCACTTGACTGAAAATCAAGGTGTCCCCAGTTCAAATCTGGGCCTCGGCACCAGTTGAGACATGGAGAGGGGGAGACGGGGAGACAAGGAGCGTTCTCTTTGTCTCCCTGCTCTCAGAGCAGGGGAGGCTAATCTGTTATTCTGCGAATAAGTATTTGGTGTCGTTCGGGGGTCGTCTAAGGGCAGGACAGGGGACTTTGGATCCTCTAGTCGAGGTTCGAATCCTCGCCCCCGAGCCTGACCCCCGATCGGAAAGCGATTTGCCCATCGCTCAGGGAAACAGGCCCTGAGCGAACAACCGTTATGGTGACCATAGCTCAATTGGCAGAGCACCTGGTTGTGGCCCAGGAGGCTGCGGGTTCGAGTCCCGCTGGTCACCCCATTTCTCAAGCCGAAGGTCTCCGATGGTCGGCAACGTCCTGGTACTCAACGCGACCTATGAACCGCTCAGCGTGATCTCTGTCAGGCGGGCGGTTGTGCTCCTGCTGAAGGAGAAGGCAGAGATCGTGGAAGCCGCCGAGGCCTGGGTGCGGGCCCAGAACTGGGCCATTCCCCAGCCCCTGGTCATCCGGCTGGTCTATTACGTGCGCATCCCCCACCATCTGTCCCTGCCCCTGAACCGCCGCACGGTCCTGGCGCGGGACGGCTACACCTGCCAGTACTGCGGCCGGCAGCCCGACAGGTCCGAGCTGACCTTGGACCACGTGCTGCCCCGCTCTCGTGGGGGCAAGACCGCCTGGGAGAACGTGGTGGCCGCCTGCACGCGCTGCAACCAGCGCAAAGGTCAGCAGACGCCGCAAGAGGCGGGGATGCAATTGCGCTCTCCGCCCCGTCGGCCGCGTTACATCGCCCTGACCCTGCTGGGCGACGCCCGCCCGCACGAGGTCTGGAGCAAGTACATCTACTGACCAACGGTGCGAGCGTGATTAACAGTGAAGGGCCTCTCCCACAAGGGAGAGGCCCTTCTGTTTGCGCCGTAGCACCTAGCGGAGGATCCGAGGTGATGCTACGGCGCAGCGCATACAACTACGTTTCATGGGCATCACCTCCTCCGTATTGAAATGGCGAAGGAGCACGCTCAGCGGAGCGCAGAGTAATTATCACACAGAAGACGGGAATTGTCAAATCCGCACTCAGCGTCAAGTTGTGTCCAGGCACACAATATGTCCCAAATCATGGACGCTGCCGGCGGCTTGTGCTAGGATAAGCAAGCCAAAGCACGACATTGGGCAACGAAGCCTCTCCACAGAGTTCCTGGCTGCAGACCGTGGCCTCTTCATCGGACTCGCTCAAACCACATCCTGAGAGAGTAAGGGGGCTCCTTCATACTCACGGCAGGCTTGCGTGCCCTCTGGCGGCGCAAGCCTCTTTCCTTCAGGAGACCGATGCCAACGCAGGCGCTGCGCAGACAGCCGATCATACCGAAACCCGCCGACGTGCCCAAAGGCACGGTATATGTGATCGTGGAGGAATGCAAGGGCTGCGAGCTCTGCATTGACTTTTGCCCGCGCCGCGTGCTGGCCCGCTCACCGCAGACCAACAGCAAAGGGTACCACTATCCTGTCGTGCTCAAAGAAGGCGAATGCGCCAATTGCCAGATGTGCTACCTCATCTGTTCGGAGTTCGCCATCTTCAGCACGCTGGCGCTCGAAGCCTTGCCCACTGCTGAAACAGGCTGAGGGGTCTGCGGGGAGATTTGACATAATTTCAGGCCCTTCGCTCCCCTCAGTTCCATCAGCTTGCCCACGGAGGTCGGTTCGTTGAACAAAGCCGTACAGACAGGCACACACTTCATGATGGGCGACGTGGCCTGCGCCGAGGGGGCGCTGGCCGCCGGCTGCCGCTTCTTCGCCGGCTATCCCATCACCCCCAGCACGGAAACCGCCGAGCACATGGCGGCGCGGCTGCCCGAGGTCGGCGGCTTCTACGTGCAGATGGAAGATGAGCTGGGCTCCATTGCCGCCGTGCTGGGGGCCTCCTGGGGCGGGCTCAAAGCCATGACCGCCACCTCGGGACCGGGCTTCAGCCTCATGCAAGAAAACATCGGCCTGGGCATCATGACCGAAACCCCTTGCGTGATCGTCAACGTGCAGCGCGCCGGCCCCTCCACCGGCCTGCCCACGATGGTCGGCCAGGGGGACATGCAGCAGGCTCGCTGGGGTTCCCACGGCCCCTACGAGATCATCGCCCTCTGCCCCTGGTCGGTGCAGGAATGCTTCGATCTGACCGTGCGGGCCTTCAACCTCTCGGAACGCTACCGCCTGCCCGTGCTGGTGATGACCGATGCCGAGGTGGGGCACATGATCGAGAAGCTGGTCATCCCACCGGCAGAGGAGATCGAGCTCTGGGAGCGCCAGCGGCCCACCCTGCCGCCGGGGCAGTTCCCCACCTACCAGGCGGAAGCCGGCCGGCTGGTGCCGCCCATGCCCGAACTCGGCCAGGGCTACCACGTCTCGGTGACCGGCCTGACCCACGACGAGCGGGGGTATCCGGACATGAGTGCCGAAGCGCAAGAGGCGCTGGTCAGGCGCATCATCGCCAAGGTCCAGGAAAACGTGGCCGACATCCTGGACTGGCAGGAGCGGGACGTGGACGACGCCGACGTGGTGGTGGTCGCCTACGGTATCACCGCCCGCGTGGCCTCGCACGCTGTGAGAGAGGCGCGGGCCGGGGGGATCAGGGCCGGGCTCTTCCGGCTGATCACCGCCTGGCCCTTCCCCGAGGCGCGGGTGCGGGATCTGGCCCGACAGGGCAAGCGCTTCGTCGTGCCGGAGATCAACTACGGCCAGATGAGCCGCGAGGTGGAGCGCTGTGTGGGCATCGAGACGCCCGTGCTCCTGGTGCCCCACGCCGGCGGCGACATCCACGAGTCAGGGGAAATCCTGGGGGCAATCCGGACGTTGGTAAGCCGGTAGCCTGGTCATTGGTACACGAGCATGGCGAGAATAGGCGTCTTTGTCTGTCATTGCGGCGAAAACATCGCCGGCACCGTGGATGTAGAGGCGGTGACGCAGGTGGCGGCGCGGCTGCCCGGCGTGGCCCACGCCGAGCACTATCGCTACATGTGCTCAGACCCCGGCCAGAAGCTGCTCATCGAAGCGATCAAAGAGAAGCATCTGACCGGCGTGGTGGTGGCCGCCTGCAGCCCGTCCATGCACGAGATGACCTTCCGCGGCGCGGCGGTGGAAGGCGGCCTCAACCCCTACCTCAGCGAGATGGCCAACATCCGCGAGCAATGCTCCTGGGTGCACGATGACAAGGCCGCAGCCACGGCCAAGGCCATAGACCTGGTGCGGCTGATGGTGGAGAAGGTCAGGCGCAACCGCCCCCTCCAGCCTATCACCGTGCCCGTTACCAAGCGAGCCCTGGTCATTGGCGGCGGCATCGCCGGCATCCAGGCCGCCCTTGACCTGGCCAACGGCGGGCACCAGGTCATCCTGGTGGAGCGGGAGCCTTCCATCGGTGGCCACATGGCTCAGCTCTCCGAGACCTTCCCCACGCTGGACTGCTCGCAGTGTATCCTCACCCCGCGCATGGTGGAGGTGAGCCGCCATCCCAACATCACGTTGCTGACCTACAGCGAGGTGGAGGAGATCGGCGGCTACGTGGGCAACTTCCAGGTCAAAATCCGCCGCAAACCCCGCTACGTCATCGAGGAGAAATGCACCAACTGCGGCGACTGTGCCGTGGTCTGCCCGCAGGTGGTGCCCAACGAGTTCGAGGGGGGCCTGAGCTGGCGGCGGGCCATCTACACCCCCTTCCCCCAGGCGGTGCCGGCGGTGTATACCCTGGACGAAGAAGCCTGCCTGGGCCTGCATCCGCTGGTCTGCGAGAAGTGTTTCCAGGCCTGTGAGGCAAAGGCCATTGACCTGAACATGAAGCCGGAGATCGTGGAGGTCGAGGTGGGGGCAATCATCGTCGCCACCGGCTACGATCTCTTCGCCGCCGAGCAGGCCCGCGAGCTGGGCTGGGGAAGGTTCCCCGACGTGGTCACCGGCCTGGAGTTCGAACGGCTGCTTTCCGCCTCCGGCCCTACCAGCGGTCAGATGCGCTGCCCGTCCGATGGCCGGGTGCCCAAAGAGGTGGTCTTCATCCAGTGCGTCGGTTCCCGTGACCCGGAGCAGGGCGTGCCCTACTGCTCCAAAATCTGCTGCATGTACACGGCCAAGCACGCCATGCTCTACAAGCACAAAGTGCCCGACGGGCAGGCTTACGTGTTCTACATGGACGTGCGCGCCGGTGGCAAAGGCTACGAGGAATTCGTCAATCGGGCCATGCAAGAGGACCGCGTGCTCTACGTGCGCGGACGGGTAAGCAAGGTTTTCGAGGAAGATGGCCGGTTGAAGGTGTGGGGCGTGGACACGCTTACCGGGCAGCCGCTGGAGATTGCCGCCGACCTGGTGGTGCTGGCCACGGCCATGGTGGCCAACACGGAGCACGACACGTTGGCCAAACAACTGCGGGCCATCGCCGACGAGCATGGTTTCTACCAGGAGGCGCATCCCAAACTGCGCCCGGTGGAGACGCTGACGGCGGGGCTCTACCTGGCCGGCGCGGTGCAGGCTCCCAAGGACATCCCGGAGACAGTAGCCCAGGCCAGCGCCGCGGCGGGCAAGGTGCAGGCGCTCTTCTCCCGTGATGAACTGCAACGGGAGCCAGTCGTGGCCCGCGTGAACGAGCTGAGCTGCGAAGGCTGCTTTGATTGCCAGAAGGTCTGTCCTTATGGGGCTATCACGCCTGAGGAGATACGGGATCGAGAGGGAAATCTGCTGCGGCGGGTGTCCAATGTGAACGTGGGCCTGTGTGAGGGCTGTGGGGCCTGCGTGGTGGCCTGCCGCAACCACAGCATCGAATTGGAGGGCTTCACTGACGAGCAGATTTACGGGGAGATCGTGGCCCTCTGGCCCATGCCAGAGCGTGCGCCGGAGCGGGTGACGGTCAAAGCCCAACGGCGGCCCAGAATCTCATAACGGGTAATAACGTCTGCGAACTCTTGAAGCGCGATCCGCGCCAGCTCAGCGTACATTGGCTCAGCTCAGTTCATCTTGCCAATGGGTGAGGCGTTCGAGATAGGCTTCCAGGTTCTGCCATTCGATCAGTTCTTCCCAGGCCGGATGGCTGTAGATTTCACGCCGCTCGACTTTTGCCCTCAGCTCGGCAGCCGATAGCATATTTCTGTCTTTTGCCAAAGAGTAGAAGATGTCTGACGATAACTGGCGGCCGCAGATTGTGGCCTTCGTCTGTCAATGGTGCACTTACGCCGGGGCCGACCTGGCTGGCACCAGCCGCATAAAATACGACCCCAACGTGCGCATCGTCAAGCTGCCCTGCTCGGGACGCATTGGCCCGCTTTTCCTGCTCAAAGCCTTCGAGCAGGGGGCCGACGGCGTGCTGGTCTCCGGCTGCCATCCCGGCGACTGTCACTACGTCAGCGGCAACCTGCTGGCGCGGCGGCGCTTCACCGTCTTCCGCGAACTGCTGATCTTCCTGGGCCTGGAGCCGGAACGGCTGCAATTCTCCTGGGTCTCGGCAGCCGAGGCCGTCAAATGGACGGAGGTGGTGGATGCGGTCACGGCACAAATACGGGCGCTGGGGCCGAGGAGACAGGGCTGGGGAGCGGAGGCCAGGCTCCAAACTTCAAACTCCAAAGCTCAAAGTCTGGAGGCGCAACCTGGAACCCGAAATCTGAAACCTGGAACTCAGAAGGCGGTTGAAGAGGGCATCCGCCGGATCGCCCGGCAGCTCTTGCAGACGGGGGAAGCCGGCGTTATCGTCGGCTATGGAAACGGCACCCTGAAGGACGTGACCACGCCCCTGTTCGTCACCGAACCGGAGGGCGTGGAGCAGTTGGTGTGGAACGAGCGCTGCTTGAACAACCTCAGCGTCTACCTGACCCGCGAGCCGGTCACCCGGCTGGGTCGGGTGGGGATCGTGGCCAAAGGCTGCGATGCCCGGGCCCTGGTAGCCCTGCTGCAAGAGCACCAGATCGAGCGGGATAAGGTGACCATCATCGGCGTGCAGTGTGCAGGGATGGCCGAGAACGGCCGGTTGGCAGCCAGGTGCGCCGTCTGTGACGTGCATACGCCGCCGCTCTACGACCACCTGGTGGAGGACAGGGCATTGGATACTGGAGATTGGGCGGAAGGAGACCCCAGGGACAGGGAGATCGCGGCGCTGGAGGCGCTGACGCCCGCTGAGCGCTGGGCCTACTGGCAGGAGCAGTTCGCCCGCTGCATCCGCTGCTACGCCTGCCGCGCCGTCTGCCCCCTGTGCTACTGCGAGACCTGCATCGCCGACAAAACGCAGCCGCAGTGGGTTCCGCCAGCCTTCGACGCCAGGGGCAATCTGAGCTGGAACATCGTCCGCGCCTTCCACCAGGCGGGTCGCTGCATCGGCTGCGACGAGTGCGCCCGCGTCTGCCCGGCCCACATCCGGCTGGACCTCATCAACCGCAAGCTGGCCTTGCTCATTCGAGATGCCTACGGCTACCGTGCCGGCTACGACGCCACCGTGGCCCCGCCGCTGACCACTTTCCGGCCTGAGGATCGAGCGGAGTTCATCCGATGATGGCATGCAGGATGTTGCGCCCGGAGAAGCTGGAGGAGTGGCTGGCCGAGCTTTTGCGCTCGGAGCGGCGGCTGATCGCGCCGCAGCGCCAGGGAGAGGATGTCGTCTTTCAGCCCGTGCAGACGGTGGACGATATCACCCTGGATTACATCAACACGCGCTGGCCGGTGAAGGCGTGGTTCTTCCCCCCTTCGGAACCTGTGCTGCGCTATCGCTACCAGGGCAGCGGCGTGGAACTGGAACAGCCCAACATGGCTCTGGAACCCCGGGTGATCTTCGGTGTGCGCCCCTGCGATGCCGCCGGCCTGGCCATCCTGGATCAGGTCTTCAACTCCGACGGGGAGGATGAGTTCTACACGCGGCGGCGCACCATGACCACCATCGTCGGCCTCTCCTGCACCCATCCCGCCGCATCTTGCTTCTGCACGTCTGTGGGCCTCTCCCCCACCGCCAGCGCAGGCAGCGACCTGCTGCTCACGCCCATGGGCGACGCCGGCTATCTGGTGGAAACGCTGACCGCCAGAGGCGAGCAGTTGCTCTGGGAATACGGCCACTACTTCGCCGCCGGCGAGTGCCGCTCAAAAGAGGCGGTAACAGAGGCAGCGGAGGCCAGGATGTCCCGTCAGGCCGCCCTGGCCCAGGGCATAGAGCTCTCCGAGCGTCTGTTCGAACATCCCATCTGGGCCGAGGTGGCCCGCAAATGCCTCGGCTGCGGCGTCTGCGCCTACGTCTGTCCCACCTGTCATTGCTTCGACATCGTGGACGACAGCGACGCCTGGGGTGGCGTGCGCTGCCGCAACTGGGATTCCTGCGGATTTTCGCTGTTCACGCGCCACGCCTCGGGTCACAACCCGCGGCCCCAACAGGACAGCCGCTACCGCCAGCGGGTGTTGCACAAGTTCAGCTACTTCCCCCAGCGGTGGGGACGCCTGATGTGCGTCGGCTGCGGCCGCTGTGTGACCAATTGCCCGGTGAACATGGACATCTACGCCACGGCCCAGGCCGTTCTCCAGGTGCAGGGCGTGAAACATGAAACATGAAACGTAAGGTTTGGTAGTGAGCGAGCGATACCTGATCGAGTACCTGTCGAGGGATAGCGAACGCCTGCCGGCCATGCGCAACATCTATCGGCCGCATCTGATGACCGTGGAGGACATCCGCGACGAGACGCCCGATGTGCGCACCCTGCGCCTGGCGTTCCAGGATCAGGCGGTGGGCGAAAGCTTCGCCTTCGTTCCCGGACAGTTCGGTGAATACTCCGTCTTCGGCGCCGGCGAGTGCGTCTTCGCTATCGCCAGCTCGCCCGCCGACCGCGGTCACGTCGAATGCAGCTTCAAGCTGATGGGCAAGGTGACCCATGCGCTGCGCGATGTGGAAATCGGGGACACCGTCGGCTTCCGCGGGCCCTATGGCAACGGCTTCCCGCTGGAGAGCCTGCGCGGGCAGAACCTCTTCTTTGCCGGCGGCGGCATCGGCATGGCCGCCCTGCGGGCGCTGATCGAGTACTGCCTGGCCCACCGCCAGGAGTTCGGGCACATCACCCTGCTCAACGGCGCTCGTTCCGTGGCCGATCTGGTGTACAAGGAGGACATGGTGCGCTGGGCAGAGCAGCCCGACGTGCAGTTGGTGCGTACGGTGGACCCCGGCGGCGAGACCGCCGACTGGGATGGCGAGGTGGGCTTTGTGCCTGCCATCATAGAGAAGCTGGCGCCGCAGCCGGAAGGCACAGTGGCCATCACCTGTGGGCCACCGGTCATGATCAAGTTTGCGCTGCTGACGTTGGAACGGCTGGGTTTTCCCCAGGAGCGGGTGATCACCACGCTGGAGAACAAGATGAAGTGCGGCCTGGGCAAGTGCGGACGCTGCAACGTGGGGCCGGTGTACGTCTGCAAAGACGGCCCTGTGTTCACCGCCGCCCAGTTGCAGGCGTTGCCCAGGGACTTCTGATCGGTTCCAGGTTCCAAAGTTTCGAGTTTCAGGTTCAGGCGAGGATGGGGATGAACGATAGCGAGGAACTGAATGTCAACCAGGTTGATTTTGACCACGACTGCGATCAGCGGTACAGCCTCTTCGGCGTGCCGCCCGATGAGCGCGATGAGGCGTGGATCAAGGCGTTGCACCCGACGCGGCGCTGGCTGCGGGAAGACCGGCTGCCGCACATCTGGTGCGGCGGCTGCGGCATCGGCTCGGTGGTCAACAGCTTCGTCGCCGCCATGGAGGACGTGGGGCTCGACCAGAACAAGGTCTGCGTGGTCTCCGGCATCGGCTGCACGGGGCGGGTGTCCGGCTACATGAAGACCGACGGCTTTCACACCACGCATGGCCGGGCCGTCCCCTTTGCCATCGGCCTGGGCCTGGCGCGGCCGGACCTGAAGCTGGTCATCGTCAGCGGCGACGGCGATCTGGTGGCCATCGGCGGCAATCACCTCATCCACGCCGCCCGCCGCAACGCCGACATGACCGTCATCTGCGTGAACAATTTCAATTACAGCATGACCGGCGGCCAGCACGGGCCGACCACGCACCTGACGGCGCGAACCAAGACCACCCCCAAGGGGGCGGTGGAGTATCCCTTCAACCTGCCCCTTTTGATGAAGGCGTGCGGCGCGTCTTACGTGGCCCGCTGGACGGCGTTGGAGCTGGTGCGGTTGCGCCATTCCATCGCCGAAGCCTTGCAGAAGCCGGGGTTCTCCTTCGTGGAGGTCATCTCCCCCTGCCCCACCAACTACGGCGGGCGCAATCAGTTCAAAGATGCCAAAGCGGAGATGGAATACTTCCGGGAGAAGACGGTCATGTGGGAGGGCGAACCCCTGGAGGAGATCGGCCTGGAATTGCGCGGGGAGATTGTCATCGGCAAATTCGTGGATACGGAGCGGGAGACCTTTCGGGAGCGGTTGCTGAAGTACTGGCCGGCCTGGCCGCCCAATCCGGGACGCTCGACGGCAGCCAATCCCTCGGCCAGGCAGGAAACGGGTCAGGGGCAGCCCCCGGCGGAGAAGAGGCCCCTGGACCGTCTGGAGGTGCGCATTGCCGGCGCCGGCGGGCAGGGCATCATGCTGGCGGGCAGCCTCCTGGGCGAAGCCGCCGCCGTGCACGACCAGCGCCATGCCGTCACCCTCCCCTCCTACGGGCCCGAATCACGCGGCGGGGCGTCCAAAACGGACATCGTTATCTCCGACCAGCCCATCGAATATCCCAGGGTGAGCCGGCCGAATATCCTGGTCATCGCCTTTCAGGAAGCTTACGACACGTTCAAGCAGCCGCGGGCGGCAGGCTGTGTCTTGATCGCCGAAGAAGACCTGGTGCGGCTGGATGACGAGGACAGGAACGTCGCCTGGACCATTCCGGCCCTGGAGTGGGCCAGGGAGATGGGCGACGAGCGGGTGTTCAACATGATCCTGCTGGGCTTCACCACAGCCATCACCGGCCTGGTCAGCCCGGAGGCGATGCGCATGGCCATCCGCAAGCTGGGCCGGCTGGTGGAGAAGAACCTGGCGGCGTTTGAACGGGGCTACCAATATGGCCTCGACAAAGTCCAAAGCTCAAAACTGACAAATCTGCAATCACAACCTGAAACCGGGAACCTGAAACCTGAAACATAGAGAGGCGGTGGCTGATGGCGAGGATACGACTGTCGGGCGAACGGATCAGAGGGGAGTTGGTGCGCAAAATCGAGGAACTGAGCGGCCAGAACCTGCTGGCCTGTAACCAGTGCGGCAAGTGCTCGGCGGGTTGTCCCGCGGCGGCGGTGATGGACCTGCTGCCCAACCAGGTGATCCGTTACGCCCAGTTCGGCCTGGAAGAGGTGCTGGCCGCCAACAGCATCTGGGTCTGCGCCGCCTGCCAGACCTGCTACGCCCGTTGCCCGCACGGCGTGGACCTGCCACGGGTCATGGAGGCGCTGCGGGTGATCGCCTTGGAACAACAGGGCGACCGCCTGCGCCCACAGGAACTGGACCCACAGAAGGTGGCCGAACTGCCCCAACTGGCCGTCGTCGGCGGCTTCCGCAAGTTCACCATGATGGGAGGCTAGATGGCGATTCCCTACTATCCCGGCTGCACCCTTTCCACCAGGGGCCGCGGCTACGACGCCTCAGGGCGGGCGGTGGCCAAAGCCCTGGGTTTGGAGCTGCAAGAGCTGCAGGACTGGAACTGCTGCGGCGCTACCTTCCCGCTGTCCATGGACAATCTCCTGGCCATGGCAGGACCGGCCCGGGTGCTGGCGGGAGCGCGTGCCCAGGGCGAACGGGTGGCTACTCTCTGCGCCATCTGCTACAACGTCCTCAAGCGCACCAATCACTTCCTGCAGGGCGATGCCGAGAAGCGAGAGCGCATCAACCATTTCATCGAAGCACAGTACGCCGGCGACCTGCGGGTACAGCATTTCCTGGAGGTCCTGCGCGATGAGCTGGGGTTCCAGGCCTTGAGGCAGCGGGTGGAGGAGGCCAGGGAAGCGACGGGCCGGTCGCTGGAGGGCTTGAAAGTGGCTCCATACTACGGCTGCCTGCTGCTGCGTCCGCAGAAGGAGCTGCAACTGGACGACGCCGAGGACCCTCACATCCTGGAGGACCTGCTCCAGGCGCTGGGCTGTCAGCCGGTGGATTTCTCCCATCGCGTGGAATGCTGTGGCTCCTACCTGCTGGTCACCTCGGCCGAACTGGCTGCCGATATGTCCTTCGGCGTGCTGCAATCGGCAGCCCGCAGCGCTGCCGACCTGCTGGTGACCGCCTGCCCCCTCTGCCAGTACAATCTGGATTACCGCCAGGCGGAGATGGCCCGCCAGCATCCCGGCTTCCAGCCGCTGCCCGTGCTCTACTTCACCCAGTTGATGGGGCTGGCCCTGGGATTGGACGCTACCGACTGGGGCTGGGAATTGCACCACGTGGACCCGAGACCCGTGCTGACAGAGCATGGGTATGGTCAGGTGTTCGGAGTTCGGCGTTCGGAGTTCGGCGGCGGACCACAACGCACTCCGAACTCCGAACCCTGAATACCGAACCCGTTCGTCCTTCGTCGAGGTGTTGGAGGGAAAGGATGACTGAAGAACTGGTGCCTGTTTTCATCATGGGCAAACGCTACGACGTGCCGTCCAGTCTGACCATCATGAAGGCCATGGAGTATGCCGGCTATCAGTTGGTGCGGGGAGTGGGGTGTCGCGGCGGCTTCTGCGGGGCCTGCGCCACCGTCTACCGGCTACAAGGCGACGATACGCTCTACTTCGGCCTGGCCTGCCAGACGGTGGTGCAGCCGAACATGTACCTGACGCAGATCCCCTTCTTCCCGGCCCAGCGGGCGGAGTACGACATCAGCACGTTGCAACCGCGGCCGGAGCGGCTCTTCAGCCTCTATCCCGAATTGCTGCGCTGCCTGGGCTGCGGCACCTGCACCAAAGCCTGCCCGCAGGAGCTGGACGTGAAGGGATACATGGCTGCCGCCATGCGCGGCGATATCGCCCGCGTGGCCGACCTGTCCTTCGACTGTATCATGTGCGGGCTATGCGCTGCCCGCTGCCCGGTGGGCGAGGCGCAGTACAACATCGCCATCCTCTGCCGCCGGCTCTATGGCCGCTACCTGGCCCCCCGCTCGCAGCACCTGGAGGATCGCCTGGCAGAGATCCGGGCCGGCCAGTTCAACCAGGCCCTGGAGGAACTGAAGAGCCTCAGCCTGGACGAGCTGAAAGCGCGCTACAAGGCGCGGCAGATCGAGCCAGAATGAGAGAAGCCCAAAATCCAAAGCTCAAAACTGATACCTGAACCGTGCAGGAGACGGAAATGTCATACACAGCCGAAATGCGGGAGTCGATCAAGAAGGTGGAGGCCACACGGCCGCGGCGGATGGAGGAGACGCACCGGCGGTTGACCCTGGAGGAGCAACAGGACCTGTTGCGCCGCTTCCACCCCGATTACCTGAGGGAAGGGATGCGCGAGCTGCGCGTGGGCCCCAATGCCGGCGACCGCACGCCCAACGAGTTCGCCGACCTGCTGGAAGCCCGCAGCCGCGTGGACCCGCGCACCTTTGACCTGAGCCGGGTGGACTACGACACCGACGTGTTGGTCATCGGCGGCGGCGGCGCCGGTGCTTCGGCGGCGCTGCTGGCCCAGGAGCAAGGGGTGCGCGTCCTGCTGGCCACCAAGCTGCGCTTCGGCGACGCCAACACCATGATGGCCCAGGGCGGCATCCAGGCCGCCGACCGGCCCGAGGACTCGCCGGCCATCCACTACCTGGATGTCATCGGCGGCGGCCACTTCACCAACATCCCCGAACTGGTGGAGGCGCTGGTCATGGACGCCCCCGAAGTCATCCGTTGGCTGGAGAGCCTGGGCTGCATGTTCGACAAGCTGCCCGACGGCACGATGGTCGAAGCGCACGGCGGCGGCACCTCGCGCAAGCGCATGCATTCGGCCCGCGACTACACCGGTGCCGAGATCATGCGCACCCTGCGCGACGAGGTGCGCAGCCGTCCCGACATCCAGGTGTTGGAGTTCGCTCCGGCCATAGAATTGGTGCTGGACGACAAGGGCCAGGCCGCCGGGGCCATCCTCATGAACCTGGAGACGGGCGACCGCCTGCTGGTGCGGGCCAAGACTGTGGTCCTGGCCACCGGCGGCAGCGGCCGCCTGCACTATCAGGGCTTCCCCACCACCAACCATTACGGTGCTACTGGTGACGGTGTGGTCATAGCCTACCGGGCCGGGGCCAGGCTGGCCTTCATGGACACCATGCAGTATCACCCCACAGGTGCGGCCTATCCGGAGCAGATCCTGGGCCTGCTGGTGACGGAGAAAGTGCGCGGCCTGGGCGCGCAGGTGGTCAATGTGGACGGCGAGCAGTTCGTCTACCCGCTGGAGACGCGCGATGTGGAGGCGGCGGCTTTCATCCGCGAGTGCAAAGAGCGGGGCAAGGGTGTGATCACGCCCACCGGCCAGCCGGGGGTATGGCTCGATTCGCCGATGATCGAGTGGCTCAAGGGGCCGGGCACGGTGGAGAAGGCCCTGCCGGCCATGGTGCGGCAGTTCAAACGCTTCGGCATTGACATCGCCAAAGAGCCCATGCTGGTCTACCCCACCCTGCACTACCAGAATGGCGGTGTGCTGCTCCAGACCGACGGTTCGACCACAGTGCCCAACCTCTTCGCCGCCGGCGAGATTTCCGGCGGCGTGCATGGCCGCAACCGGCTGATGGGCAACTCGCTTTTGGAGATCACCGTATTTGGCCGGCGGGCAGGCCGGGCGGCGGCGTTGAAGGCCAAAGAGGTGAAGCCAGGGCGTCTGACGCTGGAGCACGTGCTGGCCTGGGAAAGGCAACTGGCCGAGGCCGGGCTGAATCCCCAGATCGTCTCCCCCTTGCTGCTGCCCGAATACACGCGGCATGTCCGCTAAAGGCAAGCTCAAAGCTCAAAGTCCAAAAACCGTACGGGATTGCCTTTGGGCTTTGAGCTTTGGATTTGTCCCGTTTTAGGGGCATGAGGCCATTGGCAGTTTGACAAGAGAGGCGGAAGCCGGTATAATTAGGTCACAGTTGCCGCCGTGGTGGAATAGGTATACACAGCAGGTTGAGGGCCTGTGCCCGCGAGGGCGTGCTGGTTCGAGTCCAGTCGGCGGCACTCTACGGCAAACTCGGAGCGTGTGAGGGTCAAGGGAGCGTAGGGGCACTCGACCCACAGTGCTTTGCCCATGGCAGGGCAGCGGTGTCATAGTGGAGGGAATGCCTTGTGGTGTAGGTCTTTGCCAGCAGGTTGGTTGCCTGCTGGCTTTTTTGTTTGCACTGACGTGCACATCAGTGTCTGGCACTCTATGGTTTTCCGGATCAGGGGGGTAGGACAACTGCTCGCAGTTGTCCTACTATTGCTCGCCTTCGGCGGCCGCTCCCTCTGTGCTCCGCGGCGAAAACAGAGCTGGTAGCCAGCAGTGCCTGTTGCAACCGCACAGTAGGAAAGTTTCAATGATTTCGCTGAGCCCTGTCCGCGCTGTGGACATGTGCTGGATGATCACACGTTCGTGGATGAGGATGGTGGCGAGTTCTTCTTCCGCCTGAAGTTCGCCTGTCCCGCCTGCGGCTACTGGCTCTACACTCGCCGTGAGAATTTCAACGTGCTCGGCCCAGCCAGAGAAGAGTCTCCCGGCCAGCCCGCCTTGCCTCCGGAAGCAGATCAGCGAATCCGCCTCGACCTGACTCATATGAGTGTGCGTCAATTCATGCCTCGCGGGGTGGAATCATACGAGTGTGGTCGGGTCTGGACGTCAGCCAGGGATACGGTCAGCAAAACATGGTCTGATTTCTCGGTCGGCGGTCTGCACCTGTGCCTGGCTATCTTGGGCCATGGCTACCTGAAACGCGGCGAGCAGGATTTGGGCGTGCGAGCCTTCGAACTGGCCGTGGACGCCCTGCGCACCGCTGACAAGGACGACCCAGCGCTCTCCGAAGATAATCCCGCTAACCGCCGCAAGGCAGCCTCGGTGCTGCTGGAATTGGCGCAGCTATATGAGCAGCAAGGACGCCTCAGCGAGGCCGAAAGCCTGGCCGAAGAAGCATATGGCTGGGCACCTGAATTCTTCGTCCGGGCGCCGGACGAGGATAACTCGTGAAAGTATCGTTCACGCCTGAGCGGGTTCTGTTGACGTGACCAAAGGGTGGTAGAATGACCTCCGGTTGTAGCGCTATACCTCTTGATGATCAGGCCAGTCGGAAGTCGTGGAGAGGGCAGACCATGTCCGTGACCATCACCTGCTACGGCGGCGTTAACGAGATCGGCGGCAACAAGATCCTGCTGGAAGATGGCGACTGCCGGCTGTTCCTGGATTTCGGCATCGCCTTCGGCCGACAGCAGCAATTCTTCAACGAGTACCTGCGCCCGCGCGTGGCTCGCGGCCTCCTTGACCTCCTGCTGCTCGGCCTTATCCCTCCCCTGGAGGGGTTATATCGCGACGACCTGGCCCCGCCGGGCCTGTGGGAGCGTTTGCGCAGCCATCCCCACCATCGAGACCTGCGCCGCGGCCTCGATTGCCCCGCCGTAGACGCCATCCTCGTCTCCCACGCCCACCTGGATCACAACGGCGATCTTTCCTATGTGGACCCCCGTATCCCCGTCTATACCCACCCGGTGACCGCCTTCATCGCCCGGGCCATGCAGGTGACCGGTCAAAGCGGTTTCGAACGCGAGCTCACCTTCATCAGTCCCCGCTCCCCCTCCGCTAGCGGTGAGCTGCAGGCCGACCGCAAGGGCAGCTATCAAGGGCGCGCCCACGCCTTTCTGGCGGGAGGGCTCTCCGAAAGCGCCCAGGAGTTCTGGGCACAGGCTACGGCCACGACCAAGGCCCTGCAGCCCGCCCCGGCCGAGGCCGCAATGGAGGCCATCGCCGGCTTGCCCATCCGCTGGTGGCCGGTGGATCACTCCGTTCCCGGAGCGGCAGGCTTTGCTGTGCAGACCTCGGCGGGCTGGATCGGCTACACGGGGGACCTGCGCTTCCACGGCAGGCAGGGGGAGCGAAGCAGGCAATTCGCCCTGCAGTTGGCCGCTTTGCGGCCGGTGGCTTTGTTGTGCGAGGGAACGCATACCGGGGCCGAGGAGCCTCTCACCGAGGCCGATGTTGTGGCCAACGCCCTGGCCCTGGCGGAGGGAGCGGCGGGCCGCCTGGTGGTGGCCGATTTCGCCCCGCGCAACGTGGAGCGGCTCTTCTCATTCCTGGAAGTGGCGCGCCAGACAGGAAGGACGCTCCTCATCCAGCCCAAGGACCTTTACCTGCTGCAGGCCATCGCCCTGGCCGACGCCGCGGCTTTCCCCGATCCAGCCGCCCTCCCCGGCCTGGCCCTCTACGCCGATCCCAAGGCGGCCCCGCGTCCCTGGGAGAGGGCCTTGCGCCAGCAATGGGCAGGGCGGACGGTGAAGGCAGCCGACGTCTCCCACGACCCGGGCGCCTACGTCCTGGCCTTCAGCCTGTGGGATGCCAACGACCTGTTGGATCTGGAGGGCGTGGCCGGCGGCATATACCTCTATTCCAACAGCCGGGCCTATGACGAGGAACAGGCCGCAGACCTGGAGCGCCTGCGCAACTGGGTGCGCCTGATGGGGCTGACCATGTACGGCGATCCCGACGACCCGCAGACGGTGCCCTTGCACGCTTCCGGCCATGCCCCGGGGCAGGCCCTGGCTGAGTTCGTGCAGACGGTACGCCCCGGCATGTTGATCCCGGTTCACACGGAGAACCCCGGCTGGTGGGAGCGCCAGTTAGCGGGCACGGGGATTGCCGTCCGGCCTCCGCTGCTGGCGACCGGGATGGCCATATCATAACCCTGCGGCGCTGATTTGCCTATGGCGAGGGAAAGGGGTAGAATAAGAGCGCAATTGAGACCACAATTGAGACTCAATAGATCACGGTTGTTCGCGGCGGATTGCCAAATTCGCCGCCGGGCCGCTGGATCTGACGATCCAGCGGGAACAAATCGTGATGTACTGAGACTCATTCGAAGTATCATCGGAGGTTACCGATGCCCATGATTGGTGTGCGCGAACTGCGTGAACAGACGGCTGAAGTGTTACGCCGGTTGCGGGAGGGGAAGGTCGAATACATCATCACCTACCAGGGCCGGCCTGTCGCTGTCCTCTTGCCGCTTCTGGAGCAACAGGTGGAAGAGGCCATTCTACAGATTGGTAAGCAGGCTACGGCTGCCGGTTGGGAGCCCTATGCGCGGTTGGCCGAGACCCTGCGTCAAGAGTGGCCCCGGGGTCGGAGCACTCAGACTGTCCTCGATGAGATTCGCGAGTCGTAGATCATGTTCACCATTGACGCCAGCGTCTACGTCAATGCCCTGAACCCCGACGAAGCTGGCTCTGCTGAAAGCCAGGCCTTCCTGTCTCATGTTCACCAACAAGCCATCCCTGTCTTTTCGCCAACATTGCTTTTGGTGGAACTGGCAGCAGCCGTGGCCCGTGTCTTCGACGACCCACAGCGAGGCATCGCCTATGCCCACTCGGTCCGTCAACTTCCGGGCCACGTGTGGCTCGCTCTGGATCAAGGGTTAGCTGCCACCGCCCTGATATTGGCCGCTCATCACCGCTTGCGCGGAGCGGATGCTGTCTACGCTGCAGTAGCCCAGCAGAGAGGCAGCGTTCTGGTCACCCTGGACTATCAGCAGTTGACGCGATTGCCCTCCACGCTGGAGGTCGTAAGGCCCGCCGAGGCCCTGGCCCAACTGGCTGGAGGTCGCCCTTTATTCGAACAGCCGGACCTGTGACGAGGAGCAGGCCGCAGACCTGGACCGCCTGCGCAAGAGGAGGTCGTTGATGTGCCGTGTCATCTGCGCTCTGGTCATGTGTATGGCGCTGGCCGCCTGCGCCGGTCAGGCTACGCCGGACCCGACCGCGGTGGCCCGCGCCGTGGAAGCGACGCTGGCCGCCCGGGCAGCGGCAACGACGGCCATCCCAGTCGAGACACTGCCGGCCACAGCCACGCCCTTGCCGCCGACGGATACGCCGCTCCCGCCAACAGACACGCCTGTACCGCCCACGGATACGCCCATCCCGCCCACGCCTACGCCCCTGCCGCCCACGGAAACGCCCACGCCTGCGCCCCCGGCGGCTTCGTCGCCCCCCACGCCGAGGCCGCCCATGGTGACCGCGCAGCCTGGGGGCAATAACATCGTGATCATCGCCGTGTACAACAAGGGCAAGGCCGAGTATGTGGAGATCGCCAATCAGGGGCATGAGGCCGTGGACATGAGCGGCTGGCATCTCTATGGCTCCCGAGACGACCAGAGCCTGGCCGACGACTACTTCTTCCCGACAGGATTCGTCCTGCAAGCAGGGCAATCGGTCCGCCTGCACAGCGGCGAAGGCGGCACGGACAGTCCACCCACGGACATCTACTGGACGGAAAAGACGGTCTGGAGGAACGATGGCGAGACCGTGTATCTGAGAGATGCGGCCGGCAACCTGGTGGCTGAGTACACCTACTGAGACCCCAACCCGGACAGGAGATTTAACCGCAGAGAGCGCAGAGAACGCTGAGAAGATCAATTGAGAATCTCTGCGCCCTCTGCGTGCTCCGCGCTGAGTCTTCTTGCCCGCAGCCTCACCTGTACAGTATAACACGACCTGGCTGGTCAGGCAGGTTCTATAGATTTAGAAAGAAGGTGACTTATGCGCTTTCGCCAGAGGTTGTTGAAGAGCATCTTCCCGCAGCGCTGGGCGGAGGAGATGGAAGCCGACTCGCGCTCCTGGATCCTGCGCTGCCAGGACTGCGGCCTGGAGCGCTCCGTCTGGGAGGTGGGCGACGTGCGCTGGAAGGTCGTGGGCAGCCCTTCCCGCTACCGGCACTGCCCCCAATGCGGCCACGCCACCTGGCACACGCTCTATCGCCAGCCATCCGAGTCGCCGGCAGAATGACGGCACGAGGGCCAGCGAGCAGTATCCTTCTCCCGTCTTCGCCGAACCGGGCACAGACATAGAGGTATACCTCTACCCTGAGCTTACGGCAGGCGCCTTCTGAGACCACTGGTCTTGAGATTGACAGCGATAGGGTTGGCGAGTATCAGTGGATGGAAATTTGCTCTGAGGGGATCGTCAGACGCGCACAGAATGGGGAGACCTCTGGTTTGCGCTCTCTAACACATTGTGGTACAATAAATACACAAATCGAGCAGAGAATTACCGCAAATGAGCGAAGTTATCTCCTCAATCTCTGTCGCCCGGCAATTGCACCAACACGACCTGTTCTATTTCACTCCCTCCCTCTTGGCCGACCTCACCGGCCTGGATCGGAGGCAGACCTATCGCCTGATCGCCCGACTCAAGGCCGAAGGGCTCGTCGCCGAGGTGGAAAAGGGGAAATTCCTGCTCCTGGGCCTGCAACCGGAGCGGGTGCTGTCCAATCCTCTGTTCATCGCCAGCCACCTGGTCACCCCAGCCTACGTCTCCTACTGGTCTGCCCTCCACTTCCACGGCTTCACCGAGCAGGTCCCCCTCACCACCTTCGTGGCCACGACCAGGAAAAAGCCGCCGGTGACGTTCCGGGATTTTCGTTTCCACTTCGTCATCCTCCAGCCGCGCAAGTTCTTTGGCTACCGTCGGGAGATGATAGACGACCTGCCGCTGCTCATCGCCGATGAGGCCAAGGCCATCGTGGACAGCCTGGACCAACCGCGCTACGCCGGGGGCGTTGGGGAGATCGCCAAAGCCTTGCCGATGGCCCTGGAGGTGGTGGACGTGCCCATCCTGGTTGAGTACGCCAATCAGATGGGGAATAAGAGCCTGGGGTCTCGGCTGGGCTACCTGCTGGAGATCCTGGGCCACAGTGCGGACGGCCTGATCCGCTCCGCCAGCCCGGTCAAGCTGGATCCCGCCGGCCCGCGCAGCGGTCGCATCTATCCCCGATGGCAGGTTGTGGTCAACCTTCCCCAAAGTCAGTTGGCCGCACAGGAGGCAGGCTGATGCTGACCAGAGCCCAGATCCAGCGGCTGGCCCAGCGCCACAGGGTTGGGATGCAGGTCCAGGAGTTGGACTACATCCAGCATCTGCTCTTGTGGTCTCTCTACTCCCGCACCCAGGAGTTGGTCCTGAAGGGCGGCACGGCCCTGCGCTTGATCTACGGCGGCAACCGCTACTCGGAAGACCTGGACTTCAACGGGCCGAATGACCTCAGCGCATTGCATGTCCTGTGGGAGGAGGTCGTCGCCGGCCTGGAGGATTTCGGGATCACCGCTGAGATGCGCAACGCCTGGGCTTCCGATGTGGGCTATAGCTTCGATGTCAGCTACCAGGGGCCGCTGTATGACGGGCGCGACCGCAGCAAGGGCAAGGTGCGGGTAGACATCAATCGGCGGCCGGAGGAGGTGGAGACGCGCCGTGAGTTGGTCACCTCCGAGTACGACGATGTGCGGCCTTTCGTGGTCACAGCGCTGACGCTGGAACATCTCCTGGCTGAGAAGGTGCGGGCATTGCTGGTGCGGAGCAAACCGCGGGATCTGTACGACATCTGGCTCCTTCTGCGCCGGGGGATTCGGCCCGATCTGCGCTTGATCGAACGTAAACTGGCCCTCTACGAGATGACATGGGAACCCGGCGTTCTGGAGAAGGCGCTGGAGCGAGTGCGCGCCGATTGGGAACGAGACCTGCGGCCGCTGTTGCCCCAATTTGTGCCCTACGAGGACGCCTGGAGGGGCCTCGCGGCCCTGCTAGTGAGCCCAGTCTCTGAATGCCATGAAGCAAAACCTCGCTCAAGTCATCTGTAATGCTGCTTTGGCCTGGCTGTACCTCATCCTGGCTGTCCTGTATCTCGCCCTGGCCGGCGGCTGCCAGCCGGCAGCCACGCCGCCCCAGGGCAGCGAACCGGCCAACGAGAGGCCAGCCCTCCAGCCCGTGGCCCTGGCTCCGGGCGAGAAGCTGCAGGTCGTGGCCACCACCAGCATCGTCGCCGACGTGGTGCGCAACGTCGGCGGCGACCTGATCGAGCTGACGATGCTGATGCCGCTGGGCACCGACCCGCACGCCTTCGAGCCCACCCCGCAGGACGCCGCGGCGGTGGCCGATGCTCACGTGGTGTTCATCAACGGGGCCGGATTGGAGCTGTTCCTGGAGCCGCTGCTGCAAAGCATCGGCGGCAGGGAGAAGATTGTCGCCGTCTCCCAGGGCATCGAACTGCGCCGGCTGGGGGATGAGCACGGGCACGGCGATGTTGACCCGCACGTCTGGTTCGATCCCCTCAACGTCATGGTGTGGACGGGCAATATCGAACAGGCCCTGAGCGCGCTCGATCCGCACCACGCCAGCGCCTACGCCGCCAACAGCGCGGCATACCAGGCCAGATTGCGGGAACTCGATGCCTGGATCCAGGAGCAGGTGGCCCAGGTGCCGGCAACCCAGCGCAGGCTGCTCACCGACCACACCGTCTTCGGCTACTTCGCTGCCCGCTACGGTTTCGAGCAGGTCGGCACCCTCTTCCCCGGCCTGAGCACCCTGGCCCAGCCCTCGGCGCGGGAGCTGGCCGCGCTGGCCGAGGCCATCCGCGCCTACGAGGTCAAAGCCCTCTTCGTGGGCACGACGGTCAATCCCAGCCTGGCGCGGCAGGTGGCCGAGGACACCGGCAGACGGCTGGTCTTTCTTTACACCGGCTCGCTGAGCGGGCCGGACGGCCCGGCCGCCGACTACCTCTCGCTGATGCGCTACGATGTGGCGGCGATTGTGGAGGCCTTGAAGTAAGGCGTAAAACGTGAGGCGTAGAACCCATGCCCGCCCAGTTGAAGGAGATGCCCTCAAGCAGGAGTGAGCCATGAGCAATCCCAGACGTTTGTCAATACCCACGCTCTCCAGCCGCCACGCGCCGCATCAGGCGGAAGCGCCCATCCTGGAGCTGTCCGGGGTGACCGTGCGCTATGACGGTATCGCCGCCCTCGATGATGTGTCCTTCCAGTTGGCTGTGGGCGAGCGCGTTGCCGTGGTCGGCCCCAATGGGGCAGGGAAGAGCACGCTCTTCCGGGTGATCGCCGGGGTTCTGGAGCCCACGGCCGGCCAGGTGAAGATCGCCGGGCATGGGCCGGGCGGACACATCTGCATTGCCTTCGTGCCGCAGCGCAGCGAGGTGGACTGGAGCTTCCCGGTCAGCGTGGCCGACGTGGTGATGATGGGCCGCATCGGCCGGCTGGGCCTGCTGCGCCACCCCGGCGGCGAGGACTGGCGCTATGTCCATCAGTGCCTGGAGGTCGTCGGCCTGGCCGAACTGGCCGGGCGACAGATCGGCGAACTGTCCGGCGGGCAGCAGCAGCGCATGTTCATCGCCCGCGCCCTGGCCCAGGAGGCAGAGCTCATGCTGATGGACGAGCCGTTGACCGGGCTGGATGTCCCGGCGCAGGAGGGCATCTTCCGCATCCTGGACGAGCTGCGCCGGCGGCGGGTGACGGTGATGGTGGCCACCCACGACCTGAACCTGGCCGCCGAGCGGTTTGATCGTGTGATGCTGCTCAACCACCGCCTGCTGGGCATAGGGTTGCCGGCCGAGGTCTTCAGCACGGAGCACCTGCGGGCTGCCTACGGCGGCCACCTGCGGCTGGTGCAGACGGAGAACGGAGTGATGGTGTTGAGCGACACCTGCTGTGAGGGAGACCACGGATGAGCAGCCTGCTGGAGCTCATCGTTGGCCCGCTGGGTTATCCCTTCATGCAGCGAGGGCTGTTGGCGGTGGTGATGGTGGGCACCGTCTGCGGTGTGGTGGGCACCTACGTGGTGCTGCGGGGCATGGCCTTCTTCGGCGACGCCCTGGCCCATGCTATCCTGCCCGGCGTGGCCGTGGGCTACCTGGTCAGCGGCGGGGCGCGCGGGCCGCTCTTCTGGTGGGCACTGGGCACGGCCATCGTAACGGCCATCGGCATCGGTGCCATCCGCAAGGGGGCCCAGGTCAAAGAGGATACGGCCATCGGCCTCATCTTCGCCGGCATGTTCGCCCTGGGCATTGCCCTGATCTCCACAGCGCGCAGCTATGCTGTGGACCTGGCGCACTTCCTGTTCGGCGATGTGCTGGGCGTGTCGCCGGGCGACCTGTGGCTGACGAGCGTCTTCGGCGGGCTGGTGCTTCTGGCCATCGCCGCTTTGTACAAGGAGTTCCTGGTCATTTCCTTTGACCCCGTCCTGGCGGCGACGCTGCGCCTGCCCTCCGGCCTGCTGCACTACCTGCTGCTGGTGCTCATCGCCGTGACCATCGTCGTCTCGTTGCAGACGGTGGGCGTGGCCCTGATGGTGGCCATGCTGGTCACGCCGGCAGCCACGGCCTATCTGCTCACCCGCAGGCTGCTGCCGATGATGATCCTGGCTGGCTTCCTGGGAGCGCTGTCCGGTGTGATCGGCCTTTACCTCTCGTACTACGCCAGCGTGGCCTCGGGGGCGGCGATCGTGCTGGTGTGCACGGCCTTCTTCCTGCTCGCCCTGCTCTTCGCGCCGCAGCGGGGACTGTTGAGGGTGGGGAGGAGAAATCGGGGCAGGAGAGGCTGACGGCCTGTCCTGCGCCTGCTATGTGGTAGGGCGGGCGGGAGTCGAACCCGCACGGGCGCGAGCCCAGAGGATTTTAAGTCCCCGGCGTCTACCATTCCGCCACCGCCCCTCGAATCCTGCACTTACATTTTACCACCACTGCCGTTCTTTGTCAACGCAGGCAAAACAAAAGGGTGTATTTCACTTTAGCGAGAGCGAGAGCCAACCTGGCCTGTGTCATTGCGAGTTGGCCATGGCGCGGCCCGCCATTCTAAAGGACAGAAACTTCCTGGTGTCATTGCA
>JARYMM010000023.1:48040-54303 GCA_029907105.1 Anaerolineae bacterium | reverse complement strand
GGCCCAGGTGCTGCCGGTCCAGCGGGCGTACTTCAGGCTGCCGTGGACACCGTCATGATAGCTGATGTGGGGGAAACCCGCTCCATCCAGGCCCAATGAGGCGTAGCGCCCCACGCCGGGGCTTGGGTCTACCGTCTCCAGATGCCAGGCCGCGCCATCGTGCCAGGCGTAGTAGAGGTGATCGCCGCCGTAGGCGATATGTGGGTGGCCGCTGGTGTCCAGCCGCAAGCTGCGATTGGTCATATTCGTGAAGAACTTGGGTGCATCTACGCTCTCGATGGTCCAGACCAGAGAGCTGTCAGTCCCGGACGCCACTCCAGCGGATGTAACTGGCGACACCCAACCCGGTCGCGCCGTGACCAGGCTTAGGGCAAAGACGCTCAAAAGCAGCGCGCGGACCCTGAATGCAGGTCGTGATCTTATGGTCATCTTGCCCACTTCCTGATAGACAAGTGGCCCCTCTAATCCACCAATGTACCAATGTACGACTATCGGCCTCATCGGCCGATGGATAGTACAGGAAATCTCTGCTGAGACTGGCAACACGGATGACAGTAGAGGCAGGTCTCAGACCTGCCCCTACTCTAGCGCGGCGGGGTCGGCGTCGGCGGCACCGGCGTATCGGTAGGCGGCACCGGCGTGTCCGTGGGCGGCACAGGCGTTGGTGGCTGCGGGCTCTCTGCCGGCGCAGCCCTCGTCACCGTCCAGGTGAAGCGCGCCGTGGCGCTGGTCGGGCTGACCGGCGGGCCTTCCGGCATGCCATCGGCCCGCCGGCCCGTCTGACGCATGACGGTGACATTCCATTGGTATTCATCGCCGGTGGCCACATCTGGCAGGTAGTCAGGCACCGGGAGTGATGTCTCCCTCATCCAGTGCTCGTCGCGCCAGGTGTCCTGGCCATGCCAGAAGAAGATGACCACGACATAGTACTCGTCTTCGGCCAGCGAACCCACACTATCCCACTGCAGGACGATCTGGGTTGTCCGGCCGAAGAACCCCGCCCCATCGGGGGGCGCGCGCAGGATGGGCGCCGGGACAGGGGAGCGTGTGGCCGTGGCCACAGGCGGGGTGGCCGTGGCCTGAGGCCGGGGGGTCGCCGTAGGCAGAGGTGTGGGAGAAGGTGTGGAGGTCATGGTAGGAGTAGGGGTAGGCGTGGCCAGGGCCAGCCACACGGCCTCTTCTCCTGCCTGGGCGGCCCGGCAATCCACGTTCTCCAAAGCCAGCGCCGCCCGATAGTAAGCCAGTGCCGCCTGGTAGTTCAAACCATCGCGCTGTCTGTCTCCCAGCCGCGAATACACATCGCAGAGCAGCACCGCCAGGTGCCCCCCGGCATAGTCCGGGCGCAGCCGATATATCGCTTCCAGCCAGGTCAGGGCCTGCGACCAATCCTGACGCTGGCAGGCGGTCAATCCCTCCAGATAGAGGGTCACCAATTGCCGTTCCCGGTTGGCCTGTTCGTTCTTGGAGCGGATGCTCAGGGCGCTGCCAAAGCGCTGCGCGGCGGTGCGCACGGCGTCCAGGGAGTCGCCAGCCGTAGCCAACAGCGACTGGCCGTCGTTCAGATAGCAGATAAAGAGGTACTCCAGGATGGCTTCGCTGCGATAGGTGGGGTCCAGGGCACGGACCTGCTCGAACTTCTCCAGCGCCCCCCGCCAGTCCGCCAGGTCGTAGCGGTGCACGCCCTCGTCGTAGAGCGCCAACAGCCGCTGTTGGCGCTGCACGAAGGCCAGCAATTTCTGGGCGTCGGCATACGCGGCGTCCACCGCCAGGATAGCCTGCAGGTGAGCGTGGGCTTCCTCCCAGGCCTCCTGTTCGATAGCCGCCTTGGCCTGGGCATAGCGGGCCGCCAGATCCCGCAACCGGTGCGCCCGGGCCAGCCCGACCTGCGCCCCCTGGTCGTCGGGCAACAGCGTGACCAATTCCTGGAAAGCTTCGATCGCCCCTTCGTAGTCGCCGACGGCCAGGCGTGCCTCCCCGCGATTGCGCAGCTCCTCCACCTGGGCCTGGAGACGCTGTCCTCCTAACAGATGAAACCCATTCCCCGGCCGAAAGTAAAAGCCAAGCAGCAGCAGAACGACCGCCAGGGGCAGCAACAGCCAGAGCAGCCAGCGATGCCGGCTGCGTTTTTCTGTCCCCGGTGCCGTTGCCTCCCGACCCTCACCCCGGCCCTCTCCCAGAGGGGCGCCTCCCTGGCCTTCCACCGCTTCCAACTGCAGGAACCAGGACAGCTCGTCCAGCAGGGCCTCTATCCCCTGTCGGTCAGGTTGCATTTCTCGCAGGCGCGTGAAACAGGCCAGGGCTGCCTCCCACTCCCGCCGCTGGTAATGAGCCATCCCCTGCTGGTAAAGCGCCTCGGGGTCAAGCGTTGGCCCGGATATCGAATCGCTTATCCCGACAGAAATGGGATTCTCCATCACTGATGGTTTTCTTTAAACCGGAACCGTTTCGGCAAGCGTAGGCATGAGCATGACCTCAAATTGAAGCCTATCCCTCAACACCTCTGAGGCGTCCAGCACTTCAATGCCCAGCAACCTCCCCTGCCTATCGAAATCAGCGTGCACACCGGGCACTATGGTCTCGGTCTTCGCCGCTCTCTCTCCAGGGAGACCAAACCAGATATACAACAGATCCCGAACCGAATCGTCTTCGATCTTCATGATGTAAGTCCGCTTGAGTGATCTGGTACTTTCCCCTC
Source organism: Anaerolineae bacterium (assembly GCA_029907105.1). Classification (GTDB taxonomy): domain Bacteria; phylum Chloroflexota; class Anaerolineae; order UBA3071; family UBA3071; genus JARYMM01. The sequence goes on along the minus strand of JARYMM010000023.1, from coordinate 51,608 downwards.
GCCATTCTTCTTTCTCACTGTTCAGCGCATCCGTCGTTCTTCCTGCTGCCGATGGGCAGACGCCGCCTCAGCAACAGCCGCCTGGGCTCTTTCCCCCACTGCCACCAACGGCAGGTAACGACGCACGAAGACATCACTATCCACGATCTGCACCTCATCGAGGAAAGTCCAGGTGTTGAAGCGATTGTCCCAGCGGTTGTGATTGGCGAAAACTATCTGGATCGTCTGACCGGCATAGGGCTTCAGGTCAACGCGGCCATAGCGCCACCCCAGGTCTTTGAGCACGCCAAAGTCCACGCCAAACTGCGGGTCGGGGCCGACCTTGTTGCCATCGCGCAACGGCAGGGCCAGGGTCACGCCAGTGCTGGAGTGGATGCTCACCTCGAAGGTGTCGTAGAATCTCTGCAGCCGCTCGCTCCAGAAGACGTCATAGGTGAAGATGCGATACCAGAAAGTCAATGCCGGCGCGGTCATGTCGTTCGGCCCGGGCACGGTGACGGTCTGCGAGATGACCGCCGCCCCTATCGGCACCGTGCCCGGCTCCTCCACCCCGCTGCCATAGGCCGGGCTGCCCAACTGCGCGGCCCATGTTCTGGCCCCATCAAGCGAAGTGGTCTCCGTCACCCCCGACCGGCTGGACAGCGCGCCGTACAACGTCCAGGGATCAAAGACCCGGCTCTCGAAGTCGCCGTTGAGCACCACCTGCACCGCCGTACGGACGATGCCTTCACCGCTCGGATACTGTCCAATATGTCCGGCCCGGTCGCGCGCCCGCACGCGGAAATAATACGTGCGTCCCCGTTGGCCGGCGAAGAACGAAGAGGTCATCGGCGTGTTCACCAGCCAGGTGAGCCACGGCCCGCTGTGCCCCTGCCGCACCTGCACGTCATAGGCAACCACGCCTGAGCCGAGGGCTCCGTCATCCCCCTGCCACTCGACGCTGAAAATGGGGCTGGACTGGATTGCTGCCAGGTTGACGATGGCCGCCTGCGGCGGCTGGCGGTCAATGTTGAGCCAGGTCGTGCGCGTCACCTCCACGTTGCCTGCCACATCCACACCGTAATGCTCGACGCGGTGCGGCCCCTCACCGGTGAGGTCGAAGCGGCTTCCGTTAATCCACCCCCCTCCATCAATCTGATACCACCTCTCGGCAATGCCGGAAATGCGCTCGTCTGCCGCCACGCCGACCGCCAGGTCCGACGTGTACCAGCCGCCGCCTCCGACCGTGCCGGTGACCACCAGCGTCGTCGTCGGCGGCGTGCCGTCGTACCAGGCCGCATCCGGAACCATCACCCAACGCGTGGGGTCGGCGTTGCCGGCCATGTCTGCCAGCCAGAGGTACAGGTGATGCCGTCCCTCCGCCGGCACTGCCATGTTCGTGATCGTCGTGGTCGTCGTGACAAACGTGCCATCGTAGCCGCTGGCCGGCGGCGTGTCGAAACGGTAGAAGGCACCGCCGATCCCGGAGAAGTCCAGCGGATTGCTCCAGGAGGCCTGGAAACGGTTTACCCGCGACCAGCCCTGCGGCCAGACGACCACGCTGGTGGGCGGGTCCGGCGCACGCAGGTCCATGCGCAACGTCGCCGTCCGGGCCATCTCTTGATTGCCCGCGGCGTCCAGGCCGTAATACTCCACTACGTGCTTATCCTCGCCCGTGACGACCGTCTGCCAGCCGGTCTGCCAGGGCCCGCCATCCACACGGTAGCGGGCACTGGCTGCGCCGGACAGGGCATCCCTGACGTCAAAAGTCAACGTCAGCGGCGAGGTGTACCAGCCGTTCCAGCCCATGCTCCCCGAGATGACCAGCGTCGTCGTGGGCGGTGTGGCATCGTAGTGCAGCGCGTCCAGGGCCACATTGCGGTTATTGTGGTCGGCGTTGCCCGCCCCGTCTCTCAGCCAGAGGAAGAGATCGTACACGCCTTCGCCGGGCACCTGCACGCCATACAACGTGTTGCCGGTGACCGGGCGGCAGATGCCATCGTTGGGAGCCGTCGGCTCCTGGTCCAGCTTGTAACACGCCCCGCCGATGCCCGACAGGTCCTGGGGATTGCCCCAACGGACCTGGAAATCGTTGACGTTAGTCCACCCGGCCGGGCTGAGCACAGGCCGCGTGGGCGAGCCAGGTGGTTGCGTGTCAATCTTCAGCGTCACCGGGAACCCCTGCTCCACGTTGCCCAGGCCATCCACCGAGTAGAACTCCAGCGTGTGCACGCCATCGGTGTCAACGACGAAGCTGGTGCCCGAACGCCAGGGGCCACCGTCCACACGGTAGCGGGTGACTGCGATGCCCGAGACGGTGTCGGTGGGCAGCAAGGTCACCGTCACGGCAGAGGTGTACCAGCCGTTAAGCCCCTCCCTGCCGTCAAGGAAATAGGCAGTGGAGGGGGGCTGCATGTCAATGAACACCTGCAGCTCGTGTTCTGCTTCCCTGTTGCCTGCCACGTCCCGGCCGTAGTATTTTAGCCGATGTTGCCCGTCGTTGGCAAAGATGACTTCCGCACCCTGCGTACCGCTGAGCCAGGCTCCACCATTGACCTGGTAGAAGATCGCTGCCGGGCCGGAGGTAGCATCGCTGATGGTCAGGGTAACGGTCACCGTGGCCGAGTACCAGCCGCCAGGGGCGGGCGCACTGCTCAGGGTGTGGGCGGTGAGCGGCGGCTGGCTGTCTATGGAGACGATCACCGTGTGTACGGGCTCCCAGTTGCCGGCCACGTCCCACGAATGATATTCCACGCTGTAGACACCATCGGCGGTGAGGGTGAACAGCGTATCGGTTATCCACAGGCTGCCGTCAATGCGGTAACGGGTCCCCGCCACGCCACTTTGGTTGTCCACAGCCTCCAGCCTGCCGGTCACCGCACCCGTGTACCAGCCGTTGAGGCCCAGAGGCCCATCCAGGCGCAGGCTGGTGGCAGGAGGCGTCTCGTCGAAGGAGAAAGCACGAATGAGCACGTTGCGGTTGCGGTGATCCACATTGCCCACGGCGTCTTGCAGCCAGAGGTAGAGATCATGCTGACCCTCGGCGGGCACGGCCAGGTCGGTGATGCGCGTCAGGTTGTCTCTGCTGACGAAAGCGCCATCACCCGGTGCTGTCGGCTCGGCGTTAAGCTTCCAATAGGCCCCGGCAACGCCCGAAAGATCGGGCGGATTCCGCCAGGTGACGGTGAAGCGGTTGACCGCCTGCCAGCCATCGGGACTGGCGTCCAGGCTCGTTGGTGCGCCGGGAGGCGTCGTATCCAGGCGCAGGGTCACCATGGCCCTCTGCGTGTGGTCCACGTTGCCCAGGGCATCCTGCAACCAGACGTAGAGGTTGTGTGCGCCATCGCTCCGCACGCTGAGGCCGGCCAGGCTGGTCAGGCCTACGCCGGCAACGAAAGTGCCATCGGTAGCATGAAACGGCGGCGTGTTGAGCTTGTACCACGCCCCGGCCACGCCCGAAAGCTCCGCCGGGTTGGCCCACTGCACGCCGAACTCGTCCACGTTCGTCCAATCGGCAGGATCCGCCACCAGACCCACCGGTGCCCCAGGCGGCGTGGTGTCCAGATACAGCCTCACCCGCCCCGCCTGC
>JARYMM010000023.1:0-47940 GCA_029907105.1 Anaerolineae bacterium | reverse complement strand
GCCCACGCTCAGACCGGTAAGATTCGTCAGCCCCACACCGGCCACAAAGACGCCATCGGCTCCATGCTCAGGCGGCGCATCCAGTTTATACCACGCCCCAGCAATGCCGGAGAGATCTGGCGGATTGGTCCACTCCACCTCGAACTCGTCCACGTTCGTCCAGCCGGCAGGGGACGCGGTCAGGCCGATGGGCGCTGTCGGCGCCGCCGCATCGAAAAGGAAAGTCACTCCCGGACCCGGCGTCTCCACGTTGCCCGCGCCATCGCTGGCCCGGCTGCGCACCGTGTAGCTGCGCCCGCTGACCCAGGGCGGCAGATTCCCACTCAGTTCCCACGCTGCGGTGCCCGTGGCCGCCAGCCATTGCTCTCCGCCTACCCACGCCGTGCCATCCCAGGTGTTGCCCGTAGCGTCATCTTGCACACTCACCTCGACCAGGGTGACCCCAGCGCTGGCCGGGTCGGCTGCCGTGCCCGCGATACGCCCCATGGCGCTGTAGATCGAACCATCCACGGGGAACGTGATGTTCGAGTGCGGCGGCCGGGTGTCAATGAGGAAAGGACCCAGGTGCAGGGCATCGGCAGCCCATAGCCCGGCGCGGTCGGCCGTGCGCAGGTGCACGTAGTGGTCGTCGCCATCGGCCAGCGGGGGGCTGGTGGCGTCAAGCGCGGCCGTGGTCGTGGGCGGTCCGGGCATCGTTAACGGGGCGTGGTCCCAGAGCAGGGCGTAGCCATCCACGCCGCTGGTGGCGTCGTTTCCACCATCCCAGTGCACGTCAACCGTGGGATCGTTGGACCAGACGCCGACGACGTGACTGGAGCTGGCAAATACTGTCGGGTTATCGGGCGGTGTGGTATCCACGGCCAGCACATAGGCCGGGCTGGTTTCGGTGATTCCGCCCGTGACCTGGATGCGAAACTGGATCTGGTGATCGGCCGCGTCAGGCAAGGTCAGACCGGTCACGGTGATGGTCTGGGTGGTGCTCACCGCGCCGCCGACGCTGAGGCCCGCCGTGCCCCAGCCGTTCCAGGTAGCCCCGCCATCCGTAGAGGTTTGATACCCGGCGGTGTCCGGCTCCAGCCCTGCCGGGTCGCTGACCGTGACCGAGGCCGTGAAAGGCACAGCAGTGATCCACCCCTGCGGCTGGAAGCCGGTCCAGGCCACTGGATTCAGGAGAGGGGCGGCAGCAGGCCGGGCCATTGCCGTGGGCAACAGCGCTCCCGCTGCCAATAGGAGCAACACAAGCGCGCCGGGCAGACCCCTCCTGGTCAGGCGTCGCATCAAATGGGATGCAAGGTGTGCTATCTTGCCAATCATCGTCTATCCGTTGACCTCCTGCGCGCACCCCCGTCCGCAACAAAGCCCCCATACTTAAGCAGACGGCAGTGACCTCCTTCGGGTTACGCCGCCTGACCCTGGACAGAGCGACCGCCAACAGCACACAGGGGGACTCCACGAGCCCCCCTGATCACTCCCACGTTGGCAAGGCTGCGCTCTCCCCGGCTGCGGTCGGGTTGCCACGCGATGACTCAATCCGCCTCGAAACGGTAACCGATGCCGCGCACCGTGATCAGCCGTTGCGGATTCCTGGGATCCTCCTCCACTTTGTGGCGCAATCGCCGCATATGGACGGCCACCAGGTTGGCATAGCCTTCGTAGTCGTAGCCCCAGACCGTGGCCAATAGCTGATCGTAGGTCAGGGTGCGACCGGCATTGCTCATCAGGTAATGCAGCAAGCGGAACTCGATGGGCGTAAGGTAGACCTGACGGCCATCGGGCAGAATGGCCACGTTCTTCACCGGATCGAGGTGAATGCCTGCCACCGTGAGCTGAGATGGGCGTTCCCCCAGGGCAAACGCCTCGGTGCGCCGCATGACCGCCCGCACGCGGGCCAAAAGCTCTGCCGGCTCGAAGGGCTTGGGCAGATAATCGTCTCCCCCGACGTCCAATCCCGCCACCCGGTCGGCAGTCTCCCCCTTGGCCGAGAGAAAGATGATGGGCAGGTCGGTGATGCGCCGGATGCGCCGGCAAACCTCCAGGCCGTCCATGCCCGGCATCATCACGTCCAGGATCACCAGGTCGGGCATCTCCTCGTCTACCATGCGCAAGGCTTCCGGGCCATCGTTGGCCGTCAACACGGTATAGCCTTCCTCACGCAGAAGGAAGGCGATCATCTTCACGCTGGGCAGGTCATCGTCAACGACCAGAATACGCATCGGCCACTCCGGCTTCTCCTCGGGCGGCGAGGAGAGGGATCGAGTGGCGCTATTATACCACCGCCCCATGGCGGGCGCAAAACGGTCAGCAGATGGGGAAATCGGCGCGGACAGCGGAAGTCCAGACGACGAACGCCGGGGATCAGATAGCGCAGAACCACTCATCAGCTCACTCCTGCATAAATCGGCCGGGAGTGCGCAGAATGCCAACTCACTCCGTGCATGCCCGGTCTTCTATCTGATTATCGTGGGTGTGGATGAAGAAAAGATGAAAAAACGGCGCACCAACGATGACGATTCTTTCATAGAGGTCAATTGCCCGTTGCCCACCTTTGTGTTATAATGGCGAGAATACATATATCGAGCGTGTCAGGACGTCATGAAGGTCAGCGTGAAATTGGGGGAGCCGCTGTGGCGGCAGGTGGGCAGGCGCACCCTGCAACTGGAGTGGGAGCAGCCTTCCGTCACCGTGGCCACGGTGCTGCGTCATCTGCAAACAGAATATCCCGGTTTCGGGCCCGCCTTCCGCGGCGCGGGGCTCCCGGCCGCCTATCCTTACAATCTGTTCGTCAACGCTCGCCTGGTACGTCTGGAACAGGCAGACACCACACCAATGCACGACGGAGACAAGCTGTACATCTTCATCCCCGTCGTGGGTGGGTAGCGCGGGGACGCACCGCAGTCGTCATTGCCCAACGGGCCACCTTGAAGCATGAAAATGTCATTCTGAGCGACCGAAGGGAGCGAAGAATCTCCTGGTTGCATGAGCGGAAGACCCTTCGCTGCGCTCAGGGTGACATTTTCAGACCAGATAGCCAGCACCCTTTCCCGAAATCGCCTGTTTTGACAAAAGCCTACCGATGCTATACAATTTCAGTACATCCCGACTTGTTCCTGCTGCATCGTCAGATCCAGCAGGAAGGAAAGCATTCACATGCCCAAGAAGAGCAGGGCGCTGAGCGCCTTGATAATACTGACCCTGGCGATGGTCGCCTGCGGGGGACTGACAGGCAACGCCCCCACTCCTACGCCGACGACCATCCCGCTGGCCGTGCCCGAGGAACTGACCCCTTCCCCGACGGCGCGACCGCAGCCGGAGCCCACACCCGTACCCAAGGCCGTTGCGGCGACGGCGACCCCGGCCCCTGAAGCGGTTCCGGGAGCACCGGCCAAGGCCACGGCGATGGCAACGCTGCCCGCGCCGCTCCCCGCGGCCCCGACAGCCACACCCGCGGCGGCGGTGCGCATCATGGCTCTCGGCAACCGCCTGTCCCTGAGCCTGCGGGCGCGGCCGGATGCGGCGGCCCCGGCCGTTGCCGAACTGCCCGGCTCCGAGGTGCTATGGGCCCTGGCGCGCAGCGCCGACGGCCGCTGGCTGCGCGTGGCCTACGGCCAAGCCGGCGCCCAGGCCTGGGCAGCCAGCGCCGACCTGATCCTGCTAGGGGAAGTGGATAGTCTGCCCGTCTGGACTTCCGAAGCCAGCGTAAGCCCGACGCAGCCCCCTCCGGCCGAAAGCCAGGCCCTGCCAGGCCGCGTCGTGAGTGGCCCGCTGAACGTGCGCAGCGGCCCGGGTGTGGATCAGAGCGTGCTGGGCCAACTGGCCGCCGGAGACACCGTTACCGTGATCGGGCGCAGCGAGGAAGGCGACTGGCTGGCCATTGCCTGGTCGGCGAGCACGGCGTGGGTGGCCGCCCGCTACGTGGAGGTGAGCGGCGACCTGATGGGCCTGCCGGCCCTGGCGCCGGCCACCACCGCCGCTCGCCCGTCCGCCCCGGCCCTGCCGGGCAAGGTGGCTTTTCAGACCAGCATTGGCGGCGACATCTACCTGGTCAACGCCGACGGCAGCGGCCTGCGCCGGGTGGCCACCGGCCTGGACCCGGCGCTCTCGCCCGACGGGACGCGGCTGGCCTATGCCCGCTGGGATGCGCCGCACGGCATTTTCGTGCTGGACCTGCGCACGGGAGAGGAGCAACGGGTGGCCACCGCCAACCGCCCGCGCAGCCCCACCTGGAGTGCGGACGGGACACGGCTGGCGTTCAGCTACTACACCCGCACATCTTCGTGCATCGCCACGCCCTTTGGCTGCTTCGATGAAGATACCGTCCGCGAACTGCTGGGCGGGGAAGAGTGTATTGACACGCCGCGGGGCCGCTACTGCATCAGCGACTTCCCCCTGCGCCGCGTGGACGAGTCGGCACTGGCCCAGGTCACCCTGAGCAATGGAGCCTGGCTGGACCTCCCTTCCGAACCGATAGCTCAGTCACCGCAGTTCCATCCGCAGTGGGACGAGGTCCTCTACCGCGGCAGCCGGGGGTTGCAGATGACGGCGCCGGAGGGCGCAAGCCGTGAGGTAGTGGCCAACCAGGACCTGGGCAGCCCGGCCTGGTCACCCGATGGCCAGCGCATCGCCGTGCAGATACAACTGCACGATCACGCCGACATTTTCTTGCTGGATGCTGCCGGCAATATCCAACAGCGTCTGACAGCGCCGGCCTTTTCCTTTGATCGCCCTTCTAACAATGTGGCTCCGGCCTGGTCGCCGGATGGCCGCTTCATCCTGTTTCTGAGCGACCGGGATGGAAGCTGGCGTCTGTACCGCATGAACGCCGACGGCTCGAATCAGGTGCCCTTCCTGCCGGACACGCTGGGCGACCTGACTTTCCGCTACGACTTCGCCGCCGAGCGGGTGGTGAGTTGGGGGCGCTGAGGGCTAAAGAACAAGCGGTCATCAAAGCCCCCTGTGAGGAGCGTGAAATGACCGCGCTGTGCAGGTAGATCGGAAACACATGAAGCGATGTCCTCAACAGGGTTTCCGCTTACTCGTCGTTTTCGTGGCGGGGATGATGATATTGACCGGCAGCCTCTGGCGGGCCAGCACGCTGGCCCAGATGCCAGAGACCACGACAGCGCAGTCTGCCTTCCCTCTGGAAGCGCAAACTCCCCTCCCTCTGGGAGGGGCTGGGGGAGGGCAAACCCCCCTCCCTCTGGGAGGGGCTGGGGGAGGGGCGCCCGCGCCTCTCACAACACCTCCCACCGAGACACCCAGCCAGATCTTCCTTCCCTTGCTGGTCAGCGCTTTCCCCGTCGGCACACCGACCTGCACTCCCTCACCCACAGCGACGTGGACCTCTACGCCGACAGCGACGCCGACGCGGACTCCCACGCCAACGCCGACGTGGACACCTACCCCAACAGCGACGCGGACCCCCACGCCAACGCCGACACCTACGCCCACGGCAACGGCCTGCCCGGTGGATGATGTTTCGGGCTTCTACGACGTGCGCTATTCAAATCTTCAACACAACTGCCCGTTCCCCGTCCCCGACCCGCCATCTGAAAACGTTGAAGTAGTGCAAAATGGCTCAGCTTTGACCTTCCGCACGACCGCGGGCAACATCACAGGCACGATAGACCGCCAGACGGGCGATTTCCAGGCCGGTGCAACCATCACAGAACCGCCCTGTACTTATGGCTGCGTGAACACGACGACGGGCACCTTCCATTTGGGCCAGAACCCGATGACTTTCGAAGGCAGAGGAAAACTTGACGTTCTGAATCCGCTGAGGCAGGTGTTTTGCACCATTACCTATGACGTTGCGGGAACACGTACAAGCTGTACATTCCACCGACCAGACCGATGGAGACAGGGATGAGCATCCTGGAAGCCAGAGCACTGAGCAAGCAATACCAGTTGGGCGAACACCGCGTCAACGCCCTGGCCGGCGTGGACTTCGTGGTGCAAAAAGGCGAGTTCGTGGCCATCATGGGGCCATCGGGCAGCGGCAAATCTACGTTGCTGCACCTCCTCGGAGGGCTGGACAAGCCATCGGCTGGCGAAGTGACCCTGGCCGGCCAGCGTCTCTCGGTGCTGGACGACAATCAGGCCACCCTGGTGCGGCGGCATAACGTGGGCTTTGTCTTCCAGACCTTCAACCTGCTCCCCACCCTGACGGCAGAGGAGAACATCGCCCTGCCCCTCATCATTGACGGCCAGGACCTGCGTAAGCACCAGGCGCACATTGACGCCTTGCTGGAGTTGGTGGGGCTGAAGGACCGTCGCCGCCATAAGCCCGATCAGCTCTCCGGCGGCGAGCAGCAGCGCGTGGCCATCGCCCGCGCCCTCGTCACCAGGCCCGCCATCGTGTTGGCCGACGAACCCACGGGCAACCTGGACTCGAAAACGGGCACGGCGATCATGGAACTGCTGCGCCGCTCCTGCGACGAGCTGGGCCAGACCATCGTCGTGGTCAGCCACGATCCGCGGACGTCGGCCTACGCCGACCGCGTGGTCTTCCTGGGCGACGGCCTGGTCGTCGGCGAGGTCTCCTGCGACGGCACGGAGGACATGGCCCAGCGCGTCCGCATCATCATCGAGGCCATGGAGCGGCTCCAGGGGTAGATTGAGATGAAGTACACATTCCTGATGGCCGCCCGCTCCCTCCGCACACGACCGCTGCGCACGCTGCTGACCACCTTTGCCATCGTGCTGGGCGTGGGGGTCATCCTGGCCAACAGCATCACCAACCTGACGGCCATGGACTCCATTACCGAGCTGTTCAGCCAGGCTTCAGGCAAGGCCCACCTGGTCGTCATCAGCGCCAGCACCAAGCGCCAGGGCTTTCCCGAGCGCACGCTGCGCCAGGTGAGCGATACGCCCGGCGTGGCCTTTGCCGCGCCGTCCCTTCAGGAACAGACGATGTTGGCCGAGGAAGCCTTCGCCGCGCGCACGTCGTTCGCCCTCGGCGGGCTCAGCAGCGGCGGGCTGACCCTGTACGGCATTGACCCTGTGCTCGATGTCCAGGCTCGCGACTACCAGATCGTCGAGGGCCAATTCCTCTCCGCCGACACCGAGGCCTACGACGTCGTCCTGGTCAAGGACTACGCCGACCAGCAGGGCCTCCGTGTCGGCAGTGACCTGGAGATTGTCGTCCCGGAGGGCATCGAGCACCTGCGCATAGTGGGCCTGATGTCCAAAGAGGGGCCAGGCCGGCTGAACAACGGCAACTTCGGCGTCCTGCCCTTGCGCACGGCCCAGCGCATCTTCGGCCGCCTGGGCGACCTGGATCAGATTGACATCGTGGCCACGCCGCAGGCCGGCAGCGGCACGGCGCTGGATGCGCTCAAAGCCGCCCTGCAGGCGCAGTTGGGCGATGAGTACTCCGTGGTCTATCCGGCCACCCGTGGCCAGCGCGTGACCCAGATGCTGGATACGTACCAGTTGGGCCTGCGGTTCTTCAGCGCCGTGGCCCTTTTCGTTGGCGCTTTTCTCATTTATAACGCCTTTTCCATGACCGTGGTCGAACGCACGCGGGAAACAGGCCTGCTGCGCGCCGTGGGCATGACCCGTCGCCAGATCATGCGACAGATTTTGGTGGAGGCCGGCATCCTGGGGGTGCTGGGCTCTGGACTGGGCTTTGTGTTTGGCATCCTGCTCTCGCAGGGGCTGATCCGCGTGCTCAAGTTCCTGCGCGCTCAGGAGGTGAAGCTGGTGCGTGTGCCCCTCGACGGCCTGGCCATCAGCCTGCTGGCGGGGGTCTGCGTGACCCTGGTGGCGGCTGCCGTGCCCGCCTGGCAGGCCAGCCGCATCTCGCCCCTGGAAGCCCTGCGCGTGCGCAGCAAAGGCCAGGAAGGCTGGTTCGTGCGCCGCGGCTGGCCCTGGGGGCTGGCGCTCATGACCATCTCGTACCTGGTGATCTTCCAGATCCCCCTCTCCCCCGAGATGCGCTACCAACTGGGCGTGATCGCCGTCTTCACGCTCTTCGCCGGCGCCACCCTGTTGATCCCGCTCACCGTCGGGGCCTGGGAGCGGGCGGCGCGCCCCCTGGTGCGGCGCATCTACGGCCACGAGGGCCGGCTGGGCAGCGGCAACATCCAGCGGGCCAAAGCACGCACCACGCTCACAGCGGCCGCCCTGATGGTCGGCGTGGCCATGATCCTCGGCGTCCGTGGCCTGACCGGCGCCTTCGAACGCGACATCCGCAGTTGGATCGGCGCCTTCGTCGGCGGCGACCTTTATGTGCACTCCTCGCTGCCCATGCGTGCCGACCTGGGGCGGCGGCTGGAATCGGTGGAAGGGGTCGCCGCCGTCGCGCCGGTGCGCCACCTGCAGGTGAACCTGCTGCGCAGCGACGGCGAAGAACGCGTGGCCTTCATGGCCATTGACCCGGCCTCGTACCAGCGGGTGACCTCGTTCATCTTCTCCGACAGCCGGGCCGACGCCGGGCAACTGCTGGCGCAACTGGCGGAGGGTGATACCGTGTTCGTCTCCAGTGTGCTGTCGGAGAAGTACGGGCTGAAGCCAGGCGACACCCTGCGCCTGGAAACCCGGCGCGGCATGCAGGATTTCCGCATCGCCGCCGTGGTCGTGGACTTCTACAACGGCGGTCTGGTCGTCCAGGGCAGTTGGAAAGACCTGCGCCGCTACTTCGGCCTGAACGACGCCACCATGTTCCTGCTGAAGCTCCAGCCCGGCTACGCTGTGGAAGAGGTCCAGAGCCGCCTGGTCAGCCAGTACGGCCAGCGGCGGCATCTCACCGTGGACTCGAACGAAGCGCTCAAAACGCGCGTGCTGCAATCCAGCGCCCGGGTGTTCAGCCTGTTCGACGCCCTGGCCCTCATCGCCATCGTCGTGGCCGCCTTTGGCGTGGTCAACACGCTGACCATGAACGTCTCCGAGCGCACGCGGGAGATTGGCGCGCTGCGCAGCCTGGGGATGACACGGTGGCAGGTGAGCAAGATGATCCTGGCCGAGGCGGCCATGATCGGGTTGATCGGCGGCATCTTCGGGCTGATCTTCGGGCTGTTCATGGGCCGCGTCTTCCTGATGGGCGCCGCCGAACTGAGGGGCTACGAAGTGACCTACGTGCTGCCCGTACAGGGCATCTTCGTCAGCCTGCTCATCGCCCTGGTCGTCTCGCAGCTCGCCGCCCTCTGGCCGGCGCGCCGCGCCGTCCGCCTGCGCATCGTCGAGGCCATCCAATACGAATAAGGTAGATTGGTGGACTGGTAGGCTGGTAGATTGGTAAATTGGCACCAATTGTACCAATATACCGGTTTACCAATGTACCCCATGTACCATAGCCCACAATGATGGAAAGCATGACTCAACCACGATTTGCTGATTTGCTGATTTGCCTGGCCTGTGTGCTCGGCCTGAGCCTGAGCGGCTGCACGCTGTTTTCCGATGCAGCGACGCCGAACGCTGAACCCCGAACGCCGAACGCCGAACTCCAGGCGCAGACCAGAAATGACGAGGTCGTCGCCGCCGAAGCGGTGATCGTGCCCTACCGCCAGACCAATCTGAGCTTCAAGGTCGCCGGCCAGGTGACGGAGATTCTGGTCGCCGAAGGCGAGATGGTCACGGAGGGCCAGGAACTGATGCGGCTGGACAGGCGTGACCTGGAGCAGGCGGTCAGGCAGGCCGAGGCAGGGCTGAAATCGGCGCGGGCACAACTGGCCAAGCTCAAGGCCGGCGCCCGTGCCGAGGAAATCGCCGCCGCCGAAGCCCTGGTAGCCATCGCCGAGGCCGGCGTGAAAGCGGCAGAAAGCGCCGTGCAGGTGGCTCAGGGCAATCTGGCCTCGGCCCAGGCGGCCCTGCCCAGCGCCCAGGCTGCCTACCAGCGATTGCTGAACGGCCCCGATGCCGACGAACTGGCTGCCGCCCGCGCCTCGGTGGAGCTGGCCCGGGTGCAAAGGGATCAGGCTCAACAGGCCTATGACAAGATCAAGGACCTGCCCAACGCCGGCATGATGCCCCAGTCCCTGCAACTCCAGCAGGCGACCATCAACTACGAGACGGCCCAGGCCCAATACCGCCTGGTGGAACGAGGGGCCACCCAGGCCGACCTCACGGCGGCCCAGGCCCGTGTCTTCCAGGCCCAGGCGGCCATCGAGATCGCCGAGGCCCAGGTGATCCAGGCACAGGCCCAGGTGGAGAGCGCCAAAGCGCAGATGGCCCAGGCCCAGGCCCAGCTCGACCTGCTCAAGGCCGGCGCCCGCGCCGAGGACATCGCCGTGGCTGAGGCTGCCGTGGCCCAGGCAGAAGTGGCCCTGGCCAAAGCCCAGAACAGCCTGGAAGATGCCGTTCTTCGCGCACCCTTCGCCGGCACCGTGGGCGCAATCCTCATCGAAGAGGACGAACTGGCCGTGCCCCAGATGCCGGTGCTGCGCCTGGGCGACCTGAGCCGCTGGCGCGTCCAGACCGAAGACCTGAGCGAGGTGGACATCAACCGCGTGAGGGTGGGCCAGGAGGCCACAGTCACCGTGGATGCCCTGGGCGAGACCTTCCGCGGTCAGGTGGTGCGCATCGCTCCGGTGGCCACCGAGCGCCGCGGCGACAAGGTATACACCGTGTTGCTCGACCTGGACGCTGGTCAGGATGCAGGCTTGCGCTGGGGCATGAGCGCCTACGTGGAGATCAAAGTACGGTAAATGCGGATTGCGGATTGCGGATTGCAGATTCGCTGACCTGCCGAAGAGGACCCATGAACACAGCACCTAGCTTTGCGCCTGATCAACCTGAAACCTGGAACCTGAAACCTGAAACGCCAGGGGGGCCCTCGCCGCATGAAGCGGCCACCCTGCCCGGCATCCTCCGCTGGCGGGCGCGGCACCAGCCGGATAAGCTGGGCTTCACTTTCCTGGAAGACGGGGAAACGCAGGAATCTCCCCTGACCTTTGGCCAGTTGGATCATCAAGCGCGGGCCGTGGCCGCCCAACTGCAAAGCCTGGGCGTGGCCGGCGAGCGGGCGCTCCTGCTTTTCCCGCCCGGCCTGGACTACATCATCGCCTTCTTCGCCTGCCTGTACGCCGAAGTGGTCGCCGTGCCCGCCTACCCGCCTGACCCCGTGCGACTGGAGCGCACCCTGCCTCGCCTTCTGGGCATCGTCAACGACGCTCGCCCGGCCCTGGTGCTGACCACAGCCGACATCGTGACCATGGTACCCTACCTGCTGGAAGCCTATCCCGACCTCAGGGGCATCCGTTGGCTGGCCACGGATGAAGTGGCCCCAACGATGGCCGAGGCCTGGCGAGAGCCGGCGCTGGGCCCGGACAGGCTGGCCTTCCTCCAGTACACGTCCGGCTCCACCGCCGAGCCGCGCGGCGTGATGTTGACCCACGGCCACCTGATGTACAACTCGGAGATGATCCACCAGGCCCTGGAGACGGACGAGGACACCCGCTGCGTGTTCTGGCTGCCCTTCTACCACGACATGGGGCTCATCGGCGCCATCCTGGGCACGGTTTACTGCGGGGCCTTCACCGTGCTCATGTCGCCTTTGCATTTCCTGCAGCGTCCCCTGCGCTGGCTGCAGGCCGTTTCCCGCTACCAGGCCACCATCAGCGGCAGCCCCAACTTCGGCTACGACCTGTGCGTGCGCAAAGTGACGCCCGAACAGCGGGCCACGCTGGACCTCAGCCATTGGCAACTGGCCTTCAGCGGCGCGGAGCCCGTGCGCCATGAGACGCTGCAACGCTTCGCCGAGGCCTTCGCCCCCTGCGGCTTCCGGCAGGAGGCCCTCTACCCCGGCTACGGCCTGGCCGAGGCCACGCTCTTCGTCAGCGGCGGCCGGCGCGAGGACCCGCCGGTCTTCCTCGCGGTCAACACGGCCATGCTGGCCCAGGGCCGGGTGGTGGTCGCCGCTCCTGAAGAAGAGGGAGCGCAAACCCTGGTGGGCTGTGGCCGGGCCTGGCTGGACGAGGAAGTGCTCATCGTGGACCCCGAAACGCGCACGCCGTGCCCGCCGGACCGGATGGGCGAGATCTGGGTGAAGAGCCCCAGCGTGGCCCTGGGCTATTGGCAGCGTCCCGAAGAGAGCGAACGGACCTTCCGCGCCTGTCTGGCCGATGGCACCGGCCCCTACCTGCGCACCGGCGACCTGGGCTTCTTGCGAGAAGGCGAGTTGTTCATCACCGGTCGTCTCAAGGACATGATCATCATAGACGGGCTGAACCACTACCCGCAGGACATCGAGTTGACCGTCGAACAAAGCCATCTCGCCCTGCGGCCAGGCTGCAGCGCGGCCTTCTCCGTGGATGTGGGGAACCAGGAGCGGCTGGTCATCGTGGCCGAGGTGCAACGCAGCAAGCAGTTGGCAGAGCTGCGCGAGCAGGGCCTCACCGTGACCCCCGAAGAGCTGACCCGGGCCATCCGGCAGGCCGTGGCCCAGCGCCATGACCTGCGTGTGCACGACATCGTCCTGCTGCAGGCGGGCAGTGTGCCCAAAACGTCCAGCGGCAAGATCCAGCGCCGCGCCGCCCGCGCTGCCTACCTGGCCGGGACAATGGACGTATGGCAGGGGTGAGGAGAGCAGGGGTGCAGAGGAGCAAGGGAGCAGGGGGTAGAGGTGATGAAGAGCAAGAGCAGCCAAAGCGCAAAATCCAAAAACCAAAATCCAAAGGATATGGTTGGAGACCAATCTGCCAATCTGCCAATCTACCAGTTTACCAGTATCCAGGATTGGCTGGTCACGCACCTGGCCGAGGAATTGGGCGTTGCGCCGGAGGAGATAGACGTGCGCCAACCCTTCGAAAGCTTCGGCCTCTCCTCCCGCGAGGCCGTGCTCCTCTCGGGCGAACTGGAGGAATGGCTGGGGCGGCGGCTGCAACCCACCCTGTTGTGGGAGTATCCGACTATCGAAGCCCTGGCCCGCCACCTGGCCGGCGCGGAACCCACAGCGAAGGCAGAGATCAGAACCGAACCTGAAACCCGAAACCTGGAACCCGAAACCCCCATCGCCATCATCGGCATCGGCTGCCGCTTCCCCGGCGCCGCCGGCCCCGAAGCCTTCTGGCGGCTCCTGCGGGAAGGCGTGGACGCCATCAGCGAGACCCCGCCCGACCGCTGGGACAACGACGCCTTCTACGATCCCGACCCCCTGGCTCCGGGCAAGCTGATCACCCGCTGGGGCGGCTTCCTGGAGGGCGTGGACGAGTTCGATGCCGCCTTCTTCGGCATCTCGCCGCGGGAGGCGGAGCGCATGGACCCCCAGCAGCGGCTGCTCCTGGAAGTGGCCTGGGAAGCGTTGGAGGATGCCGGACAGCCTCCTGACAGGCTGGCCGGCAGCCTGACCGGCGTCTTCGTCGGCATCAGCAGTAACGACTATGCCCGCCTGCAGTTCGCCGCCCCCGAGTTCATTGACGCCTACGCCGGCACCGGCAACGCCCACAGCATCGCCGCCAACCGGCTCTCCTACTTCCTCGACCTGCAAGGGCCCAGTGTGGCCGTGGATACCGCCTGCTCGGCCTCGCTGGTGGCCGTGCACCTGGCCTGCCAGAGCCTGCGCGCCGGCGAATGCGACCTGGCCCTGGCCGGCGGCGTGAACGTCATGCTCACGCCGGACATCACCATCAACTTCACCAAAGCCGGGGTCATGGCCCCCGATGGCCGCTGCAAGACCTTCGACGCCCGCGCCGACGGCTACGTGCGCGGCGAGGGCGCAGGCATGGTCGTCCTCAAGCCCCTTCCACAGGCCCTGGCCGATGGCGACCCCATTTATGCCGTGATCCTGGGCGGCGCCGTCAACCACGATGGGCGCAGCAACGGGCTCATGGCCCCCAGCCCCCAGGCGCAGGAAGCCGTGTTGCGGGAAGCCTACCGCCGCGCCGGCGTCTCGCCGGGCCGGGCGCAGTACGTGGAGCTCCACGGCACGGGCACTTTCCTGGGAGACCCCATCGAGGCCCAGGCGCTGGGTGCTGTGATGGCCACCGACCGTCCCCCGGGCTCCTTCTGCGCCGTGGGCTCGGTGAAGACGAACATCGGCCACCTGGAGGCTGGCGCCGGCGTGGCCGGGCTGATCAAGGTGGCGCTTGCCCTCAAGCATCGGGAGATCCCGCCCAGCCTGCACTTCCAGGAGCCCAATCCCCTCATCCCCTTCGACGAGCTGCCGCTGCGCGTGCAGCAGACGTTGGCTCCCTGGCCGGAAAGCGATGGGCCGGCCCTGGCCGGGGTGAGCTCCTTCGGCTTCGGCGGCACCAACGCCCACCTGGTGTTGCAGGAGGCTCCCCCCTCGCCCCTCCGTACCTCCCTCCCCCTGGGAGGGACTGAGGGAGGGCCCTCGTCCCTCGCCCTTCGCGCCCATCTGCTGCCTCTGTCCGCCCGCAGCCCGGAGGCCCTCTCGGCGCTGGCCCGCGCCTGCCGGGACTTCCTGACCGCGCAGGACGATGACGCTGCACCCTCCCTGCACGACATCTGCTACACCGCCAGTGTGCGACGCAGCCATCACGACCACCGCCTGGCCGTCGTCGGCCACTCCAAAGCCGGGCTTGTGCAGGGTCTGGAAGGCTTCCTGCGCGGCGAGGCCGGTCCGGGCATATCCGTCGGACGGAAGGCGGCCGGCCAGCCGCCTCGCCTCGTCTTCGTCTTCCCCGGCCAGGGCTCGCAGTGGCCGGGCATGGGACGGGAGCTCCTGGAGCAGGAGCCGGTCTTTCGAGAAGCCATGGAACGCTGCGCGCAGGCCCTCGAGCCCCACGTGGACTGGTCCCTGCTGGAGGTGCTGAGCGGCGAGGAAGCTTCTTCTCGCCTGGAGGAGATTGACGTCGTCCAGCCCACCCTCTTCGCCATCCAGGTGGCGCTGGCCGCCTTGTGGCGTTCCTGGGGCATCGAGCCGCAGGCCGTGGTCGGCCACAGCATGGGCGAGGTGGCCGCCGCTCACGTGGCCGGCGCCCTGAGCCTGGAGGATGCCGCCCGCATCATCTGCCTGCGCAGCCGCCTGATGAAGCGTACCAGCGGCCAGGGTGCGATGGCCGTCGTGGGCCTGAGCCTGGAAGAGGCCCGCCAGGCGCTGCAGGGCGTCGAGGACCGCGTGTCCGTCGCCGTCAGCAACAGCCCTTCCTCCACCGTGCTCTCCGGCGACCCGGCTGCCCTGCAGGACATCGCCGACACGTTACACCGCCGCGACATCTTCTGCCGCTTCGTCAAGGTGGATGTGGCTGCCCACAGCCCGCAGATGGAGCCGCTGCGGGGCGAGCTCGTGCAGGGGCTGGAGGGGCTGACGCCGCAGGCCGCCGCCGTGCCCTTCGTCTCCTCCCTCGCCCCTGACCTTCGTCCACCGCTTCTCGACGCCGAGTACTGGGGGCGCAATCTGCGGGAGCCGGTGCTCTTCGCCCAGGCCGTGTTCGAGCTCCTGCAGGAGGGCTACGACACCTTCCTGGAGATCAGCCCACACCCCATCCTCCTCAGCGCCATCCAGCAAACGTTGCTGGCGCACGAGAGCCAGGGTACCGTCCTGGCCTCGCTACGACGCCGGGAAGTGATGGACGATGATCGCCCTGTTGAGCGTGCCTCGCTGCTGGCAACCCTCGGCAGCCTGTACAGCCGTGGCTACCCCGTGGACTGGCGCAGACTCTACCCGCACGGCGGCCGCCACGTGGCCCTGCCCACCTACCCCTGGCAGCACCGCCGCTACTGGCTGGAGGGCGCAACACCGTTGCGCCCCTACGAGCGCCGTCAGCCGGACGAGCACCCCCTCCTGGGCCAGCACCTCGATGTGGCCGATGCCCAGGGCAAGCACATTTGGACGGGCCAGCTTTCCCGGCAGGCTTTGCGCTACCTGGAGGACCACCGCGTGCGCGGGGCGGTGCTGCTGCCCGCCTCCGCTATTCTGGAGATGGCCCTGGCCGCTGCGGCGCAGGCTCCCCTCCCCCTGGGAGGGGCCGGGGGAGGGTCGCCCCGGCTGCTCAGCGGCGTCGAATTCCAGAGGCCGCTCTTCCTGCCCGAAGAGCAGCCCCGCCAGGTCCAGGTGATCCTCTCGCCGGCCCCCGATGGGGAAGCCACCTTCCAGATGTTCAGCCGCCCGGCGGCGGCTGCCGGTGAGCCATGGACGCGTCATGCGAGCGGGCACATCGAGCGTCGCAACGCATCCGCCCCGGCCGCGCCGCCAGCGGTGGCGGACATCCAGGCCCGCTGCGCGGAGACCATCCCCGGCGCGGCCCTCTACCAGGAGCTGGAGAAACGACAGGTGCACTACGGCCCTGCCTTCCAGCACATCGAGCAGGTCTGGCGGCGGGAGGGCGAAGCGCTGGCCCGGGTGCGCCTGGCCGATGACCTGGTCGGTGCCCGCTACCGGGTCCACCCCACCCTCCTTGACACCTGCTTCCAGACGCTGGCTGCGGCGCTGCCCGCCGAAGTGGCGGGCGCAGGCGACATCTACATGCCCACCCGCATCGAGCGGGTCGCCCTCCACGGCCTCCCCTCTCCCTCTGGGAGAGGGGCTGGGGGTGAGGGCCCCCTGTGGAGCCATGCCCGGCTCCGCCCAGCGCTCGCAGCGCAGGCGGAAGCCATCGAGGGCGACGTGTGGCTCTTCGATGACTCCGGACAGCTCGTGGTCGAGATGCAGGGCGTGCGCTTCCAGCGGCTGGCGCTGGATGCGCGGCCGGCTGCGACAGAGGTGAGCGAGTGGCTCTACGAGTTGCAGTGGCAGCCCCAACCGCGAGGAGCGGCGCGAGAAACGCACGGCGAGGGCCGGGGAAGCTGGCTCATCTTCGCCGACCGCGGCGGCGTGGGCGAGGCGCTGGCGGCCCGCCTGCAGGCGCAGGGCGAGCGCACCGTCCTGGCCTACGCTGGCGAGAGGTTCGAGCAGGTGGCCCCCCAGCGCTTCCGGCTCCACCCGGCCAGGCCGCAGGAGATGGCGCGGCTTCTCCAGGCCGCCCTGGGCGAGAATGAGCCTGCCTTGCATGGCGTCGTGCACCTGTGGAGCCTGGATGTGCCCCCGACCAAGGAGCTGACCGTGGCCTCCTTGCAGGCCGCCCAGACCCTGATCTGCGGCAGCGTGCTCCACCTTGTCCAGGAGCTGGAGCGCGAAAAGTTCAAAGGCTCGAAAGCTCGAAGCCCCGAAGATCCAACCTTGAAACCTGCCAACCTGAAACCTGAAACCATGCCTCGGCTGTGGCTGGTCACGCAGGGAGCCCAGGCTGTGGGCGAAGGCCCTGCTCCGCTGGCTGTGGCCCAATCGCCGCTTTGGGGCCTGGGCCGCACCATCGCCCAGGAGCACCGCGCCCTGTGGGGCGGCCTGATAGACCTGGAGCCCGGAGAGACGGCGGAGGCTGCCGCTGCCCGGCTGTGGGAGGAGCTCTGGCAGCCCGACGGCGAAGACCAGATAGCCTTCCGCGACGGCCAGCGCTTCGTCGCCCGCCTGGTGCGCAGACCTGAGCCCGAGAGGCCGCTCGCCCCCCTGCCCTGGCGTGCCGACGGCACCTACCTGATCACCGGCGGCCTGGGCGACCTGGGCCTGCTGGTCGCCCGCTGGATGGCCGAGCAGGGGGCGCGGCGGCTGATCCTCATGGGCCGCACTCCGCTGCCCCCGCGCGCCCGCTGGAGCGAGATAGCCGACGACAGCCTGGGCGACGGATCTGACGATCCGTCGCGAACGCGGATCGAGGCCGTGCGCGAACTGGAGGCCCTGGGGGTGAGCGTGCATCTCGCTGCCGTGGACGTGGCCGACGAAGCGCAGTTGGCCGATTTCCTGGCCACCTTCCGCCGCGAAGGATGGCCGCCCATTCGCGGCGTGGTGCACGCCGCCGGCGTGATCGAGGACTGCACCCTGCAGGAGCTTGACCTGGCAGCGTTGCACGTCGTGCTGCGGCCCAAAGTGCTGGGCGGCTGGCTCCTGCACCATCTGCTGGCCGACGCGCCCCTGGACTTCTTCGTGCTCTTCTCCTCGGCGGCCTCGCTGTTGAGCCAGCCTGGCCAGGGGAACTACGCTGCTGCCAACGCTTTCCTGGACGGACTGGCGCACTACCGCCGGGCTCGCGGCCAGCCGGCGCTCAGCATCAACTGGGGGCCCTGGCAGGACCTGGGCTTCGCCGCCACGCCCGGTGGCCAGCGCATCGCCCGCTTCCTGGCCCACCTGGGCATCGCCAGCATCCCGCCGCGACAGGGGCTGGAAGTGCTGGGGTTGCTTCTGAGGCAGCGAGCGACCCAGGCCGTGGTGCTGCCCGTGGACTGGCCGCGTTATCGGGAACAGGCTGCCGACATGGCCGGGTCGCCGCTGCTCGCCGCCCTCCTGCGAGAGCAGGGGAGAGAGGGAGAGAGGGAGACAGGGAGACAGGGAGACAGGGAGATTCTCTCCCTCTCCTCGCCCCTCGCCCTGACGACCTATCTGCAACAGCGGGTGGCCCGGGTGCTGCGCATGGAGGAGCAGGCGGTGCCGGCCGACCGCAACGTCATGGAGTTGGGCCTCGATTCGATCATGGTCATGGAGCTGATCCGGCAACTGGAGCAGGACCTGCAGTTGCGCCTCTACCCGCGCGAGATCTTCGAGCGGCCTTCCATCAGCGCCCTGGCCGGGTACCTGGCCGCCGAAATCCGGCGCGTGCATGGCGCGGCGGCGGAAGCGGAAACGCCCGCCCCTGCTGACCTGCTGGCGAAGCTGCGGCCGCGCCGCCGGCCGGGGCCGCGGCGGCAGCCGGCAGAGCGCAACCCCGGCATCGCCTTCCTGCTCTCTGCCCCCCGCTCGGGCTCCACCCTGCTGCGGGTGATGCTGGACGGCCATCCGGCGCTGTTCTGCCCGCCGGAGCTGCACCTGTTGCCCTTTGACACCATGCAGGAACGGGAGGCGGGTCTGGCCGCCACCTACCTGGGCGAGGGGCTGCAGCGGGCCTTCATGGAGCTGATGGGCCTCGATGCCGAGGGCAGCAAAGCCTTCGTGGCTGAGCTGACGGCCCAGGACCTGCCCATCCAGCAGGTCTACGGCCGGCTTCAGACACTGGCCAACGGGCGGCTGCTGGTGGACAAATCGCCCTCCTACGGCGCGGACATGGAGACGCTGCAACAGGCGGAAGCGCTCTTCGAAGGAGCCAGGTACATCTTCCTGGTGCGCCATCCCTACGCCGTGATCGACTCCTGCGTGCGCATCCGGCTGGAGCGGCTCTTCGGCGTCAGCGATGTGGACCCCTACGAGTTCGCCGAGCAGGTGTGGGCGACCATCAACGGCAACGTGCTCGATTTCCTGCGCCGGGTGGAGCCGGAACGGCAGCTTCTGGTACGTTACGAAGAGCTGGTCAACGCCCCTGCTGCGGTGGCGCAGCGGCTGTGCGACTTCCTGGGCATCCCCTTCGACGACGCCGTGTTGAAACCCTATGAGGGCCAGCGCATGACCGATGGCGTGCACGGCATCTCCCTGGGCGTCGGCGACCCCAACTTCCTCCAACATGAGGGCATTGAGGCCGCCCTGGGCGACGTGTGGAGGACAATCGCACTGCCGAAGCCACTGGGGGGATTTGCCCGCCGCGTGGCGGCTGAGTTACAATATGAGTTGCCGCAAGAAAGAGAAAGCAGCGTGGCCGGTGAGCGCCGCCCTCCGGCCATTAAGCGCGTCTCCCGTCAACGCCACCGCGTGAGCCTCTCCGAGCGAGGAGAACTGACCATCCAATGACTCTGCAACCTGAAACCCGGAACCCCAAACGCCTTAGAAGAACGCCATGAATCAGGACGCCTTTGTCTTCCCCCTATCCTTTGCCCAGGAGCGGCTGTGGTTCCTCCACCAACTGGAGCCCGATAGCCCCCCCTACAACGTGCCCGCGGTGACCTGTCGCATCAGCGGCCCGTTGCACATCGCGGCCCTGGAGCGGGGTCTCGCCGAGATCGTGCGGCGCCACGAAAGCCTCCGCACCACGTTTGGCCAGATGGACGGGCAGCCCGTCCAGATTATCAGCCCGTCCATCCCGTTTGCCGTGCAGAAGCTCGACCTTAGTCACCTGGCGTCCGGGGAGCGGGAGGCCGAAGCGCTGCGCATCGCTAGCGAGGAGGTCCGCCGGCCATTCGACCTGGCCCGCGGGCCCCTCTTCCGGGCCGTGTTGCTGCGCCTGGCGGCCGAGGAACACGTCCTGGTGCTGCCGATACACCACATCATCTTCGACGGCTGGTCCATCGGCATCCTGTTGCACGAGCTGGAGATACTCTACGCCGCCTTTGTCAGCGGTGAGCCTTCTCCGTTGCCGGAACCGCCCATTCAGTATGCCGATTACGCCCAGTGGCAACGGGAGTGGCTGCAGGGCGAGGTGCTGGAGGAACAACTGGCCTATTGGAGGCAGCAACTGGCCGGCGCGCCGCCGCTGCTGCAACTGCCCACCGACCGGCCTCGTCCGAAGATGCAGACTCATGCCGGCCGGCGTCAGCCGTTCACCATCCCGACGGAACTGGTGCGGTCCCTCGGGGCGCTGGGCCGCCAGGAGGGGGCGACCCTGTTCATGACCCTGCTGGCCGCCTTTCAGACCTGGCTCTACCGCTACAGCGGTCAGGAGGACATCGTCGTCGGCACACCCATTGCCGGCCGCAACCAGCCCGAGACCCAGAAGGTCATCGGTTTCTTCGTCAACACCCTGGCCCTGCGCAGCGACCTTTCCGGCGAACCCACGTTCCGGGAGCTGTTGCGCCGGGTGCGGGAGGTGGCTCTGAGCGCCTACGCCCACCAGGATATACCCTTTGAGAAGCTCGTCGCCGAACTCTCGCCGGAGCGCAGCCTGAGCCACTCGCCGCTGCTACAGGTGATGTTCATCCTGCAAAACGCGCCACTGACCCATCCCCACTTGCCTGGCCTCACGGTGACCCCGGTGGAGGTGGACACCGGGACGACCAAATTCGATCTGACCCTCTCGCTGTTTGCCGGCGACTGGACGACCGATGACCTGTCCGGCTGGTTTGCCTACAACACCGACCTGTTCGATGCCGCCACCATCCAGCGCATGGCCGGTCACTTCGCCATCCTTCTGCAGGCCATCGCCAGCGATCCCGATCAGTCCATCGCCACCCTGCCCCTCCTCAGCGAGGCCGAACGGCGGCAGATACTGGTCACATGGAACGACACCGCCGCCGACTTTCCTGCCCACAAAGGCATCCACCATCTTTTCGAAGAGCAAGTGGAGCGCACGCCGGAGGCCATCGCCGTGACTTTCGAAGGGCAGCAGTTGACTTATCGGGAACTGAACCGGCGGGCCAATCAACTGGCCCACACCCTGCAAAGCCTGGGGGTCGGCCCAGAGACCCTGGTTGGGTTGTGCGTGGAACGTTCCCCCGAGATGGTCGTTGGCCTCCTCGGCGTGCTCAAAGCCGGCAGCGCTTACGTGCCTCTGGATCCAGGCTATCCCCGGGAACGGCTGGCCTTCATGCTCCAGGACACTCGGGCTCCTGTCCTGCTCACCCGACAGTCACTGCTGGACCGGCTGCCGCCCACTGATGCGCGCCTCGTCCGTCTCGACGCCGACTGGCCTGCCATCGCCCGGCACAGCGTGGAGAACCCCCACAGCAGCGTCACTCCCGACAACCTGGCCTACGTCATCTACACCTCTGGCTCCACAGGCCAGCCCAAGGGCGTGCTCTTGCAGCACCGGGGGCTGTGCAACCTGGTAACCGCTCAGATAGAGGCCTTCCAGATTTCCGAGCGAAGCCGCGTGCTGCAGTTTGCCTCCTTCAGCTTCGATGCCTCCGTCTCCGAGATCTTCACCGCCCTCTGCAGCGGCGCCACGCTGGTGCTGGCCCGACAGGAGGTGCTCGCTTCCCCACCCGACCTGGCCCATGTGCTCCAGAATGAGCACATCACCGTCGTCACCCTGCCGCCCTCCATGCTGCGGCTGTTGCCGGAAACGGAACTGCCCGAGCTGCGCACGCTGGTGTCGGCCGGCGAAGCCTGCTCCTGGGACATCGTCGCCCGTTGGGCCCCAGGCCGCCGCTTCCTCAACGCCTACGGCCCCGCCGAGGCCACCGTTGGCCCCATCTGCCAGGTCGTCGAAAAGCCCTACGGCGATCCGGCTACGCCGGTGCCCATTGGCCGGCCCATCGCCAACATGCAGGCTTATGTCCTCGATGGCCACGGCCAACCCGTGCCCATCGGTGTCACCGGCGAACTGTATTTGGGGGGTGTGGGCCTGGCGCGGGGGTATCTCCATCGGCCTGAACTCACCGCCGAGAGGTTTGTCCAGAATCCATTTGCTCCTGCTGCCCGCTCCGCCATGCGCACTCCGCCGTCCGCGCTGCTTTACCGCACCGGCGACCTGGCCCGCTATCGGCCTGACGGCAGGTTGGAGTTCATGGGCCGTGTGGAGCACCAGGTCAAGGTGCGTGGCTTCCGCATCGAGCTGGGCGAGATCGAGACAACCCTTGGCCGGCACCCCGCCGTGCAGCAGGCAGTGGTTCTGGCACGTGAGGACACCCCCGGCGAACAGCGGCTGGTGGCTTACGTCGTGCCCGCCCAGGAGGGGCGCAGCGACACTGCGCCCCTACCTCCCACGGGCAGCGAACTGCGCACCTTCCTGCAAGGCAGGCTGCCCGGCTACATGGTGCCGAATGCCTTCGTCTTCCTGGAAGCCCTGCCCCTCACGCCAAGCGGCAAGGTGGACCGCAAAGCCTTGCCAGCCCCCGACAGCCGTCGCTCCGGGATAGAGACCGGCTACGTCCCCCCGCGCAACCCACTAGAGCAGGCCTTGGCCAGGATGTGGCAGGAGATCTTGAGCCTCGACCTGGTGGGCATCCATGACAACTTCTTCGAACTCGGCGGCGACTCCATTCGCGGTGCCATCTTCATCAACCGGCTGCAGAAAATCCTCGGCCAGCCCGTGTACGTGGTGGCCCTCTTCGAGGCACCCACCGTCGCCAGCCTGGCCAGCTATCTGAGCCAGCATTACCCCGACGCTGTGCTCAGCATCTGGGGGCCAGAGGCCCTGGGCGAGGCGATGGTGGCAGAAGCCGTGGTCGGGGAGAGGGTAGATGCCGCCAGGATCGCCCACATCCGCCAACTGATCCCTCCGCTCCCGCCTATATTGAGTCAGAACGGCTCCGGCCCCAAGAATCCGCCGGCCATCTTCGTCCTCTCGCCACCCCGCTCGGGCTCCACACTGCTGCGGGCCATGCTGGCTGGTCATCCGCTGCTGTTTGCGCCGCCCGAGTTGGAACTGCTCTCCTTCAACACGCTCGCCGAGCGCAAGAAAGCCCTGCAGGGCCGCTACAGCTTCTGGCTCGAAGGCACCATCCGGGCGCTCATGGAGATCAAGGACTGCACCGCCGACGAGGCCTGGCAGATCATGGAAGCCTGCGAACAGCAACTCACCACCAAGGACTTCTACGGCCTGTTGCAGCGATGGATTGCGCCGCGCCTCCTGGTGGACAAGACGCCGGCCTACGCCCTCGACCTGGAAATCCTCAAACGCATGGAGGCGAACTTCGACCGGCCTCGTTACATCCACCTCCTGCGCCATCTCTGCGGGATGATCCACTCATTTGTGGAAGCCAGGCTCGAACAGGTCTTCTTCCGCTACGACCACCCCTTCTCCCGCCGGGAGTTGGCCGAATTGATCTGGCTCGTTTGCCAGCAGAACATCCTGGCCTTCCTGCGCGAGGTGCCGGCGGAGCGGCAGCACGTGGTGGTTTTCGAAGAGCTGGTACGGAAGCCACAGGCGGTGATGCAGGCTCTCTGTGACTTTCTGGGCCTGGACTACCACCCGGCCATGCTCAGGCCCTATGAAGGCCAGCGCATGACCGATGGCATCCATCCCCTCTCCAAGATGCTCGGCGACGTCCGCTTCCACCAGCACCGCGGCATAGACCCCAGCGCAGCCGACCGTTGGAAAGAACATTTCACCGCGGACTCTCTGGGCGACGTCACCTGGCAGCTCGCCGAATCCCTGGGCTACGAGAGGCCGGCCCCCGTCAGCAACTCAGCAAACCAGCAAAAACCACCGGCCAGGGTGGAGACCCTGATCGAGCAGGCCGACGAAGACACACTCGCCCAATTGCTGGCCGAATTGGAGGGCCTCTCAGACGAGGAGGCCCAGAAGCTGTTGGCAGAAGAGTTGCAGCCATCAGGAAATGCGTTCTGAGGTCTCCCTCCCCGCACCCCGGATGGGCAACCTTTGAACTTGAAACCTGGAACATGAAACTATCTCTCGAAAGGACGCCATGAGTCAGGACGCCTTTATCTCTCCCCTGTCGTTTGCCCAGGAGCGGGTCTGGTTCCTGGAACGGCTGGAACCGGGCCGCGCGCTGTACAACGTGCCCGAGGTGACCTTCCGCCTGCGCGGGCCGCTGGACGTGGCCGTGCTGGAGCGCAGCCTGAACGAGATCGTGCGTCGCCATGAAACGCTGCGCACCACCTTCGGCCAGGTGGATGGCCGACCCGTCCAGGTCATCCACCCCTCGCGCCAGCTCACGCTGCCGGTGGTCTCCCTCGAGCACCTGCCTCTGGAGCAACGGGAGGCTGAGGCTCGCCGCCTTGCCGCCGAGGAAGTGATGCGGCCCTTCGACCTGGCCCGCGGCCCTCTCTTTCGCGCCGTGCTGCTGCGGCTGGCGACTGACGATCACGTCCTGATCCTGCCCATGCACCACATCATCGCCGACGGCTGGTCCATCGGCATATTGCTGCGCGAGCTGGCTGCCCTCTACACGGCCTTCAGCAAAGGCCAGCCCTCGCCGCTGCCCGAACTGCCCATCCAGTACGCCGACTACGCCGCCTGGCAGCGGGAGACGTTGCAGGGCGCTTTCCTGGAACAGGAGGTGGCTTACTGGCGACAGCAGTTGGCCGGCGCGCCGCCGGTGCTGGAGCTGCCAACTGACCGTCCTCGCCCGGCGGTGCAATCCTACCGCGGCCGGCGCTGGCGGGTCACGCTGCCCCGACAGTTGCTCGACGGGGTCAAGGCGCTGAGCCGGGCCGTCGGCGTCACCCCCTTCATGACCCTCCTGGCCGCCTTCCAGACTTTGCTCTACCGCTACACGGGGCAGGAGGACATCGTCGTCGGCACACCCATCGCCGGCCGCAACCAGCCTGAGACCCAGGACCTCATCGGCTTCTTCGCCAACACCCTGGTGCTGCGCAGCGATTTCTCCGCCAACCCCACCTTCCGCGAGCTGCTGGAGCAGGTGCGCCAGGTGGCCCTGGGAGCTTACGAACATCAGGAGCTGCCCTTCGAGAAGCTCGTGGCCGAGCTTTCGCCTGTGCGGGACATGAGCCATTCGCCGCTCTTCCAGGTGCTCTTCGTCTTCCAGAACTGGCCTTTCGTCCCCCCGGAGCTGCCCGGCCTGGAAGTGAGCACCTTCGAGCTGGGAGCGGGCACCACCAAATTCGACCTGACCCTCTCCCTCATCGAAGGCGAGGAGGGTCTCACCGCCCTGTTCGCTTATAACACCGACCTGTTCGACGCCGCCACCATCGAGCGCATGGCCGGCCACTTCCAGACCCTGCTGGAGGGCGTGCTCGCCGACCCCGACCAGCGGGTGGCGACGGTGCCCATCCTGCGCCCGGCGGAACGGGAGCAGCTCCTGTTTGCTTGGAACGATACAGAGAGAGCGTATCCGCAGCAATGCCTGCACCAGCTCTTCGAGGCCCAGGCCGCCCGCACGCCTGAGGCCATCGCCGTGCTCTTCCCGCCGGGCCCCTCCGCACCTCCCTCCCCCTGGGAGGGACTGAGGGAGGGCCTTCGCCCCTCTTCCCTGACCTACGACGAACTGAACCGGCGGGCCAACCAACTGGCCCGTGTCCTGCGCCAGCAGGGCGTCGGCCCCGAGACGCTGGCAGGGCTGTACGTGGAGCGCTCGCCGGAAATGATAGTCGGCCTGCTGGGCATCCTCAAAGCCGGCGGCGCTTACGTGCCTCTGGACCCCAGCCTCCCTCCGGAGCGGCTGGCCTTCCTGCTGGAGGATACCGGCGTCCCGCTGGTGCTGACCCAGGAGCGGCTGGCCCACCGGCTGCCCCAGGCGGTGCGCACGCTCCGGCTGGACGCCGACTGGGAGGCCATCGCCCAGGAATCTGACCACGACCTCCCCTGCAATGCCGGGCCCGAAAACCTGGTTTACGTGATCTACACCTCGGGCACGACCGGCCTGCCCAAGGGGGTGCTGGTGCCGCATCGCGCCCTGGTCAACCATGCCCTGGCCCTGGCCAAAGCCTATGGCGCGGGGCCCGGGGATCGGGTGCTGCAATTCATCAATCTCAGCTTCGATGCCGCCGCCGAGGAGATTTTCCCCACCCTGCTCAGCGGGGCCACGCTGGTCCTGGCCCCTTCCGCCGCCGAGCTGGTGGGCCGGCGGCTCATGCAGTTCTGCGAGCAGCAGGGCATCGCCATCCTGCACCTGCCTGCCCCGGTCTGGCATGGCACGGTGGACGACCTCGTGGCCAGTGGTCGGCCGATGCAGGCACCCCTCAAGGTATTGCTGGTGGGCGGCGAGAGCGTGGACATCGAGCGATTGCGGGCCTGGGCGCGGCTGGTGGACCGGCCGGTCAAGTTCCTCAACGCCTACGGCCCCACCGAGGCCACCATCACCGCCACCCTCTTCCAGACCACCTGCCAGGTGGAGGCCGTTTCCTCGCTGGAGAGCGTGCCCATCGGTCGCCCCATCGCCAACGTAAGGGTGTATGTGCTGGATGCCCACATGCAGCCGGTGCCCGTTGGCGTCCCCGGCGAGCTGTACATCGGCGGCCCCGGCCTGGCCTGTGGCTATCTCAACCGCCCCGACCTCACCGCACGGTCGTTCGTCCAGAATCCGTTCAGCAAATCAGGTGACAGTCACTTTGAAAGTGACTGTCACCTGACGCGCCTGTACAAGACCGGCGACCTGGCCCGCTATCGGCCCGATGGCCAGCTCGAGTTCCTGGGCCGCACCGACGACCAGGTCAAAATCCGTGGCTTCCGCATCGAATTGGGCGAGATCCGGGCCGTGCTCGCTCAGCATCCCGGTGTGCGGGAGGCTGTCGTCGTGGCCCGCGAGGACACGCCGGGCGTCAAGCGGCTGGTGGCCTACGTCGTGCCCTCGGATACTGCCCTCCAACCCGACGAGCTAACCGCCTTCCTGCGCAGCAGGCTGCCCGAATACATGCTGCCCGCGGCCTATGTCTTCCTGGAGGAACTGCCCTTGCTGCCCAGCGGCAAGGTGGACCGCCTGGCCTTGCCGGCCCCCGAGAGCCAGGCCGCCGAGGCGGGTAGGGGCGCAGAGGCGCAGCGCCCCTATGTGGCACCCCGTGACGAGCTGGAGCAGCATCTGGCAGCCTTGTGGCAGGAACTGCTGGGCATCGAGCACATCTCCGTGCACGATGATTTCTTCCAGTTGGGCGGCGATTCCATCCAGGGAGCCATTTTCGTCAACCGGCTGCAGGAGGCGATGGGCGAATACGTCTACCTGATCGCCATTTTCGACGCCCCCACCATCGCCCAGTTGGCTGCTTACCTTCGGGAGAACTACCCCCTCGGCGTGGCCAGGCTGCTGGGCCGACCTGCCGACACCGTCGCCCCTCGTCCTTCGCCCCCCGCCCCCTCCGAGCGGATTGACCAGGCCAGGGTCGCTCACTTCCGCAGCCTGATCAGGCCCCTGCCGCCCCGCGATGGCGTCGGCCCTGTCGGCCCTCCCAATCCGCCGGCCGTGTTCATCCTGTCCGCCCCTCGCTCCGGCTCCACCCTGCTGCGGGCCATGCTGGGCGGGCATCCGCGCCTCTTCGCCCCGCCGGAGCTTCAGCTCCTGAACTTCAACACCCTGGCCGACCAGCACGCCGCCTTCGCCTCGGAAAGGGATAGCTTCTGGCTCGACGGCAGCGTGCGCGCCATCATGGCCCTCAAGCACTGCTCCGTCGAGGAGGCCCGGCGCATCTTGCAGACCTGCGTGGAGCAGAACCTGACGGTCAAGCAGTTCTACGGCCTGTTGCAAGGGTGGCTCGGCGAGCGCATCTTCGTGGACAAGACGCCCAACTATGCCCTGGACCTGGCCATGCTGCAACGCGCCGAGAGCGATTTCCGCGATGCCCGCTACATCGCCCTGATCCGCCACCCCTGTGCCGTCATCTCCTCCTTCGAGAAGGCCAGGCTCCATGTCTTCTATCCGCCTTTCCTCAAGGGAGAGCATCCCTATTCGGTACGCCAATTGGCTGAGCTGGTCTGGGTGGTCAGCCTGCAGAACATCCGGGAGTTCCTGCGCCACGTGCCTGCCCAGCGCCAGCATTGGCTGCGCTACGAGGACCTGGTGACACATCCCCGGCAGGCCATGGAGGACATCTGCCGCTTCCTGGGGCTGGACTTCCACCCCGACATGTTGGAGCCGCAGAAGGACCCCGAGCTGCGCATGACCGACGCCCTGCACCCCCTGGCCAGGATGGTAGGCGACGTCCGCTTCCACGAGCACCACGGCATAGACCCCCGCGGGGCAGACCGTTGGAAGGAGGAGTTCAGCGCCGACTTGCTGGGCGAGGTCACCTGGCAGCTCGCCGAATCCCTGGGCTACGAAAGGCCATCTCCACTGCCGGCCAGGGCGGAGACCCTGATCGAGCAGGCCGACGAAGATACGCTCGCCCAACTGCTGGCCGAGTTGGAAGGGCTCTCCGACGACGAGGCCCACAGGCTGTGGGCAGGGGAATAGGGAAGCGGGGGCGCAAGCTTAGAGACGAAGGACGAAGGACGAATGACGAACACCGAACGAACGCCGAACGAGCGCATCGCTGCCCTCTCGCCCGAAAAGCGCGCCCTGCTCCTTAAGCGCCTGCAGGAGATGCGCGAGGGCACAGCGCGCCCGCAGACCATCCCCCGGCGGCCTGACCCGCACACAGCCCCGCTCTCCTTCGCCCAGCAGCGGCTGTGGTTCCTGGAGCAGTTGGGACAGGGCCGTCCCGCCTACAACATGCCCGGCCTGGTGCGCATCCACGGGCCGCTGAACGTGACGGCCCTGCACCGCAGCCTCAACGAGATCATCCGCCGCCACGAGGCCCTGCGCACCACCTTTGCCGCCCGCGACGGCGAACTGGTGCAGGTGATCGCCCCCGAACTGACCATTCCCCTGCCGGTGGAAGACCTCAGCCACCTCCCTCCCGACGAACGAGAGGCCGAGGTGCAGCGGCGAGCGGTCGCCGCAGCCCGTCGTCCCTTCGACCTGGCCCAGGGGCCGCTGATGCGGGTCAGCCTGTTGCGGCTGGCGGAAGAGGAGCACGCCTGCCTCTTCGTGATGCACCACATCATCTCCGACGGCTGGTCTATGGGCGTATTCCGGCACGAACTGGGCATCCTCTACAAAGCGTTCTGCGCCGGTCAGCCTTCGCCGCTGCCGGAACTCCCCATCCATTACCCCGATTTCGCCCTGTGGCAGCGCCGGTGGCTGGCGGGAGAGACCCCGACGAACGGGCGGGATGGCCGTGGCGAAACGCTGCAGGACCAGCTTGCCTATTGGCGCCGGCAACTGGACAATGTCCCTGTGCTGGAGCTGCCCACCGACCGCCCCCGCCCGCCGGTGCTGAGCTTCCGCGGCACACGGCGCGGCTTCCGGCTCTCCCGGGAGTTGACAGAGCAGCTCAAAACGCTCAGCCGCCAGGAAAGGGTTACCCTGTTCATGACCCTGCTGGCTGCCTTTCAGGTGCTCCTCTATCGCTACAGCGGGCAAGAAGACATCAGCGTGGGCACCGTCGTCGCCAACCGCAACCGCCCCGAGGTCGAACCGATCATCGGTCTCTTCATCAACACCCTGGTGCTGCGCACCGACCTCTCGGGCGATCCCACCTTCCGCGAGCTGCTACAGCGGGTGCGCCAGGTGGTCGTGGAGGCCTATGCCCATCAGGACGTGCCCTTCGAAGTGCTCCTGGACGAGCTCCCTCCCCGGCGCGACCCCAGCTACACGCCCCTCTTCCAGGCGCTGTTCATCCTGCAGAACTTCCCCGCCGATACCCCGGAACTGCCCGGCCTGGAGCTGAGCGGGCTGGCCGTGGACAACGAAACAGCCAAGATGGAGCTGATGCTGACCATGGGCGACCGCGAAGGGGTGCTGCGCGGCGGCCTGGAGTACAACACCGACCTCTTCGATGATGCCACCATCGAGCGCATGATCGGCCACTTCCAGACCCTGCTCTCGGCCATCGTCGCCGACCCCTCCCAGCGCATCTCCGCCCTGCCATTGCTGACGGCGGCTGAACGGCACCGGCTGCTGGTGGAGTGGAACGACACTGCTGTCCGCATCCCCGCCCTGGAGGGGCGCAGCGACGCTGCGCCCCTCGTCCATCAGCTCTTCGAAGAGCAGGCCGCCCGCACGCCTGATGCCATCGCCGTGCACTTGCTGCCAGACCCTCGCTTCCCTCACCCCGTCCCTCTCCCAGGGGGAGAGGGAGGCAGCCCTCACCCCTTCGACTCTCAGGACAAGCCCGACCCTCTCCCAGGGGGAGGCAGCCCTCACCCCTTCGACTCTCAGGACAAGCCCGACCCTCTCCCAGGGGGAGGCAGCCCTCACCCCTCTTCCCTGACCTACGGCGAGCTGAACCGGCGGGCCAACCAACTGGCCCGCGCCCTGCGCCGCGCAGGCGTGGGGCCGGAGACCCTCGTCGGCCTTCTGGTGGAGCGTTCCCCGGACATGATCGTCGGGCTCCTGGGCATCCTCAAGGCCGGCGGCGCTTATCTCCCCCTGGACCCCTACTACCCGGCCGAGCGGCTGGCCTTCATGCTCGAAGACGCCCAGGTCGCGGTGCTGCTGACCCAGGCCCATCTGCGGGAGCGGCTCACTCTTCCCTCCTGGAAGCAGCCAGATAATCCCCCCTCCCCCTGGGAGGGGCCGGGGGAGGGCCGCCCCCCCTCCCCCTGGAAGCAGCCAGATAATCCCCCCTCCCCCTGGGAGGAACCAGATAACCCCCCCTCCCCCTGGGAGGGGCCGGGGGAGGGCCGCCCTCTGACCATCATCTGCCTGGACACCGACTGGGAGACCATCGCCCGGGAAAGCGACGAGAACCTGGATAGCCAGGTCACCGCAGCCAACCTGGCCTACGTCATCTACACCTCCGGCTCCACGGGAATTCCCAAAGGCGTGCAGATCGAACACGGCTCACTGCTGAACTACGTACACGCTGCCATCGAAGCCTTCGAGTTGGGGGCGCAGGATCGGGTGTTGCAGTTCGCCTCCATCAGCTTCGACGCTGCCGCCGAGGAAATCTTCCCCACCCTGGCCTGTGGGGCCCGCCTGGTCCTGCGCAACGACGCCATGCTGAGCTCGGTATCCACCTTCCTGGAGACCTGCCGCGAGCAGGGATTGACCGTGCTCGACCTGCCCACCGTCTACTGGCATCAGATGGTGTCGGACATGGTGTCCCAGAACCTGGCCCTGCCCCCATGCCTGCGCCTGGTGATCATCGGCGGCGAGAAGGCCCTGCCGGAGCGGCTGCTGGCCTGGCATCAGGCGGTGGGCACCCGGGTGCGCCTGCTCAACACCTACGGCCCCACGGAAGCCACCATCGTGGCCACCATGTGGGAGCTTCCCGCCACCCTGGGGCCGGATGCGGCCTGGCGAGAGGTGCCCATCGGCCGTCCCGTGGCCAACGTGCAGACCTATGTGTTGGACCCGCACCTCAATCCGGTGCCCATCGGCGTTCCCGGCGAGTTGTACATCGGCGGCGCCGGCCTGGCCCGTGGCTATCTCCATCGCCCCGACCTGACTGCTGCGGCCTTTATCCCCCACCCCTTTAGCAGCGACGCCGATGCGCGGCTGTACAGGACTGGCGACCTGGCCCGCTACCTGCCCGACGGCAACCTCGAGTTCCTGGGGCGCGTGGACACCCAGGTCAAAGTGCGCGGCTTCCGCATCGAGCTGGGCGAAATCGAGGCTGTCCTGAGCCAACACCCCGCCGTGCAGGAGGCCGTCGTCGTGGCCCGCGAGGACACGCCCGGCGACCGGCGGCTGGTGGCCTACGTCGTCCCCGCCTTCGGAGTGCGGAGTTCGGAGTTCAGCGTTCGGCATTTTCCGAGCCAGACGCCGAACACCGAACACCGAACACCGAACGCCGAGTTGCGCCGCTTCCTGCTCGACAGGCTGCCGGATTACATGGTGCCCACCGCCTTCGTGTTGCTGGAAGAACTGCCCAAGACCCGCAGCGGGAAAGTGGACCGGCAGGCGCTGCCGCCTCCCGACGACAGCGGGTCTGAGACCAGCACCTACGTCGCCCCGCGCACGCCGACGGAGGAGAAGATCGCCGCCATCTGGGCCGACGTGCTGAACGTGGACCGCGTCGGCGTCCACGACAGCTTCTTTGACCTGGGCGGCCACTCCCTGCTGGCCATTCAGGTCCTGACCCGTTTGCGCAGCGCCTTCCAGGTGGAAGTCCCCCTGGGCCGGCTCTTCGAGACCCTGACCGTCGCCGGCCTGGCCGAGGTGGTGGAGAGCCTGCAGCACGGCGACGAAGGCCAGCAGATGGCCAGGGACGAAACAGCCAGGGAATTGCCTTCGGTGCTGGTGCCCATCCAGCCGCGCGGCCACAAGCCGCCCCTCTTCTGCGTCCACCCTCCCAGCGGGGTCGTCTTCCCCTACTACAGCCTGGCCCGCTATCTGGATTCCGATCAGCCCCTCTACGGCGTGCAGGATGTCAGCCTCGATGGTCAGACGGAACCGTACACGCGCGTCGAGGACATGGCTGCCCACTATGTGGAGGCCATTCGCACGGTGCAGCCGGAAGGCCCCTACTTCCTTGCCGGCTGGTCCCTTGGGGGGGTGTTGGCCTTCGAGATGGCTCAGCAATTGCACCGCCAGGGGCAGGAAGTGGCCCTGTTGGGCATGATTGACACCAGCGCGCCCGCTCGCCGCAAGAGCAGAAGCAGCGGTTTCTGGGAGCGGTTAATGCAGTTGGTGCGTCGCCTTCCGCTCATTTTCGCCGTGTTGGGTGAGAGCATGTCGTACATTCGCGATGGCCTTTACCTGGTGGTTTCGTTGATCAAACTGCAGCAGGATCAGTCGGCGGCGAAGCCCCCCTTGTGGGCATCCCTGCGCTGGATGTGGACCGATGCGGTGCGCGCCTACTTCCTGAAGCGAACCACTCTGGCCGACCTGGTCTCCCCGGACACCAGGCATCTGCTGATCGGTCTGCCCCAGGCCCAGCGCTTCCTCCAACTGCTCCCCATTCACCTGCGAGCTGGCCGCCAGTACGTGCCAGATGTCTATCCCGGCCGCGTCACTCTCTTCCAGGCCTCCGAAAGGCTGGAGGCGGGATACCCTTCCCAGGATCCCACCAGGGGCTGGGACCATCTGGCGGCGCAGGGTGTTGAGGTACGCCAGGTTCCTGGCAGTCACGCCGTTCTCCTCAGCGAGCCTTACGTCCGGGCCTTCGCCCAGGTGCTGCAGGCCGCCTTGGAAGAGGCGCAAGGGCGGCAGAGGAGACAGGGTGCGAGGGAGACAGGGTGACAAGAAGTAATAGCCTCTCCTTGTCACCCCCTCTCCCCCTCTCCGTATCCCAGAAAGCACCTCCATATCAAATGAACCTGGAACCTGAAACCCGGAACCCGAAGTCATCCTCCGAGGCATGGGTGAGATTCCCACAGCCCAATCCGCAGGCCCGTCTGCGGCTGTTCTGCTTTCCCCACGCCGGGGGCGGCGCATCCCTCTACCGCCTGTGGCCGCAAGGGCTGCCCGCAGACGTGGAGGTGTGCGCGGTGCAGCTTCCCGGCCGGGAAGGGC
Organism: Anaerolineae bacterium; assembly: GCA_029907105.1. Lineage (GTDB taxonomy): Bacteria > Chloroflexota > Anaerolineae > UBA3071 > UBA3071 > JARYMM01. The sequence goes on along the minus strand of JARYMM010000023.1, from coordinate 14,355 downwards.
GCATGCAGGAAGCGCCTTTCACCCGCATGACGTCCCTGATGCAGGCCCTGCGCCCTGCGCTGCAACCCACCCTGGATCGGCCCTTCGCCTTTTTTGGCCACAGCATGGGCGCGTTGATCAGCTTCCAACTGGCCCGCGAGCTGCGGCAGCAAGGTGGCCCGCTCCCCGTCCACCTCTTCGTCGCTGCCTGGCCGGCTCCTCATCTGCCTTACCCCGACCAGCCCTTGCACACCCTGCCCGAGGCCGAATTCATCCACGCCCTGCGCCGCTTCCAGGGCACGCCGGAGCTGGTGTTGCGTAACCGCGACCTTCTGGACATCTTCCTGCCTCTCCTGCGCGCCGATTTCGCCCTCGTCGAGACCTACACCTACGTCGCCGAGCCGCCGCTCTCTTGCCCCATCACCGCTTTCGGCGGCCTCCAGGACCACCGCGTGGGCCGCGCAGCGCTGGAGGCCTGGCGGGAGCAGACCACCGCTGCCTTCACCCTGCGCCTGTTCCCCGGCAATCATTTCTTCGTCCAGGACCATCACCCCCTGCTTCTGGAGGCCATCGCCGGCGACCTGGCCCGCTGTACGGAGATGCAGAGAGAAGGTTCCAAGCTTCGCCCTGAGGGCCTCCGCCGAGGCGTCGGCCGAGGCGCTCAGCCCGAAGGGTTCCAGGTTCCAGGTTTCAGGTTCATCCGAGCGGAGTGGCCTGTGCCGCCGGCGGACCTGACCCTGGGCGATGACGAGGTCCACGTGTGGCGGGTGCACCTGGACCTGAGCGCCGGAGCCATCCTGGCCCTGCGCCGCACGCTGGCCGCCGAGGAGCTGGCCCGCGCCAGGCGTTTTCACTTCGAGGAGGACCGCCGGCGCTTCATCGCCGCCCACGGCGCGCTGCGCGACATCCTGGGCCGCTACCTGCGCAAGTGGCCCCAGGAGGTGCGCTTTCGCTACAGTCCTCATGGCAAGCCGCTCCTGGCGACGGAGCCGAACCTGCATTTCAACCTCGCCCACACCGGTGACCTGGCCCTGGTGGCTGTGGCTCGCCATCAGCCGGTTGGCGTGGACATCGAACGCATACACCCCGACATCTCGCGGGAGCTGATCGCCGCCCGCATCTTTTCGTCCCGTGAGCAGGCTCAACTCCAGGCCCTCCCCGCCGAGGTGCAGACTCAAGCCTTCTTCAATTGCTGGACGCGCAAGGAGGCCTACGTCAAGGCCCGCGGCGAGGGCCTCTCCCTGCCCCTGGAGCGCTTCGACGTCTCCCTGGCCCCCGGCGAACCGGCCCGCCTGCTGCACGTCGCCGATGACCCGCAGGAAGCCGCACGCTGGACATTGGTGGACCTGGCCCCTGCTCAGGATTACGCGGCGGCACTGGCCGTGCGCGGACACGGCTGGCGGCTGCTGTGCTGGCAATGGCAGCCCCCCATTTGATTGCGGATTGCGGAATGCGGATTGCGGAATGGGGATTGCGGATTGCGGAATGCGGATTGCGGAATGCGGATTGCGGGATGCGGATTGCGGATTGCGGATTGCGGGATGCGGATTGCGGATTGCGGATTGCGGAATAGAATCTGAGGCTGGAAATAGAAAAAGGAGATAACCTATGGCAAAGATGGTGAAGTTGGCAAAGAAAGGGGTGCCGGTCCTCCTGTTGGCCTTTCTGCTCCTGGGAGGACTGCTGCCCGTGGCCCATGCCGCACCCATCATCATCAACGATGATCTCACGGGCCAACTGCGCTTTCGCGGCCTGCCGCAGCGCAACGAGGATGGCTCTACAACCTATCGGGGTGTCATCTACAGGGGCAGAGCCGAAGGTGACCTGCCAGGCCGGTGGCTCATGATCCTGCAGGTGACCACCCCGGCCGGCGGCACCACGGGAGACGTTGCAGGGACCCTGACTGTGGGGGCACGTCAAGAGAGCCTGGTTTACGGCACCCTGCTGGGGACGATGGACCCCACAGCGGGCGAGTTCAACTGCGCCGTTGTCGTGGTGGGAGGCACGGGCATCTACGAAGGCGCGACCGGCGCCGGCCTCTTCCAGGGCACTCTGGAAAACGGCGGCCAGCACATCAGCGGCATGCTGTTCTTGCTCCTGCAACCGGGCAAAGATTGACAAGCCTCACCCCGGTTTGAGGTTGAGCTTTGGGTTTGGGGCTTTGGATTTTGGGGGGTTACCTGGCAATCAGCGGCAAGCGCAGCCACCAGCGGGCAGTGACTGTGGCCAGCGCATGCTGCTCTGTGCTGCCGTCGCGCCTCACCACCTCCAACAGATAAGCGTACGTCGTGCCGGGAACGACCTCCTCGTCCCGATAGACATATATCGCCCCCCAGTCCGCTCCGCCGTACTGGGCGAAGATCAGCTCGTCGTTGAGCTGGACCCACTCCCCGCCGGCTTCGGCGCGCCACACGTTGAAGCCCAGAAGCTCCGCCTCGTTGCCCGTCTCCCATTGCAGCAACACGCCGCCCGCTCGCGCCTCGCCGCGGAGACCGGTCAACACTACCCCGGTGGGGAAGATGATCTCCACGCCCTCGCTCTCCTGCTGCGTGGGCAGCGGCTCGGGCGGCAGCGGGCCGGGGCCATCGGGATCAGCCCAGGCGTTGTGCACGATGGCCACATCCTCCGTCTCGTCATTGGGCAACCCCACGCCGTGCGTATCCGCCCTGGCCGTGAAAGTGACGATCACCGTGAGGCTGGCCCCCGGCGCCAGATCGCCCTCCGTCAGCGTCAGGTCACTCCAGTCAATCACGCCATCGTCGTTGTGATCGTCGGAGTCCGGATCGGCCCAGGTGCCGGGGACGGGCGGGAATACCGTCCGCGTATAGCCGTAGGTCAGATACGCCGTGTCGTACGTGTCCCGCAGCGGCAGGACGGTGATCCAACTGCTCCCCGTGTTGGTGATGCGGATGGTGACGCTCAGAGGATGGATGACCAGCACCGGCTCCACCGTGTTCAGTTGTTTGGTCACCGTGTAGCTGGAGGGGATGTCGAAGCCGAAGTCGTTGGTCAGGTCCACCTCGCCGGCGGTCAGCGTGGTGGTGATCTGATGCGTCAGCGGATGGCCGTCGGAATCCACATCGTCGGGAGCTGCATCCTGCGGGCTGGCCACCCAGTTGTGCAGCGTGCCGCCGGGCTGGAATTCGTAATCGGGGATGGTGATGGTGTACGTGTCCACAGCGAGCCCGGTGAAGGTGTAGAACCCGCTGGCATCGGTGGTCACCGTGAGCACCTGGCCGTTGGACAGCACCACATCCACATCGGGGATGCCCGGCTCCCCGGCATCCTGCACGCCGTCGCCGTTGACATCCCACCACACCCAATTGCCCAGCGTGCCCAGAGGCTGATAGCCATCGTCGCCGATGTGCGTCAGGCTGCCCTCGGGGGCGTTCACCGTGGTCGGATCGCTGCCCGCCGTCTGCAGGTAATCGAAGGGGATCGTGGTCTCGTCCACATCCGCTGTCGTCAACCCCGCCGTCACCGTGGCTGTGTAGTTGCCGCTGGCATCGGTGGTCACTGTCTGCGTCACACCGCTTGAGTCGGTGATCACCACGCTCACGCCGACGAGGGGCGGCTCGCCAGGGTCCTCCGCACCGTTGCCGTTCGTATCCTCGAAGATGTGGCCCCACACCACGGCCAGTTGCAGCGGCGTGACGTTGTCCTCGGCCCCGTCGTCGCTGGGATCGCCATTGCCGTTGGGGTCGGGATTGAGGCCCAGATCGGACCAGTCGGAGACCGTTGTGCCGGCGGGGCTGGTGCCGTAGGCTAGGGCGGAGTTGTTGTACGGCCCGGGGTTGGTGCCCGGATTCAGGATCACGGTGAGCACGAGCGTGCCTGTGGCGCCCACGGCCAGGCTGTCAGTGCCCGCCAGCAGGTTGAGGTCCGTGCTGCCGTCGTAGCCGGGGTTCGGCGTGAAATCGGCGCTCATAACGCTGGCCACCGTGTAACTCACCGCTCCGGCGAAGGTGATGTCCAGGTCATCGGTCACCTGCACGCTGTGCAGGATGGTGTCGCCCAGGTTTTCCACGGTGATGGTATAAGCCACCGTGAACGTGCCATCGCCGTTGTTGGTGACCGAGGCCACATCCTTCGCTGCGCCGATCACCGGATTCTCCGTAAAGGTCACCGGCGTGGGGTCGTTCTCGCCGGGCTCGTTGGGGTTGCCGTCACCGTCGGGATCGGGGTCGAGGCCGTTGTCCGAATTGTCGCTGGTGGGCGTGCCGCCCGGTCCTATGGCCGTGGCCGGGGCCCAGTTGTTGTAAGGCCCCAGGTTGCTGCCCGGCGTCACCGTCACCACCAGTTGGATCGTTCCCGTCTGGCGAATGGGCAGGCTGTCGGTGCCCACCAGCAGGTTCGTGTTGCTGCTGCCGTTGTAGCCGCCGTTCACCGTGAAGTCGCTGCTGCTGACGCTGTCCACGGTGAACCCCACGGCGCCGCTGAAGGTGCTGGCCAGATTGTCCACCACCTGGACGTTGTTCAATGTCACATTGCCCAGGTTCTCCACGGTAACGGTGTAGGCCACCGTGTAGGTGCCATCGCCGTTGTTGGTCACCGACGACAGCGCCTTGGCCACGCCGATGACTGGGTTCTCGGTGAAGGTGACCGGCGTGGGGTCGTTCTCACCCGGTTCGTTGGGGTTGCCGTCGCCATCGGGGTCGGGATCGCTGCCGTCGTCCGAGAGGTCAATGGTGGATGTGCCACCGGGGCTGATGCCCGTGGCCGTGGCCTGGTTGAAGTAGGGCCCCAACTTGGCGCAAGGGGTGACCGTCACGGTCAGGGTAATCGCCCCCGTCTGGCCGACGGCCAGGCTGTCGGTGCCCATCAGCAGGTTGGTGGTGGGCGGGCTGCCGGTGTAGGCGGGATTCGCCGTGAAGATGTCGCTGCTGACGTTGTCCACCACAAAGCCCGCCGACCCCACGAAGGTATTGGCCAGGTTATCGGTCACCTGGACGTTGTTCAGTTGCACGTCGCCCAGGTTCTCCACCACCAGCGTGTAGGTCACGGTCTGCGTGCAGTCGCCATTGTCGGTAATGGAGGAGACGGCCTTGGCCACACCGATCACCGGATGCTCGGTGAAGGTCACCGGTGTGGGGTCGTTCTCGCCAGGCTCGTTGGGGTTACCGTCGTCGTCCGGGTCGGGATCAAGGCCATCGTCGGAGAGGTCCGTCACCGTGGTGTCGCCGGGGCTGGTGCCGCCGGCCGTGGCCTGGTTGTCGTAGGGCCCCAGGTTGCCGCCCGGCGTCACCGTCACCGTCAGAACGATGATACCCGCGGCCCCCGCGGCCAGGCTGTCCGTGCCCGCCAGCAGGTCGGTGTCCGTGTCGCCGTCGTAGCCGGGGTTGACGGTGAAGTCGCCGCTGCTGACGCTGTCCACCGTGAAGCTCACCGCCCCGGCGAAGGTGACGGACAGGTCGTCCGTCACCTGCACGCTGCTCAAAACCACGTTGCCCAGGTTCTCCACGGTCAAGGTATACACCACCGTATAGGTGCCGTCGCCGTGGTTGGTCACCGACGACACCGCCTTGGCCACACCGATGACCGGGTTCTCGATGACGACCGGGGCATCGTCCTGCGCTTCCGGCGTCTGGCTGTACACGTCTTCACCTCTCACCGTGACCGTGTTCGTCGTCACGCCGCCCACACCACCCGGTGGCGGCGCATCGGCGTGGAAGTCCAACGTGATGGTGAAGGACGCCTGCGGGGCCATGGGCAAGAAGGGCGCCAGGCTGTTGGTCCAGGTGATGATGCCCGCTGCCTGCGCATCCGGTGTCACACTCCACGATGTCAGCGTCAGATAGTTTGCATCGTAGGTATCGGTCAGCGTCAGACTGCTCAGCGTGGTCTGACCGGAATTGGTGACGCGCACCGTGAAGGTAATCGTGTCGCTGATGGCCGCGATGCCGTTGGCGGGCTCCACCAACGTCTTGACGACCTCCAGGCCCGGCTCAGGCGGCTCCAGGCCGAAGTCCAACGTCTCATCCACCGGATCTGCGAGCGTCAGATCGGTGCTCTGCTCGGTGGGCGTCGTCGGCGTCAGATCGGGCACAGAGCCCACCGTCACCGTATAGGTCCAGGTCTCCAGCAGCAGATGGGTGAAGGTGTAGATGCCGTTGGCGTCCGTCGTCGTGGTGATGGACGTGCCGTCGAAACTCAGCGTCATCTCCACGCCCGGCACGCCGTAGAGCGGTGCTTCATCTTGCAGGCCATCCCCGTCGAAGTCATACCACACCAAATCGCCGATACGCCCCGGCCCCCACACGCCGTAGTCGTGGGTGAAGTCGGTCGGGTTGGCGTAGGTCAGCGTGCTGGTGAACGAGCCGGGGGTGGTCAGCGTGCTTCCCGGCGGCAGGGACGACATGTCCAGCGTCGTCGTGTAAACGCCTTGATTGACCGGGATGTTATCGAACAGGTAAGCGCCGTTGGCGTTCGTCGTCGTGGTGAGCACCGTGCTGTCGTAGGTCAGCGTGATCACCGCGCCGGCGATAGGCGGCTCCCAGGGGTCCTGCACCTGGTCGCCGTTCTGATCGAACCACACGGTGTCGCCGATCTGCCCCGGAGCATCGAAGCCGAAGTCGCGCGTATAGTCGGTGCGGCTGGCATAGGTCAAGGTGGTTGTCAGCACGGCCGGCGTGGTGTTGACGTAGCCGTCCACCGCGCCCACGGTGACGGTGAAGGTCCGATTCAACGGCAACTGAGTGAACGAGTAGTAGCCGCTGCTGTTCGTCGTCGTGGTGGTGATCTGGCTGTCGTAGGTCAGGGTGATGACCACGCCGGGGATGCCGGTGAGGGGCACCTCGTCCTGGTCGCCTTCGGCGTCCCAGTCGTACCACACGAAGTCGCCCAGCTCGCCGTAAGCGCCGTTCACCAGGGCCGTGTCCCGATCGTCGGGGTCGGTGTCGCCCGGCACGTGTGACGAGTTATCGGCGGGAATGGGGTTGCCCAGGGCGTCCTGGCCGCTGGCCTCGGCGGTGTTGGTGTACACCTGATCCTGGCCCAGCGGTGGCGGCGTCAGCACGTCGGCCTGGAAGGTGAGGGTTAATATCTCCCCGCCCAGCAGGGTGGCGTTGGGAGACCAGCTCAGCACGTCCCCGGCGATGCCCGGATCGGCCGTCGAGTTGCCGCCGGGCCAGACGATATGAGTCGAAGCGGTCACGTACTGGAAGTTGACCCCCGGCAGGGTGTCGCTCAGGTTTATGTTCTGGGCCAACCCCGTGCCCACGTTGGTCACCGTGTAGGTGTAGGTGAGGCGATCGCCGAGGGTGACCACCGGCTGACCGGCCGACTTGGCCGTGACCAGGGCGGGGATGGCCAGCGTCGTACTGACAGTGTTGGAGGTGAGCGGCCCTTGCTGCGCGCCACCGTCGCTCGCCGCCCAACTGAACTGCGCGCTGTCGGGGATCACGCCGCCGTCCACCACCGCCGGCGTGTCGCGCACCGTGGCCGTGATGACCACGGTCGCCTGAGCGTTGGCGGCGATGGTGTCGAAGGTGGCCGTCACCACCTGCCCGTTGATGCCCACCTGAGTGCCTGCTCCGCCGCCGGCCCAGACGGCGTTGGGTTGCAGCCGGCTGTCCAGGGTGTCGGTGACGAAGACATCGTAGAGGTAGGCATCCACCGTCGGGTTGGGCACGGTGAGGGTGTAGACCACAGCCTGGCCCACGGTGGCCGTGATAGGCGAGACGGCCTTGAGCAGCCCGGTCGGCGCAGGTGTGTCGTGGCTCACGCTGTCCTGACCGTCGCTATAGGTCCGCTGGCGAGGTGTGAGACCCTCGTCGGGGCCATCGCCGGCCTGGCTATCGTAGTAGGGCACGTTCGCCGTGTTGATGAGCGTCAGCCCGCCGCCCACCGTCGCGCTGACCGTGGTGGTCAGGGTAAACATCACCTGCTTGGCCCCCGAGGGCGCAGCGTCGGTGCCGTTGATCAGGCTCAAGCCGAAGGTGATCACGCCGCTGGCCGGCAGGGTCGGCGAGCTGACCACCGACGCGCCGGCCCCTGCCCCGCTGCTGAAACTCCAGCCGGTGAGAGTGACCTCGGCCGGCAGCACATCGGAAATCACCACGTCATGGGCCGTAGTGCGGCCATCGTTGGTCACGCGGATGGTGTAGGTGATGAAGTCGCCCGCCCCCACCGTGCTGCCCGGTGCCGGGGTCGAGCCCTTATCCACGGACAGGCGAGGCTGGCCGAGATAGCTGGTGGCAAAAGCGCTATCCTGGCGGTAGTTGCCGGGGTTGTAGGCACCGTAGTCGGTGGTGTTCCAGCGCAAGCGGACGTCGTTTTGCCGGCTCAGGGAGCCGGTTTGGGTCCAGTTGATCACCGTTCCGCCAGGCGTGACGCCGGTAGCCTGGGCGCGGAAGGTCATGGTCACCACAGCCGTCGTGGTCTGCCATGTGTTGGTCAGCGGACGCAGGTACCAGGTCACGACCTCCCGCTGGCTGCTGCCCGTTCCGGTGGTGGAGAGGACGGGGCCTCTGCTCACTCCCAGGTCGGCGATGCCCGCGCCCGTAAGCGTCTGAGTGCCGGTGATGAAACGCACCCCAGCGGGCAGGGTGTCCCGCCACTCCGGCCAGTAGGCTACCGTGGCCGCCGGGACCTCGATGCGCAGGGTATATGTCAACACATCGCCCAGGCTCAGGTTGTTGCTGGACGAACTGGGGGGAGCCACCGACTTGGTGGCATTAAGGTCAGCGGCCTGTACCTGCTTTGTGTCGCTGATCGGACCGTAGCGACGTTCGTTGGGATCGGGGCCAGCGCGAGAGGTGTACGTCGCCCTCGCCGTGTTGATGAGCGTCCCTCCCGCCGGTGCTGAGGTCAACACGGCGGTGTAGCTGACCACGGCCGTATTGCCCGGCACGGTATGGCTGATGGTGCCGACGGACCAGGTGGCTGTGCGGCCATCGCCACTGAGGTTCCCTCCGGCGTAGACGGCGGTCACGCTGATGCCGGCTGGGATGGAGTCTGTGATCCATACGTCATAGGCCGGCGAGGTGCCACTGTTGAGCAGGGAAATCGTATAGGTCAGGACGGCCGTCCCGTTCAGGTTGGTCGTTGAGCCGGTAGATGAAGCGACCGCCTTGCCGATGCCCAGCAGCGGCTCCACCACAGTCAGGCTCTCGCTGTCGGTGAAGCTGTAGGGCTGACCGCGGTCGGTGTAGGTGAGATCGGCGCGGTTGACCAGCACATCGCCGCGGTCCACCGCCGGCGCGTTGACCACCACACCCTGGATAGTGGCTGTGAAGAACTCCGGCCCCTGCACGTCGCCGCTGACCGTGGTAAAGGTGATGACCTGGCCGCCGAGCGGGCCGATCAGCCACCCGTTGGCCCCGTTGGCATTCTCGGCGATTACCGAGGTCACGGAAATGGCGGTGGTGCTATCCGCCTGCGGCAGGGTGTCGGTGATGAGCGTGTTGGCGTAGATGTAATCGCCGAAAAGCTGCGCTGTGATAGTGTAAACCAGCGGGTCGCCGATGGTGGCCGTGCTCACTGACTGGCTCTTGTCAAAGGCGTTGTTGGCAGTGGCATAGGCTGTCTCGCTCACGCCGTACTCACAATCGCCCCAGCAGTTGCTGCTGATGCCCAGGGTATCGCGCAGGTCTGTCGGGTCGGCGTTCACCGTGGCCGTGATCAGCGCCGACCAGGTGGCGCCGGGCGGTACCGTGCCCACCGTCCAGGTCACGGTGTTGCCGGCAGTGACCGGCGTCTGGCCGCCGGCCGTGCCGCTGCTCACTCCGGCATCGGTCAGGGTGTAGCCGGCTCCCAACGTGTCGGTGACCACGACGTTGGTGGCTGTGCCCGTGCCGCTGTTGCGCCAGGCCAGGGTCCAACTCACCGTCTGGCCTTCGGTGACCACACGGGTGTGCGGCGTCTTGATGTACGAGCCGCTGAGAGGGCTGAAGGCTGGTGTCAGCACTGACATGGAACGGGAGCCGCTGGCGGTGTGCACCGGTGCACATCCCTGTGTCTGATAACTAGTGTCCACCTGGTTGCTGCCGCCGGCGAAACAGCCGCTGGCCGTGCTGCGGGTCTCGAAGACCAGGGTGGAAGTGCCGTTGGGCAGGGCATTCCACCCCCACACCGGCTGGGTGGAGATGCCGGCGGTGGCGGTGATGTAGTCGGGGTAGGGCGACGAGCCGGGCAGCGTAGCGCTGTAGACCAGGCCGAGGGGCAGGGTATCGGTGAGGATGACCTGGGTCGCCGTGGGCCCGTTGTTGCTCAAGGTCACGGTGATCACGCCGCCGCACTGGTTGAGAGCGGCCGGGCTCTGGCTGATGGTGAGGCCGGCCTGGGTGCGGAGCTGAGCCGAGGCTGTCTCCGTGCCCGCCAGACAGCCGGTGTCGGGACAGGTGTAGGTGAGCCGGGCCGAGTTCGTCGTGTCCGCCGAGCACTCGCCGCCGTCCACGGTGCCGGTGATCCACAGCGTCTGCGCAGCGCCAGCGGCCAGCGTGCCGATGTCCCACACCACCAGTCCGGCCGTGGGCGTGACCGTGCCCGTCGTTGCCGAGGCCGAGGGCACGGCACTGTTCATGTTGGCCGGCAGCGTGTCGGTGACCGTCACCCCGTAGGCGGTGTAGGCGCCGGCGGCGTTGCTCACGTCAATCTTCCACACCACGGTGTCGCCGGGCGCGGCGATGGCCAGGCTGCCGAAGCTTTGACCGGTGGTGGCGTTGCGCCCCTGCTTGTTGATGGTGATGTCCGGTTCGGTGGTGAGCAGGGTAACCGCCGATTCCTGGCGGGTGAAGCGCGCGCCGCAGGGGCCGTCGGCGCTGGCCGTGGCCTGCACCCGGTTCAGCGTCGGCGAAGCGCAGTCGGTACGCACCTGGAAGGCGATGATCACGCTCTCCTCGGGGCCGCGATCGTCCAGGATGCCGGCGGCGTTGGGGTCGGTGTAGGGCCAGGTCAGGGTCATGACGTCCGTGCCCGTGACCACCTGCGGCTGGAAGGCAGTGGTCGTGGTGATGACCCCGCCGGAAGCGTCGGTGACGGTGATGACCGTCGAACCCGAGATGTAGGTCAGATAGCGGCTGGTCTCGGTGATGGTCAGGTTGTAGATGTGTGCCGCGCCGGAGCTGTTCTTGGTGGTGAGCAGCACCCAGCCCACGTCGCACAGGGGCAGGTCGGCCGCCTGGCCATTGGAGGAGCGGACGCTGGCCGGGGCCAGGCTGAACACGGTGCCATCCGGCCCCTCGGCGTCGCAGGTGTCGCCCAGACAGCCGACCCAGGCGGTGACCTGGCTGGTGAGGTCCGTGCAGCCCACCACGTCGGCGTAGACGTCAATGCGCAATTGCTGGCCGGGGTCCAGACGGGCCACCGTCCAGGTGACGTCGTCACCCGGGCCGCCGGTGGTGCTGGTCACCACGCCGGTAGCCGGGGAGACGAGGGAATGGTCGAACTGCAAGCCCGTGCCCAGGGCGTTGGTGATGACCAGGTTGAGGGCTGGGCCATCGCCCACGTTGGTGGCGTAGATGCGCCAGCGCGCCCAGTTCTCGGTGACCTCGTAGCTGTCGGGCGTGACGAAGAGGGAGATGTCGGGAGCGCCGGCCGTGGGCACGAAGACATCGCTCTTGAGGAAGCGAGTGTCGCAGTTGTCGTCGAAGGCCAGGTAAGCAGACAGCGGCCCGCTGGCGCTGCAGCGCCGCTGCATGGTGAAGGAGATCTGACCTGTGGCCGTGATGGGGCTGGGGAAGGTCCAGGTGATGGTGTCCGTCGAGGAGACGACGGTCGGCACGTTGACTGTGCCGAAATAGGCGTTGTAGCCCAGCAACTGGAAGGTGGCGAAGTCGGCGGCCTCGGTGGTGAAGCTGACTACGGCACTGTCGGTCACCCGCTCCGGCGTGCCGCCGCTCACCGAGAGGGTGTAGGTCGTCACCTCGCAGGCGCTGATGCTCCTGGGCTCCAACGAGATGTCCAGGTCGCCGCGGCTGATGGTGGTGTACAGCCCCTCGAAGAAGGTGCCGCAACTGCTATCCAGAACCGACCAGTCGAAAAACTGCTGTGAGACCTGGCCGTTCAGGGCGGCTTCGGGGACGTTCATGGCATAGGAGATGGTCATGCTCACGGCGCCGGTGGGGGTCACCAGGCCGCTGAAATCCAGCACAAGCTGCGGCGAGGTGGCGGTGACGGTCACCTCGGCGGTGCGGTCCAGCCCGTTGACGAGCACGCTCAGGCTGCCCGCCACGTAGCTGAGGCCGGCACCGGGCAGCGAGCCGCCGTACCCTTTGCCCAGCGTCTCGGTGAAGACCATGGTGGCCCAGGTGTCGGTGGCGACATTAGTGAAGGAGAAGGTGTTGGTGGCGGTGAGGTTGGTGCACACCTCGCCCGTGCCGCTGAGGGTCTTGTCAAAGGCGGTGAGGCCGCAGCCCACCGGGCCGCCGCAGCTCACGATGTCGCGCACCGCCGTGGTCGTCGAAGCCGAAGCGGTGAGCGGGCCGCAGCCGGGGCAGTCCACCGGTGCGCTGGCCCGGGCGGTGTTTTGCACGAGGTTCCCCGCGCCACAGGCCCCGCCCCCGGCAACCGTGGTGGTGATAGTCAGGGTGCCGGCGATGGGCGCGCTGCCCGTGGCATCCACCGTCCAGGTGATCGCCTGGCCGTCAACGATCACCGCGCCGAGGGTGGCGCTGGCATCGGCCACCGTCAGCTCCGTGGGCACCACATCGGTCACGGTGATGGTGGGGGTGATGTGCTGGACGTTGGTGGCGCTGAGGGCGACGGCGTAGATGGCCTGTTCGCCGACACGGACCGTGGCGGGGCCGTCCTTGGACAGTCTGACCGTCGGGGCGTCGCCGCCGTAGGCCCAGCCCAGCGAGGCCAAAGGCCCGCTGAAGGCCAGGCCGCAGGCATCGGTGAAAGAGGAGGCGAAGACGACGTTGCCGCTCTGGGCGGAGCAGAGGCTGGCCGCATAGGTCAGGTCAAAGGCCAGGGTGACGCTGCTGCTGCCGTTGATGGCCCCGGCGGTGTAAGCGAAGACGCCGGTCGCCGGGGTGTAGCTCCAGCCGGGGCTCACGTTGCCCACGGTGAAGGGGCTGCTCTCCAGGTTGGAGTCGAGGGCGAAGTTCAGGGCCATGCCGGGGCCGCTGTTGGTCACCGTGACCACCGCCGTCTGCGGCCCAACCTGGCAGTAGGCGAGGCTGAGCGAGTTGGTGCTCAGGCTGATGGAGGGTGTTTCCAGGAGGAAGGCGATGTCGGCGCTGGTGCTGACGGGGTTAGCGCCGGTGCCTGTGCCGTCATCGTTGCCGCAGCTCCACGAGGCCCGCACCGTGTCCATCAGGTTGGTGCAGGAGTTGACGCGGGCGGTGACGGTGAAGCTCTGCGACTGGCCCACGGCCAGGGTGGGAATGGTCGCCGGCAGGCCGCCCAGGTCCACGTCCGTGAAGCCGGAGCCGATGGTATCCGTCACGGCCACGCTGTAGAGATCGCCCAGGCCGGTGTTCTTGGCCTTGACCGTCCAGGTGACCACGTCGCCGTAACGGGCGTCCTGGATGGAGGGGCTTTTCTCGACCACCAGGTTGCCCGATCCGACGGTGATGTTGGTTCCGCCGGAGGCGCTGTAGCTGGTGCCGCCGGGCGCATCCCGGTAGTTGGCCCAGACGCGCAGCATCTGGCCGGAGAGGGCATTGCAGGCCGTGCGCAGCCGGAAGGTGAGGGTGATGGTCTCGCCGATGGCCAGGTCGAAGCTCGTGGTCGGCGTCCAGGTCACGGTGCCGGCGCCCGTGCTTTCGGAGTGGGCGATGGTGCCGGTGCGGGAGACAATGGTCGAGCTGCCCAGGACGTAGGAGAAGCCGGTGGCGGGCAGGGTGGCGCTCAGGGTCAGACTGTAGGCGATGCGGGTGGCCGAGCCGTTGCGGACGGTGGCCGTGTAGACCTGGCCGGCCGTGTCGCCGGTGCTGACGCTGGCCGGGGCGGTGACGGTGACGGAGAGTTGGGGGATGGATTGGAGGAGGGTATCAGGGCCCAGCAGCGTCTGCGCGGGACAATGGGCTGGATTCGCAGAGGGAGAAGCGACCAGCCCCAGAGCGGCCGGGGAGGTGAGATCTCGCTGCGGGATGGCCTGCCTGAGCTTCTCTTCCAGCCGTGGCAATGGATCGAGCGGCGGGCGAGATATGCCCGTCTCGCTGCGAGCGGGCAACCTGCTGGCCTGCGCCGGAACCAGCGGCAACGAGATGACCACGCCCAACACAACCATGAGACGGAATACAGCGAGGCTGAGAGCTCCGGTTCTGGTTCGCATTGCCTGACCTCCTTTTGCCCTTGTCAAACGGCGACACGAATCGAGTTCAGGAAAATATCAGACCCTTTTGCCCACCACTATCAGTGGATGGAAATTTGCTCTGAGGGGATCGTCAGATCCCCGGTTTTCGCCAGGATCTGACGATCCTGGCGGAG
>JARYMM010000022.1 GCA_029907105.1 Anaerolineae bacterium | reverse complement strand
CGGGCCGCGCCATGGCCAACTCGCAATGACACAGGCCAGGCTGGCTCTCGCTCTCGCCACTAAAGTGAAATACACCCTGCTGCAACTCCACCTTGCCCGGCAGCGCAAGACAGGGTATAATAGCGATGGCTGCCCAGCCAGTGAACACCATGCGAGGAGGCGCACCTTGACCGCTGCAACCCTTCGCCGTCGCGTCTGGCCGCTTTACCTGGGGGCCTTCACCACCTCCATGAACGTGCTGCTTCGCCTCCGGGCTGGGCTCCCTGGCCATGATGCTGGCCCAGTCCTACGGCTTCAGTCTGGCGATGGGTGTGGCGGTGGCCGTCTACCTGCTGGCCGTTTACATCCCAGGAGCGGAAAGCGGGGACACAACAAAACCCCTGCCAGCATGACGCCGACAGGGGTTCTGTTTCGGGAAAAGGAGCAGTATGTTGACTCACTCTCGAAGATCTGGACCAGCTTCTGGTAGTGAATGGGGGGTGATCTTAGGCAAAGCTCACCTCTAAACGTCTCACCCCGAGGGACTTGGGAGGGACCCACTTCTGGATCAGAGGCTTGCGTTTCTCAGGCACGATCTGACGATAACCCGCTTCCTCCAATACCTCGTGCAATGTGCCCATCCGATCGCATCCCTCGAGGAACAGGGAGACTGCCTCATGCAGGCTGGCGGTAGCTTCTTCGGGTGTGCCGCCGAAGCTGGAGACGTTGAATTCCGGGCAGAAAGAGACGACCTGGTCATCCTCTTGGAAAAGCTGACACGTGAAACGCACGCTCTTAAGCATCTTACCCCTCCTGATTATGAAAATGATAACATTATGCACAGGAAATGTCAAATTGCCAAACCGTGGAGAAGATAGTCATGAAAACGCTGCTCTCGGCCAATGAGGCTGTAGCCCGGGGCGCCTGGGAGGCGGGGGTGGTCGTTGCCTCCGCCTATCCCGGCACCCCCAGCACCGAGATCCTGGAAAGCTTCGCCCGCTATCCCGGTGTCTACGCCGAATGGGCGACCAACGAGAAGGTGGCTATGGATGTGGCCATCGGCGCCGCCTACGCCGGCCGGCGGGCGCTCACCTGCATGAAGCACGTCGGCCTCAACGTGGCCGCCGATGCCCTGTTCTATGCTTCGATGACCGGCCTGGAAGCAGGGCTGGTCATCGTCTCCGCCGACGACCCCGAGATGCACTCCAGCCAGAACGAACAGGACAACCGGCGCTACGCCAAGTTCGCCCGCCTGCCCTGCCTGGAGCCCTCCGACAGCCAGGAGGCCAAGGAGCTGGTGGGCGTGGCCCTGGAGATCAGCGAGCGGTTCGACACACCGGTGCTTTTGCGGCTGACCACCCGTCTTTCCCACACCGATACACTGGTGGAATTGGGCGAGCGTGTCGAGAGGCCGCCTACGGTGGAGAAGTATCCCCGCAACCCGGCCAAATACGTCATGGTGCCGGGCAACGCTCGCAAGCGCCATCCGATCATCGAGGAACGCGTGCGCAGGCTGGCCGAATTCGCCGAGACTTTCCCTTATAACCGCATCGAGTGGGGCGATCGCAGCCTGGGCATCGTCACCTGCGGCGTGGCCACCCAGTATGCCAGGGAGGTCTTCCCCCAGGCCTCGGTGCTGCGCCTGGGGATGACCTACCCGCTGCCCCGCCGGCTGGTGCAGGACTTCGCCGCGCAGGTGGAACGGCTCATTGTCCTGGAAGAGCTCGACCCCTTCCTCGAAGAGGAAATCCGGCTCCTGGGCGTGGAGGTGTACTCCGGGCCGCAAGGCTACCAGGGCGGCAAGTCCATCTTCCCCGCCTGCGGCGAGCTGGACCCCGGCGTGGTACGGGAGGCGGCCATCGGAGCCGGGTTGCTGCCACCAGCCGCCGCACCACCTGTCCTCCAGCCGGAGACGGGCGAACTGCCGGCCCGCCCGCCGGTGCTCTGTCCGGGCTGCCCGCACCGCCCCGTCTTCGTCGAGCTGCGCCGCTCCAAACTGCCCATCCAGGGGGACATCGGCTGCTACACGCTGGGGCTTTTGCCGCCGCTTTCCAGCATCCACTCCTGCGGCTGCATGGGCGCCGGCATCGGCGTGGCGCATGGGGCAGACGTGGCCGGCGACGGGGAGCGCCATGTGGCCGTCATCGGCGATTCCACCTTCTTCCACACCGGCATGCCGGCGCTGCTCAACGTGGTCTACAACCGCGGCAAGACCGTCACCGTGATCATGGACAACCGCACCACAGCCATGACCGGCCATCAGGATAACCCTGCTACGGGCCGGACATTGCAGGGCCAGGAGACGGTGCAGATCGAGTTCGAGCCGCTGGTGCGGGCCCTGGGCGTGGAGGAAGTGCATGTTGTGGATGCTTACGACATCCAGGCCGTGCGGGAAGCGCTGCAGGCCTGTCTCGCCCACGATGGCCCTTCCGTGCTGATCACCCGGCGGGAGTGCGCGCTGCTGCCCGAGGTGCGGCGTCAATGGCTGCCGCTGCGCGTTGAGCTGGAGAAGTGCAACGGCTGCTGGGCCTGCATCCGCACCGGCTGTCCTGCGCTCTTCAAGAGCCAGGAGGTCTATGAGAAGACGGGGCGGCAGAAAGTGGAGATTGACCCCTTGCTCTGCACGGGTTGCGAGGTGTGCGCCCAGCTCTGCCCGACGGAGGCCATCCTGTTCCGGGCGCAGATCGAAGCGGAGGTGTCCGATGCGTGAGATCAACTTCCTGCTCGCCGGCGTCGGCGGTCAGGGCACGATCCTGGCCTCCGACGTGCTGGCCCAGGTCGGCGTGAGGGTCGGCTACGAGGCCAAGAAGGCCGAGGTGCACGGCATGGCCCAGCGGGGCGGCAGCGTCGTCAGCCATGTGCGCTGGGGGGAGAAGGTCTATTCCCCGCTCACAGCCAAAGGCGAGGTGGACATCCTGGTCGCCTTCGAGAAACTGGAAGCGCTGCGCACTGTCGAATTCCTGCGGCCTGGCGGCACGGTGCTGGTCAACGACCAGGCCATCATCCCTATCACCGTGACTTCCGGCGGGGCGGAGTACCCCGACGACGAACGCATCCGCGCCGTGCTGGCCCAGGTGACCGACGACGTGCGCTGGGTGGATGGCATCGCCATCGCCGGGGAGCTGGGCAACGCCCGCGTGGCCAATGTGGTGCTTTTGGGCGCGCTCTCGGCGCTGCTCGATGTGCCGGAGAGCATCTGGCTGGAGGTGATCGAGCAGCGGGTGCCCGCCCGCACCGTGGACCTGAACCGCCAGGCCTTCCATCGTGGCCGCCAGGCGGTCACCCGATAGAATCACGGTTTTCTCCGACATCGGCAACCTGGCCAGACTTGATGTCAGTCCAGCGAAGCTTCGCCTCAAACCGACGAGGCTCCTCTCCGTGTGCTCCCGCTGGACAGCCATGTCCAGCGGCTAAGCAGCGGACGCGGCCGTCCGCTGAGAGCAATAGTCGGCGCTCGGTCATCGCGTGTGCATCGCTGCCTTCTCTGACATCCACGGCAACCTGGCCGCCCTGGAAGCGGTGCCGGCCGACATCGAGCAGCGCAAGGCGGATCACCTCGTCTGCGAGGAACAGCTCACGCCGGAGCAGCATGCCTATTCTGCTCGGCCTGCCAACCCAACGTAACCCGCATCACGTATCACGCATCACACAACACGGGAGACACCATGTCCACACTCCTTCTGAAAAACGCAGACGTGCTCATCACCATGGACGATGACCGCCACCGCTTTGCCGACGGCGGGCTCTTCGTGCGCCATAACTTCATCGAACAGGTGGGGCCGACGGCAAAGCTTCCGCCGACAGCCGACACGGTCATTGACGCCCGCGGCATGGTGGTGCTGCCCGGCCTGATCAACACCCACCACCACCTCTACCAGACCCTCACCCGCTGCGTGGCCCAGGACTATCGCCTCTTCGACTGGCTGAAGACGCTCTACCGCATCTGGGCCGGGCTGACGCCAGAGGCGGTCCACGTCTCGGCCAAGGTCGGGCTGGTGGAACTGATGCTCTCCGGCTGCACCACGGCCAGCGATCACCTCTACATCTACCCCAACGGGGCGAGGATTGACGACGAGATCCGGGCAGCGCAGGAACTGGGCATGCGCTTCCACCCCTGCCGCGGCTCCATGTCCCTGGGCGAGAGCAAGGGAGGGTTGCCGCCCGACAGCGTGGTAGAGGATGAAGAGGCCATCCTGCGGGACACGCAGCGGGCCATCGAGCAGTTCCACGAACCGCAGCGGGGCGGCATGGTGCGCATCGTCGTCGCCCCCTGCTCCCCCTTCAGCGTGACGCCCGACCTGATGCGAGAAGCGGCCGCGCTGGCCCGCTCCTACGGCGTGCGGCTGCACACGCACCTGGCGGAGACGCTGGACGAAGAGGAGTTCTGCCGGCGCAAGTTCGGCCGCCGCCCCGTGGCCTATGCCGAGGAGCTGGGCTGGCTGGGCGACGATGTGTGGCACGCCCACTGCGTGCACCTGAACGCTAAGGAAATCGCCCTCTTTGCCCGCACGGGCACCGGCGTGGCCCACTGTCCCTCGTCCAACATGCGGTTGGCTTCGGGCATCGCCCCCATCCGGGAAATGCTCGATGCCGGCATCAAGGTGGGGCTGGCCGTGGACGGTTCGGCCTCCAACGACAGCTCGCACATGCTGGCCGAGGCGCGGCAGGCGCTGCTCCTGCAGCGGGTGGGGGGCGATCCGGCGGCGCTCAGCGCCGAGGAAGCGCTGTGGCTGGCCACGCGGGGCGGCGCGGCCGTCCTGGGCCGCGATGACGTCGGTGCGCTGGCTCCGGGCATGTGTGCCGACTTCATCGGCTTCCACCTGGAGCGGCTGGACTACGCCGGCGCCGCGCACGACCCGCTGGCGGCACTCGTTTTCTGCACGCCGCAGCGGGTGGACCTGAGCGTGATCAACGGCCAGGTGCGGGTGCAGGAGGGCCGCATCGTGGACCTGGAGTTGGAACCGCTGATCCGACGGCATAACGAAATCTCGCGAAAGATGCTTGAATAGTCCTGAGATATTTCTCCTGGTGGCGATCACCGGGGAGGTGACTGTAATGCCCAAGACGATAACTTTGAAAGAGGCGCGAATCGCTTACTCTTTGGCCATCGAAGCCGATCGAGTAAGCCAAGGGCCCATCTTCGTGGAGCATGAAGGCAGGCCAGTGGCAGTCATCATAAGCATTGAGGAGTACAGGCGACACTTCCCTGTTGAGCACGAGGCCTGGCGGGAGGAGCAATTGCAGCGCCTGGAACCGAACCGCACTGCCTTCCGGCGGCTTCTGCCCAGGTTGTTGAAGACTCATAGGGATCAATTCGTGGCTATCCACCAAGGGAAGCTGGTTGACACAGATCCAGATCGTGTTGCTCTGGTTCAACGCATCCGTGCTCAAGGCTATCGGCCTGTGTACATCCAGAAAGTGACGCCTGAGCCGCGTGTCATCGAATTGCCTTCTCCTGAAGAGGTGCAGCGTGTATCGTTATGACACTACCGTGGACCCTCCGGCAGCATACGTGTCAGTCCTGATAACCAATCCGGACACGAAAACGTCCGCTTCCCTGCCGGCCAAAATAGATAGCGGGGCCGCGATGTCCGTCCTACCCCAGACAACCATAGTAGAACTGGCCCTTGAGCCCATGGGAGATATCTTGGCCAGCGGCTACGATCGCCGAGTGGTTTTGTTACCCACCTACGATGTGACCTTTGAGGTGGAAGGTCATATCTTTCAGGATGTTGAGGTCACGGTATCGCCAAGAAAGGATGTCCTGCTGGGACGCGATATCCTTAATCACTTCATCCTGACCCTTGACGGTAAGAACCTCTCTTTCGATCTCAGAGACCCCTGAAGGGTTTGGTAAGAGCGTCTCCCTTTCGTCAAATGCACTACTTGTTTCTCGGTCTCACATTGGGCTTGAGCGCGGGGATCACCCCAGGACCGTTGCTCACGCTGGTGATCACCGCTGCCCTGCGCCGCGGGCTCACCGGCGGCCTGTTAGTGGCACTGGCCCCCTTCGTCACCGATGCCCCTATCATCGCCCTGTCGTTGCTGCTGCTCGACCGCCTGCCGCCCTGGGCGCTGACGGCAGTCACCGCGGCCGGCGGGTTGCTGGTCGTTTACCTGGGCGTGGATGCCCTGCGCGCCGCCCGCCGTAGGGAACTGCCAGGACAGATAGAGGGAAACAGTATCGGGCGAAGCGAGCTGTGGCAGGGGGCGCTGGTCAACGCCCTCAACCCGCACCCGTACCTCTTCTGGGCCACGGTGGGCGGGCCGACGCTGTTGGCCGGCTGGCGAGAGGGCACCGCCTACGCTGCCGCTTTCCTGCTCGGCTTCTACGCCCTGTTGGTGGGCTCCAAAGTGATCGTTGCCTGGCTGGTGGCACGGCAGAGTCGGGCCTTGTCGCCGCGTGTTTACCGGCTGGCGCTGAACCTTCTGGGCGTGGCCATGATCGCCCTGGGCCTGTTGCTGGTCCGCCAGGCGTGGAGCGGAGGTTGGGTTGCACAATGACCATTGCTGCCTTCTTCGATATGGATCGCACGATCCTGAACGATAGTTCGGGTCGGCTGTACCTGCGCTACCTGATGCAGACGGGGCGCATTCGGGCGCGGGAGTGGCTGCGCATCTCCCGGTGGTTTCTGTGGTACGCCCTGGGGTTCATGGATTTCCCCCGGGCCATGATGCGCATGTTGATGATGTCCCCCGGCCAGGAGGAGGAACCGTTGCAGGAGGAGACCGATGCCTGGTTCGAGGAGTGGGTCGCGCCGCACATCGCCGAGGCAGCCGTGCGGCGCATCGAGGAACATCGGGCGCAGGGCCACCGGCTGGTGGTGCTTTCGGCGGCCACCGTCTACGTGGTGCGGCCGCTGGCGGAGCGGCTGAACATCCCGGACTACCTGTGCACCTATCTGGAGGTGAAGGATGGCCGCTTCACCGGCCGGCTGGTGGAGCCGGTATGCTACGGCCCGGGCAAAGTGCTGCTGGCCGAGCAGTTCGCCGCCCGCAACGACATTGACCTGGGGCAGAGCACCTTCTACAGCGACGGCTACGAGGACCTGCCCATGCTGGAACGGGTGGGGCATCCGGTAGTTGTCAACCCTGACCGCCGCCTGCGTCGCCTGGCAGAACGGCGCGGTTGGCCCATAGAGAACTGGTAGATTAGGACATTGGAAGTTGGAGGGGGTGGAGTGGAGCAACTGATCCGAAGGGCAGCGGGGATTCTGGCTCGCAGCCAGCGCCTGGTCGTCTTCACCGGCGCCGGCGTTTCCAAAGAGAGCGGCATCCCTACCTTCCGCGAGGCGCAGGAAGGGCTCTGGGCACGCTACGATCCCGGCGAACTGGCCACCATGGAGGGCTTCAGGCGCAACCCCCGGCGGGTGTGGGAATGGTACGCCTATCGCTTTGGGCGCATCGAACAGGTCACGCCCAACCCCGGCCATCGGGCCATCGCCGCATTGGAACGCTACCTGCCCCGCGTGGTCGTCATCACCCAGAACATTGACGACCTGCACCGCGCCGCGGGCTCCAGCGATGTCATCGAGCTGCACGGCAACTGGCGGTACTACAAGTGCCTGGGCGGACACACGGGGTTCACCCGCGCCGACTTCGCCGACCAGACGGATGTACCGCCCCGCTGCCCCCGCTGCGGCGCGTTGTTGCGGCCGGACGTGGTCTGGTTCGGCGAGATGCTGCCCGCCGAAGCCATCGAGCGGGCCTTCGCCGAAAGCAGCACCTGCGATGCCATGCTGGTGGTGGGCACCTCGGGGCTGGTGCAGCCGGCGGCCTCCCTGCCCCTGTACGCCCACCGCGCCGGCAGCCCCGTCATCGAAGTCAATCCCAACCCCAGCGACATCACCCCCCTGGCCGACATCTTCCTGCAGGGCCCGGCCGGGCAGGTATTGCCCAAGGTGGTGGATACGCTGGCCACCATTACCCCCGGTCAAGAGACAGGCTTCCCCGCCGCGTGTGGGTGAAGCTGGCGGGGAGTGAGGGCCGCTTCGATGAGCGCCAGGGTCAATGCCTTCGTCTCCTGCTGCGGATCGAGCACCGGGCCGACGCAGGCCGGGCAGCCGTGGGCGCAGGGGCAGGCGGATACCAGCTCGTGGGCCGCCTGCAGCAGCGTGGTGTGCAGCTCGTACAGACGCCCGGCGAAGCCCAACCCGCCGGGCACCTTCTCGTACAGGGTGATGGTGGGCAGGTTGGTGGAGGCAGCGCGGGCCTCGGTGACCGAGCCCAGGTCGCGGGGGTCGCACATCAGGTGCAGCGAGGCCACGTAGCTCAGGGCGTAGCCCAGGCCGGCCAGCCCGCTGCGCATCCGCTGGCCCGCTTCCGCCAGGCGATGGCAGGCCGGGCAGAGGGTGACCAGGTTCTCCAGCCGGTTGGCCAGCAGGTAGGCCTCGTTCTCGCCCGGCACATAGCCGAACTCGCGGAAGGGTCGCAGGTGATGTACCTCGTGCTGGCGACCGGGCTGTTCGGGAGCGCCGCAGTGCCGGCAGCGATAGCCATCCCGTGCCCGCGCCCGCTCCCGCTGCGCCGCCCAGTTCGGCCCGTAGTCCAGGCGGTCGCCGACCCACAGCCCGTTCAGCCGCAGCCGTTCCACCGTCTCCTCAGGGAAGCTCAGCCAGTAGGCGGTGGTCTCCAGTTCCTGCTCCGGCAGGTCAATCTCGCCCCAGCCCAGGTTCTCGTGCGTGTAGCGCTTGATGCGCCGGTAGCCCGTGGTTTTGCACCTCACCAGCACCTCGCCGTGGGCTTTGAGTGTCCCGCCCTCCAGCGACTGCTCCCGAACCTCCAGCACCTGCACCTGCTCGCTGCTGCTGGCATCGGTATAGTAGCCCACGTCGGCGGCGCGCACGAACGCCTGCTGCCCCTCCCAGTCCAGCCTCTCCACCAGGTAGGACTGTCCCTCGTGCAGGTAAACCGCGCCCTCGTGCAACAGGAAAGGCACGCTGAAGCGGTCCACCTCGCCGATGACCTGCGGCTGGCTATCGGCGTCTCCGGCAGCCATGATGACGAAACGGTCCGGCGAAGCGGTGCGCAGCGAGACCTCCTGCGCCGGGTAGGTCTCCCCGATCCAGTGGTAGGCCTGGGCGCTGTGGTGCATTTCCCCCTCTTCGGCCAGGACATCGAGCAGCGCGGCCACGTCGCCGAAGCCGCCAAAGGTTTCCCCCTGGGCGAAGGGCAGCTCGAAGGCCGCACAGCGCAGGTGGTGCAGCAGGATGACCAGGTTATCGGGGTGGATGAGGGCCTGTTCGGGGCTGCGCTCGAAGAGGTAGTCGGGGTGGGCGACCAGATACTGGTCCAGCGGCGAAGCGCTGGCCACCAGCACAGCCAGGGAGGTCTCCGTGCGCCGCCCGGCGCGGCCGGCCTGCTGCCAGGCGCTGGCGATGGTGCCCGGATAGCCTACCAGCACCGCCGCCGAAAGCTGGCCGATGTCAATGCCCAGCTCCAGGGCATTGGTGGCCACCACGCCGCGCACACTCCCCTGGCGCAGCCCTTGCTCGATCTCCCGCCGCTGCTGGGGCAGATACCCTCCCCGATACCCCCGCACCATCCCCTCAACCCCTTCAATTCCCTCAGCCCTTTCAGCCCCTTCCCCTTCCCTCCTTTCCCTCTCCTTGTCTCCCCTTCCCCCCGTCTCCCTGTCCGCCCTTTCTACCCAATCCCGCAAATAGGTCAACAGGATTTCGACCGTCAGCCGGGCGCGGGCGAAGACGATGGTCTGCACGTCGGCGTCGAGCAGGCGGCCGGCGATGCCCCGCGCTTCCAGCAGGTGGCTGCGGCGAATGCCCAGCTCGCGGTCCACCAGCGGCGGGTTATAGAGCAGGAAGTGCTTTTCGCCCCTGGGCGAGCCGTCGTCGTCCACCAGCGTCACCGGAACTTCCAGCAGCCGTTCGGCGTGCTCCTGCGGGTTGGCGATGGTGGCCGAGCAGCAGATGAACTGCGGCTGCGAGCCGTGGAACTGGCAGATGCGGCGCAGCCTGCGCAGCACATTGGCCACGTGCGAGCCGAAGACGCCGCGATAAGCGTGCACTTCGTCCAGGACGACGTAGCGCAGGTTGGCGAAGAGGTCGGCCCATTGCGTGTGGTGGGGCAGGATGCCCGTGTGCAGCATGTCGGGGTTGGTGATGAGCAGCCGCGCCGCACGGCGGATGCGCGGCCGTTCCGCCTTTGGCGTATCGCCGTCATAGACGGCGAATGGCCAATGGCCAATGGCTGATAGCGCGGAGGATTGGGCAAACGTGCGTAATTCCGCCAGTTGGTCCTGCGCCAGCGCCTTGGTGGGAAAGAGGTAGAGGGCGCGGGCGGAGGGGTCGTTGAGCAGCGTGTGCAGGACGGGCAGGTTGTAGCAGAGGGTCTTGCCGCTGGCCGCCGGGGTGACGACGGCCACGTGCTCGCCGCGCAGGGCAGCGGCTACCGCCGTGGCCTGGTGGCTGTACAGCCGCTCGATGCCGCGAGCGCGTAAGCTGGCTACCAGCCGCGGGTCGAACGCAGGCGGGAAGTCGGCGGTGCGGGCCGGGCGCGGCGGGAAACGTCGCCAGGCTGCCACCTGACGCATGAAGCCGGGATCGAGGCGCAACTCGTGCAACAGCGTATCGAGGGACATAACGACATTATATGCCCAGAACGTCACCGGACAAAATCGGCGTCCCTTCGATTTGACTGCACAGCGCTATGCGATGTATGATATAATGTATAAATGGCAACGAATAATTGCCTGCCTTCGGCCTTGCAACGTGAGATATAGCGGTGGCTTAGCGTCATTGCGCGCCCCGAAGGGGCGAAGTTTTGATTCCAGGAGACTGCTGCGCAGCGCGGTTTGCGCGTGACGATCACAGCCGGCCCAGGTTGAGCGTCCTGAACTCATCCCAGGCGTAGCTCAGCGGCGTCCACCAATGGTCGCGGCCGATGCAGCGGAAGTAGGGCGGGCGGAGGGCCAGGATCAGGTCGCCGATCTTATAGCGGGGCAGGACCGGCGTGGAGACGACCAGGCTGCCCAGTTCGCCACGGCGCATCTCGTGCAGCATCTTGAGCCCTGAGCGCGTCTGCACCTCGAAGAAGAAGAGGTCGTAGTTGGGCACCCAGGCCCGCTGCTCGTCCCGCTGCTGGCCAAACATGCCCTCGGTGGTCCCGTAAATCTCACGGATGGCCACCCGCCCGTAAAGCGCCTGCAGCGCCGGCGCATAGCGGGTGTTGATGCCCGGCGCGCTGCCCAGGGTCATGACCTGCGTCTGCCACAACTGCTTGGGGTAGACCCCGTGCCTCCGGCGCAGGTAGCGCCCGAAGCGCAGTGCCGTCATGACCACGCCCCCCACCAGTGTCACGTTCTCCTCTTTACACTTCTGGTAAGCCAGCTCGAAGCGCGCCTCCCAATCGCGCGCCGTTTTGCCGCCGCCCAGCGCATCAATCTCCTCCTGCGCAGGTACCGAACGGATGGGCGTCTGGGCCGACACGTACTTCGTGTAGATGCCCGAGCTATAGCCGTACTCCACCTCCCGCTCTCCCACCCGCACCTTGCCCACCACGGAGGGGAAATTCAGGTTCAGGTTGACGCCCTGGAAGAGGTCAAAGCGGCCACTGGTGGCCACATAGTTCATCATGGCCCGCCCGGCACTGACGCGCATGCGCAGGTCGGTGGGCGTCATGGGGATGAATTTCGACTCGCCCTTCGTCGTGCCGCGGGTGATCGCCCAGCCGATCGGCTCCTCGTGCAGCAGCAGGCCCACCTCGCCGGCCATCACCCGCTCGATGAGCGGCTTGTAGTCCTCGTAGGTGGCCACGGGGAAGGCGCGGCGGTAGTCCTCGACACTGCCCACATGGGCCGCGCCGTGCTGCTGGCCGTAGCCGGTCTGGGCATAGATCGCCAGCAGGCGGTGCAGCACAGCCTGTTGCGCCTTGAGTGGGTCCTGCACAGCGTCGTGCCAGGGCTGCAAAAGGGCGTTGAGCATGGCCTGGGGGTTGTTATTCCACATAGATTTCCACCCTTTCACTGCTCTGGGCGTCTTCGATGTCGCAGATCTTGCCCTGCACACCCCGGCGAAGGGCCTCGGCCACCGTGGAGAAATCCAGGCCCTCGATGTCCGGCCTGAAACGAGCGCCTATCTTCAGCCCCACGTCCACCAGTCCCACGGGGATATTGACGTTGGCCTTCGCCTTGCCCGACCGGAGATCGGTAACCCGCACGCGGAACCAGCGCGGCGGCGTGGCCTCGCTGTGCGGCGGCTCTCGCTTCGGCCCCGCTTCTTCCAGGGCCTCCAGGAGCCTGGCCCCCTCTTCGGCGGTGATCACGCCATCCTCGATCATCTTCAGGATACGCAGTCGTTCCTCTGTGGTCGTCATTCCTCATTACCTCCTATCGCAGCGAGCTGGAGCTTGTCAAAGACCGACCAAAGACGAAGGACCAACGACGAATCCGTCTTTCCTTCGTCCTTCGTCTTCATGCCATCCACTGCAGGGGCAGATCTGCAACCTGTCCCACCTAGCGAATCCTCTTCCTCATCGCCACCAGCGTGCGGCGCAGGAGGAAGCCGTGGGTCAGGAAGGCTTCGATGGCCTGCTGATCCCCGGCCGGGTGCTGGGCCACCGTCGGCCGGGGCGGGCAGGCGGACAGGACGGCCAGCGCCTGCCGCAGCAGCGGCTCCTCCAGCGCGCCGCGGGCCTCGGGATGCACCATCAGGCGCAGGCGGTGCTCGCCCCGCCAGCCCGCCGCGCGCAGCCAGAGCGAGGCGGCCAGCCGGCCCTGATGGGCGGGTCTCAGACCTGCCCCTGCCTCCACCACCCAGTGGTAGGTGCGCTGCCGCCCGATGAGGCGGTTGAACGCCTCGCCCAGCCAATCCTCCGCGTAGCGGCGAAAGGCCTCCGAGCGCAACGGCTGCCACCATTGCAGCAGGGCAGGTATGACCGTCCTGGCCAGCTCGTACTCCCCATGCCAGTCGTCGGCGCGCCAGGGACGCAGGGAAGGGATGGGGGTTGTCGGCGGCGGGGTGGCCGGCGGCTTCGCCAGGTGCAGACAGGCCATCCCGCCCAAAGCCTCGAAGCCCAATCCGGCGTACAGCCGGCAGGCGGCCTCGTTTTCCGCTTCCACCTGCAGCGTGGCCCAGCCGCCGCCTTCCCGTTCCACTTCCTCCAGCGCTGCCTCCACCAGAGCCCGGGCGATGCCGCGGCCGCGGTAGGCGGGGGCGACGGCCACGTTGGAGATGTGCCAGCGCTCCCCGTAGCGCAGGCCGCTCTGCAGGCTCAGGTTGCCCACCACCCGCCCCTCTTCGATCCAGACGTAGCCCTGGAGCATGCGCTGCAGTTGTGGGTCGGCGACCAGCACAAAGGCCACCAGCGGGCCAAGCCAGCCGAGCACCCGCATGTCGCGCAGCGCGGCCCGTCCCTCGGCGTCCAGGTCGGCGCCGAAGGTCTCGGCGATAAGCGCCGTCACCTGGCGCAGGTCACGATAGGGATTGAGGCGACGCAGGCCGCGAAACGGCTGCCGCCGGCTGAGAATCGTCACGGCCATGGAATGCTCCGCATCAGGGATCAGTGACCAGGGCCTGGCTTGCGCGCGGTGAACACACTGTAGGCAAACCCGTCGCCTTCCAGCGGCAGCAGGTCATACGGGCAGCCCGGCCACCGGCCCGAGACGAACACTTCCTGCTCCAAAAATTGCAACCCTGCCCCCTCCAGGGCGGCCTTCACGCCGTCCACCGACATCAGCCCGCCGTAACCCTTTTCGGCAGCCAGCCGGAAGCCCGGCGAGTCCTCCTGCAGCAGCAGGGTGGAGAAGACCAACAGACCGCCGTGCCGCAGCACGCGGGCGGCTTCACGCAGGACGGTGGAGCCATCGGGCACGTTGCAGAAACCGAAGAAAGAAACGACGGCCCCCATCACGCCCTCCCGCAAGGCCAGATGCCTGGCGTCGCTGACCAGGAACGAGGCGGCCGCTGTCTCTCCCTCCCGGCGCAATTTGCGCTGTGTGCCCCGCAACACGCTCTCGTCTACGTCCGAAGCCAGGCCATCGCGCGGGCCAGCGGCGCGGGACAAAGCGGCCAGGCGGGCAGCCAGGGGGCGGAACAATGTGCCCATGCCCGTGGCCACGTCCAGGATGGGGCCCGAACCCTCGCTCACCAGGGCGAGGATGTGCTCGATGATCGCCGATTTCGCCGCGCGCACCTCGTCTGACAGTGCCGCCTCGTAGGCCAAGCGGAGGGCGTCGAAGTCCCGCACGTTGGAGACGTCCACCTCCCATTGCCACTGGTCGGCACTCAGCCCCCGCTCCTTCAGGATAGGCAGTTCATCGAGCACCTGGTACTGCCGGGCACAGCCGTCGCAACGCAGCACCCCTTGCACCAGCCGTTCGTCCGTGGCCAGGCCCCCGAAATCGAGCCCCTGACCGCAGACGGGACAGGCCAAAAGTGGAAGCAGATGACGTTTCATATGTCTCCGACCTCCGAATTCCAAACGCCGAACGCTAAACCCCTGACGCCGACACCCGCGCTGCGTTAGCTCTCGCCGGCAGCACCCAACCTAAGGCCAGGTAACCGACCGTGGCCAGAAGCCCCAGCAGGAAGGCCCCGTTTGATTTTCGAGGATGCCGTAATGCTATACCTTCTTCAACAACTCCGCCGCTTCCTCGGCGCTGATCGTGCCGGCGGCCAGGTCGTTGAGGATGGCCTGGCGGCGCCCGGCGCGGCGCTGCTTCTCCTCGGCCGGCGTCTCCTGGCGCACCTCGTAGCCGAGGGCGCGGATGACGTCATCCAGGCGGGCGCGCACCGTGGGGTAGGAGACGCCCAGCTCCTCGGCGGCCCAGCTCAGCTTGCCCTCGCAGCGCAGGAAGAGCTCGGCGAAGCTGAGCTGTTCGGGGGAGAGCTGGTGGAAGCGGCCCAGGGCGAAGCGGCCTTCCAGCGTGGTGTCGCAATGGGGACATTGCAGCCGGGTGACGGCCATCGTGTCCCCGCAGACGGGGCAGATAGTGGGAACAGGGTACATGTCATCGCCTCCCTCTATTGTGGCGCAATCTTAGCACAGAGTTGAAACTTTGTCAAATCGGACTTGATAAGTTTAAACCTCAGTTAAATGATTTGCATTCGCCTGGGGCATGGCCATAGCCGTTCGATTTGCTGCGCCAACCGAACGGCTATGATGCTTGCCTTTTCCTGACAAGAGTGGTATACTTAAGCCAGGAGGGAATGGGGATGCTCAAAGTCCAGGACGACCAACTTGATCTGGCCTATCTGCGCCGCTGGGCAGCGGCGTCAGGTGTGGCCGACCTGCTGGAACAGGCACTGGTCCAGGCAGACAGGACATAGAACACGGATAACACGGATTCGTTAAGAGGAGGCTGACATGCGCTTTGGCATCATCACCATGCAACGAGAAACTCTCATCCCCTCCGGGATGTCCATGCCGGAGGCGATGACCTACATCGCCACCCTCGACCACGCCGACCTGGCGCGACAATTGCATTCCCACGGCTTCAACCCCATCGAGCTGGGCGGCGACATGGAGCTGTTCCTGCCCCAAAGCTTCGACCCGCCCACCATCGAGCGGCTGGCCCGGCTCAAGGCGGGCAGCGGCCTGACCTATACCGTCCACCTCCCCCTCTGGTCGGTAGAGCCCTCCACGCCCCTGGCCCCCGTGCGCAAGGGCTCGGTGGCGGCGCTGATCGAGACCATCCAGCGCACCCTCGTCCTGGAGCCGGAGGTCTACGTGCTGCACGCCACGGGCTCCCTGGCCGCCGAGTTCTACCGCATGAACCTGCCGGACCTGGCCAAGGCGCTCATCCTGCGTCAGTTCCAGAACAACGCCCGCCAGAGCCTGCAGACCATCCTGGCCGAGACGGGCATCCCCAGCCGCCAACTGGCCGTCGAGACCGTGGAGTTCCCCTTCGACCTGACCCTGGAACTGGCGGAGCAGTTGGACCTCTCCGTCTGCCTGGACACCGGCCACGTGCTGGTGGGCTTTTCCGGCCCGGTGGAGCTCTTCGAGGCCCTGGAGCGCTGCCTGCACCGCCTGAGCGAGATCCACCTGCACGACGGGCCGTGGCAGGGGCCACAGCGCCATATCGGCTACGGCAAGGACCACCAGCCCCTGGGCACAGGCGACCTGGATGTGGCCCGCCTGCTGGACAGGCTGACCGAGGCGCAGTTCGATGGCCCTATCATTTTCGAACTGACCGTGCCCCAGGCCCTGGCCTCGCTGGAGGTGATCCGGGCCATCCGCCCGCAGGCCCTGGCGTAGGAGCGCGGCGGTGCCGCGCCCCTACCTGGTGTCTTCATGGTGAGCACACGCTGGAGGAGAGCCGTCATGAAACAGGACATGCGCTGGTACGACCACATCGCCATCAACATCTACTGGCTGGGCATCAACATCGCCTCGAGCATCATCACGCCGGTGCTGCTGCCCTATCTGGTGGTGCTCTTCGCCCCGCTGGAACTGAAGAACACCTACCTGGCCACCGTGCGCGTCATCGGCCTGGCCGTGGCCATGGCCGTGCAGCCCATCGCCGGCATGCTCAGCGACCGCAGCACGCATCCGGCCGGACGGCGTCGCCCCTTCATCGTCGGCGGCACGCTGTTCAATATCCTCTTCCTGGCCATCGTCGGGGCCTCGCCGCTCTTCCTGGGCTCGACGCTGGATGGCTTCTTCCAGTCCGCCTTGGGCGTGACCACGGCCTACGCCGTCCTGCTCGCCGGCATCGTCCTCCTGCAGGTCTCCTCCAACGTGGCCCACGGCGCCTTGCAGGGGCTGATCCCCGACCTGGTGCCGGAAACCCAGCGCGGGCGGGCCTCGGGGGTCAAGGCGGTGATGGAGCTCCTGCCCGTCTTCCTGGCCATCTTCATCGGCCCCCTGGTGGATGCCGGCAAGGTCTGGCTGACCGTGGGCATCATCATGGCCGGCTTCTTCGTCTCCATGCTGATCACCGTGTTCACTGTGCACGAGGAGCCCCTGCGAGAAAAGCCTTCCGATCCCATCGGTGGGCGGATCCTGCGCCTGATCGCCCTCACGGCCATCTTCGTCGCCGTCACCCAGGCCGCCGTGTGGCTGGTGCGCGCCAGCGGCACGCAACTGGCGCAGCGCGGCGCGACAGTTGGCTCGCAGGTGGCCATCGTGGGCCTGGCCGGCCTGGTGGGCATGGCCGGGGCCATCTTCGTGGGCGTGTACGCCGGCGCCTGGGTGGGCATCGGCCAGCAAGCGCGGCAGCAGACGCCGTTCATCTGGTGGGTGATCAACCGCCTGCTCTTCCTGGCGGCGGTGGGCTCCATCCAGGGGTTCGCCCAGTACTACCTGGCCGACGTCCTGCACCTCCCCAACCCGGCGACGGCGACCTCGCTGCTGATGGCCACCGTGGCCGTTTTCCTGCTCCCCTCCGCCCTGCTCGGCGGCTACCTGGCCGACCGCCTGGGCCGCCGGCGGCTGGTGGCCTTCTCCGGCCTGCTCGCCGCCGTGGGCACCGTGGCCCTGCTTTTCGCCACCAACCTGCCCCTGGTGATGGTCAGCGGCTGCATCATCGGCATAGGCGCCGGCACCTTCATGGCCACCAACTGGGCTCTGGGCACCGACCTGGTGCCGCCCGCCGAAGCGGGGCGCTACCTGGGCATCTCCAACCTGGCCGGGGCCGGCGCGGGCATCGTCGGCGCCGGCATCGGTGGGCCGATGGCCGACTTCTTCAACAGCCTGCGCCCAGGGATGGGCTATCTGGTCATCTTCGCTCTCTATGCTGCGCTCTTTCTCCTGTCCGTGGCCACGCTGACAAAGGTGAAGGCCAGGGGAGGAGAGGGCAATGGCTGAGAGTGTATGGCAAAAGTAGCGAAGCATCCGTTCGCTGCGCTTAGGACAAGTTCTCGCCTCACCATGCAGGCAAGAGATGCTTCGCTGGAGTCGGCCGGGCAATGGAGTTTGACGTCTGAAACCCGCTCAGCATGACAAGTACGGTTGTAGTATTAAGTGCAGTGGTACCCAAGGAATTGTGATCTATTAAATCTAAGAAATCATAAAGGACAGCATGGAGAGTAAGCGAGCTTCTTCACCGATCAGGCTTTCGCAGCCGCGGCAGACCGCTCAGGTCTGGCTGGCCGATGGCCGCGTGTACGAGGGGCCGGTGGGCACGCCGCTGGAAGAGTTTATACGCGTCGCGGAGCCCAACCCTCCCGTGCCCATCGTCGCCGCCATCGTGGACGGCCAACTGCGCGAGCTCACCTATCGCGTCGAATCGGACGTGGAGGTGACGCCGATATCCATGGCCAGCGGCGACGGGATGCGCATCTACCGACGCACCCTTTCGTTCCTGCTGATCACCGCTGCCCATGAGTTGTTCCCCCAGGCGCAGGTGATGGTGGATCACTCCGTCCCCTTCGGCGGCTACTACTGCCGTTTGGAGGGGCGAGAGCCCTTCACTGCCGAGGAACTGGCCCAACTCGAGGCGCACATGCGCCATATCGTCGCCGAGGATGCGCCCATCTGCAAGGAACGCATCCCCCTGCCCGAGGCTGTGGCCCTGTTCCGCGAACGGGGCGATGACGACATGCTGCGGCTGCTGGCCTATCGCCAGAAGGACTACCTGACCATCTACAAGCTGCGGAGCTTCCGCGACTGTTTCCACGGCTACATGCTGCCCTCGACCGGCTACCTGCGCTGGTTTGCTCTGCGCGATTACCCGCCGGGCTTCATCCTGCAATACCCCCGTGAGCACGAGCCGCTCCAGCTACAGCCGTTCCTCGAATATCCCAAACTGGGCGCTGTGTTCCGCGAGTATGGCGAATGGATCAACGTCATCGGTGTGCCGGACGTGGGGGCTTTGAACCAGACGATTGAAAGCGGGCGCATAGGGGAGGTGGTCCTGGTGTCGGAAGCGCTGCACGAGCAGCGCATTGCCCGCATCGCCTACGATATCGCCCAACGGCGCGGGGAGATTCGGCTGGTGCTCATCGCCGGCCCTTCCTCCTCCGGCAAGACCACCTTCGCCAAGCGGCTGGCCGTACAGCTCCTGGCCAACGGGGTGCACCCTGTCGCCCTGGGCCTGGATGATTACTTCGTGGATCGAGAGCTCACGCCGCGCGACGAAAAAGGCGAATACGACTTCGAGGCCCTGGAGGCGTTGGATCTGGTGCTGTTCAACGAGCAACTGCTGCGGCTCATGGACGGCCAGGAAGTCATCCTGCCCCACTACAACTTCCAGACGGGCCGGCGGGAGCCCGGGGAGACGCTGCGCCTGAAGCCCCATCACGTGATCCTGATCGAGGGCATCCACGGATTGAACCCCGCTCTGGTGCCCCAGGTGCCGCCGGAGCGCATCTACCGCATCTACGTCTCCACCCTGACCCAGCTCAACCTGGACCGGCACAACCGGGTGCCCACCACCGACACCCGCCTGATCCGCCGCATCGTGCGCGATGCCACCGCCCGCGGCTACACGGCGCAGCAGACCATCGAGCGCTGGGTCAGCGTGCGGCGCGGCGAGAAGCGCAATATCTTCCCCTACCAGGAGCACGCCGACGTCATGGTCAACACGGCGTTGGTGTACGAACTGGCCGTGCTCAAGCCCTTCGTCGAGCCGTTGCTGTTGCAGATCGAACGAGGCACGCCCGGATACGTGGAGGCGCAGCGGCTGCTGGCCTTTCTCAAGTGGTTCCTGCCCTGCAAGCCCGATCTCGTCCCCGACAACTCCATCTTGCGCGAGTTCATCGGCGGCTCCATCCTGCAGGAGTTCCGCCCCTGGCGCTGGCGCAACGGCTGATACCCTACCGCCGCCGGCGTTCCTCGCCCCGCTCCTTCAAAAAGATGGACAGCACGATGCTGACAGCGCTGACCACCAGCGCGCCGAGCACAGCATCGGGCCAGAAGCTCTTGACCCAGAAGGAGATTTTCAACTGCCCGGCCAGCCAGGAGGTGAGCAGCAGCATCAGGGCGTTGATGACGATGGTGAACAGCCCCAGGGTGAGCATCTGCAGGGGGCAGGTGAGCAGCTTGAGGATGGGCCGGATCAGGGCGTTGACCAGGCCGAAGATGAGGGCCACGATGAGCAGGGCCGGCCAGCCCTCGTAGCCGATGCCCGAGACCAACTCCGCCGCGGCCCACAGCGCCGCGGCGTTGATCAACCAGCGAATGATGAGGCGGTTCATGAGCCAACTCCTTGTGATTTTCAATGGAAACCTGCCGTCTCCCGGTCTGATACGTTGCTGGATTGTACACGCGTTGCCCCCGGCAGGCAAGTAGGGAACACGGCAGCCATGCCTCCTGCTCTTTTCGATTTGCTCAACTTATAGTACAATGGTGGAGGATTTGAACTTTGAACTTTGTCGTTTGACAGAGGTGACCTGTGCTGGCCGAGCTTCACATCCAGAATTTCGCCATCATCGAGGACCTGCATCTGAGCCTGGGCCCCGGCTTCAATGTGCTCACGGGCGAGACCGGCGCCGGCAAGTCCATCATCATCGAGGCCGTGAGCCTGTTGCTGGGCGAACGCGCCGATCAGGAGGTGATCCGCGCCGGCGCCCAGCGGGCGGAAATCGAGGCCGTCTTCATCCCCGAGCCGCACGTGGCGGCGGCCCTGGCTCCCCTGCTCACCGAGCATGGGCTGGAGGGGGATGACGAGGAATTGATCCTGGCCCGCGAGGTGCGCCGTGGCGGGCGCAGCGTCGGCCGCGTCAACGGACGGGCCGTCTCCTCGCAGCTCTTGCAGGAGATCGGCGAACTCCTGGTGGACATCCACGGCCAGGGGCGGCATCTCTCGCTGCTGCGGGTGCGCGAGCACGTCAACCTCCTCGACCGCTACGCCGGGCTGGAAGGACTGCGCGCCGACTTCGCCGAGCAGGCGCGGGCGCTGCGCCGCGTGCGCCAGGAGCTGGCCGAACTGCGCCGTGACGAGCGGGAGCTGGCCCGGCGCATGGATTTGCTCACCTTCCAGGTCAACGAGATCCAGGCCGCGCAGCTCCGCGAGGGAGAGGAAGAAGAGCTGAAAGCGGAGCGCAACCGCCTGGCCAACGCCGAGCAGTTGACGCGTCTGACGGAAGAGGTGTGTCAGGCCCTGGAGGAGGGCACGGCCGAGCAGTCGTCGGCCCTCGACTTGCTGGGCCAGGCCATCCAGCAACTGGGCAGGCTGGAGCGCATTGATGCCTCGCTGCAACCGCTCCGCCTGGAGGCGGAACGCACGGCCGAGGCCTTGCAGGAGCTGGCCCGCTCCCTGCGCGCCTACGGCGACGGGATCGAGTACTCCCCGCGCCGGCTGGCGCAGGTGGAGGAGCGGCTGGGGCTCATCTACAGCCTCAAGCGCAAGTACGGCGACTCCATCGCCGAGGTGCTGGCTTTCGGCGCCGCCGCCCGGCAGGAATTGGACAGCATCACCCATGCCGGGGAGCGCATCGAGGAACTGGAAACGGAGGAGGAGCGGCTGCTGCGCACTCTGGGCAGGCTGGGCAGCGAGCTTTCCTCCCGCCGGCAGGAGGCTGCCGAGCGCCTGGCCGCGGCCGTGGAAGCCGAGCTGGCCGACCTGCGCATGGCGCGGGCGCGCTTCGGCGTGGCCATCACCCAGGTGGACGACCCCACCGGCGCCTATGTGGATGGCCGCCGCCTGGCTTTCGACGCCACGGGGTTGGATCGGGTGGAGTTCCTGGTCTCCGCCAATCCCGGCGAACCGCTGCGCCCTCTGGTCAAGGTGGCTTCCGGCGGCGAGACCTCCCGCCTGATGCTGGCGTTGAAGACGGTGCTCAGCCACGCCGATGCCACCCCGACGCTCATCTTCGACGAGATTGACGCCGGCATCGGCGGCCGCGTGGGGGCCACGGTGGGGCAGAAGCTGTGGCGGCTGACCGTTCCGCCAGAAGAGGCTGCCTCCTGGCCGCGCCATCAAGTGCTCTGCGTGACCCATCTGCCGCAGTTGGCTGCCTATGGCGATGTGCACATCGAGGTAAATAAGCACGTCGTAGGCGAGCGCACCATTGCTACGGCGGAGCCCATCCAGGGCGAGGCGCGCTTGCAGGAGCTGACGCAGATGCTGGGCACCGACACCGACGCCGGCCGCCAGTCCGTACAAGAGATGCTGGCCGAAGTCGCAGAGGCGAAATCCAAGCTTTCCACCGTTCCGCTGACAGATTACAGGAGGGGGAGTTGATCAACGAAGAGCGTCTGGTGCAAACCTTTCTCGACCTGGTACGTGTGGATAGCCCCAGCGGGCACGAGGAGGCCATCGGCCACGAGCTGGCGGCGCGCCTGGCTGCCCTGGGGCTGAGCGTGGAGCGCGATGCCTCCGGCAACGTCTTCGGCTGGTTGGAAGGCGAGCAGGCCGCAGGCGACTGGCTGCTGCTCTGCGCACACATGGACACCGTGGGCCAGGACCGGGGCATCACGCCGGTGATCGCCGAGGGCGTGATCCGCTCCGACGGCACGACCATCCTGGGGGCCGACGACAAGTCGGGACTGGCCATCATCCTGGAGGTGTTGCAGGTGTTGAAGGAGGGGCGCAGCGTCGCTGCGCCCCTGCCGCACTGCCCGCTGGAGGTGCTCTTCACGGTGGAGGAGGAGACCAACCTGGGCCGCCCGGGGCGCATTGACCTGGCCCGCCTGCGGGCGCGGGAGGGATTGGTGCTGGACAGCGGCGGCCCCATCGGCACCTTCGTCATCAGCGCCCCGTCGCAGGACAAGTTGACGGTGACCGTGCATGGGCGTGCCGCACACGCCGGCTCGGAGCCGGAGAAGGGCATCAACGCCATCCGCGTGGCCGCCGAGGCCATTGCCGCCATGCCCCTGGGCCGCATTGACGAGGAGACCGTGGCCAACATCGGGGTCATCGAGGGCGGCACGGCGACCAACATCGTGCCCGAGCGGGTGACGATGAAAGGCATGGCCCGCAGCCGTGACGACGCCAAACTGCAGCGGCAGACGGCGGCCATGGTGCGGGCTTTGGAGGAGGCGGCCGCCCGGCACGGGGCCACGCTGGATATCGAGACCGCGCGTACTTATCACAGCTATCGGGTAGCGGAAGATGCCCCCCTTCGCCGCCGGATCGAGGCTGCGGCGCGGCGCCTGGGCCTGGAGCCTCAGCCCACGGCCAGCGGCGGCGGCTCCGATGCCAACATCTTCCACTGCGCCGGCATCCAGAGCATACCCCTGAGCACGGGCATGGCTGACGTACACACCAAGCGGGAGCACATCGCCATCGCCGACATGGTCGCCTGCGCCCGCCTGCTGCTGGAAATCGTGCGACAGTGAGCAATCAGAATAAACTCATCTGGAGGTAACCGATGACAGTAGATACTCTGACCATTCCGATCCGGGAAACTTTGTTTGAAAGCCTGAGGGGACCGGGAGATCTGGAGAGGGTAGCTGAGGCTGCTTTGCGCCGCTACGCTGTGGACCATTGTTTGCAGCATATCGAGCAGGCTGAGCGGGAAATTGCTGCTTACGAACAGCACTATGGCCTGGACTACGCCACTTTCAACCGACGTATCTGCACAGATCAGGCATTCCTGGACGCTGTTAATCAAAAACATCCACTGTGGGAGGCGGACGCTATCGAATGGGTGCATCGCATCGAGGAGGCGCAGGCATGGCGGGAACGACTGCAGAGGATTTTGCGCGAATCGTAGCGCTCGCCCATGCAATTTTGACAACGGTTCCTCACCGAGCTGGAGATCCTGGTCGCTGATATTGCCGGAGGTCAGCAATGATCGAGTGGTTACGTTCGCTGTTGTTGTCACTCCTGCCCTGGGGCACGGAGGTCATCGTCAGCGTGCAGTCGTGGTCAACGCCCTTCCTCGACCGCTTTTTCGCCGTCTGCTCCTTCCTGGGCGACGAGGAATTCTTCCTGCTGTTGCTGCCGCTGGTGTACTGGTGCTTCAGCAAGCGGGCCGGACGCGGGCTGGCCTACGCGCTGCTCCTCTCTGCCTACGTCAACAGCCTCCTCAAGCACATATTCTTGATCCCGCGCCCGGCCGACCCGCGCATCCGCGTGCTGCGGCCGGTGGACCCGCCCACGCCCTCCTTTCCCAGCGGCCACGCCCAGGACGGCGTCGCCGTCTGGGGCTTCCTGGCCAACCGCGTGCGCAGGGCGGTCGGTTGGCTGGCAGCCATCCTCATCATGTTCCTGATCGGCTTCTCCCGCGTCTGGGTGGGCGTGCACTACCCGCAGGACATCCTCAGCGGATGGCTCCTGGGCATCCTCTTCCTCGGCTTGTTCCTGTGGCTGCTGCCGCAGGCCGAGGGGTGGCTGGCCCGCCAGCCGCCGGCGCTGAAGCTGGCCCTGGCCATCGTCCTGCCCATCGCCGGCCTCCTCCTGCACGGGGCAGACCTGCGTGGCCTCTACCCCGCCCCCGATGCGGCCACGACCATGGGCGCCATCCTGGGCATGAGCGTGGGCTTCCTGTTCGAGCCGCGCGGCGTCCGCTTCCGCGTGGCTGGCCCCTGGTGGAAGCGGCTGTTGCGCCTGGTTGTGGGTCTCCTCATCGTCGCCCTCTTCTGGCAGGGGCCGAAGCTGTTCCTGCCCGAGGAGATGGCCCACGGCCTGGCCATGGCCTTGCGCTTCCTGCGCTATGCCTGCACCGGGCTGGCGGCCACCCTGCTGGCCCCCTGGCTCTTCGTCAGGCTGCGCCTGGCCGGGAGCGAAGCGAGCGCGTGAAATGACCGAACGGCTCACATTGGGCCTGATCATCACCATCACCGGTATGGGCCTGGTCTTCGCCGCCCTGGCCCTGCTCTGGGGCGTGATGGCCGCCATGCAACGGCTGTTCCCGCCGGATGAGAGGCCTCTAGCCCGCCTGTGGCGGCGAGCAGCGACGACGGATGCCCCGGCAACGCCCGGCGCGGAGGCCGAGGCCGGTCCCACGGCAGAGGAACTGGCGGCCATCATGGCGGCCCTGGCCCTCTGGCGGGAGGAAGAGGTGGCCGAAAAGGCCATCGGCTGGCGGCTGCCGCCGCGGCCCGCCCGCTGGCTGGCCGTGGGCCGCAGCCGGCAACTGCAATCCTGGTCGCCGCGCCGCTGACCGTGGGCAGGAGCGAGTGCATGCCCACAAGATCTGAGCACGGAACGGCACCAGAACACGACCTGTTCGTCTCCTATGTGGAGGCCGATCGTGCCTGGGTGGAAGGCTACCTGCTCGACGCGTTGGAAGCGGCCGGCCTGCGCGTGCATTCCGAGCAGGCTTTCCGGCTGGGCGTGCCCCGCCTCCTGGAGTTCGAACGCGCCGTCCAGCAAAGCCAACGCACCCTGCTCGTTCTCTCCCCCGCCTACCTGGCCGAAGGCTTCGGCCAGTTCACCGACCTGCTGGCCCAGTCCTACGGCCTGGAGACGGCCACCTGGCCCGTCATCCCCCTCATCCTGCATCCGGTCCAACTGCCGCCCCGCCTGGCCATGCTCACCGCCCTCGACGCCAGCGATCCCGACACCTGGCCGCAGGTGCTGGAACGGCTGCTGGCCGACCTGCAGCGCCCGCCCCCGCCACCACCGGTCAGGCCGCCCTGTCCTTACCCCGGCATGGTGCCTTTCGGCGAAGCCGACAGCGACCGCTTCTTCGGACGGGACAGGGAGATACAGGAACTCCTGCAACGGCTGCGCCTGCACCCCTTCATCACCGTCATCGGCCCCTCCGGCAGCGGCAAGTCCTCGCTGGTCTTCGCCGGCCTGATCCCCGCCCTGCGCAGGAGCACCCTCTTCGGCCCCGGCGTATGGTCGGTCAAATCCATGCGCCCCGGTGAGAGCCCGCTCAGCACCCTGCAAACCGTGCTCGGCAACACGCTCAATCCCGGCAGATCACCATTGCTCGCGGCGGATTGCCAAATCCGCCGCCGAACTGCTGGATCTGGCGATCCAGCAGGAGCAGACTGTGATGTACTGAATCTGCAACCATCTGACCAGCCACCCGCTACTGGCGATATGCGACTCCTCATCGTGGATCAGTTCGAAGAGCTCTTCACCCTGGCCGGCGAGGAGGCGCTGCCCTTCCAGGAAGCCCTCCTGCGCCTGATGCAAGTGCCGAACACCTTCCTCGTCCTGACCGTACGGGCCGATTTCTACCCCGACCTGATGACCTCGCCTCTCTGGCCCCAGATCCAGGCCCACCGGCTGGAGGTGCTGCCCCTGGACGAGGAGGGGTTGCGCCAGGCCATCGTGCGACCAGCAGAAGACGTTGGCGTGTTCGTGGAGACGGCACTGGTGGAGCGCCTGTTGGCCGATGCAGCGCACGAGCCGGGCATCCTGCCGCTGATGCAGGAGACGCTGGTCCTGCTCTGGGAGAAGGTGGAGCGCCGCTTCCTGCCGCTGCGCGCTTACCAGGCCCTGACGCTGCCCCGCCGCGCCTACGGCGCTCCGCCGCTCACCGGCCTCCAGGTAGCCATGGCCCGCCGCGCCGATGCTGCCCTGGCCGCCCTCACCCCCGGCCAGCAAGCGATCGCCCGCCGCATCTTCCTGCGCCTGGTGCAGTTCGGCGAAGGACGAGCGGACACGCGTCGTCAGCAGCCGGCAGCCGCCCTGCGCGCCGCCGGCGACGTCCCCGACGAGTTTGAGCGCACCCTGGAGCATCTGGTGCGCCACCGCCTGCTAACGCTGAGCGGCGAGGCGACCGCCGACGAAAGACGGACGAAGGACGAAAGATTTTCGTCGTTCGTCCCTCGTCCTTGGTCATCCCTGGTGGACATCGCCCACGAAGCGCTCATTACCGGCTGGCCCACTTTGCAGGAATGGCTGTCCGAGCGGCGCGAGGCCGAGCAGACGCGCCGACGGCTGGAGGCCAAGGCCGCCGAGTGGCTGCGGCTGGGCCGGGGCACAGGCGGCCTGCTGGACGAGGTCGAATTGCTGGAAGCGGAGCGCTGGCTGGCCAGCCCCGACGCTGCCGACCTGGGCACCGGGGAAACACTGCCAGCGCTGGTACAGGCCAGCCGGGCGGCCATCGCCGCGGCGGAGCGAGAGAAAGAAGCCGCCCGACAAAGGGAACTGGCTCTGGAACGGAAGGCCCGGCGCCGGCTGCAAGGGCTCGCCCTTGTCCTGGGCATGCTCGCTTTCATCGCTGCCGCTTTCCTTGCCAGGCTGGAAATCCTGCGCCAAAGCGCCCGCCTGGCCGGCCAACTGCGTCCGCTGCCCGGACTCAATGTCGCCTTCGAGCGCTACGAGGTCACCAATGCCCGCTATGCCCGCTGTGTACAGGCAGGGCGATGCATCGAGCCGCCGCCACAACTCAGCACATTCCACCGGGAAGACAGCGCCGACCGTCCGGTGACCGGGGTGGACGCGCTGCAGGCCGCCGCTTTCTGCCGCTGGATCGGCCGACGGCTGCCCACCCTGGCCGAATGGGAAGTGGCCGCCCATCAGACCGCCGCACTGCCCTGGCCATTGAGCGAGGCATCACCCTATGACTTTGCCAATCTGGCGCCAGAAGGCCCTGTGGACCAGAATCTTTTGCCGGAGCCCGTGGGCAGCCGCCAACCAACCCCCGAGGGCATCTACGACCTGGTGGGCAACGTGGAAGAATGGACCAGCACGCCCTGGGGGGAGGCGGGGCCGGAGCGCTCCACCACCTGGAACATGACCCCGGCTGACGTCCCGCAGGATTTGACTACGGTCGGAGGCAGCTATCAGGCCACACTCAGCGGTTTCGATCCCGTCAACGCACATTCGGCCTTCAGGTACGAGACGATTGGCTTTCGCTGTGTCAGGTGACTGTCACCTGACCTGATCTGACTTAAGGAGGTGTCCAGTGTCCGGAATCTACAACCCTGATCTCGAGTTCAGTGAGCCAGGGCCGCGCCTGACGCTTTCGTCGCCATACAGAGATGCCCAGGGTAACTGGTGGCGCATAGATGTGACCGGCGACCCGGAAGCGGTAGTGCCCTTCGCCGAAAGCAAGGGCCTGATCGTGGAGGCGATCCCCATGACCGCAGAGGAGTACGCGGCCTGGGCGGAGAGAGAACGGGAAGCATGGCAGTCCTCGCTGGAAGAGCTTCTCTCAGCGCCGACACTGCACACCGCTTCCCCGCAGGCCCAACAGCAGCAGGAGGCCAGGGTCTATCAGCAGACGCCAAGGCCCCCTCAGGAACGCCCCCCGGTCATGAGCATGGCCATCACCCTGCTGGAGCTGGCTCAAGAGGGGCCTCATCGTCTCCGTTTCGAGGTGGATCCAGAAATCTACTCCTGGAGCAGCCCGCAAACCGTCAGCTTCCTGCTCAAGGGCGGCGACATCACCCCCAATGTGACGCTCAACGTGTCCCACGGCAGTGCCTGGATGTCGCTTGACGGCGGCGGCAATTACTGGGTGGCGACGATCACCTGGGGCTCTGGCGCGCCAGCCTACTACACGCTGCGGGGGGATGTGGTCCGCAACTGACCGACGGCTGGGCATGCCCAGCGAGGCTCGGAGAGTAGACGATGTTTGACAAGGGTCAGGCGTTGGTCGTGGGCATCGCCGGCTACCGGCATATTCACGCGCTGCCGCCCACTGTGCTTAAGGATGCCCGGGACATCTACGACCTGCTGGTGGACCCGCGGCACTGCGGCTACGCGCCGGAAAACGTGCGGTTGCTGCTGGATGGCGAAGCGACGCAGGCCGGGCTGCGGAAAGCCCTGGCCGACCTGGCCGCGCGCAGCGATCCAGACTCCACCGTCTTCCTCTACGTCTCCTGCCACGGCGGGCGCATCGAATCCG
The DNA here is from genome assembly GCA_029907105.1 of Anaerolineae bacterium. Classification (GTDB taxonomy): domain Bacteria; phylum Chloroflexota; class Anaerolineae; order UBA3071; family UBA3071; genus JARYMM01. The sequence continues at coordinate 26,017 of JARYMM010000022.1, read as the reverse complement.
GCCCCCACGCCGGCGAGTACCTGCTGCCGGTGGACGCGGTCTACACCTCCACTCGCTCGCTGGCCCAGACGGCCGTCTCCGGCGCCGAGTTCACCGAGGCGCTGCGGGCCATCCCGGCGCGCAAGGTCGTCGTCGTCTTCGACTGCTGCCATTCCGGCGGCATCGGCCAGCCCAAGGAGGCCGCCGCGCCGGGCCTCAAGGCCGGTTTGCCCGAAAGCTACTACGAGGCGCTCAAGGCGGGGCGGGGCCGGGTGATCCTGGCCTCCTCGCGCAGCGACGAGGTCTCCTGGGTGCTGCCCGGCGCCGAAAACAGCCTCTTCACCCAGCACCTGCTGGCCGGCTTGCGCGGTGGCATCCCCAGCGACGACGGCCTGATCCGCATCTTCGACCTCTTCGAGTACCTGCAGCCCCGCGTCACCGGCGATCAGCCCCAGCAGCACCCCATCTTCAAGGCCGAGCTGGAGGAGAACTTCCCCGTCGCCCTGCGGCTGGGCGGCCAGCCCAAGGCCCCGCCCACGGACGAGCAGGGCTTCCGCTACGACGCCTACGTCAGCTACGCGGACCGGGAGCCGGACAGGACCTGGGTGTGGGAGACGCTGCTGCCCCGGCTGGAGGCGGCGGGGCTGCGCGTGGCCGTCTCCGGCGATGTGGAGGAGCCCGGCGTGGCGCGGGTGGTGGGCATCGAGCGGGGCATCCGCCAGGCCAAGCGCACGGTGCTCGTGCTCTCGGAGGCCTACCTGGCCGACCGCATGGCCGATTTTGAGAACGTCCTGGCGCAGACGATGTCCATTCAGGAAGGGAGCTACCGGTTGCTGCCGGTGAGGATTGGGCCGCTGGACGAGGGCCGGTTGCCGGTACGGCTGGGCATGTTGACCACGCTGGACCTGGCCCATCCCCGCCGGGCGGAGCGGGAGTTCGACCGCTTGCTGCGGGCGCTGCAAGGCCCGCTGCCGCGCCGATAGGAGGGATAAGTGAGCACCTCCCCTGACCTCTCCATCAGGAAGGGGAATCGGCGTTTGGCCTTGTTCGTCCGCGTCCTGCCACTGCTCGTCTTCCTCATCGCCGCGGCCGTGTACGGGCGCACGCTGGCGCGCACCCTCACCTGGCGTCACGACAGCGCCGACGGCGGCGACCTCATCGCCGCTGCCGCGACCCTCGGCGTGCCCCATCCCAGCGGCTACCCCACCTACGTGCTGCTGGCGCGGCTCTTCCTGCAAGCGCTGCCGCGGGGCGAGCCGGCCTTCCGCGTGCACTGGCTCTCGGCCCTCAGCGGTGCTGCGGCCGCCGCCCTGCTCGCCCTGAGCAGCGTCGAAACGCAACCTGCTCCCGCCGGACGGCCAAGTCCATCGGGAGGGCAGCGGACTTGGCAGTCCGCTGCGAGCTTCTGTGCTGTCAGCGCGGCATTGCTCTTCGCCTTCTCGCCCCTGGCCTGGGGACAGGCCACCATCGCCGAGGTGCACGCGCTGAACGTGCTTTTCGTCGCCGCCCTGTTCTGGCTGCTGCTGCGCTGGCGGGCGCGGGGTTCGGTCTGGCTGGCTCTGGCCGCCGCCTTCCTCTACGGCCTGAGCCTGGGCAATCACCTCACCGTGCTGCTGCTTTTGCCGGCGGTGCTCCTCTGGCTGCTGGCCTGCGGTCGGCGGGGCGCATCTCAGTTCGGGGATGAGCTCGTGGAACCTCACCCCCTCCCCCTGCCCCCTCCCCCTCTCCCACCGGGAGAGGGGGAGGGGAGCGCCGGGCGAAGCCCGACGCAGGAAGGGGGTAAGGTCGAACGATACGCCGGCCGCGAGACTCGTCCCGGAACCGAGGTGCACGCCCCTCGGCGAATGCGGTTGACAAGGCGGGCCTGGGGCGCTATAATCGGCGCGTTCCTGCTGGGATTGGCCGTCTACGCCTACCTGCCGCTCTCGGCGGCACGACAGCCGTCGGTCAACTGGGGCGACCCGCAGACGTGGGACCGTTTCTGGTGGCTGGTGAGTGGGCGGCTCTACCGGGAGGCCATCTTCGGCCTGCCGCCGGCCTTCATCCCCGGACGGCTCTCGGCCTGGGGGCACCTGCTGCTGGAGCAGTTCGGCTGGTGGGGCTGGGCGTTGGCCCTGGTCGGCCTGTGGCGGCTGAGCTGGAGCGACCGGGCGGCGCTGGGCTTCAGCCTCTACGCCTTCGCCGCCTACAGCCTCTACGCCGTGACCTACGACCGGGCCGACTCCTACGTCTACCTGCTGCCGGCCTGCTGGATGGTCGCTTTCTGGCTGGGCCAGGGGCTGACGGCGCTGGATTGCGGATTGCGGAATGCGGATTGCGGAATGCGGCTTCCAATCCGCGTTCTGCGTTCGCTCATCTTGTTGCTCGTCGCTCTGCTGCCGTTGCTGCCATTGCTGAGCAATTTCGCTGCACAGGACCTGCGGCGGGAGCGGGAGGCGGCGGATTTTGCGACGGCGGCGCTGGCGGCGGCGGAGCCGGGCGCGCTCATCGTCAGCGGCGGCGACCGCGATACTTTCGCCCTCTGGTATCGCCGCTACGCGCTGGGCGAGCGACCCGACGTGACCGTCGTCAATGCCAGCCTGTGGGGCTTCGACTGGTACCGCCGCACGCTGGCCGCGCATCACCCGGCGGTGGCGCTGCCGGACGGCGCGACGACGCCTCCTGACCTGCCGGGGCTGATCGAGGCTAACCTGCGGCAGCGTCCGGTCTACGTGACCGGGGACGCACAGGCGGCAATCAGCGGCTGCCGGATGGAACCCGTCGGGCCGCTGTATCGGTTACAGCCCCACGAGGGCGATGGCGTTTAGCGAGGCAACGAGCACGAGGAAAACGAGTGAGCGGGGAGTGAGGGGCAATCTGCTTCTCCTTGTCGCCTCGTTGCCTCGTTCACTCGTTACTCGTTGCCTACCTTCCCGTTGCCTGGCCAAGAGGAGAGCATGAAGATCAAACCCCGTTGGATCGTGCTGGGAGTTATCGTTATCCTGCTGCTGGCGCTGGGCCTGTGGGCCGGCAGCAAAGCCTTGCGGCTGTGGGGACATCTGCAGTCGCTGCAGGCCACGCTGCCGCGGCTGGAGGCCCGCGCCAACCCCGACGCGCTGGGCGACCTGCAAGCCGCCGACTTCGCCGCCCTGCAGGCGGACTTCCTCACCCTGGCCGATGACCTCTCTGCCATCCGCGACGAGGCCACGCCGTTTCTGCCGCTGACCCGCCTCCTGGGCTGGGTGCCCACCTACGGCGGCGACATCCAGGCCGCGCCCGACCTGCTCGACGTGGCCGTCGGCGTGGCCCAGGCCGGCCGCACGACGCTGGAGGGCCTGCAGCCGCTGCTGGCGGCCTGGCAGCAGCCGCCGGCGGCGGCCACGGGCAGCCTGCTGGAGCGGATGCTGCCGCCGCTGGTGGAAGCGCGACCGCGCCTGGCCCAGGCCCAGGCGGAGCTGGCCCAGGTCACCGCAGCGCGGGCCGCGCTGGACGTTTCCCACCTGTCGCCCCGCCTGGGTGAGCTGGTGGCGCGGCTGGACCGCTACCTGCCGCTGCTCAACCTGGCCGTGCAGGCCGCACAACTGGCGCCCAACTTATTAGGGGCCACGGGGCCACGCAGCTACCTGGTCCTGGCCCAGAACAACGCCGAGTTGCGCGCTACCGGCGGCTTCATCAGCGGCGTGGGGCTCCTGCGGCTGGACAGGGGTCGCATCGTCGAGCTGAGCTTCCAGGACAGCTATGCCGTGGATGACTTCAGCAAGCCGCACCCGGCGCCGCCGCCGCCTCTGCTCAAGTACATGAAGGCGGAGATCCTGGTGCTGCGCGACGCCAACTGGTGGCCCGATTTCCCCACCTCGGCCCAGGCTCTCAGGGAACTCTACCTGCTCGACCAGGGGGTCGCCGTGGACGGCGTCATCGCCGCCGACCTGACGGCCATTGAACTGCTGGTGGGCGCCCTAGGGCCGTTGCGCCTGGAGGGATACGACGAGCCCGTGACGGGACAGAACGTGCTGGCGTTCATGCAGGCGATGTGGGAAGCGCCGCCGGAAGGGCCTTCGTTTGACGTCTGGGCCACGCGTCAGCGGGAGTTGCGTCGGGAGTGGCTGCGACATCGCAAGGATTTCATGGGCATCCTCATGAACGGCATCCTGGCCAGATTGGAAAGCGGTGAGGAGCTGCCGCTCAGCCGCCTGGTCTGGGCCGTCAAGCGTAGCCTGGACGAGAAGCATGTGCTGATCCAGGTGAACGATCCCCAGGCGGCTGCGTTGCTGGCCGCTGCCGGCTGGGATGGCACGCTGCGTCCCGGCGAGGGGGACTTCCTGCTGGTGGTGGACAGCAACGTGGGCTTCAACAAGGCCAATCCGCGCATCGAGCAGGGCATCATCTACCGGGTGGCGCTGGAGGGAGAGCGTCCCCGCGCCGAGCTGACCCTGCGCTACCGCCACACCTCCACCGTGCATCTGGAGGAGTGCCTCCACGAGCCCTACTACGGCGAGAGCTTCGAGGAGATGATGGACCGCTGCTATTTCGACTACGTGCGGGTGTACGTGCCCGCGGGCAGCGTGCTGCGGGAGGCGAGCGGCTTCGAGCCGGACAGCGTGGAAAGCCTGGCCGGCGAGCAGGGGACGCAGGTCTTCGCCGGTTTCCTGGTCATGGCCCCCGGCGAGGAGCGGGAGGTCACGCTGAGCTACGAGCTGCCGGCCACGGTGATGACTGATGGGACGTACCGGCTGCGCATGCAGAAGCAGCCCGGCACGGGCGCGCTGCCGCTGCGCGTCCAGGTGACCGGTGCGGCGGAGGCTGAGTTCAAGGCCACGCTGGCCACCGACCAGGAGTTTGTGGTGCAGTGGTAGGGTGCAGGGTGCGGAATGCCTTGCTCCCGCTGGACAGCCTGTCCCGGCTGAGCAGCGGACGTGGCCGTCCGCTGGGAGCAGGGTGGGGTGCGGCGCACAGAAGACCCTGGGCTCCCCCTGGACAGCCATGTCCCGGCTGAGCAGCGGACGTGGCCGTCCGCTGGGAGCAGGGTGGGGGGCGGCGCACAGGAGACCCTGCGCTCCCGCTGGACAGTCATGTCCGGCGGGTGAGAGCAAGGACCCAGCAGGAGGATAGCGGTGGGTGACGACAACGGAGTCTACAATCTTCTCATCGTCAGCGATTTGCACCTCAGCGAGGGGTTGGATCCCGCGAGCGGCAAGTTCTCGCCGCGGGAGGATTTCTTCTTCGACGGCGAATTCGCCCGCTTCCTCGCCTACCACGCCCGCCTGGCCGACGGCGAGCCGCGTTACCGGGGCCGCCGCTGGAAGCTGATCCTCAACGGCGATGCGTTCTGTTTCCTGCAGGTGGTGGCCAGGCCGCGTGACTTGCTGTACACCTTCGATCGGGACGAGGAAGGCTGGCAACTGTTGGCCGACCTGCCCGCCGGCCAGCGCTGCACGGCGGCCAACGGCAGCCTGCGCCTGGAAGCCGCCTTCGGCGGTCAGTCCGACCAGCAGGCGGGCGTCGCCGTCCAGCCGCCCGGCAGCATGGACTTCTCCCACAGCGCCCGGCTGTGCGCCCGCCTCTATGCCCCGCCGGAGGCCCGGGAGGTCACCGCCGCCCTGCGCCTGATCCCCGGCCCTGACCAGGCGGAGAGACAGTCGCCCTGGGTCAGCCTGAAGCCAGGGCAGTGGAGCGCGGTCACACTGGAGTTACCGAAGGAGTGTCAACAAGCTCAGGCAGTGCAACTGCGGGTAGCCAGCCGCGTGGCCCAGAGTGTGACCTTCTGCCTGGACGAGGTGTGGACGGAGCCGCGGCTTTCGCCCCGCGAGGAGAAGTACGGCCTGGGCACCACCGCCGAGGAGGCCGCCTGGAAGCTGCGCACTTGCGGTGCCGGGCATCCCGGCTTCTTCCGGGCTTTGGCCCGCTTCCTGGCCGCCGGCCACCGCGTCGTCTACGTCAAGGGCAACCACGATGTGGATGTCTACTGGCCGCTGGTGCAGGAGACCTTCGGCGATCTGGTGGTTGAGGCGGCGGGGCGATGCCCGGACCTGGCCGGAGCAGACGAGGCACAGATACGGGCGAACATCGAATTCTGTCCCTGGGTCTGCTACGAACCGGGCCCGGCTTACATCGAGCACGGCAACCAGTACGAGCCGGCCAACTTCTTCCGGGACTTCCTGGAGCCGGTGCTGCCTGACGACCCACAGCGGCTGGAGCTGCCTCTGGGCTCCTTCTTCGTGCGCTATATCTTCAACTTCCTGGAGACCATCCATCCCTGGGCCGATAACGTCAAGCCCGCCTCCCGTTATATCACCCAGGCTTTCAAGCAGGAGCCGCTGCGCATGTTGGGCATCATCGTGGACAACCTGGGGACTATCCTGCAGGCGATGTGGGAGGCCTTCCGCAAGCGAGCTATCGTGCCCCGGGTGGACCGTTCCGTGCTGGCCCGGATGGCGGCGCGGCGGGGCCTGCTGGCCGGCTTGCCGCCCGAGGCCATGCGCGATGTCGCCGAGGTGAGTCTGAACTGGGTGGCCGGCTGGTGGCGGCGCATCCTGCGCACGCTGGCCCTGGGCGGGCTCTCCTTCGTTTTGCTGATCGCCGTGGTGGTGCTGCTGTTCCAGCCGCTGCTGGACCTGATCCGCCGGGGGCTGACGCACATGCCCTGGCTGACCACGGTGGCACAACTGGCGGGGTCAGTGCTGCTCTTCGCCGTGCGCCGCCTTGTCGAGCGCAAGGTGGAGAGCGAGACCGAGGATTACCTCCTGCGGGCGGCCAGGGATGTGGCCTGCATCCTGACCCGGCATGGGCTGGCGGTGCCTTACCTGATCTTCGGGCACACCCACAACACCGAGGTGGTTCGGCTGCCGCGGCAGCCGGAACTGCCCTACGACCAGTGGTACGTCAACACCGGCACCTGGGTGCAGGTGCTCAGCGAGGAAGAGCAGTTGATCCGCGACCGCAAGCAGTTCACCTTCGTGGAGATTGTGCCCGGCGAGGAGTTGGGCCGGCCGACGTTGTGGCAATGGAACGACGACGCCGGGCGGCCGGCACCGGTGCTGCTGTTGAACCAGGGATAGCCCCAGATCAGCAAATAACGAAAGGGACGAAAACACAAGATTGCCTTGTGCTTCCGCCCCTTTCGTGCGCTCTGACATCGCCAGCGGCGTGGTCCAGAGCGAGACCCTCTAGGCCTCGCGGAACTCGCCCTCGACCACGTCCTCGTCGCCGCCCGGCGCGCCGCCCCGACCACCGCCGGGTGGAGGCGGCGGAGCCTGCTGCTCATACATGGCCGCGCCGATCTTCTGCAGGCTGTCCGAAAGGCTCTGCGTCTTGCGCCGCAGCTCCTCCGCACTGCCCGTCTCCAGGATGCCCCGCAGCCCGCTGATCTGGCTTTCCACCTCGCTGCGCACGCCAGCGGGAACCCTGTCTCCCTGTTCGCGCAGCACCTTCTCCGCCTGGTAGATCATCGTGTCGGCCGCGTTGCGTGCCTCTACCCGCTCCTTCCGCTTGCGGTCCTCGGCGGCATGGCGCTGCGCCTCTTTCACCATCCGCTCCACCTCCTCTTTGGACAGACCGGAACTGGCGGTGATGGTGATGTGCTGCTCGCGCCCCGTGGCCTTGTCCTGCGCCGAAACGTTCAGGATGCCGTCGGCGTCAATGTCGAAGGCCACCTCGATCTGCGGGACGCCCCGCGGCGCCGGCGGAATGCCATCGAGGATGAAGCGACCCAGGGACTTGTTGTCCGCGGCCATGGGTCGCTCGCCCTGCAGCACGTTGATCTCCACCTGCGTCTGCCCATCGGCGGCGGTGGAGAAGATCTGGCTCTTGCGCACGGGGATGGTGGTGTTGCGCTCGATGAGCGGCGTGGCCACGCCCCCCAGGGTCTCGATGCTCAGGGTCAGCGGCGTGACGTCCAGCAACAGGATGTCCTTGACCTCGCCGGCCAGCACGCCAGCCTGGATGGCCGCGCCGATGGCCACCACCTCGTCGGGATTGATCCCCTTGTGCGGCTCTTTGCCGAAGTAGTTGCGCACCAGTTGCTGGATGGCCGGGGCACGGGTCTGGCCACCCACCAGCACCACCTCGTCAATCTGCTGCGGCGTGAGCCGGGCATCCTCCAGAGCCTGCCGCACGGGGCCGGTGGTGCGCTCCACCAGGTCAGCGGTGAGTTGCTCCAGCTTGGCCCGGGTGATGGTCATTTGCAGATGCTTGGGGCCGGTGGCGTCGGCAGTGATGAAGGGCAGATTGACCTCCGTTTGCATCACCGTCGAAAGCTCCACCTTGGCCTTCTCCGCCGCCTCCTTGAGCCGCTGCAGGGCCATGCGGTCCTGCCGCAGGTCAATGCCCTGATCGCGGCGAAACTCGTCGGCGATGTAGTCAATGAGCCGTTGATCCCAGTCGTCGCCGCCCAGGAAGGTGTCGCCGTTGGTGGACTTGACCTCGAAGACCCCCTCGCCGATGTCCAGGATGGAGATGTCGAAGGTGCCACCGCCCAGGTCGTAGACGGCGATCTGTTCGTCCTTTTTCTTCTCCAGGCCATAGGCCAGCGCCGAGGCGGTGGGCTCGTTGATGATGCGCAGCACATTGAGGCCGGCGATCTTGCCGGCGTCCTTGGTGGCCTGCCGCTGCGAGTCGTTGAAGTAGGCCGGGACGGTGATCACCGCCTCCACCACCGGCTCGCCCAGATAGGCCTCGGCGTCCCGCCTGAGTTTGGCCAGGATCATGGCCGAGATCTCCGGCGGCGAGTACTCCTTGTCCCCCATGACCACCCAGGCGTCGCCGTTCGGCTTCTCGGTGATCTTATAGGGCAAGATCTTGCGCGCCTTCTGCACCTCTGGGTCGTTGAACTTACGGCCCATCAGCCGCTTGATAGAGAAGATGGTGTTCTCCGGGTTGGTGATGGCCTGGCGCTTGGCTACCTGCCCCACCATCAGTTCCCCGGTCTTGGGATTGACGGCCACCACGGAAGGGCAGAGTCGCCCGCCTTCCGCCGTGGGGATAACGACGGGCTCGCCGCCTTCCATGACCGCCATCACCGAGTTTGTCGTTCCTAAGTCAATACCGATTATCCTTGCCATCTTTGTCATCACTCCTTATGTGAAATCAGTCCAGGACGTCAACCCTGCATCCTGCATCCTGCTTCTTGCTTCTTGCCTCTTGCCCCCTACCGGGCCACTCTGACCATACTGGGCCGCAGCACCCGCTCGCCCAGCTTGTAGCCCTTCTGCAATTCGCCGATGATCTGACCCTCCTCGAAGCCTTCGGCGTCTTCGTACGTCACGGCCTCGTGAAACTGGGGGTCGAAGAATTGGCCCTCGGTCTCGATAACCTCCAGGCCCTCCTGCGCCAAGGTCATTTGCAGCTTGCGGTGGATGAGGGCCAGGCCCTCAATCCAGGTCAGGCCGCTGAGGTTATGGGGCATGGTCTCGAAAGCCCGCTCGAAATCGTCCAGGATGGGCAGCAGACGGCTGATCAGGGCAGCATTGGCCAGTTTGGTGAACTCCGACTGCTCCCGTTCCACCCGCTTCTTGTAATTGGAAAACTGCGCCGCGCTGCGTCGCCACTGATCCAGGTATTCGTCTGCCTGAGCTCTGGCCGCCTCCAACTCGGCCTTCAGTGCCGCCAGCGGATCTTCCGCTGCTTCCAACTGAGGCACAGCCTCCGCTTTCTCTTCGGCTTCGCCCTCTGCGGCGGGTTCCGCCACCTCCACCGGAACGGCAGTCTCCTCTTTCCTGTCTTCTAAGGTCACTGTTCCATGTACCTCCCTTCACAATTCATATCCGTCTCTATCTATCATCCTTTTCTGCTCATTGCCCGTACCATTCGTGAACCAGTCCGCTCATCAGTTCGGCCACGTAGCGGACGGCGGAAATGGTGCGCGCATAGGCCATACGCAAAGGCCCCAGCACGCCCAGCATGCCGGAGACCTCCTCGTCACCGTAGCTGGAGAGCACCAGGCTGGCCTGGCTCAGCTCCGCCCAACGCCCCTCGCCGCCGATGAGCACCTGCACGCCGTTCCGCTCCCGCATTTCCTCCAGGATGGCATCCAGCAGAGGCCGTTGCTCCAGGACCTGCACGATGCGACGCGCCTCTTCGCTGTCGGCAAACTCCGGTTCGCTCAGCAGATGGGTCAACCCCTCGCTGAAAATACGGTCGCTGGCGTGGCAGTCCACCTGGTACATGATGTCGGCCACCAGGCGGCCTACCTCGGTGGCCAGCGCAGGGCCGTGGGCCAAGCGAGCCTCGATCTCGGCGGCGTCGGCCTGGGCCAGCATGTCGTTCAGTTGATTGGAAAGCCGGCTGAGCTCCTCCTGGGCCAGCGGCTTTTCCAGACGGAGCATCTGCTGCTTGACGATGCCCCCCAGGAGCACCAACACCAGGAGCACGGCGTTGTCGCGCACGGAGATCAGCTCCAGATGCTTGAAGCGACAACGGAGCGCCTTGGGCACCGTGGCCAGCGCCGCGCTGCGCGTGACGTTGGCCAGCACAGCCGCCGCCAGGTGCACCCATTGCTCCATCTCCAGGCTGGCCTGATGGAACTGATGGCGGATCATGCGCTGATCCGAAAGCGGCAGAGGCGTCTCGGCCAGCAAACACTCCACGAAGTAGCGATAGCCTTTCTCCGTGGGCACGCGGCCGGCCGACGTGTGCGGGTGAGTCAGGTAGCCCAGTTTTTCCAGGGCGGCCAGCTCATTGCGCACCGTGGCCGGGCTGTATGCCAGACCGTATTGCTGCACCAAACGCTGCGACCCCACAGGCTGGGCACTGGCCACATAATCGCGTATCACCAGCCCCAATACCGTGCGACGCCGCGCGCTCAATTCCTCACGTTCCACCATCGTCCCACACCACCCATCCTGTCCGCTCGCTGCCTGTCCTTTCCTCCCCTTTCTTAGCACTCTGGCATCGAGAGTGCTAACGGGGCAAGCATATGATAGCAGAAAGTGCCAGAGCTGTCAAACGCGGGAGGCCGCTTGCGCGGCAAAGAGTCAGACAGGGTGAGTAGACAAAGGGGCTCGCTAATACGCGCCGCGGCCTGTGAGGCCTTGCAGCACGGTACGGATGATGATCTTCACATCGAGCCACAGCGACCAGTTCTCGATGTACCAGAGATCGTACTTGGTGCGCTCGGCAATGGAGGTGTCGCCGCGCAGCCCGTTGACCTGGGCCCAGCCGGTCAGGCCGGCCTTCTCGCGGTGGCGGTCCATATAGCGAGGGATGCTGCGGCGGAACTGCTCCACGTAGGCCGGCTGCTCCGGGCGCGGCCCCACCAGGCTCATGTCTCCCAGCAGGACATTGATGAGCTGTGGCAGCTCGTCCACCGACAGCTTGCGGATGATGGCCCCCAGCCGCGTGCGGCGGGGGTCGTTTTCCGTCGTCCAGCCGGGGCCCCGGGCTTCGGCATCGGCACGCATCGAACGGAACTTCAGCATGGGGAAGGGACGCGCGTCCAACCCCATGCGCTCCTGCACGAAGAAAACCGGCCCCTCGGAGTCAAGCTTGATCAACAAGGCAGTGAGGAGCATCAACGGGGAGAGGAGGATCAAAGCGGCGGCGCTGACGACGACATCCATGAAGCGCTTCACCGTCAGTCGCCAGCCGCGCAGGGCCACGTCGCGCATTGTCAACAGGGGCAGGCCTCCCAGGTCGCCGATGCTCACTTCCGAAGCCATGATCTGGAAGACGTCCGGGAAGACCTTGATGCCCGCTTTCTCCCGCTCGCAGAGGGAGACGATGGTGAGGATCTCCTCATGGCTGGCCTCCGGCAGGCCGATGATGACCTCCTCGATGCCGTGATTTTCGATGAGGTGGGGCAGGTCCGCCGTCTGGCCCAACACGGGCACGCCCATGACCACGCTGCCCACCTCGCCGTTGACGAAGCCTACCACCTCATAGCCCAGCCGGGGAGACTGCCGGATTTTCTGCAGGATCAGCCGCCCCACGTCGCCGCTGCCGACGAGGAGCACCTTCTTCCTGCCCCAACCCCTCGCCAGCAGGATCCACTGTAAGCGGGTGAGGATCAGCCGCCCCAGGGTCACCAGGATGATGGTCATGATCAGCGCATAGACCATCATCAGGCGAGGGTAATCCAGACGGTCCTTGAAAAGGAAAGAGATGAGGGCAATAGCGGTGACCGTGCCCAGAAACACGCTGCCAACAATGTTGTAGAATTCGTCCAACTGGGAGACGGGATGCCTTTGGCCGTAGGATCTCCGCAGGAAGAATACGGTGACAATGCACAGGACATGCACGACCATCATGCCCACATAGTTGCGGAAGGGCAGGATGTTCTCGTGGGGCGTCAGCAGCCGCAACCGATAGGCCCAGCCAAAGGCCAACCCGCTCATCAGCAGGTCGCTGATGAGCAAGGCGATGCCAAAGAGGGCACTGAGCCGCCGTTGGGACATCACACTGCCTCCTGCGCCTGCTGCCGGCGGCTGTGCGAACGCAAGGCCCGCTTCCACAGGTCCAGACGGCCAAACACGGCAATGCCGGCCAGAACCAGCCCATGCTGCCAGCGCGGGGTTTCCGCCGCGTAGTGTTTGTGATAGAAAATGCTCATCGCTCGCCAGAATTCGACGCGCGCCCTGTGGCTATGTTTGCTCGCCGCCTCTTTGATGTGCAGCACCGTCACCGCCGGATTGTACCACACCCGCCAACCATGCTGCTTGATGCGATAGGCCCAGTCCAGGTCCTCGCCGTACATGAAGAAGGCCTCATCCAACAGCCCGGCCTGCTCAATGGCTTCCCGCCGCACCATCATGAACGCCCCCACGACCGAGTCTACCTCGGTGAGCTGGTCGGGATCCTCACAGGTGAGGTTGTAACGGCCGAAACGCCGACTCTTTGGGAAAAGCCTGCTCAGACCCAACATGCGGTAAGCCGACACCTCCGGCGAAGGAAAGGAGCGGCGGCAGGCCAGGTCCAGGCTGCCATCCTGGCGCACCAGCTTCGGGCCAGCGATGCCGGCATCGGGATGGCCGTCCATGAAGGCCAGCATGTCGGCCAGGGCCGTGGGCGGCAGCTCCGTGTCAGGATTGAGCAACAGTGCATAGCAGGGCGGGGTTCGGCGTTCGGCGTTCGGCGTTCGGGGTTCGGGGTTCGGCGTTCGGCGTTCGGCGTCTGGGGTTCGCTGTCCGAAGCCGAAGTGGCGCAGGCCCAGATTATTGGCATAGGCGTAGCCGCCGTTGACAGGGCTCTCGATGAGGTGAACCTGGGGAAACTCCGCCCGCACCATGCGGCAACTGCCGTCGGCGGAGCAGTTATCTACCACGCAGACCTCGTAGCTGAAGTCGCCCTTGTTGGCGTAGACCGACTTCAGGCACTCCCGCAGCAGATCGCGGGTGTTGTAGTTGACGATCACGATTCCCAGATCGAGCATCGCCTGCCTCAGGTGTTCAAGCCGGGCGGCTATCGGCCTCCATCCAAGCCCTGCCCTGGCGTTCAAACGAGGCCCAATTCTCGCAGAGCATCCAGTACCCGCGGCGGCCGCCACAGCCAGGCCACGTGCAGCCTGAATCCGCCGAGCACCCTGGAATGATATACCCCTTCCGCATCAGACAAGACCAGGCGGTATCGGCCTTGAGCATCCAACTGATAGAACTCTGCTTCTTCTCGCCTCGGATCAATCAGCCAGTATTCGGGGATGCCCGCCTGCTCGTATTCGTAAAACTTCTCGCCCCGGTCACGGCTCAGGCTCTCGGGAGAGACGATTTCCACCACCAGGTCGGCCGGGCCATCCAGATAGGTCTCCTTTAGCCGGGCTAAATGCTCCCCGGCCACAAACAGAAGATCAGGCTCTCGTGCTCGCCGCATCTCCTCGGGCAGGCGCATCAGGAAGGGCGCTCCGATCACCCGCCCCAGCCCGTGCTCTTGAGCATATATGCCCAGCACAGCTTCCAGAAAAGCACGGATGTGTTGATGCTGCTCCGATGCGGGCGAGAGCACGACCACTTCCCCATTCACCCATTCCGCCCAGGTATCCTCATCGCACCACTCCAGGAACTCTTCGTAGCTCATCCGGCGCGGCCGCGATGGGGTCAGCAGCACCTCCAACAACTGAAGCCGTAGTTCATCATCCAACACCCCTGGCGCCTTCAACTTCTCCAGCAGTTCCTTCCTCACCTCGCTCATCCCTCACCCCCGGCAAACGCATCACCTCAAGGCAGTACCACATAACAAATGCCAGAGATATTCTAACACAGGCGGCCACATGCGTCAAACCCGGTTCGGCCAGCTCTAACCTCTAATCCCCAATACCCAATATCCTCTTCGCCTTGCGCACGTAATTGGCCGGATTGCCGTACTTCTTCACAAAGGCCTTCGCGCTCCGCTTGAACTGGTTCCACGGCTTGCGCTTCTGCGAGTACTCCAGCGCCCACTGCAGGAACTCGTAGTCCACCCCCTTGATCTTAGGCTCGGTGGGGTTGCGACGGTAGCTGTCGTAGTCACGGATCAGGCTCAGGTCGTGTTCCATGACGTAGTCGAAGAGGTCGGTGCCGGGGTGGGGGGTGAAGAAGGCCGGGCTGAAGTAGTCGGGGTCAATCTCGCGGATCATATTGACCGTGTCCATGACCTCTTCTTTGGTCTCCGTGGGGATGCCCAGCATGTAGTTGGCCCAGATGACCAGCCCATGCTGGCGGCAGATCTCAGCGGCTTTGGTGTTGTGCTCCACCTTCGTCCCCTTGCGCAGGAAGTTGAGCACCCGCTGATTGCCGCTCTCGAAGCCGATGAAGTACCCCTTGAGCCCGGCATCGGCCATGGTGGCCACCATCTCCGGATGGCGAACGATGATGTCCGCCCGGCTCTGGCAGAAGAAGGGTAGCCTGAACCCTTCCGCTTTGTAAAGACGGCAGAACTCCGTCACCCAGACCGTGTCCTCGGTCAGGCAGTCATCGTGGAACATGAAGGAGGCGAAGTGGTATTTATCCCGCAGCTCTTTGAGCTCGCGGATGACGGTAGTGGGGCTGGCGCGGCGCACCCCTTTGCCGAAGAGGAAGTCCTCGCCCGGCTTGCAAAAGGAGCAGTTGTAGATGCACCCCCGCCCGGCGATGATGGTCAGAAAAGGCGGCGGCAGCTCCTTGACGAAGGGCACTTCCGGAGAATCGAGGGTGTAGCCGAACCTGCGCCACTCGTTGAGGAAGAGCTCGCGGTCGGGGAAGGGGATGGCGTCCAGATCCGGTGGCTCGCCCCAGAGCACCTTCTCCTGGGGCGGGTGGCCTTCGGCGATGGCCTGCAGCAGCCGGGGGAAGGTGATCTCCCCCTCGCAGGTAACCAGGTAATCCACGTGCTCCAGTCGCAGGCTGTCCTCCAGGGCCAGCGTGACGTGCGGCCCGCCGACGACGGTGATCGTCTGGGGCTTCACCTCCTTGATGATGGCCAGGGCCTGCCGGACCGGGTTATAGTCCACGCTCATCATGGTCAGGCCGGCCACGTCGGGGTCGCGCTGCCTGAACTCTTCCCGGAAGTGATCCCAGCTCTTCAGTGCCCGCAGGTCAATCAGGTCCACGTCGAAACCCTGGGCTTTGGCTGCCGCGCTGAGGTAGGCCAGCCCGTGGCTGATCCAGCCGGCATCCATCCCCTGGCTGAGGCAATCGAACCCCCGGCCGGCGATGCCGGGGTAGATCAACGTTGTCTTCATGCTGAGTTCCTCTCAGAGTAGACAAGTACACAAGGAAACAAGTAGACAAGGGACCCCCACCCTTTGTACACCTGTCTACCTTGTCTACTTGTTTACTTCCTCTGCCGGCGCGTTGCCATGCGAACGGAAGAGCGACGGCCGCCACCAGGCCCACTCGCTGCACGTGTTGCAGGGGCGCACGTCGTCCAGTTCGCCGCGCACGTGCAGCCGGCGCAGCTCCTGCATCTCTGGCCCATTCCAGCCTTTCATCACGCCGTCACGCACGTGGCCCAGCGGCCGGTCGAGGTTGAAATCGCGGTCGCACATGGCGATGGCGCCGTCCCAGTAGATATGGACGTGGTACCAGAGGTTGGGGCAGGGCCAGCGTTGGGCCGGCAGCTTCGCCTCACCTGCCCGCAACGCGCTGATCTCCTCGATCTGCCCGCCCCAGGTGTCCAGGGCCTTGAGCTGGACGCGATCCACGCCGGGCACCTGCCATGTCTGCCGGAACGCCTCCCACTCCGGCAACGTCTGTTGCATCTCGATGACCTGCAGGTTGACCCAGGTGCGGTAGCCGCCCTCCCGCTTCAGCTCCAGGAAGCGGCGGATGTTGGCCGTCGTCCTCTCGAAGTCGGCATTGCGGCGGATGGCCTCGTAGGTCTCTGGCTGCAGGCCATCGAGGCACAGGAAAATGGTGTCCAGCCCGGCTTCCAGAATCTGCCGCCCGATCTCCTCGTCCAGCAGCGTGGCATTGGTGCTGATGGAGCAGCGCAGCCCCCGCTCGGCGCAGGCGCGGATCATGTCCACCAGGCGCGGGTAGAGCAGCGGCTCGCCCCAGATGTGCAGCGTGGTCGTCTCCACGTGTGGGGCCATCTCGTCCACGATGCGGGTGAAGAGGCCGAAGTCCATGTAGCCCCTGGGCCGGTGCAGCTCGCCTCGCCCCTGCGGGCACATGATGCAGCGCAGGTTGCAGACATTGGTGGATTCGATGTACATGCGGTCGGGATAGGGCACAAGGCAGGTCTGGCCGCTCTCGTAGGCCAGCCACTTGACGGGCCCCAGCGCCCGACGCCGATAGTAGCGCAGCTTGAGCCGCGCCTTCTGTTGCCAACTCAGCGTGCGGGGGTCTGGCCCCATATGGCTGCATCTCCTATGGTTTTCAGGTGACGGAAGCGACGGAACAGCCCCAGCCGGGTCAGCGCCCGGCCCAGCAGACGCAACGGCGTCCAGCGGGACACGCCCCACAGCAACGCGCCCAGCCGCCTGCCGAACGCTTTCAGATACACCCGCCGCGCCTTCGCCTCCAGGAAACGCCGACGGGCCTCCAATATCAGTTGGCTGAGCCGCTCGTCGCTCACCTCGGAAACGTTGAGGAAGGGGACGATCTCCGCTTTGTAGCTGGTATAGTAATAAGCCCGCGTGAAATCGGCGCCGTACTCCGTGCCGGGCCGCTTGCGCACCAGATCATCCCACAGCCGCGTGCCGGGGAAGGGCGTGGCGATGGAGAACATGGCCTCCGTCAACGGCAGGCTGGCGGCCAACTCGATGGTCTGCTGCATCGTCTCCTCGGTGTCGCCCGGCAGGCCGAGCATGAAGTAGCCCTTGGCGGCGATGCCCGCCGCTTCCGTCCAGGCCACGGCCTGCTCCACCTGATCCAGCCTGATGTGCTTGGCCGTGGCCGCCAGGATCTCCGGATTGCCCGATTCTACCCCGAAGTGGATCTCCCGGCAACCGGCGCGGTACATTTTCTCCAGGATGGCCGGCTCCACCCGGTCCACACGGCCCAGGCACTGCCAGCGGATGTCCAGTCCCTCGGCCAGGAAGGCGTCCATGAGGGCGTCCAGCCGCCGCCTGTTGATGGTGAAGAGGTCATCAATGAAATAGATGTGGCGCACGCCGTACTGCTCGACGATCTGCCGCAGTTCGGCGACGATGTTGCCCGGGCTGCGCTGCCGGTAGGTGCGGCCCACGATGCCCTTGAAGCAGAAGGAGCAGTTGTAGGGGCAGCCGCGGCTGGACAGCACGGTTAACATGCGCTCGCCATTGGGCGCGTAGAGCGGGTAGCGGTCAATCTCCAGGAGGTGCCGCGCCGGGAAGGGCAGGGCGTCCAGGTCGGGGATGAGCGGCCGCTCAGCGTTGCGCACGAGGTGGCCATCCTGCTTCCACCAAAGCCCCTGGATGTACTCGTAGCGCTCGTCGCCAGCAGCCAGTGCCCTCAGCAGCTCCCGCCAGGTCTCCTCCCCCTCGCCGTAGACCAGGAAGTCGAAGTGAGGATTGCCCAGCGTGCGCTCCGGCAGCGTGGTGGCGTGCGGCCCACCGATGACCAGCGGCACCCCCAGCTCGGCCTTGAGCGGCCCGGCGGCCTGTTCCACCGAATGGTGCGACGTGGTCATGGAGGTGAAGCCCACCAGGGCAGGGTGGAAGTCCAGCACTTCGGCGATCTCGGCCTCCAGCGGCACCCCGGGCCGCAGGCCGAAATCGTGCACGCGCACTTCGTGCCCTTCCTGCTCGGCCACGGCAGCCAGATAAGCCAGCCCCAGCGGCGGGTAATTGTTCACCATCTGGTTCCATTTGGGACCGATGAGAGAAATCCTCATGATTCCATCACCATGCGCTATGGCATGCATACCGGGGCGGCGATTACACATGGTAGTTCGCCAGACAACAGATGGCCATGCCTGCCGGGAGCAGCGTCATCCAACGTGCTCATTCTCCGTCTCGTATCCTTCACTTTCCTCACGGACAGCCTGAGCCGGAACCGGGGGTACCAGGACATAGAGGGGGATTTCAATGGTGTCCACTATTTCGCCCCTAGCCATCGCATTGTCAATGTAGTGACGCAGAGCCTTGGCTAGCCGTGCTTTGGCTTCATCAGGTGTTTTTCCTCGCGCTCGGATGCGGGGAAAGAAAGCTTGATATTCAGCCTCAGCAGCGGGTCCAACAAGAACCAGAATCCTATGGCCGCCTTCTGCTGGGGAAGCTCTCATGGCTTTCCACCAGGCGATTGTGGCCGCGAGGTCGCTCTCCGGTTCAGGGATGCCCCTGGCACGCCGCCACTCCCTCATCTCTATCACGGTTTTCTTCAAACTGGAATCATCTTTAGCAGAAAGCTCTTTCATGGCTTATAAACCTCCAGCAATCTTTGGGGCACCGTGCCCCAGTAGAAAGCCAGCCTGTACTTTTCGCAGGCATCAAGATTAGCAGCGAGGAGAGCCTCCTGGTCAGCTAATCCCATCTCAACATATCCTCTATAGGCTGTGTTAAGCTCCTGGTCGAGTCGCTGAGGATCCACCCCTACCGGTGTCCCTTCGGTGCGCACAAGGGCAAAGATGTCTCTACCACTTTGCACGACGGATATCTTTTCGCTGTTGTTGATAGCACCTGCAATGTCAATGCCACTAAAAGCCATGCCCGTCGTCCCGTCCTCATAGGGATGGGTGTGAAAAGTGCCGATGAATTCTTCCCCTTCATCTATTTCCAATTCAGGTGTCACACTTTCGGCATTGCCTTCGGCGATACCGACCAGCCTCAAGTGTTTATCCTTGGTCAAGACGATGGTTGCACCCCACTCTACAACTTGCCCCTTATCAAGGTGACGGATGCTCCTAGCCCACAATTGCTCCATCTCGAGAGCGATGTCGCTCAGATCCAATTCTCTGGATACCTGACGAAACACTGATGAAAACTCTCTCCTAGTCACCCTGTCTCCCCGTCTCCTTGTCCCCTGTCCTACTGCCTGCCGCCGGGCATCACCGTCCGCCAGGCCATGCGCAGCGTGCGCGGCAGTTGCAGCCAGGTCTCTGGCGCAGCAGCGCATGCGGATACCTCACACATACCGAAGCTGATTGATCATCTCACCAGCAGCAACTCGGTTCAGCAGATCAAGCAATCTGCTCACAACATGCGATGGCCGCGGACGCCGCCTGGCGATGATAATGCCGCAGTGTGTTCGCCTTGCCTCCGAATACTGAGCATGACGCATTTCGAAATCGTGCCGGTTGTGCGTGACCAGAGCGCGGCCCTGAGAAACGGCAAACGCCAGTTGGGCGTCGTCATCCCTGTGGAGCATTCCAACATCCCGAGCGCATATTACATCGAAGCCCCGCGTGCGCAGGTTGTTGACGATGTCAATGGACACGTCCTCGTCGAAGTACAGTTTGAGGTACAACGACAGGCTATTCTCATTCGCCTGTTCAGCCATTGACCGGCACCCGATTCAGAGCGATGTAGCGCTCGATCTCTTCCCGGTGGTCATCGTAGTAACTTAGAGCATCGAAAATCTGTG
This sequence comes from Anaerolineae bacterium, assembly GCA_029907105.1. Taxonomy (GTDB): domain Bacteria; phylum Chloroflexota; class Anaerolineae; order UBA3071; family UBA3071; genus JARYMM01. Next base: position 6,176 of record JARYMM010000022.1, on the reverse strand, counting down.
CCAGCCGCAGGTGAGGAAGCTGGCGGGCGATCTCTTCAGGCGAATCGCCGAACTTCCAGTGCTCGACGATAGCCCGCACCGGGGTGCGCGTCCCCTTGATGATCGGCTCACCGCTCAGGATGTCCGGCACCTGCTCAATGTACGGATGTTCCGTCTCCTTGCCCACCTCTCGAGGAACAGCGACGGGCGTCAACAACTCCCGCAATTGCTTGAGCGCATCCTCAAGCACATCCAGTCGCCCCATGATTTCCTGAGTTTCCATAAGCACTTCAACCATCTCCGCTTGCCTCCCCAATCTGGGACAGGAAAGATGGAGGTAGGTGGAGACAAGGAGCGACGGAGACTCTCTCCCCGTCACCTTGTCTCCCCATCTCCTTGTCACCCCCTCTCCTTGTCCCCTGTCCTACTGCCTGCCGCCGGGCATCACCGTCCGCCAGGCCATGCGCAGCGTGCGCGGCAGTTGCAGCCAGGTCTCCTGGCGCAAGAGCGTGCGCAGGACGCGACGGGGCCGCAGGTAGAAGCGGCGATAGGCCTCCCGCCACTTGCGTTCCACCAACTCCGCCGTCAGGTCGCCCATTTCGTAGCGCGCCCGCCCCTCGAAGAAGACGTAATCCTCCCAGGTCTCCATGAGCAATCGCCCCTCTCGCTTCACCTGCTCGTACACCTGCGTGCCGGGGAAGGGCGTCATCATGCTGAAGTTGGCCACCAGCGGGTCCAACTCGATGGCGAAGCGAATGGTGCGCTCCATCGTCTCCTCCGTCTCGCCCGGCAGGCCCAGGATGAAGAAGCCAATGGTCTCCACGCCCGCCTCCCTGGCGTTGCGGAAGGCCTGGCGGACGGTGTCCAGGTCAATGCGCTTGTGGATGCTGTTGAGGATGACCTGATCGCCCGACTCGACGCCGAAGGCGGTGCGCTTGAGACCCGCCGCCTTCATGTGTGCCAGAAGCTCGCGGTCGGCCAGGTTGGCGCGGATACCGTTGACGAAAATCCAGGGCACGTGGTTCAGCTTGTTGGCGATGAGCAGATCGCACAGCTCGTGCAGCCGCTGCCGCTGAATGTTGGCGCTGTCGTCCAGTACGCCGATCTCCTCGGCACCCAGGTCTTGCACCAGATGACGCCACTCGGCCAGCACGTTCTCGGGCGAGCGGGCCCGCCACTTGACCGGCATGATGGACTGCGAGCAGAAGCTGCAACGGTAGGGGCAGCCGCGCGAGGTCATGATGCTGAAAGAGCGCGCCCCCTCCACCCGATCCACTGTCGGCTGCAAATTGGTATAGCGCTCCATCTTGAAGAGGTGATAGGCAGGCCAGGGCAGCCCGTCCAGGTCGGCGATGGGCGGCCGATCCGGGTGGCGATGCACCTCGCCGTCGCTGGTCTGGTAGGTGATGCCCAGAAGTCCTGCCCACACGCCGGCCTGCGGAGCCATCAGTGCCGCCGTGCTGCACTCCGGCTGATAGCGCAGGAAATCCTCCAGCCGGTTGCATAGCTCCGTCCATGTGGCTTCCCCCTCGCCGCGCACGACCAGGTCCACCTCCGGCCGGCGCACGGATTCGAAATCCAGGTCCTCGGAGACGACGCTGACGTGCGGCCCGCCCAGCACCACGGGCACGTCGGCCACGGCCTTGACCGCCGCTGCCGTGCGCCAGGCAGCCATCACCTGCGGCGTGTTGGCCGTGATGCCCACGATGTGCGGCTTGAATTCACGCACGAACTCCTCGACCGGCTGCTCCTCCACGTCGCCGTCGTAGATGCGCACCTCGTCGCCGCGTTGCTCGGACACCGCGCCCAGATAAGCCAGCCCCAGGTGCGGGGTGGTGCGGGTATCAATGGGCAATCGGAACTTTGGATTGATGAGCAAAACTCGCAATTCGGCCTCTCCAAAACAGCGTTTCACGTTTCAGAGTTCCAGGTTCAAGGCTGGCCTGAAACCTGGAATGTGGAACCTGAAACCGCTACGCTTCCAGACGCAGGAAATGGGCAGCATTCCTGAGCAGGTCGAGAAGGCTCGTCCGAATGGGATGCACACGGTGGTAGATGATGTACCCCTTGAACAGTTTGTGCACCCACCAGAAGAGGCCATCCACCAGCCTGTTGTGCGGCAGCCTGATCAGGCGGCGGATCAGCGGCTCCAACCTCGGCCACTCCACCCCCAGGGCGAAGAGCCGCTGCAAGTGCTCCACCTGCCGCTTCTCCAGCTCACTGGGGAAGATGAGGATGGAACGATCCCAGGCCACAGAAGAAATGTCCTCGAAGGTGCCGTTCATGTAACCCTGCTCCAGCGTGAACTGCCCCAACTCGGTGCCGGGGTAGGGCTGGAACAGGAAGGCATGGGCGTAGCTGGCCTGCACCTGCGCGTTCAGCCGCATGGTCTCCATGTCGTCTTCCAACGTGCCTGTGGGCAGGCCCAGCATGTTGGTCGTGGTCAGGTGAATGCCCGCCTCCTTGAACAGCCGCCCGGTCTCGACCATCTCCTGGCGGCTCATGTGCCGCTGCAACAGCTCGTTGCGGATGCGGTCGTTGGCCGTCTCCACGCCCATGCTGACCGTGGTGCAGCCGGCCTGCTTCAGCAGGGACACGATCTCCGGCCGGCGGGCGATCAGGTTAGCCCGCACGTTGCAGAAAAAGGACAGCCCCACCTCCCGCGGCCAGCGGGCGGCAAACTCCTCCAGCCACCGCCGGTTGAGGACGAAGACGTCATCGAGGAAGACCACGTGCTCCAGCGGGTAGCGTTCCCGCACCCAGTTGACCTCCTCGATGACATGGGCCACGCGGCGCTGCAGGCCGCGCGGCTCGCCCTCGTAAATCTGGTAGAAGGCATGATTGAAGCAATAGGTGCAATTGAAGGGGCAACCCCGCCCGGCCATGAAATGCTTGATGGGACTGGAGCGCAGCGTGGGCTGCTTGTCGTAGACCAGCGTGCGGTCAGGCAGCGGCAACGATGACAGGTCGTGGATCAGCGGGCGCACGGGGTTGCGCACGATGTCGCCGTCGAACTTGAACCACCAGTTGAGGATGTCGGGGCGTGGGCGCAATTCGCCTCCGTCGTCGGCGCCGTTTTCGGCCAGGCTGTTGGCCAGGTCCACGATGGCTCCTTCCCCCTCGCCGATGCAGATGCCGTCCACACCCGGCTCCTTGACCATTTCCGGGAAGAAGGTAGGGTGCGGCCCGCCGAAGACGGAGAAGACGCGCCCTGCAAGCGCGGCCTTGATGCGGCGATTAAGGTCGAAGTAGGCGCGCTGCGAGCCGGTGAGCACGCTGTAACCAACGATGTGCGGGCGGTAGCGGCGGGCAAACTCCACCGGGTCCTCCCGCGTGGCCACCGTCAGCGCCACCTCGTGCCCCGCTTTTCGCAGCACGGCGGCCATGCTCATGATGCCCTGCGGCTCGTAGTCAATTTGCTTTTCGACAAAGAGCACGCGCACGATCCATCCCCAGCATATCAGTAAAACAGGATGGTCTCATCGGTGATCAGGCGCGCCAACCCGCGCATCCCGGGCTGGAACTCCTTGCCGATTCCCCAGATGCGCGCTGATGCCCCTCAGGTCTTTGCACTGAACCATCATCGCCGCCTCTGTTTGAACCTTCAGAACATCCTATAGATTGGTGACGCGCAGCCCTCGTTCCTCCAGCAAATGTACGACCTCCCAGGGGCTGATACCCAGTTGTTCGGCCAGATAGCCCAGACTGCACTCGCCTTGCGGAGAATGCCGCTATAGCTGCATCACCTTCTGCTCGAAGCCCTGCCTTCGCGCTGGCGAAGGACGTTCGGCAGCTTGCCACGTATGTAGCAACGCCGGCAAATCGGCCGGATAGGGCACCAATCCCACCCGTTTCGCTGCCGCCCACAGTTGGTGATTGAAGGTGGCAAGTGTCACCCGTTCGCCTATGGCATCCTGCCATAAGGATGCCGCCGCCAGGTGGACAGCGTCATAGCCGCGCAGGCCGTGCTCCCAGGCAAAGGTATCGGCGCGGGCGGCCACCATTTCTGTCACCTGTACCCGTGCCAGGTCAGGCCATTCGTTCCTGAAAACCCGAAGGGCGGCCGACGCATCCTCTCGCGTGAGCACATCCATCCGCACCGCTTTGGCCAGCGCGGCCGCTACCTCCGCTCGACTGATAAGCGCCGTGCCTATCACCCTTGCCTGGGATATCGCTTCGTTTACCTCTGTTGAGCCTGGTTCAGCCACGTAGCGCTTCACCAATGCGCTGGCGTCCAGGTAGAGGATCATTCCCTGTCCTCCAGCAACAAGTCGGCCACCGTCAGTTTGCCTCGCGTTTGTGCCACTGGCGTCCTGGGAACCAGCTTGCGCCCGCTCCAGGCCATCAACCCGACCTGGATCAGTTCCTGTATCCGGGTCTCCACCGATGGGCTCAGCGGTACGATGCGTCCCACGGGACGCCCCCGCTCCGTAATGACCACCATAGATCCAGCCTTGACTTGCTGCACATAGCTGCTTAGCCGCGCTTTAAGATCTCGAATGCCTACCGTCATTGGGGTCATTGCTTCCCTCCTTGCATTGTGGTCGCATCATACCTCAAGAGACCACAAATGGCAAGTGGTTAGATGCCCGTGCGCAGCGCTTCTTCGGTCGTGACTCTCCGTTCTACCCGGCTGCCGGCCTGCCAAAAGGCAAGCCGCCGAAGGAAGGCAGCGGCCGATCCGTCTCCACACGTACGATCTCCGGCACTTCCTTGCGCAGCGCCTGCTCCACACCCCAGGCCAGCGTCATCTGCGACATGGGGCAGCCGGCGCAAGCGCCCTGCAACCTCACCCTGGCCACACCGTCCACGATGTCCAGCAACTCGATGTCACCGCCATCCCGCTGCAGCGAGGGGCGCACCTTCTCCAATGCCGCCTCCACCCGCTGACGCAGGGTCATTTCCAATTCCGACTTCTCAGCCGTCTTCTCCTGATCCGACACGTTTCACTTGCTCTCCTTACTGTGATTGGTTTCAGGTTCAAAGGTTCCAGGTTTCAGGTTCCGAACCTCCAAACCCTTTGAACTTTGAGCTTTGGACTTCCCACAGGCTATCCGCCGACCTGCGACATGGCCCGCGCTTGCGGGTGAATCGCCTCCGCCAGACGGTGTCCCGATGGCTTGTGGCGTATGCCCTCAGCGATCAGTTCCCGCAATTCCTCGAAGCTGCAACCGCTGCGCAGCGGCGTCAGCAGGTCTACTTCCGCATCTTGCAACAAACAAAGCCGCAGACGGCCATCGGCCGTGACCCGCAGCCGGTTGCAGCGCTGGCAAAACGGCGCCGTCACCGAACTGATGAGGCCGATGCGACCGCGGGCTCCCGCAAGCCGGTAGTAGCAGGCAGCCTCCTGACCATCATTGCCCGGTTCCAGGAGCAACGGTCCCAGCGCAGCCTCGATGCGCGCCTTCGTCTCCGACGAGGGCACAAAGCCATCCGCAGCGAACTCACTCAGCCGGCCCAGGGGCATCAGCTCGATGAAGCGCACGTCCCAGCCCCGCTCCAGCGTCAGCCGGGCCAGGCCGACCACGTCCTCTTCGTTGTGGCCGCGCACGACGACGGTGTTGATCTTGATGGGGCCCAATCCCGCCGCCTCCGCCGCCTCGATGCCCGCCCACACGTCGTCGAAACGGTCGCGCCGCGTCAGACAGAAAAATTTCTGCCGGTCCAGCGTGTCCAGGCTGATGTTGACGCGGCGCAGCCCTGCCCGGGCCAGAGGTTCGGCCAGCTCCCGCAGCAACAGGCCATTGGTGGTCATGGAAAGATCATCCAGGCCAGGCACGGCAGCGATGGCCCGCACCAGCTCCACCACGCCGGCGCGCACCGTCGGCTCGCCCCCTGTCAGCCGCACCTTGTCTATGCCCAGGCTGGCCGCTGCCCGCACGATGGCCAGAACCTCGTCATCCTGCAACAGTTCCGCCGATGGGCGAAAGCGTATGCCTTCGGGCAGGCAGTAGACACAGCGCAGGTTGCAGGCATCGGTCAGCGAGAGGCGCAGGTAATGAATGCGGCGGCCGAAGGAATCCCGCATCCCCGGCTCTCCTTCCCCAGCACTGTCTGCTTCTACGATGGTTCGCTGCTCGCTGTCACTCTGAGCGACCGCAGGGCCTGCCCTGAGCGAAGGCGAAGGGGAGCGAAGAATCTCTTCGAGGCCGACACTTTGCCACTCCAGAACGAGATTCTTCGTCGCTGCGCTCCTA
>JARYMM010000021.1 GCA_029907105.1 Anaerolineae bacterium | reverse complement strand
CCGACCCACACACCCACGCCGACGCCAACCCATACGCCTACGGCAACGCCGACCCACACACCCACGCCGACGCCAACCCACACGCCCACGGCAACGCCGACCCACACACCCACGCCGACGCCAACCCATACGCCTACGGCAACGCCGACCCATACGCCGACGGCGACACCAACCCACACACCAACGCCGACCCACACGCCGACACGGACGCCGACCCATACGCCAACGGTAACGCCGACAGCAACGCCCACGCTGCAATTGCCGGCCCTGGAAATGAGCAAGCGCCTGGTGTCGCCACCCGATGGCATCGTGCATCCCGGTGATACCCTGGTCTTCCAAATCGTGATCACCAACGTGGGGTCGGCGACGATCACCGTCCTGCCGCTGGCCGACGCCATCCTGAGCCCACGTCTGGTCTACCTGATGGCGAACCCCCTGCCCAATACTGTGGTGGGCAACACCCTCGTCTGGAACGACCTCACCGGACCCCTACCCTATGGCTTCGGCTCCGACCTGGCCCCAGGGCAGGTGAGAGCGGTCACGGTGAACCTCCTGGCCACCGGGAGCAGCCCCCAGTGTGAAAGCGGGTGGAACGAAACCAGCATCGTTGGCGCTATCAACCAGTACAGCCAGTTGATACCACCGATAGGGGACAGGATAAACACCTGCGTGGCCGACGACTACGAACCTGACGATAGCTGTGGCCAGGCCCAGCCGATCACCGTTGACGGTCTGGTGCAGCATCATAACTTCTACAGGACAAACGACGAGGATTGGGTAAGCTTCCAGGCGCAGGCCGGCCAGGTCTACACCATCACAACCGCCAACCTGATCGGCCTGGCCGACACCCAACTCTGGCTCTACGATTCGGACTGCACGACACTGCTGGCCTTCAACGACGACTATCTGCCGGGCAGCTTCGCCTCGCAGATCGTGTACACGGCAACCCATGACGGCACCCTCTACGTCAAGGTGACGGAGTGGCAGGGCCGCGGCGAATGTGGCTGCTATGACCTCTTCGTGATCGGGCAGCCGTGGAGGTATCGTATTTACCTGCCCATCGTGATCAGGCAACCACGGCCACCGACGCCGACGCCAACGCCGACGCCCACCCGGCCGCCCGAACCCATGCGCCATCCGAAGGGCATAGACGTCAACCCGCGCACGCACAAAGTCTATGTGGCCAGCCGCGGCAACAACAGCCTGTACGCCCTGAATGGCGCGACCCTGGCAGTGATCGGCCAGGTCTACATAGGCAATGAGCCGTTCGGCGTGGCCGTGAATCCGAACACCAACAAGGTCTACGTGGCCACCTTCGCCGACGGCGAGCTCTACGTCATTGACAGCGAGAGCCTGGCCGTGCTCAAGCACTTCAAGGTCGGGCCAGAGGCCAGCTACGTGGCGGTGAACCCGGACACCAATCGCATCTACGTTACCCTGCACGGCATCAACGGCGTGGCGGTGATTGACGGAACCACGGACACGGTGATCAAGATTATCGGCGCCGAGGCCGGCACCTTCGGCATCGCCGTCAACAGGGCCCTCAACCGGGTCTACGTCAGCAACCGCGATGTCAACAGCATCATCACCATTGACGGCGCGACCAACAAGGTGATCCCTGAACAAACGATCCACCTGGAGCCAAAACGCTCCGTGCCCTTCACGCTGGCTTACAACGAGGCCACCGGCAAGCTGTACATAGTGTACGGCCCGGAGAACATCCCCAACAGGGTATGGGTCTACCAGACCTCTGCCAGTGGGCTGACGCCGGTCAAGTCCATTAACATCGGCAACGGCGGAATGGATGGCGGCGGCGGCATCGTCGCCAACCCCAACACCAACCACATCTTCGTCACCAACAGCGCCGAGAACTCGATCAGCGTGATCAACGGAGCCACAGATACGGTGATGGCCACCGTCTGGCCGCCGAGTGTGGGCATAGACCCCTTCGGCATCACTGTGGACAGGGCCACGAACATCGTCTACTTCACTAACCGCGGAAGCCACGACGTCAGAGCGATTCATGATGCCTTCTGACAGTCCTGAGACATGATGACAGGACGGCAGACAGGGGAAGGAGGCTGCCTCCTTCCCCTGTTCGCTTTATAGTAGGACAACTGCTCGCAGTTGTCCTACTACCTTTGGTGGTCAAAATTCTCGATGAATTTGAGGCAGCGGGGCTATGTGCAGGAAGGGGAAATCACACAGTCGGGGGGTCTGGCAGAGGGCAGGCCTGATGCTGCTGCTACTGGCCATCGTAACCGGCTGCAGCAAGGAGGCCACATCCGAGACCGGCGGCGATGCCCAATCGGTTGAAGCGCTGTTCCAGCAAGGCAATGCCTATATCCAGCAAGGCGACCTGGAGAAAGCGGCCGCCGCTTTCGAGGCCGCGCTGAAACGACAACCGCACCACCTGGGCAGCCTGTCCAACCTGGGCGTCGTCTACTACCAGCAGGGCCGGCTGGAAGAAGCGGCCGCCAAATTCGAGGCAGGGTTGCGTGTGGCTCCCAACGACGCGCAACTGCACTATCTCCTGGGGGCGACACGCCTGCAACAGAACCGCCTGGAGGAGGCGGAAAAGAGCTTCCTGCGCGCCAGGGACCTGCAGCCAGACCTGCCCGAGGTCTACTACGGCCTGGGAGCCCTCTACCGTCTGCAAGGGAAGAAACAAGAAGCCATCGAAGCCTTCGAGCACTTTCTGGAGGTTGGGCCAGCACAGGACCCGCAGGCCGAGACAGAGGCCCGGCGCGAGCTGCGTGAACTGCGCGGCTACTGACTAGCACAGCACGGCAGAAATCCCTCGGTAGTTTGTCATGCTGAGGAGCGAAGCGACGAAGCATCGCCCCTACGCCAGACAAGCGGTTTCACGCGACGTGGCCGAGATTCTTCGCTTCGCTCAGAATGACGGGAAGCACCGAAGGATTTACGCCCGGGTGCACTAGCCAGGAAACTGGGAGGCCAGGCGGCGTGACCAGCGGTCCCGCCAGTGGATCAATCCTTCCGGCGGCTGAGCCAGGCGGCGCAGCCAGCGCCGCCAGAGGCAGGGCCGCAAAACCAGCCAGGCCTGAGCGGCGCTGGCCAGTTCATCGCTGCTGATGGGCGTGGGGCTGAAGCACTCCCGCACGTAAAGATCGGTAATGCGGTCAATCTGAGCCTGACCCTCCGGCACAGCCTGGGCCATCAGCCGGGCCTGTTCGTAGGGCGTCTGATGCGCCTGCCAGGGCAGCTTCAGACGCTCGCCCCAGCGAATGAGCCGCACATACAGTTGGGTGAGCAGGTGCGGCACCGCGGCCGGAGGGCGGCGCAGGGTCCACCAGACACCACCACCCAGAGCTGCCAGCAGCACCAGTGCCGCGGCCAGGGTGACCCACCACCTGTTGAGGGTCCACCATTGCCCTGGCCCGCTTGCGCCCCCGACCGGCCCCGTCGGTATGTACATGTCTTCCCCAAACTTCTCCTCACCCGGCCACGGCGGCAGGTCAGATGGGCGCGAAGGCCCACTGCTGTCAGCTCCCGGAGGACGCGGGGCGCGCACAATCTGCGGTTCATTGGCCGTGGGCTCGAATTCCACCCACCCATAGCGGGGGAAGAACACCTCCACCCAGGCGTGGGCATTGCGTTCCCTGACGCGGTAGACCCCGCTTTCCTTCTGATATTCCCCCCGGCTGTAGCCGGCGGCCAGACGCGCCGGAATGCCCACCGCCCGCGCCATCGTCACCATGGCCGAGGCATAGTAATCACAGTACCCCTCCCGCACGCCGAAGAGGAAGTAGTCCACGGCATCCCGATCGGGCGGTGGCGGGGCAATTTTGTCGTTGTAGGGCATTTCCCGCAGGTAACGCTCCAGCGCCGTTGCCTTGTCATAGGGGTTCTTGTATTGGGCGGTGATCGTCTGCGCCAGGTCCCGCACCCGCTGCGGCAGCTCTTCCGGCAACTGCAGATAGCGCTCCCGCACCCAGTCAGGATAGGCATCCCCTGCCGCGCGCAGGCTCTCCACGTCCGCCTGGCTGATGCTGGAGACGAGGGAATAGGACTGCCCTTCCCTTAACCGCGAGCGACTGAAGAGCATGGAAATATCCAGGGGAGGGGAGAGGTCGGCACGCCGCCCGCCGCCGGGCAGCGGCGTCGGCGTAGGCAGCACATCGTCCGGCAGAATGTTCACTTCTGCCTGCGCCGGCAGCAGCACACGCAGGGGCTGTCCGGTGGCGAAGAGCAACCCCGTGCCGGGGTAAAACGTGGTGATGGTCTGGGTGATTTCCTGGCGCAGTTCGTAAGTGGGCACCCGTAAGCTTTCCCCTGCCCCCAGCGGCGTGCTTTCCTGATCGGTGTTCAGCCAGCCGCGTCCGGTGTAGGTGTGGTAGACGACACCACGCCAGTAACGCCCAGCCTGGGCGCGGACATCCATGATCACCGTGTCGCCCAGGTTCACCGGGCCCGACAAGAGCAGGCTCTTGCCAAAGGCGGCATAGACGGGAGAGGTCGGATACTGCAACGAGTGAAAGAGGCGATTCCACTCCGCTTTGACCCGCTCCCAGGGCTCCTCAAAGGGTTTCACCAACGGTTCGAGACGGCCCTGGCTGGCCGCGCCGGGCAACAGCCAGGCCAGGGCCAACACCAGGATGGCGAAAATCACCCCATCGCGCAGGAAGTCCAGGCCGATGTCCAGAGCGTAACGCACCTGTGCCGAACGCCAGTCCTCTTCCCGTTGGGCCAGATGGCTGCGCACGGCCAGCAGCAATGCACAGAAGGTGAACAGCAAAAAGTAAACGCTGAGACGAGAGGGGGCATAGTAGAGGTTGACCAACATGGCCAGCCCGGCGGGGATGATGGCCTGCCACACGCTTTGGCGGCGAAACAGGGCCCAACTGGCGAAAAAGGCCAGCCACCAGAACAATATCGCCAACAATAACACGAAAATCAGGCGGCCTGCACTGACCGCGCCGCTCACAGCCTGCTCCAGCCACAGGGCGATGGCCCCCAAAAGCTGGAAGACACGCTGGCGGTGCTCCAGCTCTTGCGGCAGGAGGGTGCTCATCCAAAAGAGGAGCCAGGCCACACTGCACAGGATGGCGTGAAAGGCGGAAAAAACGTCGCTCCACCGCGCCTGGCTGAGCCCCAAACCCAGCAGCACACCGCCCAGGACCATCCACTGGAGCAGGTGCAATCCTTCCGTCCACCCGGCGGCGTTCACAGACCAGGCCACCGAAAGCAACATCAGCGTCAGCAACACCAGACTCAGCCAGCCCCCGGCGCGTGGCAAACCCAGGCGGGCATCCGCCTCACGCACGCCGCCCAAGGGCAACGCCTCTCTGGTGCTGATCCCTGGTCTCCTGATCGCGGTCATTGTGACGCCCCTGACTCAAACCAGACCTTCGGCCACACAATTCACACCCGAAGACGCCGAAGGAGGTTCACTTCGCCCCTGTTCTGGAGCACGATATCGGCCGGGCCAGACTTGCGCGATTCCGCCAAATCTGGTATGCTATCAGTGCTCGTGGAGAAGAAACGGTTGGCCGCAATAAACTCTCGAAAGTGACCCTTCCATGATCAAATTGCTGTTGTCCTGGGACATCAAAGATGAATTCGAGCAGCCCTACTTCGAGTTCATGATGCGCGAGTTCGTGCCGGGGCTTATACGCCTGGGGGTGCAACCGACCGAAGCCTGGTACACCCTCTTTGGCGAAGGGCCGCAAATACTCACCGGCGGCGTGATCGAGGATCTGGACACCGCGGAGGAGATCCTGGCCAGCGACGAATGGCGAGAACTCGAAGCCAAGCTGTTGACACTGGTCACCAACTTCCAATATAAGCTCATCCGCGCCAACGGGCGCTTCCAGTTGTGACCCCCGCAAAATGGCAGGACAGAAAAGCCCCATGGCCTGGTCCATGGGGCTTTTGCTTGCGACATCGCTCACACCAGGTACGGTGAAAGGCCGAGCTCATCCCTCATTTGTCAGATGTGTCAGATGATCCTCCGTTCGAGTCGGCCCCCGACTCGACCTCCTTCTTCGTGCCCGGCGTGCTGGTGGATGACTTCGCCTTATTGTCGGTCACGTAAAAACCAGAGCCCTTGAAGATGATCCCCACCGGCTGAAATACCCGATGCACGTGACCGTTGCACTCCGGGCACCTGGTCAGGGCTGGCTCATTCATGTGCTGTACCCGCTCAAAGCGAATGCCGCAACTGTCACAGGCATATTCGTAGATCGGCATAGACACCTCTCCCCAATCGTTTTCCGCAGGCCCCTATTATACTCACCCTTCGACAAACAGTCAAAAACCGCCTGGGGCTTTTATCGGCAGCCAGCAGCTCCTTCCATGCCCTCGGCGGCCGCCGGCCGCAAAGGATTACCCCAGCCGCAGGTTGGCCACCACATCCAGGTCCCAACTCGCTCGCTCCCCGGCCCGGAAGCGGTAATGCCCGGCGGCGGCGACCATGGCCGCGTTGTCCGTACACAGGAACAGCGGCGGCACCCGCACAGGCACCGCCAGCCGTTGCCGCATCACCTCTCGCAGGCGGGCATTGGCCGCCACCCCGCCACAGACGCACACGCCAACCACAGCGAACGCTTCCGCGGCGCGGCGCGTCTTCTCCACCAACACGTCCACCACCGCCTCCTGGAAGCTGGCCGCCAGGTCGCCCACGGGCAGCGCAGCCTTGTCCAGCTCCCGCACCACCCGCAGCACGGCCGTCTTCAGCCCACTGAAGCTGAAGTCATATCCATGCTCCGGTGATTGCATCAGCCCGCGGGGGAAATCGAAAGCCGCCGGATTGCCGCTGGCCGCCGCAGCCTGGATGGCCGGGCCGCCGGGATAGGGCAGTCCCAACAGCCGTGCCACCTTGTCGAAAGCCTCCCCGGCTGCGTCGTCCAGCGTGGCCCCCAACCGCTCGTACCGGCCATGGCCGCGCATCAGCAACAGCTCTGTGTGCCCGCCGGAAACGACGAGTAACAGCAGCGGGAAGGCCCGGCCGGCAGCGTCCAGCGCCGGCAGACTGGCAGCATCCTCCCCGTCCACCTCCAGCCAGTTGGAGTAGACGTGCCCCTCCAGGTGATTGATGCCCACCAGTGGCAGCCGGCGCGCCCAGGCCAGCCCCTTGGCCGCATTCACCCCCACCAACAACGAGCCGGCCAGCCCCGGCCCATACGTCACCGCCACGGCATCCAGCGCCTCCCATCCCACCCCCGCTTTCTGCAGCGCCTGCCGGATCACCGGAATGATGGTGAGCACGTGCTGGCGGGAGGCCACCTCCGGGTAGACGCCGCCGTAGGGCCGATGCAATTCCACCTGCGAGGCCACCACGTTGGAGAGGATGCGTCGGCCATCGGCCACCACTGCCGCCGCCGTCTCGTCGCACGATGTCTCGATACCCAGAATGTACGTCATCGCCATGCTTTCACATTTCCTGTCTCACGCCCCGGCCGCTGCCCCAGGGTCCAGCGGCAAGGCAAGCTGCTCGTCGAGTGGTTCGTGGTCGGGCGGGGCCTGACGGCCGATCTCTTCGATGGCCGATCGGGCCAGCAGATCGGCGCGCACGTTGCCCGGATCGTCGGCGTGGCCCTTCACCCAATGCCACTGCACGTCATGCAGCTCCAGGGTCGCCAGCAAGGCGCGCCAGAGGTCGCGGTTCTTGACCGGCCTCCGGCCTGCTGAGCGCCAGCCGTCCCGCCGCCAACGGGGCAGCCATTCGGTGATGCCCAGCCGCAGGTACTCGGAATCGGTGTGCAGATGCACAACGCAAGGTTGTTCCAGCGCCCGCAGGGCTTCGACGGCGGCGCGCAGCTCCATGCGGTTGTTGGTGGTGTCCGAGGCACCGCCGCGCAGTACCACCTCGCCCGCAGCAAAGCGGAGGATCGCCGCCCAGCCCCCCGGCCCCGGATTGCCGGCGCAGGCGCCGTCGGTGTAAGCGATCACGTAGGGTCTTTCAGGAGAAGCGCTACTTGTTCCCATTATCTTGCTTCGTACCAGTTCCAAAGCTCAGTTCTTCTGTGCCATTTAACCACAATACGAGCAGGGTGTCAATATCGGATGTCTCGTCCGTTTGACATCTCCCTGGAAAGGGGGCATAATAGCTCAAGCCAGGCGCAGGCGCCGGAAAGAGTTCTCCGGTGTCACTGGTTTCTATCCATGGCTAAGACACACACGACAGAACGACAATCACAAACCCAACATGCGACTACGTCGGAGCTTCCGCCGCCGATTCATGTGACCCAGGTCAGCCAGCTTCAGCAGTTGCTGGTGGAACTGCGCCAGCAGCCAGTGGTGGCCGTGGACACCGAGTCGGACAGCCTTTTCGCCTACCACTACAAGGTTTGCCTGATCCAGCTCTCTGTGCCTCAGGCCGACTATCTGGTGGACCCTCTGGCCCTGTGCGATGTCACCCCGCTCGGCGCGCTCTTCGCCAACCCATCGGTGCAGAAAGTGTTCCACGCCGCCGAAAACGACATCCTCGCCCTCCAGCGGGATTACGGCTTCACCTTCACCAACATTTTCGACACGCTGTGGGCCGCCCGCATCCTGGGCTGGCCGAACCGCAATCTGGCCGCCATCCTGGAGGCGCGCTTCGGCGTCAAGATGGACAAGCGCATGCAGCGCACCAACTGGGGGCGCCGGCCCCTCACACCTGAGCAACTGGCCTACGCCAGGCTGGACAGCCATTACCTGCTGCCCTTACGGGAGCTGCAGATGGCCGAACTGCACGCCCGCGGGCGAATGGCGGAGGCCGCCGAGGCTTTCGCCCGTCTGACAGCTCTGACATGGGAGGAGAAACCCTTCGACCCCGACGGCTTCTGGCGGCTGAACGGGGCGCGGGAACTGCCGCCACGGGCATTGGCCGTGCTGCGAGAGCTGTACCTCTGGCGGGAGGAGCGCGCCCGGCAGTTGGACCGGCCCCTGTTCAAAGTGATGGGGGACAGGACGCTGCTGCGACTGGCCGAGGAGCAGCCGGCCGACCGCCAGGCACTGCGCCAGATTCCGGGAATGAGCGATTACCAGGTGAAGCGACACGGAGAGGGCATCCTGGCCGCCATCGCTCGCGGGCAGCGGGCGCCCATTCCCCGGCCACCCGCCCACCCGCGTAACCACAGCGCACGATTCCTGGACGCGGCAGCGCAGGCCCGCTACGATGCCCTGCGTGCCTGGCGCAATGCCAAAGCCGCCGAGCGGGGCGTGGACCCCGACGTGGTGCTCAGCAACGAGGAACTCAAGGCCATCGCCGAACGCCCCCCCAAGACGCTGGAGGAGCTGGCGGAACTCGAAATAGTGGGGGCGTGGAAACGGGCCACTTATGGACAGGAGTTGCTGGACGTGTTGGTCGGTTAGTCGCCTGGTCGGTTAGCCTCTGTGACCACGCGACTAAATAACGACGCGACGACCATCACCCCCAACAACAGCAGCGAGACCCCAGTGATCGCCTTGCCCAGCCGGCGCACCGGCGTATCCTCGAAGCGCAGCAACAAGTAACCCTCCCCCTGCGGCAGCGGCACGACGATGCGCGCCAGCGGCCCCTCTTCCCGCTCCACAGGCAACTCCCGCACCGGCCGGCCGTTTTCCCCATCCAGCAGCCAGGCCCGCCAGCCTGGAAACCAGAAACGGTTGAAGAGGATACGCTGCCGGTCATCGCCGGCGTGAAACCACACCTTCTCGTGGGCACTGCCCAGCTCCAGCGAGTGCACGGCCAGCGTCTCGTTCTGCGGCACCTTGCTGTAGTCCACCTTGGTGGTCACCGGACGGCCCTGCACGTAGTTCTCGGCCATGGCAGACCAGTGCGGACGACGCTCCGGGTCCACCCAGGCGGTGACGCCGGTCATCTCGTCGCTGGTGCGCTGGAAACGCATCAACGCGGCGTAGGAGACAGGGCCCTGCTCCGGCGTGGGCTCGCGCACTTCCACCCGCAGGTAGGGAGAGCTGCCCAGGATCAACAGAGCCGCCAGAACAAGCGCAGGCAGCAGGGATTGCGGATTGCGGATTGCGGATTGCGGAATGGAATGGGCGACGGAGCCGGCGAGCACGGACAGCGGTATGGTGACCAGCATCAGGTAACGCCAGGGGAACTGGGCATAGCCGATGAGCGGCAGATGACGCCAGGCCCAGGCGGAGATGGGCAAGGTGAGCAGGATGAGGGCCACAGCCAGCGCCTGGAAAAAGACCAGCTCGCGGCGCACGGCGGCTCGACGCGTCCGCGCGGCCACGAGCAGCGAGACGACAGCCAGGGCCACAGGCACGATGCCAAGCTGATAGCTCAGCGCACCCTCGGCGATATCATCAGGCCCCGGCTGGCTGATGCCAAAACCCCAGGCGGGGCTGAACAACTGATGGGGATAAACGAAGTGGGCGAAGGGGTCGTAGTAGCCCCCGTACCACTGCTCCTGGTTGACGAACCTGGCTTCGCTCAGCGCCGGCAGGGCGAAGGCGGCGCTGAGCCCAAAGCCGAGCAGAAGCGCCAGCACCACGGGCAGGGCGATGCGGGTCATATTGGCCAGCAGGGGAAGGATGGATTGACGGGAAAGCTCCCGCAACGGCTGATCGTCGTTCAGTTCGGCCAGGGCGAGCAGCAGCAGGTAAGCAGCCATCACCGGCGTGAAGATCAACGTCACCAGATTGTTGGTGACCATCAACCCGGCGTAGGCCAGCGCCAGCCCGACCACCGACGAAAGGCGTGGCCGCCGCACCGCCGAGCGGGCTCCCCAGAGGACCAGGGGCAAAAAGACCATGGCCACCGACTCGGCCAGCGCCGCCCGCACGTAGAGGTTGACCAGGTGGTAGGGCACGTAGACGTAAGCCACGGCGGCCACCAGCCCGGCGGCACGGCCCAGCCAACTGCGCACGAAGCCATACATGGCCAGCGCTGAAGCGATGATGGAAAGGGCGAAAACCACCTCTACCGCCGCCGTCCAGCCCAGGCCCAGGAAGTGATGGAGCAGTTCGCCGACAAACGAGGCCAGCGGCCCATAGATGATGAAGAAGGGATAGCCGTAGCCGAAGGTGAAGTCGGGCGACCAGCGGGGGAACCAGATGCCATCCTGCACCGAGCGGTCGTACTCGAACAGGAAGTAGACATCGTGCCGCGCGTCGTGCGCCCCCCAGAAGTAGCCCGGCGCCAGGTACGGCCCGATGGCGAAAACGCAGAGCAAGAGCGCCAACGCCCCGTACAGCGAAAACCGCCGACGTCCTGTGGATTGCGGATTGCGGATTGCGGATTTGCGATTTGCGATTTGCGATTTGCGATTTGAGCTCACGGCGTTCTTCCGATAACCACCCTGTTGTCCTTTCCCACCCGCATCCTCTCCCCGGTCTGCAAGTCGTAGAGGCCCAGGTCGAGGTGATACCCCGTTGGCGGGCCGTCGGCGGCGATGCGCAGTTCGTAACGGTCCTCGATGACCTCGCCCACCTGCCACTGCGATGTAGGATAAGTACCGGATTGCGGCTGCGTATCTTGCTGCCCCCAGCGCTGTCCCGTTTCATCCACAGCATGAACAAAGATGGTGTAGTCCTTCGCCAATGGCCGCAGCGGCTGCCAGTGTACGCGGAGTCGCACTGTCCGGCCCGGTTGCAGCGACCCTTCCACCTGCGCGTCCAGCAGGAGGAGGTCATTGTCGCCCAGCACGGCCAGCGGCGCGGCCCCAGGCTCGTAGCGGGTGGTACGCGGCTCCAGGTAGCCGTAACTGGAAAGCAGGATGAGGGCAATCAGCGCCGCCGTGTAGGGGCGCAGCCCTGCTGTATCCTCACTCTCATGCTCCAGGCCCAGGGTCACCGCCGAACCGGCCAGCAGGGCCAGGAACGGTCCCACCAGCGCCAGCAATTGCCAGGGATAGGTCAGCGTGCGACTGGCCTGAGAAAGCCCCGGCAGCCGCCACAGCGGCGCCGCCCAGGTCAGCGAGAGGAAGGTCAGCACGAGGCAAAGGCCGAGGGAGCCCTGTAGGGGCGCACGGCCGTACGCCCCTCTCGGGGCAGCCGAGCGGCTCAGCAGAACCACCGCCACCGTTGCCAACCCCACCGCCATCAGGCCGAGCTGCAGGGGGAAATCATCCTGCCAGCCGGGCCCGCTGACCCCATGCCCCCAGGCGGGGGAAAGAAGCTGGAAGGGATAGACGAAGTGCTTGCTGAAGGCAACGTCCGTACCCCCCAGCCCGCGCGTCGCGGCCAGCGGCCATAGCCCGGCCGCGCCCAGGAGCAGGCCACCCAACACGGCCGCGACGGTCAAGACCCAATGACGCCCCTGTTCTGAGGCGGTCTCCTGACCGCCGTTCTTGACCGCCAGACCGTAGACCAGCAATGCCAACGCCGCCCACAGGGCCAGCCCCGGCTGCGTCCAGACCAGCAAGGCCACGCCGATAGCCAGGGCCACCCCTCGCCGCAGTGCCCACAGCGTCCAGGGGAATAGACCGAAGAACAACGCCTCGGCCAGCGCGCCGCGCACGTAGACCGTGGCCAGGGCATAGGGCCAGCAGAGGTAGACCAGGGCGGCCAGCAGCGCACCGCGACGTCCCAACTGCTGCCGCGTCCAGCCATACATCCCCAGCGCACCCAGGCTAAGCCCCAGTCCGAAGACGATCTTCACCACCGTGACGCCCCCCGCCCCCAGCCAGCGGGGCGCCTCGGCCAGGAGATAGGGCAGCGGCCCCTCGCCGCGCAGCAGGTCGAAATCGCGGCCTACGACAGGGGCCCAGCGCAAATCCCAGCCCCCCGCTTCCAGGTCGTACAGGTTGTACACGGGCAGAAAGCCGCTATGGGTTTGAACATAGCCAGGGTAAGTCAGCGGCGCGCAGACGATGAAGGCAAAAAGCAGCAAGAGCGGCCAGTGGCGGTCAATGCGGAATGCGGAATGCGGAATGCGGACTTGCCCCTCCGCGGTCCACGCTCTTTGGGCTATTTCAGACATGAGGGGTTCTCCCAAAGGATGCCAGTAAGGGGCCGCAGTTGGGGCGCGGAGAGGATGGCCTCCAACACGCCGCCGGCGATAGCCAGTGACTTGTCGGAGATGGTGAAGCAATGTTCAGGGGTGGCGCGGGGGTCCACATCGCCGATCTTCATCCCCGGTGTCAGGGGCACGCTCTCGTGGATCAAGCCCCGCAGCACACCAGCAAAAGGCGCCCGCACCTCCTCACCATCCACCCTGGCGACGACCTCGCCCGCCTCCAGGCGGTCGCCGATGGCGTGAAGGGGATGCAGCCATCCGGCGCAGGGGGCGCGCAGCACCCGCTTGGCCGCCTGACCGCCGATCTCCCCCGGCACGCCGGTGTCGGGCGTCGTAGAGCCGCTCCAGAGCACCCGCCCCAGGTCGTGGCCACGGTTCGTTTCCACCACGGCGTGGCAATCCACGCCGGCGGTAAAGCCGGGGCCCAGGGCAATGACCAGCGGCGCGTCCTCGATGCTCGTGCCGGTGTTGACCTTGGCCATGATGCCGTCCACCAGCACGGCCGGGCGCAGCGCGGTACGGCAGGCTGCCTGTGGGTCCACCAGCACGGGGATGATGCCTTGCTCCAGTGCGGCGCGCGCGGCGGCTATGTCCTCAACCCGCCGCGCGGTCACCCCTTCCACCCTCATCTCGCCGGCGTAGACTGCCTGGGCAAAGGCCACGCCCCGCCGCACGGCCAGCGGTTGGGCGATTTCGGTCATCACCACGGGGAAACCGCAACGGTGCAGCCGCCAGGCCACGCCCGAGGCCAGGTCGCCTGCACCTTTGATGAGCACCAGCCCGTGTCTGAAAGACATCGTTGCTCCCACTTGACACCTACGCAAACTCGCGTATAATCTTATTTACGAGGATAAGAGAGCCGAACGAGGGAATAGGTTATGAAATCCGTATACATCAGCGATGAACTGCATCGGCAGGCGAAGGTCCGGGCGGCTGAGCAAGGCAAGACGCTGCGCGATTTCGTCGAAGAACAGGTGCAGCGTGGCCTGGAACGAAAGCCTACAGAAGTCCCCCGCGACGTGGCAGCCATGAAGGAGCGCGTAGCCACTTATCAGGTGGAAACGCCTGTCTTCGTAGAACCTGCTTCTGATGATCCATTGGCAGCCCTGGAGGCACAGGGCTTCATCATCCGCGGCGAGCGGCTACGACAGAAGCTCGATGAGGTAATGATGCGAGTGTGCCAACAGCTAGGGGTAGAGCCACCGCAAGGACCTCCACCTTCCATCGAAGAAGTCAGAGCCATTCTCGCCCGTTACCAGCAGATGCATCCTGAAGTGCCAACGCTTTCTCAATTGGTACTGGAGATGCGCGAGGAATACTGATGCTCTGTTTCTACCTCGATGCCAGCGCTTGGACAAAACGCTTCACCAATGAACTGGGGGGTGATACCGTCTCGGCACTTCTTCAAACTGTGGCCGCCGATGAAATGGCCTCCCTTTACACCAGTAGCGTCGCCATCGCCGAAACAGCCGCAGCAGTGAACCGCTATCGAAATCGGGTCAATATGCCAGATTCTGAGTTCATAGCCCTGATTAATGGCATCCTGGGCGATTTGAACGGGGTCAGTCGTTTGCCCGTACTGGACAGTGATTACCTGGATGCCATCCCCTTGATCACCCGATACCACATTAACTCCTCCGATGCGGTTCAACTGCACGGTATCCTATACCGACTGACCACGATACTTTCAGCCCAACCCTCGGACATCATTCTGGTATCCTCTGACAGCCGATTCCTGCGCGCCGCCCGCTTGACAGGGCTACAAACACTGGACCCGACAGCCTTTCCACTGGAAGCCGTCCCCTCGCTATTCGAACTTTAAGCCCTGCACTTTCCTCCACACCCGCTCCGGGGTCAGCGGTAGCGCGTTGAAACGCACACCGATAGCGTCGTAGACAGCACTGACCACGGCCGGGGCCACGCAAAGAAAGGGCATCTCCCCCATGCCTCGCACACCCCAGGGCCCACCGGGGTCGGCATACTCCAGCACCAGCGTCTCCACCGCCTCGGGCACGTCCAGGGCTGTGGGAATCAGGTACGTGCTCAGGTGCGGCGTGAGCACCTGACCATCCCTCATCTGAAAGTCCTCCATCAGCGCCCAGCCCAGCGCCTGCACCACCCCACCTTCCACCTGCCCCTCCACAAGCTGCGGGTTGACCGCCTGTCCCACATCGTTGGCCGAAACGACCTTCAGCACCCGCACCTGTCCTGTCTCCGTGTCCACCTCCAACTCGACGGCCTGGGCCACATAGCCATAGGCAAAGTTGGGCACACATCGCCCGGTTTCCGCATCGTAGGGCGTCGTGGGCGGGGCGTGCCAGCGGTAGGAAGCGACGGCCGGGCGCTCCTCATCCCGCCAGCGCTCCAGGGCCAGCCTGGCCGCGCCGCGGATAGCCTGGCCGGCCATGAAGGTCATGCGACTGGCCGAAGCGCTGCCCGCATCCCCCGACGTGGCCGTATCGGACATCACCAGCCGCACCTTCTCCAGAGGCACGCCCAGCGCCTCGGCAGCCATCTGCGCCAGCACGGTGTGCGAGCCCTGACCCACCTCCGCCGCCGCATGGCGCAGCACCACCTCCTCGATCTCCGCCCCTCCGTGCAACTCAATGGTCGCCGTGCATCCCTCCGGCGCGCCGAAGCTGAAGCCCACGTTCTTGAAACCACAGGCGAAACCCACACCACGCCGTATACCGGGTTCCCCCAAGTTCCCCTCAGACCCTTTCTCCAGCCGCACCCAACGCCCTTTCTCCTCCTTCCACCCCGCCTCCCGCGCACACCGCTCGATCACCTGTGCCATGCTTACCCCTTCGGGCACCGCCGTCTGCGTGGCCAAAAGCGAGCCCTCGCGCAGACAGTTGCGCAGCCGGATGGTGATAGGGTCAAGCCCCAGCTTCTCGGCCAGGCGGTCCATCTGCTGCTCGGCGGCGAAGAGGGCCTGCGGCGCGCCGAAGCCGCGCATGGCCCCGGCGGGGATGTTGTTGGTGTATACGGCGTAGCTGTCCACATGCACGTTGGGGATGTCATAGACGCCAATGGCCAACAGAGTGGAATTGCCCAGCACCTTGTTGCTGGTGTAGCAGTAGGCACCGGCATCGCTGATCAACTCCGCTTGCGCGGCGATGACCCGGCCGTCTTTCTTCGCCCCCCACTTGTGCCGCATGAAGTATTGATGCCGTTTGTGATGGCCGATGATGGACTCCTCACGGCTCCAGACGACTTTCACCGGGCGGCGCAGCTTCCAGGCCGCCAGGGCCAGGATGATCTGCACCGACATGTCCTCCCGCCCGCCGAAGGCCCCACCGATGGCCGGATAGATGACCCGTACCCGCTCCTCCGGCAAGCCCAGGGCGTGGGCGATCTGTGACACATCCTTGTGGGCGTGTTGCCCGGCCACCTGCACGGTGACCCGGCCTTCGTCGTCAATGTAAGCCAGCCCCGCCTCCGGCTGCAGGTAGGCGTGCTCCTGCATGGGCGTGTGGTACTCTTCCTCGACGATGACATCCGCCTCGGCGAAGGCCGCCGCCACATCTCCCTTGCGGATGCGCCAATGGGTGACCAGGTTGCCGGGCTTATCGGGATGGAGCTGATACGCTCCCGGTTTCATCGCCTCCCGCGGGTCGGTGATGACCGGCAGGCCTTCGTATTCGACCCGGATGAGGTCGCGGGCCTCGGCGGCAGCCCGCTCCGTTTCCGCCACCACCAGGGCCACCTGGTCGCCGACGAAGCGCACCACGTCGGCCCCCGGTTTGTCGCTGCCCGGCCCGCAGAGCACGGGCTGGTCGGGCATGATCAGACCGTACTCGTTCACCGGCACATCTTTGGCCGTGAACACGGCCACCACGCCGGGGCAGGCCTCCGCTGCGCTCGTGTCAATGGACAGGATGCGGGCGTGGGGCCGGCCGGCGAAGAGCACTTTCATGTGCAACATGCCGGGCATGGTCAGGTCGCCGGGGTACAGCGCCTGGCCGGTGACCTTGGCCCGGGCATCCACCCGTTGGGCCGATTGACCGATAACCTTCGTCCTCATGTTCATCCCCTGACCCGGACAAGCCGGAAACCAAAAAGGACAATCTCACCACAGGCAGGATACCTTCCGCCGTTACCTCATCGCTCAGGGCCTCGATCCGGACACTCTCAGGGAAGAGGAAGCCATCATATCATCGCTGCTCGCTCTATCGCCCTGATCACCTTGAAGTACCCCGTACAGCGGCACAGGTTGCCGGCGAGTGCCTGCTGGATTTCCGCCCGTTCCGGCTGCGGCAGCTCCGCCAGCAGCGCGGCAGCGGACATGATCAGCCCCGGCGTGCAGTAGCCGCACTGCACCGCCCCTTCCTCGATGAACGCCTCCTGCACCGGATGCAATCGCCCCTCGCTCGCCAGTCCCTCGATAGTGGTCACCCGGCCGCCGTGGACGCGCGGCGCGGGCACCAGGCAGCTCTGCACGGCCATGCCGTTCAGCCAGACGGTGCAGGCACCGCACTCCCCTTCGGCACACCCCTCCTTCGTGCCCGTCAGGCCCAGGTCCTCGCGCAGCATGCGCAGCAGCGTCTTCTGGCCTGCGCCTTTCACAGCCACCTGACGCCCATTAACGATGAAGCACACCGTACTATCCGGGCCTGCTAATCCGCAATCCGCAATCCGCAATCCGCAATCCGCAACCTCTTTCCCCCTCAGAGTAATCGGATGCACCGGCCAGCCGCTTCGCTCGCTCCCCTCGGCAAGCTGTCGCAGGGCACGCACGGTCAACACCCGCACCATGGCCCGGCGATAGGCGGCACTGACGCGGATGTCGTCAATGGGCCGGGCGGCGGCCGCTGCCAACTCGCCCGCCCGCGCCACCGTCTCCTCCGTCAGCGGTTGGCCCACCAGACTCTCCTCCGCCTCCGGGGCGCGGATGATGGTCGGCGCCACCGAACCGAGGGCAATGCGGGCGCGGGAGACCCTGCCACCGTCAAAGGCGAGCACCACGGCCACGTTGACCACGGCGATGGCCTGGGCCTGGCGCAACCCCAGCTTGAGGAAGGTGCCCCGCTCGTTCGCTTGCAGCGGCGGGAACTGGACGGACACCAGCATCTCGTCCGGCTGTAACGCCGTGCGCCGCACGCCGAGGAAGAACTCCTCGAAGGGCAGCACCCGCTCGCCCCGCTGCCGGCTGGCCAGGGTCACCGAAGCGCCCAGCGCCCAGAGCGGGGTGATGGCATCGCCGGCGGGCGAGGCATTGACCAGATTGCCGGCGACGGTGGCCTGGTTGCGGATCTGCGGCGAGCCCACCTGCCAGCAAGACAAGGCCAGGGGGAAGGCGCGCTGCACCAGCAAGCGGGACGCCACCGCCTGGCTGTGAGTCACCAGCGGGCCGAGGCGGATCATGCCGTCCTCGAGGGCGATGGAGTCCAGGCCGGGGATGCGGGTGATGTCCACCAGCGTGGGGGCGTGACGCACGCCGCGCTCCAGCTCCAGGATGAGGTCCGTGCCGCCGGCGATGACGCGGGCGTCTTCGCCGTGCTCAGCCAGCAGAGCCAGGGCCTCAGAACGTGTTGAAGGCAAGTGATAATTCTGCCACATCGGTGTTACCCTTTGCGAGCGATCCAGATCAACTGCAAGTGCACCGGTGGGGATGGAATCAGTATCCCTGATCTCGCAGGAACTTCTCCATGCGCTGCACAAAACGTTCCGCATCGCCGAGAAGCTGTAATGTCTCCGCTTCCAGCGGCTTGTACCGCGGCTCGTAATCACTGCAGCCCCTGGCCTTGAAGAGCAGGTGGTAGATGTCTTTGTACTCTTCCTCGACCAACCCCGGAGCTACGAGGAACTGGCTGAGCGCCGAACGGATGCCGGTGTGCTTGCTACGCACGACGCCGAGCGAGTAAAGCGCCGCCGTCAGCGCGTAGAAGGCCGCGTAGTAAGCACAAGACAACGCACGCGTCCAGCGCTGGTGATCTCGTAACAGGCGCACATTCTCCAGTTCGCGCTCCGCTTTTTCCCAATAGAGAATGATGATCTCCTTAACGACGTCCGCCTGCTCCATCGGCTTGCCCTCCTCGAAGTTCAACGGTGTGGTGCGCTCCTCCCACTCGCGCGCGGCCTCATCCCACAACTCCACCCCTTCGCGGCGGATGTTCACGTACAGTGGCAAGCGCAGATCCCGGTGCTCTCGATAGGCCTCATCGGATAGCACCAACGGCTGTAAGTAGCTGGCAGCGGTATCCTCCTCTTCCAGAGCCCGCTGCACGCGCTGCACCACTTCCGCCAGGTCGTCGCCCACGATGAGCAGGTCAATATCTGATTCTGGCTCGGCGTCGCCGCGAGCCTTGGAGCCGTAGAGGACCACCCGCCGCAGGCGATGGCTGCCGATCTCGGCCAGCCGCTGCAGGAAACGCTCCACGATTTGGCGCTCCTGCCCGGTCAGATACGGCACGCGCGCCTCGCTGAGAACCACGCGTTTGGGTTGAGATACCTCGTACTCGCTCATCAGAAGCGCTTCCAGACCTGTTGCGCCCGCTCCAGCGCCCGGGCGGCGATGGCCTCCTCGTCCAGCGTGAGCAACTCCCGCTCCTTCATCAGCAGCCTGCCGCCGCAGATGGTGTGGGTGACCTCGGAGCCTTCGACGCCAAAGAGGATATGCCAGGGCAGGTTGCCCGCCGAAAGCGGCGTGAAGGGGCGGTAGTCGAGGATGATGACGTCGGCGTAAGCGCCCACGGCCAGCTCGCCCAGCGGCCTGGGGAAGAAACGGGCGGCGATCTGAGCGTTGTTGGCGTAGGCCAGTTGCATCACCACATCGCCGGGCATGGCGCGGGGGTCGCCCCGGTGCAGCTTGTGCACCAGATAGGCAGCCTTCATCTCGGCAAACATGTTGTTGGAAAAGCCATCGTTGCCCAGGCCGACGGTGACGCCGCGGCGCAGCATCCCCTCCACGTCGGCCACGCCCACGGCGTTGTTCATGTTGGAACGCGGGTTGTGCACCACCAGCGTGCCGGTTTCCCGCAGGATGTCCTTCTCGTAGGCGTCAATATGCACGCAATGGGCGGCGATGGTGCGCGGACCGAGAATGCCCGCCCGTTGCAGACGTTCCACCACCCGCAGGCCGGAGCGGCGCAGGCTATCCTGCTGGTCGGCCTTGTCCTCGGCCACGTGGATGTGAAACCCAACCCCCAGCGGCGCGGCGGCCTCCACACAGCGGGCCAGCGTTTCCTCGCTCAGGGTGAGCGAGGCATGCAAGCCAAAGGTACCGGCAATCCTGGTTTCAGGTCCCATGTTCAAGGCTTCGCCCTGAGAGCCTGCCCTGAACGCAGTGAAGGGCTCAGCCCGAAGGGCTTCGGGTTGCCCTGTCTCCAAACCTGGAACCTGGAACCTGAAACCTGAAACCTTGTTGATGAAGCGCACATTCTCCTGTATCCCTGCGGCCATCTTCTCGGGACCATCCCGGTCGGTCACCTCGTAGCAGAGGCAGGCGCGCAGGCCCGCTTCCTGCACCGCCTCGGCGATGACATCCAGCGAGCCGTCAATGGCATGTGGGCTGGCGTGGTGGTCTATGAGCGTGGTCGTCCCATGACGGATGGCGTCCATCAGGCAGACCAGGGCGCTCAGCCGCACATCCTCCCACAGAAGTGCCTTGTCCAGCCGCCACCAGAGCTTCTCCAGGATCTGGGGGAAGTTCTCCGGCGGCGCGCCGGGGATGGCCAGGCCACGGGCGAAAGCGCCGTAGAAATGCGTGTGGGCGCAGATGCTGCCGGGCATGACCAGCCGGCCGGCGGCGTCCAGCCGCTCAGCATCGGGATAGCTTCCCTCCAACGCCGCGCTGGGGCCGATGGCGGCGATTTCGTTCCCTCTGATGAGCAACGCACCATCCTCGATGACCTCGTGGCGCTCGCCGAAGGTGGCCAGCGTGCCGTGGGTGATGAGCAATTGATCCTGTGTTGTTTTCATAGACATGGTCACTCCCTCATTCGCATGGCCTGTAGCAGCCACTGCGGCCGGACGGGCAGGCGCTGCACACGCACGCCCACGGCGTTGGCGATGGCATTGCAGATGGCCGGTGCCGTGGGGATGGTGGGCAACTCGCCGACCCCCTTGGCTCCGTAAGGGCTGGCCGCCGTGGGGTGCTCCACGATGTGCACATGCATCTCCGGCATGTGACGGATGAGCGGCACCCGGTAGTCAGCCATGCGCCGCGTCCGGGGGATGCCCTGCTCGACGACGTACTCCTCGGTCAGTGCAGCCCCCAGGCCCATCATCATGCCCCCCTCGATCTGGCCCAACACCGCCCGCGGGTTGATCGCCCGGCCGACATCGCAGGCGGCAACCAGGCGCAGGACCCGCACCTCGCCGCTCTCTTCGTCCACCGCCACCTCCGCTGCCTCTGCGCAATAGCTGAAGGCGAAATGCATGTCGCCCCCTTGCCCCGGCGGGCGCGTTGGCGGCGCGCTGTAACGGTAAGTGAGACGCGGCTCACGTCCCTCGGCGATAAGCCACTGGACAGCCTCGGAGAAGCCCGCAACCTGGCCGCCCGCACGCAATTCGCCCTCCTCGAAGACGATGGCATCGGGAGGGACATCCCAGCGTTCTGCCACCACGGCGGCCAGCCTCTGGCGCATGGCGCAGGCGGCCAGCCGCACAGCATTGCCGGTGACGAAGGTCTGCCGGCTGGCGGTCGTGGGGCCGCCATCGGGCGTAAGGTCGGTGTCCGAGAGGAGCACACGTACCCGGCCAATCGGCAGGCCCAGCTCCTCGGCGGCCATCTGCGCCACCACCGTCGTCAGCCCCTGCCCCATGTCCGCCGAACTGGAGCGCACAGCCGCCGTGCCGTCGGGATAGACCTCGATCTCCGCTTCGGCAGCATCGTCGGCGCCGTCGCCCAGGCCGGTGTTCTTGTAGCCGACGGCGAAGCCCCAGGCAACCCGGGCGTTCCGAACCTTCTGTTCCTGGCCGGACTCCTGACCGGCCAGCTCGCGCACGTGGTTGGCCACCCAATCCAGGCAATCGAGAAGGCCGACGCTTTCCCGCAGAACCTGGCCGGTGGCCGTGGTGGAACCCACCCGCAGCGCGTTCTTGCGGCGCAACTCGATGGGATCTAGCCCCAGCTCGTGGGCCAGGATGTCCATGTTCTGTTCCACGGCGAAGGCAGACTGGGGAACGCCAAAACCGCGGAAGGCACCGGCCGGGGGATTGTTGGTGTACAGGGCATAACAGTCAATCTTGACGTTGGGCACTTCGTAGGGGCCGGTGGCGTGGGTGGTGGTGCGGGTGAGCACCTTGGTGGAGAGGCTGGCGTAGGCCCCGGCATCGCCCAGCAGTTCGGCCTCCACCGCCGTCAGCGTGCCGTCTCGCCTGGCCCCGGTTCTGAGGCGGATGGTGGTGGCGTGGCGCTTGGGATGGGCCAGCATCGACTCGGCGCGGCTGTAGAGGACTTTCACCGGCCGGCCCGTGGCCTGGGCCAGCAGGGCGGCATGGATCTGCCCGGCGATATCCTCCTTGCCGCCGAAACCGCCGCCCATGAGGGGGCCGATCACCCGCACCTGCTCCGGCGGCAGGTTCATGGCCGCGGCGATCTGCTCCCGGTCGTCATAGGGGATCTGCGAGCCGACGTAGACCGTCAGCTTGGGATGATCGGGGTCGTAGCCGGCGGGCACGGCGATGGAGCATTCCGCTTCCAGGAACATGTGCTCGTACATGGGCGTGTGATACACGCGCTCGACGATCACGTCCGCTTCGGCAAAGCCCTGCGTCACGTCGCCGTGGCGCACCTTGATATGGGCCAGCAGATTGCCTCCCTCCCAATCTTCGTGCACCAGGGGAGCATCGGGTTGCCGGGCCTGTTCGGCATTGCCCACCACCGGCAGCGGTTCGTAGCGCACCTCAATCCGCTTCAAGGCCTCGGCGGCGATATTGGGCGTATCGGCGGCCACCAGGGCCACCGCATCGCCCAGGTAGCGCACCTTCTCCGCGCAGAGCACCGGCCAATCCTGGATGACCAGCCCGTGCCGGTTGCGGCCAGGCACGTCTCGATGGGTCAGGACCGCCCGCACGCCGGGCAAGGTGGCTGCCTGGCCGGTGTCAATGGCCAGGATGCGGGCGTGCGGATAGGCGGCGCGCAGCACCGCGCCGTACAACATGCCGGGGAAGGAGATGTCATCGGTAAAGCGGGCTTCGCCGGTGACCTTGGCCACCATGTCCGGTCGGGGATGGGAGCGGCCGACCACGCGTAAGGCAGGTACCGTCTCGGCTTCCACCGGCGGGAGGGGGTGGCCGGTCTGGAACTCATGCACGGCGGAGCGGAGGGCACGCAGCACGCTGGCATAGCCGGTGCAGCGACAGATGTTGGCCCGCAGGGCGTGCTTCAATTCCTCATCGGTCACCGGCTCGGAAGGGGAGGCCACCATCCGGTTCCAAAGGGCGGCGGCCGACATCAACAGGCCTGGCGTGCAGAAGCCGCATTGCACCGCGCCGTGCTCGATGAAGGCCCGCTGCAGGGGGTGCAGTTCGTCCGGGTTTCCCCAACTGGCTGCCAGCCCCTCGATGGTCAGGACCTGCCTGCCGGCCGCGCGGCGGGCGGGATAGGTGCAGGAGCGCACCGGCTGCCCGTCCACCAGCACCGTGCAGGCGCCGCACTGTCCTTCGCCGCAGCCGATCTTGGTGCCCGTCAGGCCCAGCGAGCGGCGCAGCACGTCAGCCAGCTTTGCCTCCGGGCTGACCTCCAGATCGTAGTCAACGCCGTTGACTGTCAATCGCACCTGTCTCGCTCCCTGGCAGATTGGTAAACTGGTAACTGGCAAATTGGTAAATTTCTTCCCAATCTACCAATCACCCAAGTACCAATTGTACCAGTGTACCAATCCAGCAATGTCCCTGCGGGCTCAGATTGCCAACAAAAAGGACAAGGACCTGCTCACGCCCTCGAGAATCACGGCCATCTCCGCCGCCTCCTTCAGGGAGAGGATGCCCTCGAACGGCTCCTTCAGCACCATGTCGCGCAGGTCAAAGGCTGGGGAGAGGGTCACCCTCAGCCACGCGTTCTCGAACACCATTGTACCATCTTTGAACGAAAGCTGCGACTCTCGACCGCCTTGACGCCGCCGGATGGTGTTTCCCTCAATACGGAAGGCGTTGTTCTCCTCCCGCTCGAAGTCGCTCCTGTCCAGGAAGAGGCGGGGCTTTTCCGCATAGGGGCGGCCCTGGTGTACGCAGAAGGTGGCGCAGTTGCCGCACTCATTGCAGAAATCGCTCACGTGGATAATCTGCCGCGGCTGTTCCAGCCGGAACACCTCCGTCCCGCTCACGGCCAATAGGCCACCGTGGCAAGAGAGCACCGGCAGCGTCAGGCTCACAGGGGAGACAAAGTAGGTGGTGTTGGCACGATTGGGGCACACTTCCGCACACTTGTCGCAGAAGGCGGCGCACTGCACGCAGCGCCGCGCCTCCGCCTGTGCCGCTTCCGCTGTCAGTGTCGCCTCGATCAGCTCAAAGCCACGGCGCTGCGCCGGCGGGACCATCTCCGGCCCATGCTGGGGCTCCCTGCGCGCCCGAACACGCTTGACCCGCAGGATGTCCTCCTCGGAGAGGGATACCTCCCTCTCCCCCTGGGAGAGGGTCGGGCTTGTCCTGAGCGAAGTCGAAGGGGTGAGGGGGGCAAGGGGCGGCGTGAACTGAATGCCGAGCTGAGCGCAAATGGCTTCGGCCGCCCGCCGGCCGTCGGCACAGGCGGCGATGATGCTCGCCGGCCCCTCCACGCAATCCCCGCCGGCGTAAATGCCCTCCACCCCGGCCAGGCCGCAGATGGGATCGGCGGCGATGGCCCCATCCCGCCGCACGGTGACGCGGCTGCCGTCGAGAAAGGCCAGGTCCGGCCTCTGGCCGATGGCCACGATGATGGAGTCGGCCTCGATGCGGAACTCGCTGCCTTCGATGGGGATGGGTAGCCGCCGTCCGTCCTTGCCGGGCTCGCCCAGCCTGTTGCGCAGACACTCCAGGGCGACCACCCTGCCCGCGCGCCGGATGACCCGGACGGGCGTTGCCAGCTCCAACAGGAGGTTGCCTTCCTCGAGCAGGCCCGCCACTTCTTCCGCGCTGGCGGGCATCTCCTGGCGGCTGCGCCGGTAGACGATGGTGGCCGGCTGGCCGGTGAGCCGTTGCGCCACCCGCGCCGCGTCCATGGCTGTGTCGCCGCCGCCGATGACCAGCGCTCTGGCTCCCAGATTTACCTGTTCGCCGCGTCGGGTGCGCTCCAGCAAGTCGAAGGCCATGAAGACGCCTTCGCCCTCTATGCCCTCGATGTCCAGCCGGGAGCCCTTCTGAAAGCCGCAGGCGATATACACGGCATCGAAGCCCTCTTGCAACAGCGTTTCCGGCGGCCTGGTGAGGGGATGGGAGAGTTTGATCTCCACGCCCAGCCGGGCGATGCGCTCAATGTCCTGCTGAATGATGGCCTCGGGCAGACGGAACGAGGGGATGAGCCGCATCATGCCCCCTGCCATGTCCTTGGCCTCGAAGACGACCACCTGCACGCCATTCAGGGCCAAAAAGTAAGCTGCGGACAATCCGGAAGGGCCGGCGCCGATTACCGCCACCTGTGCAGAGGCACTTTCTGAGACACGGAGAGGGGGAGAGGGGGTGACAAAGAGAGGCTCTACCATGCTTGCCGCTTGTCGCTTGCCGCCTGTCTCCTGGCCTCCTGCTCTCCTGGTCTCCTGGTCTCCCCACTCGGCGGCGAAGCGCTTGAGGGCGCGGATGGCCACCGGCTCATCGGTGTTGTTGCGGGTGCAGCGGGTCTGGCAGAGATGCGTGCAGACGTAGCCGGTCACGCCCGGCAGCGGATTGCGGGCCAGAATGACCTCCAGCGCCCGCTCGTATTCCCCCTGGGCGATGAGCCAGGCATATGCGGGCACATCCTGGCCCACAGCACACTGCGCCACGCAGGGGGCGGTGATACAGTCGAACAGGCCCAGGCCAGATTCGACCTTGGGCAGGCCATAGGGGAAATAGCTTTTCTTGTAACGCCGGTTTTGCAGCGCCTCGGCTGCGGCCCGCTCCAGGTTGGCCAGGCCGTCCCGTGCAAGCTCTTCCAGGCTCGTCGCCCCACGGGCCTGCATCTCCCGCTCCAGGTTCTCCAGGTACTGCAGGAGCCGGGAATAGCCGCCTGGCTTCAGCAGATCGGAGACCGCCGTGACCGGGCGAGCACCACAGGCCAGGATAGTGGTCACGTTGAGGGCATCGGCCCCGGCGGAGTAGGAGACGTTCAGGCGGCCATCGAACTCCTGCGCCAGTTTGTGGAACAGCTTGATGGTGATGGGGTAGAGGGCGCGGCCGGACATGTACATCTCGTCGCCGGGGAGCACCCCTTTATGATTGGCCATAGCCAGGGTATTGCTCAGCTTCACGCCGAAGGTCAGCCCGCGTTGAGCGGCCACCTGCTGGAGCCTCGTGATCAATTCCACTGCCCGGTCGTACTGCAGGTCATGCTCGAACACGCGGTCGGGGATGTGAATCTCGGTGAACCCCAGGTGGTCATGGAGGATGTGCATCACCGCCTCCTTGCCCAGCAGGGTGGGGTTCAGCTTGACCGTGGTGTGCAGCCCCCGTTCCTCCATCAGGTAACGGGCGATGCGCTCGATCTCGTCCGGCGGGCAGCCGTGCATGGTGGACAGGGTGACGTTGTTGGTAATTGGGTGATTGGGAATCGGTAAATCGGTAAATTGGGGGAATTGGGTCTCGAGAATGTGCTGGATGGCGGCGAGGTCCTCGGCCGGGTTCTGCAGCCGGTCCATAAAGCGCTGCATGGGCGGGCTCTGGATGCCCTCCAGGTTGTAGCCCACGCTCATGTTGAAGATGGTGCCGAAGGGAACCCGGCCTTCGAAGCCCAGCAGCCGCCGCAGGACGTGGATCAGCACCCAGGCTTTGATGTACTCCCCGGCGGATTGCTCCAGCCTGAGCTCCTGCGACCATTCGACGTTGTAGCCCTCGTCCTCCATGTCTATGCAGGGCCGGGGGATCTCCAGCTCGTCCATGACCTGCACGGTCTTCAGCTCGATGAAGCGGCCGCCGGAGAGCCAGGCGCAGAGGATGTTCTGGGCCAACTGGGTATGTGGCCCTGCCGCCGGGCCAATGGGCGTGGCCAGGTGGCATCCGAACATGTGTGTGGCGTAGGGGCTGTCCGGTCGGGGCGTGTAAAAGAGCGAGCGGTGAATCCCGAAAATGGACTGGCTCCCATCCCACTCGCGCAGGATGCGGGTGAGGAGAACGGCAAAAGGTTGAACTCTCATCACGTCGGACATAGGTCTTCCCCTCTCACCTTGGCGGCTTGTCTGGAATCCCCAAAATAGCGAACTACGAACGCACACCGGCCATCAGCAGACCGAGCTGCTCCGGGGAGGCTTCATCGCCGCGCACCACCCCCATGATCTGCCCCTCGTACATGACGGCAATGCGATCCGAGAGGGCCATGATCTCGTCCAGGTCCTCCGAAATCAACAAAGTGGCCGTCCCCTGGCTTCGCTGCTCAATGAGGCGGCGGTGGATGTACTCGGTAGCGCCAACGTCCACCCCCCGCGTCGGCTGAGCAGCCACCAGGACCTTCGGCGCACGACTCAGCTCGCGGGCCAGGATCAGCTTCTGGATGTTGCCGCCCGAGAGGTTCTTGACCGGTGTCTCCTGGCTGGGCGTTTTCACTTCGTAGTCGCCAATCAGTCGGCGGGTGTGATCGGCAATGCGCTTGAAATCCAGGAACATGCCGCGGGCCAGCGGCGGTTGAGCGTGGGTCTCCAGGATGGCGTTTTCCCAGACGCTGAACTCCTTGATGACCCCCATCGTCATCCGCCCCTCGGGAATGAAGCTGAGGCCAGCAGCCAGCACTTCGGCAGGAGAGCAATTGGTCACGTCGCGATCGGCGATGATGACCCGCCCGCCCGTCACGGGCCGCAGGCCGGTGATGGCTTCGGCCAGTTCACGCTGCCCGTTGCCGCTGACGCCGGCAATGCCCACGATCTCCCCTTCGCGCACCTCCAGCGACACCCGCTTGAGGGCCGGGGTTCCCTTGTCGCTCTGGGCTTCCAGGTCTTCCACGGACAAGAGGACCTGACCTGGCGTGATGGCCGGCTTTTCCCAGGTGCGGATCACGTCGCGCCCCACCATCATGCGCGCCAAGGCGGCCTCGTCGGTGTCCTGGGTGGCGACCCGGCCCACCACACGGCCATCGCGCAGCACCGTCACCCGGTCACTGATAGCCATCACCTCGTGCAGCTTGTGAGTGATGAATATAAGGGCATGACCATTCTGCTTCATCTGACGCAGGGTGGCAAAGAGTTCGTCCACCTCCTGCGGCGTAAGCACGGCCGTCGGCTCATCCAGGATAAGCAAATCGGCGCCCCGGTAGAGTGCCTTGATGATCTCCACACGCTGCTGCTCGCCGACGGCCAGTTGCCATACAAAGGCGCGGGGGTCTACCTGTAAACCGTAAGCATCCGCCAGTTCGCTGATGCGGCGAGCGGCGCGGTCGGTGTCCACAAAAATCCGCCGCGAGGATGGCAACCCGATGATGACGTTCTCGGCAACGGTCAGGGGCGGGATGAGCATGAAGTGCTGATGAATCATGCCAATGCCCAGACGAATGGCCTGCGCTGGCGAGGCAATGTTGAGCGGCCGGCCGTTGAGCAAGATCTCCCCTGCATCGGGCTGGTAAAGGCCGTACAGGATCTTCATCAACGTGCTCTTGCCGGCACCGTTCTCACCCAGCAAGGCATGCACTTCACCGGCCCGGACGTCGAAATCCACGCCATCGTTGGCCAAAACGCCAGGGAATCGCTTGACGATGCCGCACATCTCCAGGCTGGTGATGATGCCGGGTCGTGCTGTGGCCATACGCCCCCCCTGTACTACAGTCGGATACCCCATCGAATCAAGGGGCAAACAGGTCAAGGGAGCAGGGACAGGGAAACCCCCGCCCCTGCTCCCGGTTGAAGCCTTACTCTGAAGGCAGTGGCACTACCAGGCTGCCATCTTTGATGGCCTGTAACGTGGTCTCAACTTTGGCCTTGACGTCGGCAGGGATGTTGAATCTGTCATTGAAGTGAAGCGACAGCCGGCCATTGGCAAAGCTGAGGCTCAGGTGCTCGCCTCCCTTCTTGCCTTCGACGCGAGCATCCACCATGCGCCTGACCACTTCCTTCCAATTATAGACCTGGGCAGCCATGACCGTATCAGGCCAGACGACGCTCTGATCCATGTCGCTGCCCAACCAGGGGACTCCCCGCTCCTTGGCGGCCTGGATAGCGCCCACCGCCTGTTGAGCAGTGCCGGTGAGGAAGTCGGCGCCGTTGTCCATGTGCGTCTTGGCCATCTCCCCGGCACCCGCTGTATCGCCAAAGGAGCCGGTGTACGTCACCGACACCTCAGCGTCAGGGTTCACCGAGGCCACCCCCTGCACAAAGCCGTAGTTGTATTTGACCGCATCGCCGGCTTCGACCGGCCCCACCACGCCGATCTTGTTGGTCTTGGTCATCATCCCGGCGATGATCCCCAGCAGGTAGCCTCCCTCCTGAGCTTGCGGATCGTAGGCAAAGATGTTGTCACCCGTCTTGAACGAGGTGCCGTAGGCAAAAGAGGTGTCAGGGAAGTCAGGGGCGATCTCGAAGAGGCTGTTCTGGTACTGCGCACCATGGGCGATGATCAGATGGTAGCCCTGTTCGGCGAAGTCACGGATGGCCGCCGCGGCGTCCACCGGGTTCCACAGGTTCTCGGTGACCGTCACCTCCATACGATCCTCGCCCAACTCAGCCTGGACAGCCTTGACCCCTTCGTACATGCTCTGGCTCCAGGCCAGATCATCTATGGTGCTGGGCAGGATGAGGGCCACGCGCACCTTTTCCGGAGCCACAGGCGTAGGCGGCGCACACGCCACCAGCAGGGCCGCCACCAATAAGACACTGAACATAAACATGGCGTACTTTTGCATGGGATCTCCCTCCGTTCTGTTGATAGTGGGTTAGTTGGTCAGTCCGTAACAGGGCTTCAAATCTCAAGTTGCAGGTTCCAAGTCCAGAGAAAAAAACGACCTGAAACAACCAAGAGTATCGGTCAGTCACCTGGTTAATCGAGCATAGGCTCCTCCTTCCCCAGACAGCGCTATGGCCCCATGGACACGACCGGCCGCGACCGTCCGAACGGCAATGAGCACCCCTGACCTACGCCTCAGCCCTCTCGTAGGGTTTGGAAAGAGCGGCTGGCTGCTGCGCTCGACGGACGGCAAAGGCCAGGGCCACAATGGTCAGCACATAAGGCATCATCACCGCAAACTCATAGGGAATGGCAATGCCTCGTACCTGGACCCAGATTTGCAGGGCATTGACCACGCTGAACAGCAGCGAACCGGCCAGCACGCCCCACGGGTGCCAACGGCCAAAGTAGACCAGGGCCACGGCAATCCAGCCCATCCCGTTGGTGATGTTGTCCACGTACATGTTGTTCAGACCGATAGACAGGTACGTCCCGGCCAATCCGGACATCATCCCGCCAATGATGACACACAGGTAGCGAATGCCCGTCACACTCACCCCCAATGTGTCGGCTGCTTGCGGGTTCTCCCCGACCGCGCGAATCTTGAGGCCCAGCGGCGTCCTGAACAGCACAACCCAGGCCACAGGCACCAGCACAAAGGCCAGATATACCAGCACGTTGTGCCGGAAAAAGACGGCACCGATCACCGGCAAGTCCGAGAGGATGGGGACGGATAGAGGCCTGAAGCCCTCCACCGTGCTGATGGCGCCGAGAGACAGACGGAAAAGCAGGTTCGACATGCCTAAACCAAACAGATGCAGGCCGATGCCACTGATGCCCTGCTCGGCTCGCATGGTCACACTGACCACGGCCATGATCAGCCCCATCAGCCCCCCGGTCAACACACCGACCAATACGCCCAAGGCCAGGCTGCCGCTGGCAAAAGTGACGTAGAAGGCAGTGAAAGCACTCAACATCATCGTGCCGTCCACACCGAGATTGAGCACGCCAGAACGCTGGCCGATCATCTCGCCCAAAGCGGCAAAGAGGTAAGGGGTGGCCAGCCGCACCCCACTGGCCAGGATGAGGATCAAAGCCCCCTCTTTCAGAAGTTCGTTAATCATTGACGAGCTCCTCTCCACCGCCTTCCACCCGCCGCGCCGACCGGCGTCGCACCCAAAGGTCGCTGCTGACGACGAAGAGGACGACCAGACCCTGCAGCGCATAGACGATGCCCGGCGAGACCCCTACCGCCCGCTGCATCTTGTCGGCCCCAACCAGCAGAGCGCCAAACAAGAAAGAGGCCGGAATGACACCAATAGGGTGTAGTTTGCCGAACAATCCGGCCACAATGCCCGTGAATCCATACCCGGCGGATACGCCGTCCAGCAGGCGATGGTGGATGCCCATCACCTCCACCGCCCCGGCCAGCCCGGCCAAACCGCCGCTGAGGAGCATGGCCAGCACAGCGTAGCGAGCCACGTTGATCCCGGCGTAGCGAGAGGCGTCCTTACTGTATCCCACCGCCCGCACGCGGTAGCCAATCGTCGTCCGCCAGAGAAACACGTAGACCAGCACCGCCATCACCAGGGCAATGATCGCCCCCAGATGGACGGTTGTCCTGGGGATCACGCGCGGCAGCCAGGCCCATTCCGTCAGCGCCTCTGATTGAGGAAAGCCGGTGCCATAGGCAATCTCCGCAGGGTCAATCATCGGGCCGCGCAGCAAGAAGCTCACCCCTTGAGCGGCGATGAGGTTCATCATAATCGTGCTCAAGATCTCACTGGCATTGAGCCTGGCTTTGAGGATGCCGGGCACAGCACCCCATAGGGCACCGCCGATGAAACCGGTGAGGAGAAGGAGAGGGATCAGGACGATGCCGGGTAAAGACCTGAGCTGCAAGCCAACCCAGGTGGTGAACAAGGCCCCGGCGACAATCTGCCCTTCTCCGCCGATGTTGATCACACCTCCCCGGAAACCGATGCAGATGCCCAGCCCGACCAGCAACAGCGGGGTGGCCTTGGTGATGGTCTGGGCGATGCCGTACAGGTTGGCGAAGGGGCCGATGAGCAACGGGCCGTAGGCTTTAACGGGGTTGACACCGGCCAAGACGAGGATCAGCACCCCGGCCAGCAGCGCGCCGGCCACCGCCCCGATGGGGATGAGAATACCCACGACGGTGTCGCGCCAGCGAGATGGTGACAACTTCATACAGGCCCTCCTCAACCTCTCAGGTAACAGTCAGGTCAGGTGACAGTCACTTTGAAAGTGACTATCACCTGAACTCGCCCAGCAATCCTGTCCTGGCGTTGAACTGTTCGATCAGCCCGTCCATCTCCTCGACCTGGCGGTGGATGCTGCTCCAGTAGTCGGGGTCATACCACTGGGCCTGAAGCTCCTCGACAGTTTTGCCCTGCTGCTCGACCCAGGTGAAGTACTTGAGGTTGTGGATGCGTTTGCGATCCCAGTAGCCCAGCTCCTCCACGTAGTCCACCGTGCAGCCCAGCAGGTAGCGGTGATAGTCGGCGGCAGCGGAAAGTGGGCTGTACTCGCCATGCTCCTCGCGCAGCTCCCGCAGGCGGCTCTGATACAGCTCCATGGAGTCGGTGAAGACGGTCAGCACGATGTCATGCTCGCCCAGCTCGTACCATTTGGCGAACTTGATGCAGGAGAGCACGTTGGCGATGCTGGAGATGCCCAGAAGGTCCAGTTGGCTGACCAGCGTTTCGGGCACACCTTGCCGCACCAGATAGGCCCGCCCCGCCGGCTCGTTGAAGAGGCGCACCAGGGCCATACAGGCGGCGTCGTCTATGGCCATCACCAGGTCCGTGTTCTTGAGGTTGTGGATCCAGGGCACGTGCTTGTCGCCGATGCCCTCGATGCGATGCCCCCCAAAGCCGTTGAGGAGCAGCGTGGGGCACTGCAGCGCCTCGCTGGCCGCCACCTTGCTGGCCGGGAAAATCTCTTTCAGATAATCGCCACAGCCGATGGTGCCCGCCGAGCCGGTGGTCAGCACCACGCCCCGGTAGGTGTCCCGCGGGCCCATTTCCCGCTCCAGGACCTCTTTCATGGCCTGGCCGGTGACGGCGTAGTGCCAGAGGTGGTTGCCGAACTCGTCGAACTGGTTGAAGATGACGATGTCATCGCCCCGCTCGGCCTTCAGCTCCCAGCACTTGTCGAAGATTTCCTTGACGTTGCTCTCGCAGCCGGGGGTGGCGATGACTTCGCCGGACACCGTGGCCAGCCACTCGAAGCGCTCGCGGCTCATCTCCTCGGGCAGGATGGCGATGGATTCGCAGCCC
This sequence comes from Anaerolineae bacterium, assembly GCA_029907105.1. Classification (GTDB taxonomy): domain Bacteria; phylum Chloroflexota; class Anaerolineae; order UBA3071; family UBA3071; genus JARYMM01. The sequence goes on along the minus strand of JARYMM010000021.1, from coordinate 24,570 downwards.
AGCAGAGTCGAGTCGTAGGCGCCGCCGCGACAGTAGTTGCCGGTGGAAGGCCAGACCGCCTTCTGAGTGGTGGGGTCGAACTGGCCGGTGACCAGCCGTGGCACCAGGCAGCCAAAGCTCGCCCCTACCTTGTGCGCACCGGTGGGGAACCACTTGCCCACCAGGGCGATGATACGTGCCGGCACGCCGGTGAGCGACGGCGGCAATTCCATGGTGTTGACACCGCCGAACCCGCCGCCGTGGGCTACCGGTTCGTTCCTCCAGGTGATGCGGAAGAGGTTGAGCGAATTGATGTCCCACAGGCCGACCTCTTTCAGCCTGGCCTTGATGCCGGCAGGGATCCGCGCCGGGTCTTTCATCTGGGCAAAGGTGGGGATGATGATACGGCGCTCTCGCGCTCTCTGGACCGCCCTTTCCAATCGTTCGTTGTCAATGGTCAGGTCTATCATCGGATAATCCTTTACGAATCTGCCGCAGCCAGCGACGTCATGGCCCGAAACACTTTGTACACCGTGGGCATGTCCTCGCCCGTCCATTCGACGGTGCGGCCATCGGCCCGCACGCTGCCCGGCAGCAACCCGGCCATGTCGGCGTGCAAGGCTCGCTGGAAGACGATGCGCAGCGTGATAGGCGGCGACACGACGAAAGGCGGCACGCCAAGCTTCAGGGCACGCTCGGCCGCCTGGCGGATACGTTCCCGCGCCACTTCAGGGGGCAGGCAGCGGGCCGCGCTGCGCGTCACGCCCTCCTTGACCGCCACCGTCTCGATGTGGCCCAGCAGGGCGCGAGCCTCCTCGGTCACCGCCCGATCGCCGGTGACCAGGAGCACCGGCACGCCGTAGGCCCCGGCCAGCGCTGCGTTAAGCCCCATCTCGCCCACCGGGCGGCCGTTGAGCCGCACTTCCACCAGGCGGCCGCTCCAGGTGTGCTCCAGCACCGCCGCCCCCGTGCCCGAGGCGGCGTGGTAGCCGACGAGAAACACGCCATCCACGTCCGGCCCGAGGCCCTCCATCATGCCGAAGGGTTTGGGACTGCCGGAGATCAGTTCGGCGGCCGGGTTCAGCTCCTCGATGAGGATGTTGGCCATGCCGCCGTGGCTGTCATTCACGACAATCTGCGTCGCCCCGCCGGCCAGCGCCCCTTCGATGGCCGCGTTGGCCTCAGCGGTCATCAACTTGCGGAAGCGTTCGTACTCCTTGTGGTCGGACGAGATGTGGTCGCTCGTGACCACGCCGGAGATGCCTTCCATGTCCACAGAGATGAGGATTTTCATGGACACCCCTTTCGTGGGAACCCTTCAAGGACAGCTCTTGAGCGGATGTGAAACGTGTTGCGTGGTGCGTGTTGCGTGCACTACGGAACACGCACCATGCAACGCGGTCTGGCCATTGGCTTTCCCTGGCCATGGAGTACGCTCACGCTGCCACCAGCTCCGGCATGGAGAATACCGGGATAGAGAGTCTCGCCTTCGGTTTGAGTTCCTCCAGTACAGCCTCGTCCATCTTTTCCAAAACCTCGGGGCGAAAGTAAACCTCCCCACATTGCTGGCAGACTTCCGCGGGGACGTCTTCGAACACAACAATGCGTTCTCCCCAGTGATGCACATGGTGGATCTTCTTTTCAGTCAGTTTTCCTTTACAGAAATAACACCTTGTCATCTTGCTCATCACACTTCCTCTCTTCGCTGTCGCCAATCAATCCACTCATCACGATCCGGACGATACACGGTGGTGATAATGAGCATCTCATCCAATCGCGCTACGCCACAGACCAGGTGGATCGGGAGATTCGCCTGTGTGAAGCCGAGCACCAGGCAACTGGCTCCTCGTGGATCATCGGGGTAATTCTCAATCACCTCACATTGACTGGAAAGCAGCGCTTCTCTGATCTCTCGAATGGTGATCTGGTCAGCTTCTCTCTCCCGCTCGGCGTGGCTGGTCAGGCGGTATTGTCCCTCCCTCACCTTCACCTGTATTGCTGCTACCAATGCCTCAAGTTCAGCGTCCATCTACTCCCACCATACCCAACAGCAACCGCTGCAGACTATCCATTGTGGGCTCGATGACGTGAGGCTCGCCCACGGACTTACGGGCGCTGGCCACATCCTTCAGCCCATTGCCGGTGACCAGCACCACCACCCGCTCCTCCCGATCTACCAGCCCCTCGGCCAGGGCTTTGAGCAACCCGGCATAGCTGGCCGCCCCTGCCGGTTCGGCAAAGACGCCGCAGCCCCGCCCCAGCGCGGGGATGGCGGCCAGGATCTCCTCGTCGCTCACCCTGATGTAGGCCCCGCCCGTCTCCCGCACGGCAGCCAGGGCCTTGATGCGGTCGCGAGGCAGTCCGGCAGAGATGGAGTCGGCAATGGTGCGCGCCTCGATGGGCGTCATCTCCAGCGGGGACAGGCCCGCCTGCCAGGCGTCGTACAGGGCTGCCGAGCCGGCCGCCTGCACGCCCATCAGCCTGGGCATCCGGTCAATCCAGCCCAACGCCCGCAGGTCCTTCAGCCCCTTGTGCAGGCCGCCGATGATGCAGCCATCGCCCACGGAGACGAAGATGCAGTCGGGGGCCTGCCAGCCCAATTGCTCGCAGATTTCGTAGGCCGCCGTCTTCTTGCCCTCGCTCATGTAGGGGTTGTAGCCGGTGTTGCGGTTGTACCAGCCATAAGCCTTCGCTGCCTGCAAGCAGAGGTCGAAGGCGTCGTCATAGGTGCCGCGCACGGCCAGCACGGTGGAGCCGAAGACCAGAAGTTGGGCGATCTTGGCCGGCGGCGCAGCCTGGGGCACGAAGATGACGGTGCGGAACTCGCTGGCCGCGGTGAGGTTGGCCAGCGACGAGGCGGCGTTGCCCGTGCTGGCGGCAGCGATGACCTCCCGCCCCAGCTCCCGCGCCTTGATCACGCCCACCGCGCTGGCTCGGTCCTTGAGCGAGCCGCTGGGCAGCCGCCCATCATCCTTCACCCAGAGATGCAGCAGGCCCAACTGCTCCCGCAGCCGCGGCGGCGCGTAGAGCGGTGTGGAGCCGACGTTGAAGATGGGGTAGGCCGGCGCCGAGCCCCCCAGCGATGCCCGCCAACGGCGGAAGCGCTCACCATCCACCGGCAAAAGCTCCAGGTAGCGCCAGATGGAAGGATCAGGGTCCCTGGCCAGCCGCGGCGGGTCCACCCGCTGAGCGATCAGCCCGTAATCGTATTGCACGTCGAGGATGCCCTCGTCGCCGTGCTTCGGGCAGACGTAGAGCACCTCATCAGGAGCGTATTCTGCCCCGCAGATGAGGCACTTGAGCGACGCGACGTGGTCCATGTTCAGGCAGCTAATCCGGCACAATCCACGTGCCTGTCTTGCCGTCCAGCGCCCGCTCGATGTTCCAGGGATCGGTGATCAACGCCTGGCCCGCCGGGTTGGCCTCCAGAAACTCGACAATGGCCTCGATCTTGGGTCCCATGTTGCCCGGCGGGAAGTGCCCTTCGGCGAGATAGCGTTTGGCTTCGCTGACTGTCATGCGCTCCAGCCATCGCTGGTTGGGTTGGGCGAAGTTCAGAGCCACTTTCTCCACGCCGGTGGAGATGAGCAGCAGGTCCACTTTCAGGTTGCGCGCCAGCAGGCTGCTGGCGCGGTCTTTGTCAATCACCGAGCGGGTGCCGCGCAGGTTGCCCTGCTCGTCCCTGATCACGGGGATGCCGCCGCCGCCCACGGTGACGACGATGAACCCCGCGTCCACCAGCGTCTTCACCGCTTCTAACTCGATAACCTGCAAGGGAATGGGGGAAGCGATCTTGCGCCGCCAGCCGCGGCCGGCCTCGTACCCCACGACCCAGCCATCCTTCTCGAACTTGCGCGCCTCCTCCTCGTCGGTGAAACCGCCGATGCCCTTGGTGGGGTTCTGGAAGGCCGGATCGTCCTTGTCCACCAGTACCTGGGTGACGATCGCCGCACACTGACGGGCGATGCCGCGCCGCCGCAGTTCGTCTCCCAGGGCCTGGGTGATCATGTAGCCGATGGAACCCTGCGTGTCGGCGCCGATGATGTCCAGGGGAACAGGGTGCACCCCTTCCACCTTTTCGGCGATCTCGGAGCGGCGCAGGATGAAGCCCACCTGCGGGCCGTTGCCGTGGGTGATGATCAGGTTCCAGCCCCGTTCGATCATCCCGGCCAGGTGCTTGCAGGTCTCCCGCACCGCGGCCCACTGATCGTCCACCGTCTGGTGATTGCGATCTACGATCAGCGAATTGCCGCCGATAGCGACGACGGCGACTTTCTTGGTCATAGGTCTGCTCCTCCCATCGTCAGCGCCATCACCGCCTTCTGCACATGCAAGCGGTTCTCGGCGATGTCGTAGATGGCCGAACGGGGGCCGCTGGCCACCTCGTCGGTCACTTCGCTGCCCCGGTCCACCGGCATGGGGTGGGTGAAGATGGCGTTGTCGGTCAGCGCCATGCGCTCGGCGGTCGTCGTCCAGCCCTGGTAGGCCATGGCCTTTTCGATCTCCGCCTGCTTCTGGAACACGCCGTCCTGGTAGGCCTGCGGCGTGACCCAGTTGCGGGAGTAGACGATGTGCGCGCCGCGATAGCCCTCCAGCGGATCGTCGGTCGTGCGGAACGTCGCCCCGTGGGCAGCGCAGTTTTGCCGTGTCCACTCATATACCTGGGGGTCCAGATCGTACCCTTCGGGCCGGGCCACGGTGACGTTCATGCCGAAGCGGGAGGCGATGAGCAGCGCTTCCTGCACCGAGCACCAGGAGCGGGCCAGCGCGCCCGAGGCCCAGGTGAGCAGGAAGTTCCTGCCCCGCAGCGCGCCGTAGTCAGGCTGCCCGGGCCCGCCGCCGTACCATTCGGCCCAGCCCATCACGTCGGCCAGCCCCTGGCAGGGGTGGAAACGGTCATCGGCCATGTTGACGATGGGGATATCGGCCCAGTAAGCGTATTCGCGCAGCATCTCGTCGCCTGCGCCGTAGTAAGGCACCTGATCTTCCAGGATGCGGATGCCGATGCCGCAGGCATAGCGGCTCATCACTTTGGCCGCGTCTTCCACCGTCTCGCCGGCCGCCTTGGCCGTCTTCAGGCGCATGGCCCTCGGCTCCAGAAACTGGGCATGTCCGCCCAGCTCCGTGGCCGCGCACTCGAAGGACTGGCGAGTGCGCACCGAAGGGTTGTAGAAGAACATGAAGAAAGTTCTGTGCTTCAGGATGCCCGCCCAGCGCTCGGAGAAGCGATCCCGCTTCATCTCCGCGGCCAGATCCAGGACAGCCATCAACTCCTCAAAGGCCCATTCCTGTGTGCAGATGAAGTCCTTGCCGTAGAGATCCATGACATCCTCCGAATAGAGCCTGGTTCCAGGTTCCATGTTCAAGGCTTCGCCCTGAGAGCCTGCCCTGAACGCAGTGAAGGGCTCAGCCCGAAGGGTTTCAGGTTTTCTTGGAACCTGGAACCTTCAACCCGGAACCTGAACCTGAAACCCTTATTGGCAGGCTGGTAGATTGGGAAATAGGGCCACTCCACAGGAGCTGCCCTACATGCTCAGGCCTCGCCGCACAGCTTCAACAGCCGCTCCCAGCGGCGGTCCACCTCGGCCTGCAACTCGTCAATGATGTGGCGGTTCTGTGGCGTGAAGAGATGGCGGAACCGCCCCTGCCGCCTCAGCCACTCTTCCACGGGGATCTTCTCCTTGGGCTTGTAGGTCAGCCGCCACTCGCCGTTCTCCACCTCGTACAGCGGCCAGTAGCAGGTGTCCACAGCCAGTTGGGTGATCTCGATGGTCTCATCTGTGCCGTGTCGCCAGCCGCGGTTGCAGGAGGAGAGCACGTTCATGAAGGCCGGCCCGCCGCAGTTGACCGCCTTGCGCGTCTTCTGCATCAGATCACGCCATTGGCTGGGCGCTGCCTGGGCCACATAGGGAATGTCGTGGGCGGCCATGATGGCCGTCAGGTCCTTGCGCAGTTGCGGCTTGCCGGGGATGACGGAACCGGCCGGCGAGGTGGTGGTGTGCGCACCCAGGGGGGTGGCACTGGAGCGCTGGATGCCCGTGTTCATGTAGGCTTCGTTGTTATAGCAGACATAAAGCATTTGATGGCCACGCTCCATAGCGCCAGAGAGGGCTTGCAGGCCGATGTCATAGGTGCCGCCGTCGCCGCCGAAAGCGATGAATTTCACATTTTGCTCGGGGATCTTGCCCTGCCGCACCATGCTACGGTAGGCCGCCTCGATACCGGCCATCGTGGAAGCGGAGTTCTCGAAGGCGTTGTGGATCCAGGGCACTCGCCAGGCAGTGTAGGGATAGATGGTCGTCGCCACCTCCAGACAGCCGGTGGCATTGGAAAGGACCACCGGTTCGTCAATGGCGGCCAGCATCTGCCGCACGATGATCGAAGCGCCACAGCCGGCACACAGACGATGCCCGGGCGAGAGCCGGTCCGGGCGTTTGGAAAGTTCTTTAGGAATCAGTTTGGTAGGCATAATCATGCTCCTTCGCCATACAGGCCAAAAGCTTATCGCTTATCGCCTATCGTTTATCGCAATGTCTTGCGGAAATTGGTAATCTTGCGGATCAGCCGATCGCCCTCATCGTACAGCCGAGCGTGAGTAACCTCGTCAATGTAACCGCGGTCGAGAGCCAGAAACAACCCGCCAACCACTTCGCAGACCGAACCTACCGCAAAGCCTAATAGCGCGTAACTGCCTACCTTCGGCCTTGCAACGTGAGATATAGCGGTGGGCTGGCGTCATTGCGAGCCCCGAAGGGGCGAAGCAATCTCCTGTTTCGATTCCAGGAGACTGCTTCGCTTCGCTCGCAGTGACAGGGTAGGTAGTTACAATAGCGCCTGAATTGGCCTGAAATGTCCTGTCCGGCCCCTTCGGCTATGTTCAGAGCGACAGAGTTGGCTGCTCGGTTCAGTTGGTCCGCCAATGCATACCGCTCGTGCGCGGGAAAGCGGGCAGTGATTTCATAGATGTGCGCTGCATACTCCCGCGCCAGATGCCATATCTCCAAACCCTCGAACCTGAAAGCCATCCCTCTTCACCTGTGGCGTTGCGATCTGCGATCTGCGATCTGCGATCTGCGATCTGCGATCTGCGATCTGCGATCTGCGATGTGCGATATGCGATGTGCGATGTGCGATTCACTCCCGTACACTCAGATACGTGACGCGGCGCGCCACCTGCCCCGTTTCGGCCATCTGGAGCGCCTCGCGATAGACCCGCTCGATCTCGCCCGGCCGGATGTCCCGCCCACCCAGGCCGAAGACATAATCGGCTATCGGCACCTGCACCCCGTGCAGCGCCAGCGCCGCGGCCAGCTCCAGGAACAGGGGGCCAGCGTTGTCCATAGCGCCGAAGGAGATGGAGCGATCCATCACCGCCACAGCCTTCAGATGGCCCAGCGCATCGGCCAGCTCTCTGGCCGGGAAGGGGCGGAACACTCGTGGCTTTAGGAGCCCCACCTTCAATCCCTCGGCGCGCAGCGCATCCACCACCACTTTGGCCGTCCCGGCCGTCGAGTTGGCGACGACCACAGCCACCTCGGCGTCCTCCAGCCGATACGGCTCGAACAGGCCGTAGTTGCGGTGGAACTTGCGGTTGAACTCCTCGGCCACCTCCAGGATCACCCTCTGGGCGTGCTCCATAGCCTCCACCTGCTGCCGCTTGTGCTCGTAGTAGTAGTCGTAGAAGTCCAGCGGCCCATAGGTCTTGGGATGCTCCAGGTCCAGGAGCGACCACTGCGGGCGATAAGTGCCGATAAAGGCTTTCACGTCGGCATCATCGTACACCTCCACCCGCTCCATGGCGTGGCTGGTGATGAAACCATCCTGGCAGACCGCCACCGGCAGCAGCACGTCGGGGTGCTCGCCGATGCGCACAGCCTGAAAGGCGTTGTCGTAGGCCTCCTGGCCGTTCTCGGAGAAGAGGATGATCCAGCCGCTATCCCGCATGCCCATCACGTCGGAGTGATCGCAGTGGATGTTGATGGGGCCAGAGAGGGCGCGGTTGACCACACTCATCACGATGGGGCACCGGAGGGAGGCAGCAATGTAGACGATCTCCCACATCAGCGCCAGGCCGTTAGCCGAGGTGGCGGTCATCACCCGCGCCCCTGCCGCCGAGGCGCCCACGCAGGCGCTCATCGCCGAATGCTCGCTTTCCACACAGATGAACTCCGTGTCTACCAAACCATCTGCCACATACTCGGCGAAAAACTCCACCGTCTCCGTCTGTGGGGTGATGGGGTAGGCAGCCACGACATCGGGGTTGACCTGGCGCATGGCCATAGCGAACGCGTTATCTCCGGTCAGTGCTTCAAACCTGCTCATTGCCTTACTCCTTGAATTTCCCTTCTTCGACCATGCGGATACACAGGCGGGGGTCATCGCGCTTCAGGGCTTCGCCCGCTTCCCGGATCACTTTGGCGTTGACGGGACAGACCGAAGCACAGATGCCACAGCCCTTGCAGTAGTCAAGGTTAAAGCCGGCCATTTTCTCATTCTCACCGTTGACCAGGATGCTGGAGTCGGGGCAGAACAGCCAGCACTGCATGCAGTGGATGCAGGCCGCCTCGCCGAACACGGGCCGGAAGGCCCGCCAGCCGCCGGTGCGGTACTCCATCGCGCTCCCCGCCTCCAGAATCATCCCGCCGATAGGAATCTCTTTCCATCCTTTCAATTGGGCCATGATGTTTGCTCCTTGATCGGTAGATTGGTAGATTGGTAGATTGGTACACTGGTACATTGGGTACGCCCACCTACCAATTCACCAGTCTCCCAATCTGCCAGTTTCCCCATTTACCCTTCCACCACCTCTTCCGCTGCCCGGCGCAGGGCGCGGATATTCGCCTCCACCACCCCAGAAGTCACCTTGCTGCCGAACCAGGCGCGAACCTGTTGGATCAGCGCCTCCATGTCGAACAGGCCGGTGGCGCGGGCGAAGGCCCCCAGCATCGGGGTGTTGGTGATCTCCCGTCCCAGTTCATCAATGGCAATATGGCTGGCATCCACAGTGTACACCTTGCCGGTGTGGAAGCCGGTGATCTCCCGCACTTCCTGGGGGCTCATCGGCGTATTGACCAGAAGGATGCCATCTTCCCTGAGCCCCTCTGCCACCGGCACCGAACCCAGCAGGGTGGGATCGAGCACCAGCACCACGTCCGGGTTCTCGATCTGGGAATGGATGGTGATGGGCCTGGAACTCAGGCGGGTGTAGGCGCGGATCGGCGCGCCCATACGCTCGGGGCCGAAATCGGGAAAGGCCTGGAAGTATTGCCCGGTGCCCAACGCCGTCTCGGCCAGCAGCTTGCCGGCAGTGACCACCCCCTGGCCACCGCGGCCATGCCAGCGAATCTCTGTGAGTTCGCGCGTGCTCATTGCCTGTCACCTCTCTTTAACAGAAGTCAACGAGGACACAAGTCAACGAGGCAAGGGGGTCGTCTCCTGCACCTTCTTGTCCCCCGGTGCCTCGCTGCCCCAGTACCTCGGCGTCTCGGTGCCTCAGCGCCTCGGTGCCTTAGTACCCCGGTGCCTCAGCGCCCCGGTGCCTCGTTGTCTACCTCATGGTCAACGCCATCACTGCCTTCTGCACGTGCAACCGGTTCTCGGCCTCATCGAAGACCACCGACTGCGGGCCGTCAATCACGTCGTCGGTGACCTCGAAGCCGCGATCGGCGGGCAGGCAGTGCATGTAGATGGCCTCAGGGTCGGCCAGGGCCATGTGATCGGGCGTGCAGATCCAATCTTTGTGGGCGTCGAAGATGGCCTTGGCTTTCTTTTCGTCCCGCTCGCCGACGGGCGGCTGGAACATGGGCACGGCGGTCCAGGACTTGGGATAGACCACGTGCGCCCCCTTCAGTGCCTCCTCGAAATCGTGGCTGATCTCGAAGGAACTGCCGTTCATCGCTGCGTACTGGCGGCAGGCGTCCAGCACCTCGTCGTCCAGTTCCATGCCCTTGGGATGCGCCAGCACGGTATCACAACCCATCTTGGTGGCGGCGATGATGGCGCTCTGGGGCACGGCACGCGGCTTGTGCACGCTGGGGCTATAGGCCCAGCTCATGACGAACTTGACCCCCTTGAAGGTGCCGAACTTCTCCTTGACCGTGAGAATGTCGGCCAGGGCCTGGAAGGGATGGTACTTGTCGCACTCCATGTTGAGCACGGGGATGTCCGCCCAGTAGGCGAAGTTGCGCATCAGCTCGTGGGCGCCGCCGTAGACCCAATCCACCGGGTTGCCGTAGCAGCGGATGGCGATGGCCTGGCCCATGCGGGAGAGCACGCGGGCCACATCGCTCACCCGCTCGGTGGAGTAGGCCACCTCCTTGCCGGGCAGGGCTGGTGTGTAGATCTCGCCCGGCACAAGGTAATGGGCATGGCCTCCCAGTTGGGTCATGCCCGCCTCGAAGCTGTTGCGCGTGCGCAGGCTCTGATTGTAGAAGATCATGAAGAGTGTCTTGGCCGGCAGGAGGTGATTGTGCAATTCGCCCAGGGCGTAACGCCGCTTCAGGTCCAGTGCCACGTCCAGGATCGTTTCCACTTCCTCCTTCGTCCAATCCAGCAGGGTCAGAAAATCCCTGCCGCGAAATGTGTCTGTTTTCATCGTTTTCTTCACCTCTCTGGTTGTTCTTTAGATGCACATAACAAAAGGGCTCCCGCCCCTCTCCGGAGAGCCCTGGTGCTGCCATGATGTCATCAGATAGCATACACTGCCCACCATTCTAGCACCAGAACTCAGCCTGGCCTATGACCCCTATCATACCACCAAACACCGTCGTGGGCAAACCACCTGGCCCTTTTCCTCGCCCACCCTGGGCAGCCCCGACGCTGCCTACAGAAGGCTTCCCGCCGGCCTACCCTTTTTCCTCTCTCGCGTACGGCAGCCCCAGCGCCGCCGGCGCCCCCACCCGCTTGCGGAAGGCTTCCCACCAGGTGATCACCACCAGCACCAGGATGGTGAAGAGGTAGGGCATCATGCCCAGAAAAGCCGGCGGTATGGCCGTGCCCGCGGCCTGCAGACGGAATTGCACGGCATTCACCCCGCCGAAAAGCACTGCCCCCACCACCGCCCGCAGCGGGTCCCAGGTGGCAAAGATGACCAGGGCAATGACGATCCAGCCGCGGCCGCCGGTGAGGTTCTCCGTCCAGCCCGGTGTATAGGCCAGCGAGAGATGTGCCCCACCCAACCCTACCAGCATGCCGCCCAGCACCGTGTAGGCATAGCGAATGCCACTGACACTGACCCCCATAGCGTCGGCGGTCTGTGGGTTCTCGCCCACCGCCCGCAGATGCAGGCCAGGACGGGTTTTGTACAGGTAATACCAGGCCAATGGCACAAGCAGGTACATGCCGTAAACGAGCAGGTCCTGCCTGAACAGCGCCCGGCCCAGGAAGGGGATGTCGGACAGGCCAGGCAGCGGCAAGCGCTCGAAACGAGGGCCGATCAGCCCTACCAGCGGCTTGCCGGCAGGCCCCAGCCGCTGCCCCAGGAAGCTGGTCATCCCTGTGCCGAAAATGGTCAGGGCCAGACCGGTCACCGTCTGGTCAGTGCGCAGGGTGATGGTCAGGAAGGCATGAATGAGGGCCAGCACGCCGCCCGTGGCCATGGCTGCAGCCACGCCCAGCCACACACTGCCGGTGTGGTAGGCGGCAGCAAAGGCCGCCACCGCGCCCATGAGCATCATCCCCTCCACTCCCAGGTTGAGGATGCCGGAGCGCTCGGTGTAAATCTCGCCAATGGTGGCGAAAACCAGGGAGGTGCCTGCCTGCACAGTCACGGCGAGGATGGAGACGAGCATGGCCATGTTCATTCTGTCACCTCTGCCGACGTGGACAGGCCCGGCGGTCTGCGCACCAGCCGCAGCCGGTACTGGGCGAAGAGAGCCCCGCCGAGCACGAAGAAGAGGATGGCCCCTTGCAACACCAGGGCCATGGCCGCCGGCAGGCCCATGGTGATCTGAATCTGGTCGCCACCGACGAGCAACCCGGCCAGCAGGAAGGCCACCAGCAACACCCCCCAGGGGTTGAGCCGGGCCAGCCAGGCGACGATGATGGCCGTGTAGCCATAGCCGACGGTCAGCCCTTTTTGCAGGCGGTGCGAGATGCCCGCCACCTCGCCGAAGCCGGCCAGCCCGGCCAGTCCGCCGCTCAAAAGCATCACCAGGAGGATGTTGCGGGCCAGGCTCATACCGGCGTAGCGGGCGGCGCGGGGATTCTCGCCGATGACCTTGATCTCATAGCCCCATTTGCTGCGGCCGAGGACAAGCCAGAGGAAAGCCGCGGCCACGATGGCGATGATCAGCCCGGCATGCACGCGCCCCGTCAGCCGCGGCAGCCAGGCTGCCTTGGGGAACTGCGCGCTGCCGGGGAAGCCGTAGCCCTGCGGGTCTTTCCACGGGCCGTAGAAGAGATGCTCGATCCAGAGGATGGCCACGTAGTTGAGCATCAGGCTGGTGATGATCTCGTTGACCCCCAGGGCGGCTTTGAGGCCGGCAGGGATCAGCCCCCACAGGGCGCCGGCCAGGAAAGCGGCCACGAACATGGCCGGCAGCAGCAGCGGGTCAGGGATCTTATCGGCCAGGAAGAGGGCCACACCGGCGGCGGCGAAGCCCCCCATGGCCAATTGCCCTTCGGCGCCGATGTTCCAGAAGAGCATGCGGAAGGCGATGGAGACCCCCAGCCCGCTCAGCATCAGGGGAATGGCCTTGACCAGGGTTTCGGAGAGGCTGTACTTGCTGCCAAAGGCCCCCAGAGCCATGGCCCTGTACGTCTGCCAGGGATTGACCCCCGCTGCGGCCAGCAACCCCGCCCCGGCCAGCAGGGCCAACAGGATGGAGGCGATGGGCACCAGGAAGGCGATAAGACGAGATGATTCCAGGCGTTTTTCGATGATCAATCTCATGACGGAACTTTCAACTTCAAACCTTAAACTTCAAACCTCAAAGGCCGCGTTGATCTTTCTGGATCAGAGAACTGAGGATGCGGGCGAGCTGTGTAGCCTCGTCGGCCAGGAATGCGGCTGCCTCCGCATCGCCGATAGCCGCTTCGCAGATCAGACGGCACCAATAACAAGATTCTCTGGCTTCTTTGCGAGCAATACCGAACTTGTGGATGCGATCCTTCACAGATTCCGCGCCATATCCCTCCTCGACATTGGCACCGACAGAAGTGCCAGACTTGACCAATTGATAGGCAATGCGATACTCAGCAACACCCGGTGGCAATCCCTTCACAAATTCCACAACCATTAATGCAAATTCGAAGGCGCGCTCCGCAATGTCAAAAGGTGGCTCTACCCCATCAGCCATACGCCGAAGCAACACACGCCCCCGCTTCCACAGCCTGGACATCTCTCTACCTGCCACCTTGCTGCCCCTTGGCCTTATCCCCATCGCGCTTTGAGTTTGAGGTTTAAGGTTTGGGGTTTGAAGTTGACACTTCCGTGCCGGCCATCATGAGGCCGATCTCCTCCAGGTCTGCGCTGGCAGCGTCCACCACCCCCATGATGCGCCCCTCATAGATGACGGCGAGGCGGTCGCTGATGGCCAGCAGTTCGTCCAGGTCTTCGGAGATGAGGAGAATGGCCATGCCGGCAGCCCGCTGCTCGAGCAGCGTGCGACGCACGGCCTCGGTGGCCCCCACGTCCAGCCCGCGGGTGGGATGCACGGCCACCAGCAGGCCGCGGCCGGTGGTGATTTCTCGCGCCAGAATGCACTTCTGCAGATTGCCGCCGGAGAGGAGTTTCACCGGCGTCGCCGGGCTGGGGGTGGCGATGTCGTAAGCGGCGATCAGGTTGTCGGCGTGCTCGTTGATGCTGTCACGATGCAGGAAAAAGCCGCCGCAGAAGGGCGGCTGGCGATAACTCTTGAGAATGAGGTTATCCGACACGGCCAGATCGGGCACCAGCCCCATGCCCAGGCGGTCACCCGGCACATGGGCCACCCCTTCGTCAATCACCACGCGGGGCGAGCGGTTGGTGATGTCCCGGCCACCCACCAGCACGCGGCCAGCGCTGGCTTTGCGCAGCCCGGTGAGCACCTCGGCCAGTTCCCGCTGCCCGTTGCCGGCCACGCCGGCGATGCCCAGGATCTCCCCGGCCCGCACCTGGAAGGAAACCCCCTGCAAGGCCGGCAGCCCCTTGTCGCCCAGGGCGCGCAGGCCCTGCACGTCCAGCACCGTCTCTCCCGGCTCGACGGCCTCCTTTTCCAGGCGGAAGAGCACCTCTCGCCCCACCATAAGGCGGGCCAGGTCGGAGCGCGTGGTTTCCGCTGTGGGCAGCGTGGCCACCACACGGCCCCGCCGCAGCACGGTCACGCGATCGGAGAACTCGGCCACCTCGTCCAGCTTGTGGGTAATGAAAATGACCGCCTTGCCTTCGGCGGCCATGTGGCGCAGCGTGCGGCCCAGTTCGCCTGCTTCCTGAGGGGTGAGCACCGCCGTCGGCTCATCGAGGATGAGGATATCGGCGCCGCGATAGAGCATCTTGAGGATTTCCACCCGCTGCTGTTCGCCCACCGAGAGCTGCCAGATATACGCATGCGGGTCCACACGCAGGCCGTAGCGCTGCGAGAGCGCGGCGATCTCTTCCTCGGCCCGCTTCATGTTCAGGGCGAAGCGCGGCTTATTTAGCCCCAGAATGATATTTTCGGCGACGGTGAGCGGTTCCACCACCATGAAGTGCTGGTGCACCATGCCGATGCCCAGGGCGATGGCATCGCGCGGCGAACGGATGTCCACCCGCCGGCCGTGGAGGGCGATCTCCCCCTCATCGGCCCGGTAGAGGCCGGTGAGGATGTTCATGAGGGTGGACTTGCCGGCGCCGTTCTCGCCCAGCAGGGCGTGGATCTCGCCCGCCTGCACCTCAAAATCAATGTGATCGTTGGCCAGGACGCCGGGGAAACGTTTGGTGATGCCGCGCATGGCCACGGCAGGATCCGATGACGTGTCAATCATAGACACTCCAAAAGGCGGCGTTCCTGCACTTACCACTCGCGCTCCCACTCATGACGGATATCAGCCAGAGTGGCATCCAGGTCAAAGTCAGCCGGAAAGCGGTCGCGCCATATGCCATACAAGTCACAGCGCTGTTTGGACTGGGCCGTCTGACGTAGACGCCATACCAGCTGCTGAATGAGGGCAACCTGCTCCTCGAAGGTCAGTTGATCCAGAAGTCGCTCGACATGCATCAAAACTATTCTAGGCGAGCAATAGTAGGACAACTGCTCGCAGTTGTCCTACATCGCATTCATCTCCACGGACAAGGCAACAGGTAGCGAGGCCAAAGGTCATGAGACGCTGCGCCTCGCTACCTGTTACTCATTCACCCGCCAGGCGTGCCTACTTCGGGATCTCGCCGACCACGCCCTCCACCAGCCAGTCGAAGGCCAGCTTGGCCTCGTCGGGCATGAGCTCGCCCTCGGCGACGCGCAGCTCGCCGGTGTTGTCCTTGATGGGGCCATGGAAGACGTCGAACTCGCCGGCGATGATGGCCTGCTTCTTCTCCTCCACCAGCGCCTTGACGTCATCGGGCACGAAGTCGGCGATGGGCGCCAGCTCCAGCAGCCCCTCCTTCAGACCCCACCATACCGGGGTGTTCTCCCAGGTGCCGGCCATCACGTCCTCCACCGCCTTCTTGTAGAAGACGCCCCAGTTCCAGATGGGCGCCGTCAGCAGCGCATGGGGAGCGGCATCGGGCACGTAGGCGTTGTAGCCCACCACGTACAGCCCGTTCTCTTCAGCCACCTTGTCCGGTTCGGTGGAGTCGCTCTCGCGGGCGATGACATCGCAGCCCAGGTCCACCAAGGCCAGCGCCGCCTCCCGCTCCTTGGGCGGGTCCACCCAGGTGAAGATCCAGATGGGATGTACTTCGACGTCGGGGTTAACCGAGCGCGCTCCCAGGGTGAAGGCGTTCATGTTGCGCACCACCTCCGGAATGGGGTAAGGCGCGATGTAGCCCAGCTTGTTGTTCTTGGTCATCTTGCCCGCCACAATGCCGGAGAGGTACCAGCCCTGGTAGCCGCGGCCATCATAGATGCCCACGTTGTCGGCAATCTTGTAGCCCGTGCAGTGCTCGAAGACCGCATCCGGATATTCGGCAGCCACCTCGATCACATCGTCCATGTAGCCGAACGAGGTGGCGAAGATGACGTCATAGCCCTTCTCGGCGAAGTCGCGGATGACGCGGTTGGCGTCGGGACCTTCGGCCACCAGTTCCTTGTAGGCTGTCTCCACGCCCAGCTCCCGCTCCAGATACAGCCGGCCCTGGTCGTGGGCGTAGGTCCAGCCCATGTCGCCGGTGGGGCCGACGTAGACGAAGGCCACCTTGGGCAGTTTAACCTCAGCCACCGGCGGCGGCGAGCCACCGGGCACCTCGCCGACCACGCCTTCCACGAACCAGCTCATGCTGAGCATGTCGCCGTCGCTCATGCACTGGCCGGGGGCGATGGCCAGCTTGCCATCCTGGCTGTTGATGGGGCCACAGAAGACATCCCACTTGCCGCTGAGGATGGCCTGCTTCTTCTCCTCGACCAGGGCAGCCACGTCAGCCGGCACCCGCGGGCTCAGCGGGGCCAGGCCGGTGATGCCTTCGGCCATGCTGCCCCAATACTGATGCGTCTTCCAGGTGCCGTCCAGCACGGCCTGCACCTGCTGCACGTAGTACACCCCCCAGTTCCACACCGGGCTGGTGAGCACGGTATCGCCCACGAACTGGGCCATGTCCGAGTCGTAGCCGATGCTCAGCACGCCGCGGTCCTTGGCCGCCTTCTGCGGCTCGGTGGTGTCCTGGTGCTGGGCGATGATGTCGGCGCCGAGGTCCAGCAACCCCTCGGCTGCCTCCTTCTCCAGCACGGGATCGAACCAGGTGTTCGTCCACACCACCCGCACTTCCGCCTGCGGATTGGCATCCCGCACGCCCAGCGTAAAGGCGTTGATCCCCCGCACCACCTCGGGAATGGGATACGCGGCGACGTAGCCGATGATGTTGGACTTGGTCATTTTACCGGCCACCAGACCGGAGAGGTAGCGCGGCTGGTACATGCGGCCGAAGTAGGTGGCGACGTTCTCCGCCGTCTTGTAACCGGAGCAGTGCATGAAGAACTTGTCCGGATACTCGGCAGCCACGGTGATGGTGGGGTCCATGAAGCCGAAAGAGGTGGTGAAGATGACGTCGTACCCTTTTTCGGCGAAGTCGCGGATGACCCGTTCGGCGTCAGGGCCTTCGGGCACGTTCTCGATGTAGGTCGTCTCCACCCGATCGCCGAACGTCTTCTCCACCATCAGGCGGCCCTGCTCATGCGCCCAGGTCCAGCCCAGGTCGCCGATGGGTGCCACATAGACAAAGGCTACCTTCAACTTCTCCGGTGGTGGCGGCGGGGGCACCTCTGTCGCCGGCGGCTGAGTGGGCGGCGGGGCCACGGTGGGTTGCGGCGCACAGCCGGCGATGACGGCCACAATGACCAGCAGGGCCATCATAATCCACAGCGTGTTTCTGGACATTTCTCTTCCTCCTCGAATTCTCTCAAGAAGCACAAGTTGATGGGGACAACGAGACGGTTCGAACAACCGGCGAGGGATTCAAGGTCGAAGTCGCCATAGAACCTGGAATCTTTGAACCTCAAACCGGCAACCAGCGGCCAGGGAAGCCGCAATCCCTGTCATCACCTCCCTTGCAGAGAATACTGAGGGCTATCGCTGCCCGTCCGTAAACGGCGTCCGGCCCTGCGTGTTTAACTATACACTAAAAGGGCGAACTTGGCAAGCTCAACCCGCCCCATTGTGTTGACAGCGAGCCAGAGTGTGGTAAAATATAGCAAAGGAGGGCCAGCCATGAAAGTTGCCGAAATCGTCTCTGTTGCCCGCGGCGACAAACCTGCGGACCTGGTGCTGCGCCACGCCAGGGTGGTCAATGTCTTCTCCGCCGAGGTGTACGAAAGCGATGTGGCCATCACCCACTCGCGCATCGTGGGGGTGGGGCCGGGCTACGAGGGCAAGGCGGAAATTGACCTGGCCGGCGCTTACCTGGCCCCCGGCTTCATTGACGCCCACGTGCACATCGAGAGCTCCATGCTCGGCGTGCGCGAGTTCGCCCGCGCCGTGCTGCCCCACGGCACCACCTCCGTCATCGTAGACCCTCACGAAATCGCCAATGTGCACGGCCTCGACGGCATCCGCTACATGTTCGACCAGGCCAAGTACGGCCGCCTGAGCATGTTCGTCATGGTGCCTTCCTGCGTGCCGGCTACCCCTATGGCCACTGCCGGCGCCCGCCTGGAAGCCAGAGACGTCATCCCCCTGATGAATGACCCCTACGTCCTGGGCCTGGCAGAGATGATGAACTACCCCGGCGTCGTCCAGGGCGATCCGGCCGTCGTGGAGAAGCTGGAGATGTTCCGTGGCCACGTCCTTGACGGCCACGCCCCCACCCTCAGCGGCCATCACCTCAGCGCCTACGTCGCCGCCGGCATCGGCTCCGATCACGAGTGCACAACCGTGGAAGAGGCGCAGGAAAAGCTGCGCCTGGGCATGTACATCTTCATCCGTGAGGCCACCAATGCGCACAACCTGCGCGACCTCCTGCCGCTGGTCACGCCCCAGAACTGCCGCCGCTTCTGCTTCTGCACCGACGACCGCCACCCACTTGACCTTCTGGAACGCGGCCACATCGACTCCATGATCCGTACGGCCATCGCCGAGGGGCTCGATCCCATCACCGCCATGCGCATGGCCACCCTCAACCCGGCGGAGTGGTTCCGTCTCCACGACCGTGGGGCTATCCAGCCGGGCCGCCGTGCCGACCTGGTGGTCTTCGACCGCTTCGACGATCTGCGCATCCAGCTCGTGCTGCGCGGCGGCCAGGTGGTCGCCCGCCAGGGCAAAATGGTCATCGCCCGCGACAGGCTGGCGCATCCCGGCACTCTGCGCAGCTCGATGAACGTGGACTGGCGAGCGGTGAGCTTCGCCATCCCCGCCCAGGGGCACAAAGCGCGCGTGATCGGCATCGTGCCCGACCAACTGATCACCGAGCACCGCATGGCCGAGGCACGTCTGGTAGACGGCCGTGCCGAGTCGGATGTCAGCCGCGATTTGCTGAAAATCGCCGTTATCGAACGACACATGGCCTCCGGCCGCATGAGTTGTGGGTTCGTCCAGGGCATGGGGCTGAAACGGGGGGCCATGGCCAGCACCGTAGCCCACGACCATCACAACCTCATCGTCGTCGGTGCGGATGACACGTCCATGATGACCGCGGCGCAGGCCGTGGCCGACATGCGCGGCGGCCTGGCCGTCGCCGAGGGTGACGCCGTCCTGGCCCGCCTGCCCCTGCCCGTGGCCGGGCTGATGTCGGACAAACCCCTGGAGACGGTGTGCGCCCAGGTGAAAGAGCCGCGCGACGCCGTGCGGGCCCTGGGTTCGCCGTTGGAAGAGCCCTTTATCACCCTCAGTTTCCTGGCCCTGGAGGTCATCCCGGCGCTGAAGTTGACCGACCAGGGGCTGGTGGACGTGGAGAAGTTCGAGTTCGTGCCGCTGTTCGTGGAGTGAGACAGGGGAGCAGAGGCGCAGGGTAGCAGGACAGGAGGTGAGAGATGCAATGCCAGGAAAGGAGATTTCGCGACGGGAATTTCTGAGAGGATTGGGGGCAGCGGGGCTGGGGGCATTGTGCTCCGGCGTGCTGCTGGGCGATCTGAGCTGCGCCGGGCTGCAGGAAGCCGCGGCCGACAGCCCTGCCGGGTTGGAGCCGCCCAACTCGCCCCATGCCCGCGAGGCCCTGTTCTACACCAGCTTCGACGACGCCGGCCTTAACTGCCGTACCTGCCACGAACTGGAACCCTCGCGGGTGGCCTTTTGTCACACCCGGCATGGCCGGAATTACGTCAAGTGCCAGTTGTGTCCCAAAGGATGCGTCATCTCCGAAGGGGAGCGGGGCAACTGCCGCGTGCGCGAGAACCGCGGCGGCAAGCTCTACACCATGGTCTACGGCAACGCCTGCTCGGTCAACGTGGACCCCATCGAGAAGAAGCCCTTCTACCACTTCCTCCCCGGCAGTGCCGCCTTTTCCATAGCCACCGCCGGCTGCAACCTGCACTGCCTCTACTGCCAGAACTGGCAGATCTCCCAATTCCCGCCGGAGGAGACGGACAATGTGGACCTGCCGCCGCAGGCGGTGGTGAGCTACGCCCTGCGCTACGGCAGCCGCTCCATCGCCTACACCTACTCCGAGCCGACCATCTTCTACGAGTACATGCTGGACACGGCGCGGCTGGCGCGGCAGCAGGGCCTGCGCAACGTGGTCATCTCCGCCGGCTACATCAACCACCAGCCGCTGCGGCAGCTCTGCCAGGCGGTGGATGCCATCAAAATAGACCTCAAGGGGTACAATCCGGGCTTCTACCAGCGGGTGTGCGACGCCACATTGCAGCCGGTGCTGGACACCATCACGACCATCCGCGCCTCGGGCATACACCTGGAAATCGTCAACCTGGTGGTGCCCACGCTGAACGATGACGAGGAGGAGTTGCGGGCGCTCTGCCGCTGGGTGGTGCGGGAAGTGGGGCCGGACGTGCCGCTGCACTTCTCCCGCTTCTATCCCCAGTACAAGCTGACCCACCTGCCGCCCACGCCGGTGGAGAGCCTGGAGCGGGCGCGCCAGGCGGCGCTGGAGGCCGGCGTGAAATACGCCTACATCGGCAACGTGCCCGGCCACCCGGGCAACCACACCTATTGCCCGCGCTGTGGTGAAATCGTCATCGGACGGCTGGGCTTTGCCGTGCAGGAGTATCACATCGTGGACAATGCCTGTGAGTTTTGCGGCGAGCCCATCGCCGGCGTGTGGCAGTAGGCCAACAGCGCCTGCAGCGCGGCCTGCTCCTCCTCGGGCAGCACCTTCATCGCCCGCTTGACGATGCGGCGGGTAGAGCGATTGGCGCTGCCGGCGTGACGGCGCAGATAGTCGGCCAGAGCGGCCGGATGCCGCTTGCCGATCTCGCGCAACGCCCAGTCCACGGCGTCCTGCACCTCCCGCGCCTCGTCGGCCATCACCGCCTCCAGGATGGCGAACTCTTCGCCGGAGGGCCGATAGGCCTTAGCCTTGGGCAGGCTGGTGAGGACGGCCACGGCGAAGCGGCGCGTCCAGCGCTCCTCGTCCTGCACCCAGGCCCGGCAGCGGGGCAGCACCCATTCGGGGTGGCGCTGCACCACCTCCCGCAAGCCGAAGCAGGCCAGTTGGTCGCATTCCTCCCAGTTGCGCAGGGTGCCTACAAAGGAGGCGGCCAGCTCCAGCGTCTTCTCCGGCTGTCGCCGGCCCAGCCGTTCCAGCGCCTTGGCGGCGATGACCCGCTCGTCGCGGGAGCCGTTGTGCCACAGCCGCTCGACCAGGGCGAAGGCCTCCTCTGCGTGCCGCTGGCCCCATCTGGCCAGCTCGCCGGCGATGAGGCCCAGGGCGGGCACGGGCACGCCAAAGCTTTCGCCCAGGCCGGGGATGAAGCGCACCGCGCCGGCCACGTTCTCCTCGCTGCCCAGGATGCGCAACAGGTCGTGCAGCCCGGCATCGAACGCCTGCGGCTCGCCGATATGTTGCAGCAACTCAGCCATCCGCGCACGGATCAGCTCTTTATCCACCTCGGCCATATTCTTGCCTCGCAATTATCCCACTAACGACCGAGCCCGGACTTTTCAGTCCGGGCTTGCGGTTGGCTGAGAGGGTATACGGCGCAGCGATCACACCTCTATCCCCGCCTCGGCCAGTGTGCGCTGCAGGTAGGCCACAGCCTGGCCAACGGTGGAAATCTGCTGGGCGTCCTCGTCGGGGATCTCCAATTGCAGGCCGAACTCCTTCTCGGAGAGGGATTCGAGGGCCATGATCAGCCCCACCAGGTCCAGCGAATCGGCCTCCATGTCCTCACGGAAGCGGGCGTTGGTCCAGAGGAGCCTGCTCACCGCCTGCGGGTCCACCCCCAGTTGCGCCGCGAAATCCTCCACGGTGAGCGCTGCCCCAGCCTTGCTCTTCAGGGCGGCAAGCACGGCATTCGGCGATACGCCTAATCCCTCGGCCAGGTAGCCGAACTCCTCAGGCTTCTCCGCCGCCTTGCGCAGGATGCTGACCCCATCCTCCGGCAATTCCATCTCCTCTACGATGGCGTCCACGACTTTCTGAAAAATGTCCATGATGACCTCCTTTGTTGTCACGTATTGAAGCGCAGATGGCACGGCGATATTGTAGCAGATTGAGCCGGTCTGTCAACTCTGGACTTGACAGCGCATCCCAGAACTGGTAAGATGGAGAGTGTAGAGGCCAGAGATACCTACCTCAACGGTAGCAACACCGACGAGCGCTGAAAGTTACGGGAGATAACCATGCACGAGCAACGCAAGGCGGATCACCTGCGCATCAGTCTGCAGGAAGATGTCCGCTTCCCGCGCCTGAGCACGGGCCTGGAGCGGTACCGCTTCGTTCATCGCGCCCTGCCAGAGCTGGACCTGGCCGCGGTTGAGCTGTCCACGCGGCTTCTGGGCAAGCCCCTGCAACTGCCCTTGCTCATTTCCTCCATGACCGGGGGCACGCCGGAGGCGGAAGCCATCAACCGTCGCCTGGCCCAGGCCGCCCAGGCCCGCGGGGTGGCCCTTGGCCTGGGTTCACAGCGGGCGGCACTGGAGGATGCGACCCTGGCCCGCACCTTCCAGGTGCGAGAGGTGGCCCCCGACATCTTGCTGCTGGCCAACCTGGGCGCTGTGCAGCTCAACACCGGCTACACGGTCGAACACTGCCGCCGCGCTGTGGAGATGGTCGCCGCCGACGCCCTCATCCTGCATCTGAACCCGTTGCAGGAGGCACTGCAGGCGGAAGGCAATCAGAACTGGGCCGGGCTGCTGGGCAAGATCGAGACGGTCTGCCGGACGCTGGAGGTGCCCGTGGTGGTCAAGGAGGTGGGATGGGGCATCGGCGAGGAGGTGGCCCGGCAGTTGGCCGCGGCCGGCGTGGCGGCCATTGACGTGGCCGGCGCCGGCGGCACCTCCTGGAGCGAGGTGGAACGCTACCGCGGGGCGAACGCCACCTTGCAGCAACTGGCGGCCGCTTTCAGCGATTGGGGCATCCCCACGGCCGAAGCGCTGCTGGCCGCCCGCCGCGGCGCGCCGCAGGTGCCGATCATCGCCTCCGGCGGCATCCGCAGCGGCATTGACGTGGCCAAGACGCTGGCCCTGGGTGCCAGCGCTGCGGGCATGGCCACGCCTTTCCTGAAGGCAGCAGCGCAGAGCAGCGAGGCAGTCATCGAGCTGATTGACCAGCTCGCCGCCGAATTGCGGGTGGCCATGTTCTGCACCGGCGCGGGGAACATAGCCGCCTTGCGCGAGCCGGGACGGTTAGTGGGCAAGGAAACAAGCAGACAGGGAAACAAGTAGACAAGGAGCACGCAACCATCGTCCCGTACCGCGACGCCGCCCACGCCCACCAGCGGGCGGTCGGGATATTCTCGCTTCATTCGCTTTGTCCCTCCACCTTCTTCAGCACACGCAAAGCGCGCAGCGTCACCCACTTGTTGGGCTGCCCCAGGCGGCCGAAGGATGCCCACATGTTGTGTGGCGTGTGCTCCAGCGCCCAGCGGCCCTGCCCATCCTGCTTGCTGAGCACCAGTTCCAGTGCCGCTTGCAGGCGGTCGGCGGGCGCACCCGCCGTCAGCAGAACCTCCAGCAATTCCAGCAGGTCCGAGCTGTAGCCAAGGGGGAAGCCGAAGCGGAACCAGAGCGGGCTCACCTGGCCTGCGGTGGGGTAGTCGGCCTGCGTCAGGTCATGGCTGAGCAGGAAGTGGACGCCCTTCTCGATAGCCACCTGCTCCGCCGGCAGGCGGCGCTCCGGCGGCACGGTGAGCAGCGCCCCCAGGGCCTTGATCGTTCCCCAGGCGCAGGGCAGGCCATCGGCCATGCGCGTCGGGCGGCGGCCAGACGGCGTGCGACCGTTGCTGCGGCAGCGGAACTCATCCCTATGCATCTGGGCGACCATCGCCGCCCGCGTGGCCTGCACGCGGGGGTCATCGCCATAGCCAAACCAACTCAGCGCCCGCAGCAGGTTGCCGTTCAGGCACAGGAAGGCCCCTGAAGCATCTTTGGCCGCCGAGAAACGGGCTTCCGGGACGCCTGTGCCGGGGACGGTGCCCCCGCTCAGCCGGCTGTGGGCCAGCACAGCCTCGACGGCCCGCTCCACCGGCTGGCAGCGAGGCAGCCTCAGTTGGGCCAGGAAGATGATCTGCCAGACGGTGGCTTTGTGCTTGGGGCTGTAGCCCACGTCCGGGTGCATCCAATAGCCGGCCGGCCATTGGGCGTCGAGGATGCGCTGCACGGGGCGCATGGTCAGGATGGCCCGTTGGGCGGCCAGCGCTTCGGCGTCGTCGGGCGGACAATCGAGCAACTCCACCAGCGTGCGATAACGAACCGAGGGGTTCTCCGGCTCCAGCAGCCAGGGAACAGGGGCACCCCGTACCTGTTCCAGCCACGTTTCCTTCGCCCTCATCTGTGAACGCCTCCTCTTGCCTTGTCGGGGGACACTTTAGTTCTACAACGATGGTTCGCTGCTTACTGTCATTCTGAGCGACCGCAGGGAGCGAAGAATCT
>JARYMM010000020.1 GCA_029907105.1 Anaerolineae bacterium | reverse complement strand
GCCGCGACCGAGGGCACAGGCTACTACACCTCGCTGGTGCTGGATCAAGAAGGCCGGCCGCACATCGCTTCCTGCCAGTTTGACCCGGATTGGGGCATGTGCGTGCAGCTGCACTACGCCTGGCACGACGGGACCTCCTGGCTCACCGCAACGGTAGACAGTGGGGGAGCCTTTGCCTCGCTGGCGCTGGACAGCGCCGGCCGGCCCCACATTGGCTACTATGACCTCTTTAACGGCGACCTCAAGTATGCTCACTGGACGGGCAGCCAGTGGGTCATCGAGACTGTGGACAGCGCAGGAGACATGGGCACCTATCTGGCCCTGGCCCTGGACAGCGCTGGCCGCCCCCATTTCAGCTATTTCGACTACACCAACTACCACCTCAAGTACGCTCGCTGGACCGGCAGCGCCTGGGTCTTTCAGACCGTGGACAATAATGTATACTCGGGCATGTACACCTCGCTGGCCCTCGATGCCGCCGGCAACCCACACATCAGCTACCAAGACGCCATCGCCTCTGATCTCAAGTACGCCCGTTGGACAGGGACCACGTGGAGTCGGCAGACCGTGGACAGCGCTGGCATGACTGGCTGGGACAGTTCCATTGCCGTGGATGCGGCCGGCCGCGCCCACATCAGCTACCTCGATGGCAGCAACCACGATCTCTGGTACGCCCGCTGGACGGGCAGCGCGTGGATCATCCAGAATGTGGACCACGGCCAGGAGGTAGGCGATGACAGCTCGCTGGCCCTCGACGCCCTGGGCCAGCCGCATATCAGCTACTCTGTCCTCTGGCCGCAATCGGGCTTGAAGTACGCCCATCGGGCCGGCAGCACCTGGGTTGTGGAGACCGTGGACAGTGTGGGCATCGCGGGCTCGCTTGCTCTGGACGGCGCGGGCCATCCCTGCATCAGCTATTACCACTACACGGAGACGGTGAACAGCCTCAAACTGGCCTGCCGGAACGGCATGGGATGGCAGTTCCAGACGGTGGATCTCACCGCGGTGCTGGATACCTCCCTGGCCTTCGACAAGGCGGGATATGCGCACATCAGTTATTACGATGCCGCCAACGACGACCTGAAGTACGCCAGCCAGACGGCGAGTACCTGGGCCGTACAGACCGTAGACAGCATGGGTGACGTGGGCAACCATACCTCGCTGGCCCTGGACGACGCCGGCCTCGCCCACATCAGCTACCATGACCGGAGCAACGGCGCCCTCAAATATGCCCATCAAACCGGGAGCGGTTGGGCAATCGAGACCGTAGACAGCGTGGGCAAATGGGGCGGACACACCTCGCTGGCCCTGGATACGGCCGGCCGTCCGCACATCAGCTACTATGATTACACCAACGAGGACCTGAAGTACGCTCACTGGACGGGCAGCAGTTGGGACATCCAGATTGTGGACGATGGGCCCCGTGCCGGTCGAGATACCTCGTTGGCCCTGGACAGCGCTGACCGTCCTCACATCGCCTACTTCCAAGATATTACTGGGGAGGAGGAGGCCGGGCAAGGGCCGGCCCTCAAGTATGCCCATTGGACGGGCAGCGCGTGGGAGATCGAAGTCATTGCCGAAGGGCGGGCCAACAGTGGCCGCCAACCATCTCTGGCTTTGGACGAGGACGGCTGGCCGCACGTGAGCTTCTGCCATACCGTTGTCGGCGATCTGAGCTACGCTGTGGGGCAACCGAGTGCCACGCCTACGCCCTCGGCGACAAGTACACCGTCAGCCACGCCCACGCCGACTGTAACGGCGACAGCAACGCCGACGGCGACGCCAACACATACGGCGACAGCGACGAGCACACCAACCCGGACGCCAACCCACACGCCAACCCGAACGCCGACTCACACACCTACGAGGACGCCGACGGCGACGTCCACAGCCCTGCCCACGGCGACGGCCACGCCGACGAATAGCCCGACGAGCACGCCAACGCTCACGCCCACAGTGACGGCCACGCCAACCAACAGTCCGACAAGCACGCCAACGCTCACGCCCACAGCGACGGCCACGCCGACAAATAGCCCGACAAGCACGCCGACGCTCACGCCCACAGCAACGGCCACGCCGACGAACAGTCCGACAAGCACACCGACGCGTACGCCGACACCATCGAGCACGCCGACGATGACGCCGCTCCCGATTTGGCACTTGTATCTCCCGCTGTTGATGAGATAGGGTCGCTTTCGCCATGATACCCCTGTGCACGAAGTGAGGATGGTTTCCCGGATTCGTCAGGCCATGCCCGTGTGGCTCGCAGCGTTGATCTTCCTGTTGCCGCTGCTGGCTTTGCCCTGGGTCCGTCAGGCGCCGCAATGGAATACCTGGACCCCCATCGGCCTGGGCGAGATGGCCGTGACCAGGCTCGTGGTGCAGGCCGGCGAGGGGCTGGCGCTGCACTACGCGGCCACGGCCCAGGGAGTGCTGCGCTCCATTGACGGCGGCTCCACCTGGAGGGCCATCAACGAGGGGCTGCCCCGAGGGGCGCTGGGCCAGGTCACCGTGCAGGCTCTGGCCGTCCATCCCGCCAACGCCCGGCAGGTGTATGTGGTCGCCGGGCCGGCCGGCGAGCGCGGGGTCTACCGCAGCGACGACGGCGGAGCTACCTGGACGCTGATCTGGGCGGGCTTGCCGCCGGGCGAGCGGGCCGCGCTGGTTGTGGCGGGCGGCGCGTCGTCTGTGGGCATCGTTTATGTCGTCGCCGGCCGCGAACTGCACTGGAGCCCCGATGGCGGGCAGTCCTGGCTGAGGGGCTCCCGCTGGCCGGGCGGCTCGCCGGCGCTTTCCCTGCTTGTCCATCCTGAGGACCCCTACCTGGTCAGCGTGGGCACGGCGGCCGGGCTGTGGCAGACGTCTGATGGGGGCCGTTCGTGGGCGACGGGTGTGGGCATCGAAGGCCGCCAGGTGCTGGCCCTGCTGGCCGTGGCCCAGGCACCTCACCTCATGTGGGCGGGCACCGACGATGGCCTCTACCGCAGCGAGGATGCCGGACGCACCTGGCGGCCGGCCGGCGCCGCCCTGCGCGGCCGCCGCATTCTGGCTCTGGCCGCTGACCCGCTGGTCTTCCAGACGCTCTACGCTGCTGTGGAGCGTGGCGGTGTCTACCGCAGTCACGATGGGGGGCAGCAGTGGACGGCGATGTGGCTGGGTCTGGGCCGGCAGACGGTCTATGCTTTGGCAGCAGACCCGCTGGAGTGGGGGCGGCTGTATGCCGCCAGCGGCGATGGGCTGTGGCAAAGCCGGGTGCAGGTGCCCACGCCCACGGCTACGCCCACGTTCACCAGTACACCCACGGCCACGCTCACGCCGACGGCCACGCCCACCCGTACTCCGACGGCGACGCCGACGACGACGCCAACGGCCACGGCAACGCCCACGGCCAGTCCTACGGACACGCCGACGGCGACACCGACGGCCACGGCCATGCCGACAGCCACGCCGACGGCGGAGGCCATCATCACGGCCACGGCAAGCCCCACGGCTACCTTGGCCGCTGTGCCGACGGCCAGGCCGGAGAAGCCGCCTACGCCGACGCCGGAGCCCACGGCGACGCCGGAGCCGCCCACGGATACGCCGGAACCGCCTACTCCTACCCCCACGAGGCTACGATAAGGGGCGAGATGTCTGAGGTCTTTTCAGCGCCACCGCCGGAAGGGACTGCACTGGCCGCCAACGAGCAACGCCTGGGATTGGCCTGCAAATGGCTGCTGCTCGCTGTGGGTGCGGCGCTCTGGCTCTCGGGGGGACGGGCAGCCCTGCTCGGTGGCCCGCCGCTGTCCCTGTTGCTCTACGGCACAGTGACTGCGGCCTTCACCGTTTGGGTGGTGCTCTCGGCCCACGGGTGGCAGCCGGGAACATGGCTGTTCTGGCTGAGCAACGGCCTGGACCTCCTCTTCGTCAGCGATCTCATCGCCCGCACCGTGGCCATGTCCGGCCCTCTGGCCTTGCTCTACGGGTTAGTGGCGCTCAAGGTGGCCCTGACCCTGCCGGGACGGTGGGCGCCGCCGCTCGTCGCTGCGCTCTGTGGCCCGCTGTACATTGGCGCGCTGTTCTGGGCCCGGCGCAGCCTGAGCTTTCTGTTCGATCCCGCCTTTCTGCTGCGCTATGTGGCGCTGATGGCCGTGGTGCTGGGCAGCGCCTACGCTGGCGCCCTCCTGGCCCGTCGGCAGCAGCACATCGCTGGCCTGGACGCGGCGCTGGCCCGGCAGGAAGCGGACCTGGCCCAGAAGGCCCAGGTGCTGCAACGCACGGCCACCGACCTGGGCGCCCGCGTGTTGGAACTGCGTGCCCTGCACGAGGTGGCCCGAACGCTCTCCTCAACCCTGCAACTGGAGGAGACGTTGCAGCTTATCGTCAACCGTCTGGCCGACCTCTCGGACAGCAGCCATTGTGCGGTGGCCCTGCTGGATGAGGATGGGCGTTCCCTGGTAGGGGCAGCGGCCAGCGGGCCGCGCGGCGAGCTTTTTCCCGGGTTGCGCCTGCCCCTGGGGGAGATGGGGGGTGACATGCAGGCATGGCGGGGGGGCAGCGTGGTCATCGCCGACGAGGGGAGTTTTGCCCCCGGCGGGCCGCTGCATCCGCTGCGGGAGCTCTGGGACAGCCGCGCCTGTCTGGTGAGCCCTCTGGTAGTGCGCGGCCGGCTCATCGGCGCGCTGTACCTGGCCGATAGGCGTTCTGATTTCACCTTCGGCGAGAAGGAACGCCAGCTCATCGCCAGTTTTGCCTATTTCGCGGCCACGGCCATCGAGAACGCCCGCCTGTACCAGGAGACATGGGAGAAGAGCCGGGAATTGGAAACGGTACTGCAGGGCATCCGTGACGGCGTGTTAGTGGCCGATCCGCAGTTGCACCTGTTGATGATGAACGACGTGGCGGCGCGCCTGTTTGCCTGGGAGGGCCTGCCGCACCTGGGAGGGGCGCTGGCCCAACTGTTGCCGGGCAATCCCTTGCTCGATCTGTTGCAGGCGACCTGCGACAGTGGCCAGGAAGCCATGCGGGAGATCGGGTTGGAAGCGCCCGGAAAGAGGCAGACACGCACGTATCAGGCCCTGGCCTCGCCGCTGGTGGCCGAGGACGGCCGGGTGCAGGGGGTGGTGGTTGTGCTGCGCGATGTCACGACGCAGAAAGAACTGGAGCGGATGAAGTCTGACTTTCTCTCCGTGGTCTCCCACGAGCTCAAGACGCCGCTGCATTCCATCAAGGGTTTCGTGGACATCATCCTCATGGGCAAGACAGGCCCGATCAACGAATTACAGCGCGATTTTCTGGGCACGGTCAGGCAGCAGACCGATCATCTGCAGCGGCAGATCAACGATCTCCTGGAGTTTTCGCGCCTGGAATCGGGGCAGGTCAAGCTGTACGTGGAGGAGGTAGCCTTGCCGGCCCTGGTAGCCAGGGTGGTGGATAAGCTGGCTCCGCTGGCCCAGGAGAAGGAGTTGACTTTGCATAACTTGCTGAGGCCGGATTTTCCTGTCGTGGAGGGGGATCGCCTCCGCCTGGAGCAGGTGCTGACCAACCTGGTGGAGAACGGGGTCAAGTTCACCCCCGCCGGGGGGCAGGTGACCGTCGAGGGGGCGGATCTGGGCGATGAGGTGCAGGTCACGGTAAGCGATACGGGGATTGGCGTGCCGCCTGCGGAGCGGGAGCGGATTTTCGATCGCTTCTACCAGGTGGACAGCGGGGCGGAGCGAGCGTATCGCGGTGCGGGGTTGGGGCTGACCATTTGCAAGCACATCGTGGCGCATCACGGGGGGCGCATCTGGGTGGAGGACAACGCGCCGCGGGGAAGCCGTTTCTGCTTTGTGTTGCCCAAGCGGCTGCCAGCGGCCGAAGTGCCGCTGGATTTCACCACCTTACCGTCGGCAGCAGGGAATCGGTAGTGGGTGGATTGGGAAACTCGGTGGGTCACAGTTTGCTCTCGCTGGACTGTCAAGTCCAGCGGGGAATAGGGGCTTGCGCAGCGATTGGGCGCAAGCCCCAACGTGTAGTACTACAACCGCACTTGGCGGTATGTGTCATGCCTTCGATAGGCCCAGGCCAGGGTTGAGCGGGTCTACACGCCTGTTCCCGTGGTGCACGCAACGCTGGCGACGCATCCGTTCGCTGCGCTCAGGACAAGTTCTCGCGTCACCATGCAGGCAAGAGATGCTTCGCTGGAGTCGGCCGAGTTTTGACGCCTGAAACCTGCTCAGCATGACAAGTACGGTTGTAGTAGTAGGGGTGGAGGGTAAACGAGGGGGTATCCCTCGTACTCCCCGGCTTCCGCTGCGCACGCCCATGGTAGGTAGGTGGCCATGTTGCCTCCGAATGCCTTTCGTGATAAAATAGCCAGCGGGAGTTGCGACATGAAACTTGACCGTATAACCCGACGGGAGTTTTTGCGGAGGGCGATGCTGGGCCTGGTGGCCATGGCTACCTGGCGCCCGGGAAAGGGGACGAGGAGACGAGGAGACAAGGAGACAGGGGAACCCTCGCCCCATTACGCCGTCTCCCCCTCTCCCTCTCTCCGTGTCTCCCCGTCTCATGAGCCGCGGGCGCTTTCGCCGCATGAGTATGTCACCGTGGCCGCCATGGCCGCCCTCATCATGCCCACCGATGACGATCCGGGGGCGACGGAGGCAGGCGTGGCCGATTACATTGACCGCAAGGCCAGCCGCCTGGCAGCGGAGCGGCATCGCTATGCCACGGGCGTGCGCCTGATGGATGATTGCAGCGCCAGGCTGTTCGGGCGGGGGCGACGCTTCATTGACCTCACCCCAGAGCAGCAACTGGAGGTGCTCAAGAAAACCGAGGCCACGCTGGAGATGCGGCTGCGGCCGGTGACCTCCCTCTGGGAACGGGCCTGGCGCAAGGTGCAGAAGGTTCACGATGACCTTTTTGGCCTGGGGGACAGCGTGAGCTTCTTCCGTTACCTGCGCGAGGATGTGATGGCCGGCTTCTATACCAACCCCATCAGTTGGGCCATGCTGGGATATGTGGGCCCGCCGCAGCCGCGGGGGTACCCGCATTACGAAGACTGTCCGCCGCAGGCGAGACGGTGATAGCAAGGGGTCTGAAGGGTCTGAGGAAACTGAGGGAGCTGAGGGAATTCGTCCCTCAGGCCTTTCAATCTCATCAGCTCCCTTAGCCTCTTTACATAAGGGAGGTTGAATGGTTCGGAAAAGGAAACCCGACCCGGTAGACGTCTGTATCGTCGGGGCGGGGGCAGCAGGGGCGGTGGTGGCCAAGAAGCTGGGCCAGGCCGGGTTGCGCGTCGTCGTGCTGGAGGCGGGGCCGCGCTTCAACCCGGCCACCGATTACCCCGCCCGCCAGCCCGACTTCGAGGTCGCCGGGCCAGCGGTGTACGATCCCCAGGACCCGCGGCGTGACCTCTACACCTGGGGCACGGCGCACTGGTTCAACTTCAGCCGCGTCAAGGGGGTGGGTGGCTCGACCCTGGTCTATACGGGCATCTCCCGCCGCTTCCATGTGTCCGATTTCCGCGTGCGCAGCACCGATGGCGTGGCCGACGACTGGCCCATCACTTACGAGGACCTGGCACCCTACTACGACGAGGTGGAGCGGGAACTGGGCGTGGCCGGGCTGGCCGGCGCGCCGGGCGAAGCGCCCCGCGGCCCCTATCCCCTGCCGCCCTTCGGCTTCAATTGCGCCAGCCAGGCCATCCAGCAGGGGGCACGCAGGCTGGGCTGGCAGCTCTGGCCTTCGCCGCTGGCCATCAATTCTGTGCCCTACGACGGCCGCCCGGCCTGCATCCGCTGCGGGGCGACTACGGTGACCGGCTGCCCCATCGGGGCCAAGGGCACGGCGGACGTGACCTACATCCGCAAGGCGGAGGCGACAGGACGGGTGGAGGTGCGGCCGCTGTGCACGGCGCGGGAGATCACCGTGGACGGGCAGGGCCGCGCCCGCAGTGTCATCTACTTCGACCCTGATGGCGAAGAGCAGGAGCAGGAGGCGCGGCTTATGGTGCTGGCGGCCAACGCTGTGGAGACGCCTCGTTTGCTGCTGCTCTCCAAATCGTCGCTGTTTCCGCAAGGGCTGGCCAATTCCAGCGGGCTGGTGGGCAAGTACTTCACCGAGCACCTGGCCGTGTTCACCGAGGCGGTGTTCGAGCAGCGGCTGGACCCCTGGCGCGGCCCGCACGCCGGCGGCATGATCGAGGACCTGTACGAGACCCGCCCCGAGCACGATTTCGTGCGCGGCTGGACTTTCGAGGTCAACAACGGCTGGCTCTGGCCCTATTCCACGGCGCGCAAAATCCCTGGCTGGGGGCAGGAGCACAAGGACGCCATGCGCCGCCTCTTCGGTCACATGGTGAGCATTGCCACCGTGGGCGAGCAGTTGCCCGATGTCAACAACACGGTGACGCTGGACCCCAAGGTCGTGGACAACCACGGCCTGCCTGTGCCGCGCATCACCAACAGGCTGGGCGATAACGATCGGGCCATGATCAGGGCCATCAAGGCCCGCACGGTGGAGTTGCTGGAGGCGGCGGGGGCGGTGGAGATCAGGGAGCCTACGCACAAGCCGGGCGGCAGCTCTCATTACCTGGGCACCTGTCGCATGGGGAACGACCCGCGAAGCTCGGTGCTCAACCGCTGGTGCCAGAGCCACGACGTGCCCAACCTCTTCGTCGTGGACAGTTCCTGCTTCGTCACCGGCGGGGCGGCCAATCCCTGCCTCACCATCCAGGCCCTGGCTGCCCGCAGCGCTGACTATATGATCGAGCAGGTCGGGCGCGGGGAGTTGTAGCAAGGCAGCGAGGCAATGAGGCAGCGAGGCAGTGAGGCAATGAGGCACCGAGGCAACGAGGCACCGAGGCAGCGAGGCACCGAGGCAGCGAGGTAACGAAGCAGCGATACGCGATGAGCGATACGCGATACGCGATAAGCGATACGCGATACGCGACAGGTGAGGCGTTAGTGCTGTTGACGCTGCTGGCGCTGGCAACCGTCATCCGCATTCCCTCGCTGTGGGAGCCCATCGGCAGCGATCAGGCCATCGGCGCCGTGATTGGCGAAGCCTTGCGACGCGGTTGGGTGCTGTACCGGGACATTTGGGATCAGCACACGCCGCTGGTGTACTACATCCACGCCGCGGGGCAGGTGCTTTTCGGCCGTACCACGCGGACGGTCTACCTGCTCGATCTTCTGTGGACGCTGGCCAGCGCGTTGGCGCTGTATGGGCTGGGACGGCGATGGCAGGGCCGTCAGGTGGCGCTCCTGGCGACGGGCCTCTATGTGCTGTTCGGCAACAGCGTGGCCTTCAACCAGGATACCGTCGGCACCTGGACTATGCGTGTCAAAGCAGAGGGCCTCATGACACTGCCGCTGGCCCTGGGGTTTCAGGCCGTGCTGCGGGCGATGGACCCCGGCGAGCGGTGGCCGTCGCTCCGCTGGGGGCTGGCAGGGCTCGCCCTGGGCTTCGCCGTGGCCCTCAAGCCGGTGGCCGGGCTGTTCCTGCTGCTGGTGTGGCCTGTTCTTCTGGTGGCGACCGGCAGGCGGTCGGGGAACAGGCTGGCATTGGCCACGCAGCACTCCCTGTGGCTTGGCGGTGGCTTCCTGTTGGCCCAACTTGTCTACCTTATCCCGACGGCGGTCCAAGGGACCCTGCGGGATTTCTGGCAGGCGGTGGTGCTGTACAACCTTGGCCCCTACAGCGAGATAGGCCAGTCCCGTGCCCGTTTTCTTGAAGTGTCCGTGCTCATCGGCAAGGAGACCTTCGGCCTGTGGCTGCTGGCGGCAGCGGGCGTGCTGTGGATGTTGTGGCGCGAGCGAAGTCTGGGGAATTGGCTCATCGTTGGCTGGGGGCTGGCGAGGGGCCTGATCCTGGTGATCCAGAACAAGTTCTACTCCTACCAATACCTGCCATTGCTGCCGCCGCTCTGTCTGTTGGCAGCCTATGGCGTTGTGTACCTGTGGCACTGGGCAGGCCGCTGGCGCGTCGGAGGTCTCCCTCTCCCTCTGGGAGAGGGCCGGGGTGAGGGTCTGGTGGCATGGGCATGGCGGGTGTTCCTGATGTTCCTGCTCCTGGCCAATGTGGCCCAGTTTGTCCGCACCAATGGCCTTTACTACAGCCGCTTCCTCCAGTTTGCCAGCGGTAGCATGGACGCCGACGCGTTCTATGCCGCGTTCAACACCTACCCCCGGCACTATTCCTACCCCGCCGACAAGGCGGTGGCCGATTGGGTGCGGGAGCGCACGCGGCCCGATGAGCCGCTGGGCACGTTGGGCGGCTATGGGGCCACGCCTATCTGGCTGGCCGAACGGCCGCCGGCGGCGCGCTACGTTTTCACCTACCCCTTCTTCCACCAGCAGGTGGCCGATGATCCCCTGATCCAGGAGATGCGCGCCGAGCTCCTGGCCGACCTGCAGGCCAGCCGGCCGCCATACATTGTGCTCTTCGATCCGCTGGAAGAGTTCAAGCCTTTCGGCCCGCTATACGCCTGGCTGACGGCCAATTACGAGTTGGAGCGGGAGTTCGCACACGGTCGCATCTTGTACCGTCGAAGGCGGTAAATTGGTAAACTGGTAATTGGTAAATTGGTCTCCTTGGCAAAGCGTGGAAGCGATGACCATCATACTCGTTAACCCCCCCAGCGCGCCGGGGACAACGGCCAATCGGGAAGGCTCCGGCGGGTTGGGCGTGGCTACACCGGGCACGGGGGGCTTCGTCTACCCACCGCAGACGCTGGCCTACGTCGCCGCCAGCCTGCGCGAGGCGGGATATGCGGTGATCGCCCTGGACGCCGTGGCCGAGGGGCTGACCCTCAACGAGATATTGACCCGCCTATCCCAGACTGCGATCGAAGGGGAACTGCTGCTTAACGACAAGGAGACAAGGAGACAGGGAGACAAGGAGACCTCTCCCCCTCTCCCCCTCTCCCCGTCTCCCCGTCTCCCCGTCTCTCCCTCTCCTCTGGCTATCGGCGTGTTGGTCTCCGTGGCCACACTGGAGGCCGACCTGGATTTCGTCAATGCCCTGGCCCAGGCACAGCCCGACGTGCCCATCTTCGTTTTCGGCAACGGGGTGCGTTACGTCTGGCGGCAGGTTCTGGAGAACTCGGCGGCGCGGCTGGCCGTGCTGGGTGAAGCGGAGTTCCATGCTCCAGCAGCGGTAGAGGCCCTGTTGGCAGGCGACCCTCAGGCCCTGGCGGAGCTTCCGGGTGTGGCCTGCCTCCGCAGCGGCGAGCCGGTTCACCGCCCGGTGGCCCCACAACCTGCCGAATTGCTCGACGCCCTGCCCTATCCCGCCTGGGACCTGCTGCCTCACGACCGTTACCCCTTCCTGACCCTGGCGGCCAGCCGGGGTTGCGACGACGGATGTGCCTATTGCCCCTACGTGGCCGCGCAGGGCCCTTTCCGTCCTCGTTCGCCGAAGGCGGTGGCGGAAGAAGCCCGCTGGCTGGAGCGGACCTTCCGCCCGCCCCGTCTCATCTTCCGCGATCCTGCCTTCGCTGCCGACCGGGAACGTGCGGTGGAGCTGTGCGAAGCGCTGCGCCGGGCTAGGGTGCGGACTCCGTGGGCGTGTGAATCGCGGCCCGAGCACTTCGACGCCGACCTGCTCTACCGGCTGCGCCGCGCCGGCTGCCAGACGGTCAAGCTGGGGCTGGAGACGGTGGATGAGGCGCTGCTGTGGGGGGTGAACCGGCTGTTGCCCGGCTGGACGGCGACGCGCTATCGGGCACACGTGGCCGAACTGGTGGCCACCTGCCGCCGGCTGGGCCTGAACTGCCGCCTCTTCGTGATGACTGGGCTGCCGGGGGAGACGCGACAAGCCCTGGAGGCGACGCTGGCCTTCCTGCAGGCCGTGCGCCCGCCGGCGGTGAACGTCACCCGTTACCGGCCCTATCCGGGGACACGGCTGGGCGAGAAGATGGGCCACGCCAGCGGCCTCCCGGCCTTGCCAGAGGCAGACCTGGTGCGTTTTGAGGCGGCCATGCGGGCCGCCGCGGCGCAGGCTCCCCTCCCCCTGGGAGGGGTCAGGGGAGGGTTGCCCCGTCCGTCCATGCTGCGCAGACTGCGGCGGCGGATGGTCAGCAGAACAGCGAAACAGGCGGAGGGTGATTCGCTGTGACTTCCCTGGTGACAGGCGGCGCTGGTTTCGTGGGCAGCCACGTGGTGCGGGCACTGCTGGCAGAGGGAGAGCGGGTGCGTGTCCTGGTGCGGCCCGGCAGCGACCTTCGCAACCTGGCCGGGCTGGATGTCGAAATGCTCTGCGGTGATGTATGCGATGCGCAGGCGGTGGCCGCGGCCGTGGCTGGCTGCGACGTCGTCTATCACCTGGCGGCGCGCTACAGCTCGCGGCCTGAAGATGCCGCCGAGACCTATGCCGTCAACGTGGGGGGGACGAAGCGCCTGCTGCGGGCAGCGCTGGCCGCCGGCGTGGCGCGAGTCGTGCTCACCTCGACCGTCGGCACTATCGGCCGGCCGCCCGACGGCAGCCTGCCCACAGAGGAGACCCCCTTCAACCTCTGGGCCACGGCCAGCCACTACGTGAAATCGAAGTACCTGAGCGAGGTGGTGGCACGGCGGCTGGCCGAGGAGGGGTTGTCGCTGGTCATCGTCCATCCTTGCGCCCCCGTGGGGCCTGGCGATCTCAAGCCCACGGTCAGCGGGCAGCGCATCGTGGATGCCCTGAACGGACGACGGCCTTCCTATCTGCCGGGGGGCATCAACTGGGTGTCGGTGCGCGATGTGGCCCGGGGGCATGTGCTGGCCGCGCGCCACAGCCGGCCAGGCGAGCGTTACATCCTGGGCCATGCCCAGGGCAACCTGGACGTGGATGGTTTCCTGCGGCTGCTGGCCCAGGTGAGCGGGCGGACGATGCCGGAGGCGGAGCAGCCCTCGTGGCATGCTCGTTGGCGGCGACACCAGGAGCGGCCTGCTGGCGTCAGACCGGCGTCGCTCACCGCCGACCCGGGCAAAGCCATTCGCGAGCTGGGGTTGCCTCAGACCCCCCTGGCCGAGGCCTTCGCCGCAGCGGTCACCTGGTTCGAGGCGAACGGATACGTTCAACCGGCTCTTTGACAAACTGAAACGGTTTCGGGGTCGGGATTCCGGGTTTCAGGTCAGCACGGGCAACAGGAAACCTGGAACCGGCGAACTTGAAACCGGCAAGACTTCAGATCCCTCTCCTATCAGGGGGAGTACCGCCATGACACGTTGGCGTTATTTCCTGCTCAAAACCCTCATGCGTCTCTCAGACCGGCCCTTTGTCGGCCGCGGGTGCCTGCGATTGGCAGGCGCGCTGGTTGGCCCGTACAAAGATCGCAAGCTGCTGGCTGCGCTCACGTCCAGGCCGTACATCTCTCCCCGCGCTCAGATCAAGTGCGCCCGGCTGGAGGTCGGCCCCCAGGTTTTCATTGACGATGAGGTGGTCATCTACGGCCATGAACATGGCGGCAGGGTGGCATTGGGGCCGGGGGTGCATGTCTACCGTGGCACGATCATCGAGGTGGGCCACGGCGGGAGTGTGCTCATCGGCCAGGGCACTCACATCCAGGCCCACTGCAATCTCAAGGGCTTCGTCAGCGACCTGCGCATCGGCGCGCAGGTGCAGATCGCCCCGCAGTGTGCCTTCAGCCCTTACGAGCACAACTTCGACGACCTGTCGCGGCCCATCCAGGCGCAAGGGCTGCGCAGCAAGGGGCCGATCGTCATCGAGGACGACGCCTGGCTGGGCGTGGGCGTGCGCGTGCTGGAGGGGGTGACCATCGGACGGGGGGCGATCATCGGCGCCGGGGCTGTGGTGACCCAGGACATCCCGCCGTATGCCATTGCCGTGGGCGTGCCGGCGCGGGTGATCGGGACTCGCGGCGGGAAGCCCGTACAGATGGCTTGAGGGGGCGTGAAGCGTGGAGCATGACAGGAGGCAGAATGCGGGTGGGAGGCGATAGGCGAGGAGCGATAAGCAGTCAGTGCTGATGGAGGTGCAGGCCATGAACGGCAAGGCCAGGATCATCGTCAATCCCTACGCCGGGCGCTGGAAGGCATGGAAGTCCATCCCGGCCATCGAAACGGCGCTGCGGCGGGAGGGCATCGCCTACGACCTGGTGCAAACGGAGGGAGAAGGGCACGGCATCGAGCTGGCGCGCCAGGCGGCAGTGGAAGGCTACGCCCCGGTGGTGGCCGCCGGTGGCGACGGCACGGTCAGCGAGGTGATGAATGGCCTGGTGCAGGCGGCCGGTGAAGGGCTGGCCGGGCCCATGGGCATCATCCCCCTGGGTTCGGCCAATGACCTGCCGGTGCAATTGGGGCTGCCTCTGGACATCGAAGGGGCCTGCCGCTGTCTGCGGGAGGGGCGGGAGCGGGTCATTGACGTGGGCCGTGTGGATGGCCGTTACTTCGATAACGACGTGGGTGTGGGGTTCGAGCCCCAGGTGACCATCGAGGCGCGCAAGATCAAACGGCTGCGGGGCACGCTGATCTACATCGTGGCTGTTTTCCGCGCCCTGCGCCGCTACGAGCAACCGCACATGACCATCGCATGGGATGATGGCCGCGCCGCCGGGCGCATGCTCCTGGTCTCCGTGGGCAACGGCAACGTCACCGGCGGGGCCTTCCGCCTCACGCCACAGGCGGAACTGGACGACGGCCTGCTCGACTTCGTCTTCGGCACGGCGATGAGCCGCCTGCAGGTCCTGCGCTTCCTGCCGCTGGTCTTCAGCGGCCAGCACATCCACCGGCCGGAGGTGACTTATGGCCGCACCAGGCGGTTGACCATCACCTCCGACGACCCGTTGCCGGTGGGGGTGGATGGGGAGATCATCAGCACGGCGGCGCATCGCCTGGAGTTTGAGGTGATCCCGCACAAGCTGAGGGTGATTTGTTGAGGCGAACGTGACACAATTGCATTGGATGGCCTGGCAGGAAATACTGGCCCAGGTCTTTGAGGGCTTTGAGATGGAGAGCGACATCGCACCGGAGTGGCTGACCAATCCGGCCACGGGGCGACGGCTGAAGCTGGACCGGCTCTATCCGGAGATCGGGCTGGCGGTACGCTTTGTGGGCGGCCAGCCGAAGGCGCGCCGCAGCCGGCCCAGCGAGTGGGAGCTTCTGGAGGAGGAGCAGCGCGATCAGACGCGGGCGGCGCTCTGCGAGCAGGTGGGGGTGACGCTGGTGCTCATTGATCCCAACGACAGCGAGCCGCAGCGGGTGTTGGGACGGCTGTGCACGGCGCTCAGCGGAGCCTCGCGCCGTCTGGCGCGCAGCGAACGCCCCGCGCGGGTCAAGAGGCGGCTGATGCCTCTGCTGGCGGCGGCGCGTCAGCGGTGTGAGGCCATCCACGGGCGACTGCGCCGCCCCGAGGACCTGGCGCTCTTCGCCGAGCTGTGGCGGGACCGGGAGACGCGCCAGGTGGCCGAAGTGCAGGCGGCGGCGCGGGGCCGCAGGCCGCTGAGCAAGCCGCAGCCGTATCGAAAGGGGCAGGCGGTACGCCACATCGCTTTTGGCCCGGGCACGGTTACGGGTTTGGAGCCTGGCGACGGCGATGTGCGGGTCAGCGTGCGCTTTGGTGACGGCAGCGAGCGCACCTTCCTGGCCAGCCTGGTGCAGGATAAGCTGCTGCCGCAAGGGTGAGATCTATGCTCAAACGATGCCGATGGTGTTTTCTGATCCTGACCGCGGCCTGGCTGGTTCTGGCTGTCGCCGGGTGTGCTCTTACCCCTACCCGAAGCGCCAAAGTCAGCCCCGATTGGAGCCGGGGCCTGCGCCTGGGCGTGGCCTCGCTGCCCCAACCGGCGGCGCTGGCCGTCAATGAGGCAGGCACAGAGGTCCACCTGGCCTGGAGTGCCCAGGCCGAAGAGCGCACCGCATTGCGTTATGTCCGATTGGACGAGCAGGGTCGAGTGGCGAGGGATGAGATGCTGGCCACGTCTCTGTTCCTGCCGCGAGAACCACAGCTCGTGCTGGACGGCAGCGGCGTGTTGCACCTCTTCTGCCTGGCGCGGCTCCGCAGCAGCGAGCCAGAGGGGCTGTTCCATCTGCCTATAGGCCAGGAG
This sequence comes from Anaerolineae bacterium, assembly GCA_029907105.1. Lineage (GTDB taxonomy): Bacteria > Chloroflexota > Anaerolineae > UBA3071 > UBA3071 > JARYMM01. The sequence goes on along the minus strand of JARYMM010000020.1, from coordinate 43,994 downwards.
GGTCAGCCTCTTGCCGAACCTGTACGCCTTTCGGGGGCGGACGAGACGGTGACCAGCATGGCGGCGCTGGCCGACCGCGCCGGGCAGGTGGAGGTCTTCTGGGCTGTGGAAGGAGGTCCTGCGCCGGGGATCTATCATCATCGGTTGGGGCAGGAGCCCGTCTCCACGGCGCTGGTGGTGCCGCAGGGGGAGTATCCTGCTGCCGCCGTGGATGCCGAGGGCGGGATGCACCTGGCCTGGCTGCAAGGCCGGCAGGGCGGTCAGAAGGAGATCCGCTATGCCTTCTTCCCCGGCGGAGACGTGGGCCCTGCGCAAGGAGCCGTTGTGGCCTCCCTGCATGTGGGCACAGGCACCCTGTTGCAGCGGCCTGCCCTGGGCCTGGACAGCAGCCATGTCTACATCTTCTGGTCAGCCGAATACCGCGGTGGCCTGCAGGCTGGCAGCGCTGAAACCAGTTGGGCCAGCTTCCCTCTGGGCCGACCGGACAGGAGCCGGACGAACCAGGTGCTGCTGCCTGGCGAATACCCCGGCCTTCCCTTCGGTCGCCTGCCCTCGCCGACATGGCAGGCACGATTAACCCAACGGCTGTTGCCCGATCTATGGGAACTGCCACCGGAGGGGGTGACCCGTTACAGCGGCTTCGTCTATATGCCTGCCCTGGCCTTCGGTCAGTGGCCGGAGCTGCCTGTGGCCCTGAGCATGATGATTCGCTACCGGGCACACGACTACGTGCAGCCGGTAATGGCTCTCTTTCAGGGTGGACAACTGCTCGGCTACCAGGTGGCTGGCCGTACCCGTCATTTTTCGCTTTATCCCCGCCTGGCCGGCGATCAGGCCGGAAACCTGCACCTGGTATGGGTGGATCAGGCTGGCTGGGGGAATTACGAGATCATCTATGCCACCACCGCGGCAGCGGCCAGGGCCCATCTCGACCGGCTGGACGCCACCGATGTCTTGGTGGGAGTTGTGGACACGGTTTGGGGCATGCTCTCCGGTCTCTCTCTGATTCCGCTGCTGATTCCGGCCGTGTTTGTGCCCCTGGTGTGCATTGTCTTGTACTACATCTTCGGACGGGAGGATAGCTTGCAGGAGAAGGGCCCCCGCGTCGTCCTGCTGATCGCTCTGATCCTGTATCTGGGCGGCAAGCTGCTGGTGCTGTCGCCGGTGTTTGCCACAGTCCCCCTGTTGGACTACACAACCGGCTGGCTGACTCCGGTCATGCAATGGGGATCGCCCGTCTTTGTGCTGGCCCTGGCCGTTTTGGCCCTGATCCTGTACATCCGCCGTGCGGGTCGGCCCTCCCTGTTCGTCGGCTTCCTTATCTTCGTCCTGGTTGATGCGCTGTTGACTCTCGTGCTGTACGGTCCTGGTTTCTTTGCTTGACAGGGGGAAGAGGGGCTGAGGGTTTTGGTGGATTGGCCAGAAGCTTCCTCTGGTTTGACAATTCTGTTGACTTGCGCTATGATATAAATGAAAGGCGGCTCTGGAATCTGAGAACTGCTGCGTCCTTGTGCGTTGGGCGCCTGCACAAGGGAACCCCGACAATCCTCAAGCGGAGAAAGGAGGGAGGCTGCTGAGACCAATCATCCAGGCGTGAGTTTTCAAAGACGAAAACCATAACACATCGTATCAAAATTCAATGAAGAAGGAGAAGAAAAAATGAAAAAGATCGTTTGGGCCCTATTGGTCCTCTCTGTGGTGACCGCTCTGTTGGTGTCCGGTTGCGCGGGGCCGGCGCCGCAGCCGACCCCGACCGCAGCGCCGCCGGCGGCCAAGCCTGAGGAAGCGACCCCTGTACCCCCTGCCCCCACACCTAAACCGCCAGAGGCAGTGAAGCTCATCCTCTGGACGAAGGAGGGGGAGGAGGCCCTGGACTGGAACAAGGCTTTGGTCGAGGAATTCAATGCCGCCAATCCCGGTATCACCATTGAGCTGGTCAAGAAGGAGAACGTGGAGGTTCTGCGTGAGGACTTCCAGACCGCCAGCCTGGCCGGTAGCCCGCCGGAGATGCTGTGGACGGTCAACGACCATGCCGGCCCCTTCGTCGCGGCGGACATCATCGAGCCAGTGGACGGTCTCTTCGACCTGAGCGTGTTTGTGGATTCGGCCCTGGCCGCGGTGAAACTGGAGGGCAAGACGTGGGGCGTGCCCATTTCCAACGGCAACCACCTGATGCTTCTCTACAACAAGAAGCTCATCGCTGAGGCCCCCAAGGATACCGACGAGCTCTTCGCCAAGGGCAAGGAACTGACCGGTGGCGGGAACTACGGCCTGGTCTGGAATCAGACCGAGCCCTTCTGGCTGGTGCCCTGGCTGGGCGGCTTCAAGGGCAAGGTGTTCGCCGATGATGGGGTGACGCCGACCCTCAACACCCCGGAGATGATCGCCACCCTGCAATTCCTGCACGACATGAAGTATGACGCCCAGATCATCCCGCCGGAAAGCGACTATGATGGCGCCGATACCCTCTTCAAGGAGGGCAAGGCGGCCATGATCATCAACGGCGACTGGTCGCTGAGCAGCTACAAGGACGTGTTGGGTGACGATCTGGGAGTGGGTCGCATCCCCATGGTCTCGGCGACGGGGGAGTGGCCCAAGCCTTACACCAGCGGCGTGTACTTTATGCTGGCCAAAGGCCTTTCCGGCGACAAGCTGGAGGCGGCCAAGGCGTTCATCAACTTCGTGGCCAGCAGGGACAAGCAGTTGGAGATGGTCAGGCTGCTGAAGCGTTTGCCGGCCCTGAAGGAAGCCCTGGATGACCCGCTGATCGCTGATGACCCCATCCTGAAGGGCTCGGCGGATCAGATGGTCGTCGGCACGCCCATGCCTACCGTGCTGGAGATGCGCTGCAACTGGGACGCCATGAAGCCGGAAATGCAGGCGGTGTTGGCCGACACCAAGACCCCTGAGGACGCCGCAGCCGCCATGCAGTCGGCTGCCGAAGCCTGCATCAAGGCCTTGGAGTGATAAGGATAATAGAGGTATGTCAGGCGAGGAACGAGGGAAGCGATTCTCTTGTTCCTCGTGCTTTTTATGATTAAGGTCAGGTGACAGTCATCTCTGAGGAATACTGTGACTGTCACCTGGCCTGACGGAAAGAGCAGGGTTCGCTATGGAAGCATTAACCGGCGAGGTCATTGTGCGGAGCCTGGGGCAGGTAGGCGGTATGGTTGCCTTCACCCTCCTGGGTGCCCTGGCCCTCGAAGTCATCCTCTACCTGGTTTTGGGGAGGCTCCTCAAGAGCAGGTACACGCTGCCCTACATGTTGCTGGCGCCGGCTGCCGTCGGCCTGGCCCTGCTCGTCGTCTATCCCATCGGCTACGAGGTCAGGCTGGCCTTCACCAACATGAGCCTGCGCCACTTCCGCGAGTACACCCTGAGCCTGGCGCAGGGCATAGAGAATCTGCGCTGGGTGTTCACCGAACCCGTGCTGAAACAGGCCAAATTCTTCCCTGTCCTGGGACGGACGGTTCTGTGGACGGCCGTTAATGTGGTTTTCCATGTCCTCGGGGGAATGGCCCTGGCCCTGCTCCTCAATCGCCCCATGCGGGGGCGAGGCCTGTATCGCACCCTCCTCGTCTTCCCCTGGGCCATCCCGCAGGTTATCGCCGTGTTGGCCTGGCGGGGGGAGTTTCACTACGAGTACGGATTCGTCAACGTCATGCTGCAACGCCTTGGCCTTCAGCCCATTCAATGGTATGCCAATCCCTTGTGGAACTTTGCCGCCGCTTGCATCACCAACATCTGGCTGGGCATTCCCTTCATGATGGTGATCATCCTGGGCGGGCTACAGAGCATCTCCCGGGAATTCTACGAGGCAGCGGAGATAGATGGAGCCTCAGCATGGCAGCAATTCCGCTCCATCACCCTGCCTATGTTGCAACCCGTGCTCACGCCAGCGGTCATCCTGGGCGTTATCTGGACCTTCAATAATTTCAACGTGCCCTTCCTGATCAACCGCAACGAGCTGGAGACCACAGACATCCTGGTGACCGCGCTCTTCAGGGCGGCCTTTGAATACAACCGCTATGGCTTCTCGGCTGCCTTTGCCATGGTCTCCTTTCTGTTCCTTTTCGCCTTCGCCGTGGTGTACATTCGGGTGACAGGCGCTCTCAAGGGGGTGTACGAATGAGCACTCTGGTCAAAACCCAACGCAGAAAAGCCCCGTTGTCTCGCTTCTTCCGCAGTGCCCGGGGCGACAGCCCGTTCAAGCGGCTTCTGATCCACCTGGCCCTGATTCTCTCCTGTGCCATCTCCGTCTATCCAGTGCTGCGGGTCCTCAGTGTCTCCCTGCGGCCCGGTGATCGGCTGTTGTCCACCTCCCTGGCCATCATCCCCGATGATGCCACATTAAAGGCCTATCACACGGTGGTCTTCGACAAGCCTCTCCTGCTGTGGCTGTGGAACAGTCTCAGCATCACCGTGAGCACGGCCATCATCGGCGTCATCCTGGCCGCCACCGGGGCCTATGCTTTCTCCCGCTGGAGGTTCCCAGGCCGGGCGCCGGGTCTGATCTTTCTGCTCACCACCCAGATGATCCCGGCAGCCATGCTCATGGTGCCCATCTACATCCTAGCGGCGCGCCTGAACCTGATCAATTCTTACCGGGGTCTGGCCATCGCCTACTCCGTGAGTTCGGTGCCCTTCAGTATCTGGATCCTGAAGGGCTACTACGATACCATCCCCCCAGACCTGGAAGAGGCGGCCCTGATTGACGGGGCCTCCAGGATGGGCACATTCTATCGCATTATCTTGCCCCTTTCCACGCCGGCCCTGGCCATCGTCTTTCTCTTCAACTTCATGACGGCCTGGAACGACTACATGCTGGCCCGCATCATGCTGCAAAAGGCGGAGATGTTCACCTGGACGCTGGGCATCTGGACCCTGGCCGGCCAGTTTCGCGTGGAATGGGGCAACTTCGCCGCGGCCTCTATCCTGGTCATGATCCCCGTTATGGCCCTGTTCCTCTACTCTTCAAAGTGGCTGATCTCCGGTCTGACCCTGGGGGCTGTGAAGGGGTGACCCGTGGGGCGTGTTGCGTGTTGCACAACGTACCACGCACCACGTAGAGACTGGATCAAGGAGAAATCCGAATTATGAAGAAGTGGTTAGTTGTATTCATTGTCGCCAGCTTGCTGGTTGCCTGTAAGGCTACGCCCTCGCCCACTCCCACTCCTTCGCCTGTCCCTCTCCCTACGGCAGAGGGCCTGGAGAGAGAGTTGGGCGAGGAACCGCTTTACCTCAACCTGTTGTGGCACCAGCATCAGCCCCTGTACTACAAGGACCCCGAGACGGGCGTCTACACCCGGCCCTGGGTACGGGTGCACGCCACCAAGGATTATTACGACATGGTGGCCATCCTGGAGCAATACCCCAGGCTGCACCTGACCTACAACCTGACCCCGGTGCTCATCCGCCAACTGGACGATTTCGCGGCTGGGGCCAAAGATGTCTACTGGGTGCTGGCCGAAAAGCCGGCCGACCAACTGAGCGACGATGACAAACGGTTTATCCTGCGCCGCTTCTTCGATGCCAACTGGACCAACATGGTCGGCCGCTTCCCCCGCTACAAGGAGTTGCTGGACAGGCGCAAGGGGAGCAGCGACGAGGAGATCGAAGCCGCCTTGATGAGCTTCTCCGAACAGGACTTCCGCGACCTGCAGGTATGGTTCAACCTGGCCTGGTTCGATCCCGACTTTCTGGCCGAAGAGCCATTGAGGAGCCTGGTGGAGAAGGGCCGCAACTTCAGCGAGGCGGACAAGAAGGTCATCTTCGACAAAGCCCTGGAAGTGATCAAAGCGGTCATCCCCAAGCACAAGGAATTGCAGGACGGGGGCCAGATCGAGGTCATTACCACGCCCTATGCCCATCCCATCCTGCCGTTGATCTACAACAGCGACCTGGCCGCCGTGGGAGACCCGGGGGCAGAGTTGCCCAAACGCTTCTCCTACCCCCAGGATGCCATCGCCCACCTGAAAAAGAGCGTGGAGGTCTACGAGGCCCATTACGGGCGCAAGCCACGGGGCTTGTGGCCGGCCGAAGGGGCCGTGGCCCAGGACATCGTCAAGCTCGTGGCCGACGCGGGGTACACCTGGATGGCCAGCGGCGAGCACGTGCTGGCCAAATCGCTGGGCATGGACGGCTTCACCCGCGATAGCCGCGAGACCGTGCAGGAGGCCGATGCCCTCTACCGCCCCTATACCGTCCAGTTCCGCGACGGCCCCAAGGTGGGCATCGTCTTCCGCGATCTGCGCCTTTCCGATCTCATCGGCTTCGAGTATTCCGGCATGCCTGGGGCGGTGGCCGCCCAGGACTTCATGGACCGGTTGGAGGCGATCCGCCAGCGGTTGAAGGCGCAGAGGGCCGCAGGGCCGCACCTGGTGAGCGTCATCCTGGATGGCGAGAACGCCTGGGAGTACTACCCCAATGACGGCAAGGCTTTCTTCCATGCCCTGTACACCAGGCTGTCGGAGAGCACAACCATCCAGACCATCACCCCTTCCGAGTACCTGAAGAAGTTCCCCGACCAGCGCCAGATCGAAAACCTCTGGCCGGGGGCCTGGTTCAGCTCCGACTACGGCACCTGGATCGGCGAAGCGGAGGAAACCGCGGCCTGGGACTATCTGAGGGAGACCCGTCACGATCTGGCCCAGTACGATTTCTACAAGAAGAAGCAGACCACGCCGGAGAAGCTGGCCCAGGCGCTGGACTTCATGTACCTGGCCGAAGGCTCTGACTGGTTCTGGTGGTACGGGGCCGATCAGGATTCGGGGGTGGACGAGTACTTCGACACCGCCTATCGGGCCTTGCTGGCTGAGGTCTACAAGGCGCTGGATGAGCCCCTGCCCGACTTCGTCCAGGTGCCCATTATCCCCAGGCGGCCGGTGCCGCCGACTCAGGGGGTCGCCGGTCCCTTCACGCCCACGATTGACGGCCTGGCCGAGGTCGAGGAATGGGCTATGGCTGGGTATCACCAGGCGCAGGGCGGGGCACAGGCCAGGGCCGAGGATGTGATCGCCGCCTTCTACTATGGCTTCGACGCCAGGAACCTCTACTTCCGCCTGGATGCCCGCCAGGATTGGGCGTCGCTGGGCGATGGGGCCATGGCCAGCGTCTACCTCTCGCTGCCTCGCCAGGCCAACGGTAATCCCTTCACCCGCCTGAGCGCCAAGCAGGAGCAGAAGACCTTGCTCGGTTTCCGCGCCGGCTACCTGGCGGAGGTGACGCTCACCGGCGGCCTGCCCTCGGCGCAGCTCTGGCAGGTCGGCCGGTACGGCGCCTGGGAGCCTGGCCGGCCCCTGGAGCTGGTGGCCTCGCAGGGGAAAGTCATCGAACTGGCAGTGCCGTTAGAGTGGCTGGGCGAGGTGGAGCCGGGTGACGTCATGAACATGCTGGCGGTGGCCAGCGAGCCGGCCCGTGACCTGACCGCCGTGCCTGTCGCCGGCCCGGCCCAGGTGGTCATCCCCGACCTGGGGCTGGCGGAGACGATTCTGGAGGTCGTTGACCCCCAGGGCGATGACCACGGCCCCGGTTCCTACACCTATCCCACCGACCAGGTGTTCGAGCCCGGCGTCTTCGATATAGACACTTTTACCGTGAGCCACGATGATAAAAGCCTGATCTTCAAGTTCCAGCTCCATGGCCCCATCAACAACGTTTGGGGCTCGGGCATCGGCCTTTCGGTGCAGACCTTCGACATCTACGTGGATACCGACCCCGGTGCGGGCAGCGGTGCCCGGCTCCTTCTGGAGGGACGCAACGCGGCGCTGGAACCGGGGAACGGCTGGGAGGTTGCCATCTGGGTCGAAGGATGGCACCAGAAGGTGCTGACGCCTGACGAAGAGGGGAAGCCGGTGGAGATGTCAGGCACTCCGGTCAAGGTGATCGTGGACGCGCCAAAGCGGCAGGTGACCCTGCGCGTGGCCAGGAGCATCTTTGGCGAGAAGGGGGATCCGATGACCTGGGGCTACCTGGGGGTGCTCCTGAGCCAGGATGGGTTCCCCTCCGCCGGCGTGCGCCGGGTACGGGACGTGAAGCCGCAGGCGGAGCAATGGCGCATTGGCGGCGGGCCGGCGGACACCAATCACACGCGCATCATGGATGTGGCCTGGCCGGAGGGGGCAACGCCGACGCAGGAGGAATTCCTGAGCGACTATCCGCCCTCGCAAGAGAAGAACATGGGCGTCCTGACCCCCGATGACTTTGCCCAACTGCCGTTGCTGAAACCGTGAGGGATAGGGGGCAGGGGAGCGGAGGGGCGGAGAAGCGGAGGAGCAGAGGGGTGAAAAAGACTGTCTGGGTCTTGGTGGCGCTCGTCGTTGTGGCCGGTTTGCCTGTAGCCGGCTGTGCCCGGGCAACGCCCCAACCCACGCCTGTCCCTGTGCCGGTGGAGGAGAAAGCGCCTGAGCCCACAGCGGTGCCAGAAGCGGCGGGCCTGAAGAGCACGGTGACCCTGTGGCATGCCTGGAACGAGAACGAGATCGAGTCGCTGAACGACGTCATCGCCGCGTTCCAGGCGGGGAATCCCGGTGTACAGTTCGATGTGCTGTACGTGCCCTTCGATGAGCTGAGCGGCAGGTTCGAGACGGCGGCAGCCGCCGGCGGTGGGCCTGCCCTGCTCATCGGCGCCGCCGGCTGGGGCCCGGCCTTCTACGACGCCGGGCTCATTGCCGATGTAGGTGGCATGGCCGGCGAAGCCTTCCGGCGCACCATCAACCCTGCTGCCCTGAGCGCCGTCAGGTACAAGGGGGCGCTGGTCGGCCTGCCGCAGGCCGTCAAGGGCGTGGTGATGTACCGCAACAAGAACATCATCGCCGAGGCTCCGGCGACCTTCGAGGAACTGGTGGCGGCGGCCAGGGCGGCCACGGTCGGTGACACGGTGGGTGCCGATCTGGAGTACGGCTTCTTCTTCGCCGCCGCCCACCTGGATGGCATCGGCGGGGCGTTGATGGACGAGAACGGCGACCCACTGTTCAATGATGCCAGGGGCGTGGAGTGGCTGAACCTGCTCAACTCCTTCAAGGAGGCCGGCCCGACGGAGTACTACACGGACAACGACGTGAGCCTGTTCCGGGCGGGCAAGGCGGGCATCATCATTGACGCCACCTGGAACATGGCCGGTTTGGCCAGGGCCATCGGTGCCCAGAACCTGGCCATTGACCCCTGGCCGGCCTATGGCGATGGCCATCTCTCCGGCTATGTGCAGACGGAGAACATCTACATGAGTGCCAATGCCGTCGGCGACGCCCAGGCGGCAGCCTGGGCGTTCATGGAGTTCTTCCTCTCGCCGCAGGCGCAGGCGTTGCTGGCCGATCCGGCCAAAGCAGGGCACATCCCGGCCGTGCTTGGTGTAGAGGTTGCCGACCCCCTGATAGCTCAGGCGGCTGCAGCCTTCGCCGGTGGTGTGCCCTTCCCGCTCATCCCGGAGATGGATGCCTACTGGGAGCCGATGGACACGGCGCTCAGGTCTGTCTTGGATGAGGGCGCCGACCCGACTGCGGCGTTGCAACGAGCCTTCGACAGCATCACGGCCGCCATCGCCGAAATCCGCGGCAGGTAACAGAGGGCTCGCCCTTAGGCCTCTCCCGCAGACAAAGAGTGCTTGCTTTCCGTCCCTGCTGTCCGTGCCTGCACCCCTGCCAGGTCCTCCAGCACGGTGATCACCGCCGAGTGGTCCAGGTCACCCCGGCCGGCGGCCAGAAGGGCGCTGAACAGCTCATGGGCTACCGCCGTCGCCGGCAGTGGGACCAGGAGTTCCTTTGCCGTCTCCATGATGATGTTCAGGTCCTTGTAGTGGAACTTGCTCTTGAAACCCGGCGCAAAGTCGCCCTGGATGACGCGGGGGCCGCGCACATCCATCACCCGCGTCTGGGCGTAGCCGCCGCTCAGGACGCTGACGATGATTGCCGGATCAACCCCTGCCCTGGCTCCCAGCACCAACGCCTCGGCCATGCCGACGAAGTTCAGCGCCACCTGGATCTGGTTGCAGGCTTTCACCGTCTGTCCGGCCCCGTTTGGCCCGCACAGGGTGATGGTCTTGCCCATGACTTCCAGGATCGGCCGCACCTCCTCCAACAGGTCGGCGGGACCGCCCACCATGATGGACAGCGTGGCGTTCTTCGCCCCCACGTCGCCGCCGCTGACCGGCGCGTCCAGGCAGCGGACGCCCTTCTTGCCCAGCTCCTCGGCCACCCTGATCGCCACCGCCGGGGCGATGGTGCTCATATCCACGTAGATGTGGCCGGGGCGGGCGGCTTCGATGATGCCCCCTTCGCCCAGGGCGACTTTCTCCACGTCGGGCGAATCGGGCACCATGGAGATGATCACATCACTGCGCCGGGCCACATCGCTGCAGGACGTGCCCCTCTCCGCCCCTTTGCTCACGATGTAGTCCAGCGCCTCGGGCACGATGTCATAGGCCACGACCTCGTATCCGGCGTTCAATAGATGCGTGGCCATATGCCTGCCCATAATGCCCACGCCGATGAACCCGATCCTCGGTTTCATTGGGAACCCTCCTCGTTCGTCCATGTCTGAACTGCACAGTTTGTCAGGCGGCTTGGCGCGGCTTGATGGCCTGCCGCCACAGGAGATCAGCCTGATGGGAACTGCGCACAGCGGCCCGGCGGCGACGCCCCGGAATCCCAGGGCCCTTCGGGCTGAGCATCTGCTCCAATTACAGCACAGCTTCTCGCCTTTGTCAAGATGGCGTTCTATCGCAGTACCGCAAAAGTCACTCTGAGCGCAGCGAAGAGTCTCTAGATGGAAAATCGCTCTGCCAGGATCGTCAGATCCTGGCGAAAACCGGGGATCTGACGATCCCCTCAGAGCAAATTTCCATCCACTGAGTCTCCTTCACACGCCGAGATGCTTTGTTCCACTCAGCATGACGAGAGGATTTTGCTTTATTGCGTTTTATCCGTGAGGCCGATTGCGCTTCCTCGTGTGGCATGGTCAGCCAGGATACGGTGAGTGGACGTCCGCAGGCAGGCCCGGCGCTGCCTGGAGGCCAGGATTTGACAAAAGGGATGTAATCATATACATTGTTAACCTCTTCCAGAGACTACGATCGCTTGTTGACATGTGCCATGCGCAAACGTCTGTACGCTTATCTCAGCATCGGATTGGTGGCCGCGGCCGCTTTGTGGCTCTGGCGCAGCCAGTGGAGGCCGCCACCTGCGTTCACGCCCACGCCTTCTGAGACAGGGGGACGAGGGGACAAGGAGACAAGGGGACAGGAAGAAGGTCTCCCCCTCTCCCCGTCTCCCCCTCTCCTTGTCACAGATACGCCGACGCCGACACCCACTGCGGAGGCCATGGCCACACCGACAGCCACAGCCACCCCCTCGCTCACCTCTGTACTCACGGAAACGCTCTACCTGGAAGTGGAGTGCGACTGCGAGCAACTGAGGGAGGAGGTTGCCGCCCTTCGACAGCCCACAGAGCAGTCGGCCGGGAGCAGCCGCCCCGCGGAGCCGACGGAGCCCCCGCCGCCCATGCCTGCCCCGGCAGAAGCGACACCGGCGCCGCTGGCCGCAGCCGCCCTTCCGCCAGCGCCGACAGCGCCCACGGCCGGCGAGCGCCTGGCCCTGGCCAATTATTTCCCCTGGTACGACGGCAATGGCTGGGATGCCTGCAACCTCTGCGACCGGCCGCTGGAGCCCTACCACTCCGACGACCCGGCAGCCATCCGCCGCCACGTGCAGCAGGCGCTGGCGGTCGGGTTGGACGGCTTCACCAGCCAGTGGCTGGCCGTCGGCGACCGTACCGACCGCAATTTCGCCCAACTGCTGGAGCAGTCCCGTGGCACAACGTTCCGCTCCACCATCGTCTTCTCCCGCCACATGCTGCCCGTTTCCCCTTCCCAGGAGACCCTGGTGGGAGCGCTGCGCTACGTGATGGCCACCTACGCCGACCACCCCAACTTCCTGCGCGCCGACGGGCAGCCGGTGCTCTTCTTCACCGATGTGTACCGCGTGCCCGTGGCCGCCGGGCAAAGCCCGCAGGAGGCCTGGGAGGCCATCCGCAGCCAGGTGGACGCGGAACGGGCGGCCCTGTGGATCGCCGAAGGGCTCGATCCCTCCTACCTGGCCGTCTTCGACGGCCTGTACGTGCACAAGATCACCCATGCCGCCTATCCTGACGACTACGTCAAGGCCTCGCGCTGGGCAGGTCAGGTGCGCGCCTGGGCGCAGCGCAGCGGCCAGCGCAAGGTCTGGGTGGCCACCGTCTCGCCTGGCTGGGACGATACCCGCGCCGGCTGCCGGGCCGATGTGCGCGTGCCCAACCCGCCGCACCGCCGCAGCCGGGAGGAGGGTGCGTTCTACCGGGCCACCTTCGCCAGCGCGCTGCAGAGCCAGCCCGATTGGCTGTGGGTGAACAGCTTCAACGAGTGGGTGGAATGCACGCACATCGAGCCCGGCGTGGCCTACGGCGACCTGTACCTGCAATTGACGCGGGAGTTCGTGCAGCAGTTCAAGCTGGCCCAGTAGATGGTCTTTGGATTGGCGCAGGATGCGACCATGCACATCGGCGTACTGACACACAACTACCCTCGTTTCCGCGGCGACTTCTCCGGCACCTTCGTCGAGGCGCTGTGTGAAGAGTTGATCACCCAGGGCCAGCAGGTGACCGTCGTCGCCCCCTGGGACCCGGCCTACGATCGGCGGCCGGGGGATCACCGCGTGCGGCTGGAGTTGTACCGCTACGCGCCGTTCGCTGCCTGGCACCGGCTGGGCTATATGCGCACCATGGAAGCAGACGTGGCCCTGCGGCGCGAGGCCTACGTGCTGGCCCCTCTGCTCTTCGCCCGCGGCTGGCAGGCCATTGACCGCTGGACGCGTCGCGCCCGCCCCGACCTGCTGCACGCCCACTGGGTGCTGCCCAACGGTTTCCTGGGCGCGCTGGCCAGCCGCCGCTACGGCATCCCGCTGGTCGTCTCCATCCCCGGTTCCGACGCTCTGGTGGCTGGACAGAACGCCCTTTTCCAGCGCATGGCCCGTTTCACCTTCGATCAGGCGGCGCTGATCACGGCCAACAGCGAGTCCTTGCGTGATGTGGCCGTGCAGCAGTTGGGCGCCGACCCGGCCAGATTCGACCTCATCATCTACGGCGTGGACCCGCAGGCGCTGCGGCCTTCCGATGCTGGCGTGGCCGAATTGCGGCTGCGGCTGCGCCTTCCGCCAGAGGCGGTCGTCTTCCTGGCCGTGGGCCGCATGGTCTACAAAAAGGGCTTCGATGTCCTGCTGCGCGCCGTCGCCTTGCTCGGAGAGCCCCGCGTACATGTCGTGCTGGTCGGCGAGGGCGATCTGTGGGCCCAGTGGCAGGCACTGGGGCGCGAGCTGGGCATTGACCGGCAGTTGCGCTGGGTGGGCAACGTGCCGCGCGACGAGATTGCCACCTACTACAACCTGGCCGACGCCCTGGTGATGCCCTCGGTCACCCGCCCTGCCGATGGGCTCAATGTCTGCGTGCTGGACGCCATGGCCTGCGGCAAGCCCGTCGTCGCTTCGGACGCCGCCGGCAACCCGCTGGTGGTGCGCACGGGGGTCAACGGCTACATCGTGCCGGAGGGGGATGCGGCAGCATTAGCCGCGGCGTTAGCGTTGCTGGCTGCCGACCCCGAGCTGCGGCAGCGCATGGGCCGCGCCGGCCGTCACTTCATCGAGACCGAATTCGGCTGGCCGCATCTGGCCCGCCGCTACATCGAGCACTTCGAGCGGTTGGTGGGTCGGTAGTTGGTAGAAGGCTATGAAGATTCCTTGGAAGCGTGTCATCCAGGTCATCGTGCTGCTGTTGGCGCTGGGGTTCCTGGCCGCACTGCTGGTGAGCCAATGGCAAACGCTGCAGGCGTACGAGTGGCGGCTGCGGCCGGGCTGGGCATTGCTGGCGCTGGCCGGGCTGGGGCTGGGCTGGCTCGTGGAACTGGGCCTCTGGCGCGCCATCCTCAGCCGCCTGGGTGGTTCGCTGCGCTATGGCATGGCCGCACGCGTCTGGTTCCTCTCTAACCTCACCCGCTACATCCCCGGCAACGTGTGGCAGTTCCTGAGCATGGTGGAACTGGCCGCTGAACAGGGGGTCAGCCGCGCCGCCACGCTGACCAGCATCGTGCTGCATCAGGTCCTCTCCACCGCCGCCGGGCTGGCCCTGGCCGCGCTCTACTTCGCCTGGGCCGGGGAGGGCGTCTGGTTCGCCCGCCTGCGCCCCTTCCTCTTCGCCCTGCCCCTGGGCCTTGCGCTGTTGCAGCCGCGCCTCCTGGAGCGGGGGCTGAACGGGCTGCTGACCCGCCTGGGCCGTCCGCCGCTGCGGGTGACGTTGAGTTGGGCGCAGGTCTGGACGCTGCTGGCGGGCTACGCCCTCGTCTGGCTGGTGATGGGGACAGGCTTCGCCGCCCTGGTGCGGGCGCTCACGCCGCTGTCCTGGGCGCAACTGCCGAGGCTGGTGGCCGTCTTCGCTGCCGCCTACGTCATTGGCTTTCTGAGCCTGCTGACGCCCAGCGGCCTGGGCGTGCGCGAGGGCGTCATGACCCTGTTGCTGACCACCACGCTGCCGGCGGGCGTGGCGGCAGTGGTGGCCATCGCCGCCCGGCTGTGGATGGTGGTGGGGGAACTTATCGGCGCAGGCGCTACGCTGGTTGCCGGTCGCAAGTCGCAAGTCGCAAATATCCAATACCCCATACCCCGCCTGCTGCTAGTTGTGCTCATCGTCGCTTACACCGTCGGCTTCAGCGCGCTCTCCATCCGCCTCCATGAAGCGCATCTGACGCACACCGCCGACCTGGGGCAGATTGACCTGGCCATCTGGAACACCAGCCGCGGCCGCTTCGTGCAGGAGATCAAGGGCGATATGGTCAGCACGCGGCTCACCGATCATGTGGAGCCTATCTTCGCGCCGGTCTCTCTCGTCTTCTGGCTGTGGGACGACGTCAGGGCATTGCTCGTGCTGCAATCCCTGGCCCTGGCCCTCGGCGCGCTCCCCGTCTTCTGGCTGGCCCGCCAAAGCTTCGCCGATTTCAAGTTGCCCGGTTCCAGGTTTCAGGTTTCCTGCAGCCCACCTGAAACCCGGAACCTGGAACCCGAAACCACTTCCTGGCTGGGGCTTCTGTTCGCCTTCGTCTACCTGCTGTTCCCGGCGCTGCAGGCGGCCAACCTGACCGAGTTCCACGCCATCCCCCTGGCCGTGCCCTTCATCCTCTTCGCCTTCTGGTTCGCCGAACGAGGGCAATGGGGCCGTTTCGCCGTCGCCTGCCTGCTGCTCATGGCGGTCAAGGAGGAGGCGGCACTCCTGGCCTTCATGCTCGGCCTCTGGGCTATGGCCAAATCTTGCGTTTCACGTTTCACGTTTCACGTATCACGTATCACGCATCACGCATCACGTACCACGCCCTTGTTGACCGGCGCGCTGATCGCTGCCCTGAGCCTGGTCTGGTTCTCCATCGCCACCTTCGTTATCATCCCCCGCCATGCCGCGCCGGTGTACGGCGACGCGGCGTCAGTTTACTTCCAGCGCTATGGCGAGCTGGGCAATAGCGTCGCCGACATCCTGCGCAGCCTGATCACGCAGCCTGCCCTCGTCTGGCGCACGGTGACCGAGCCGTTGCGCCTGCGCTACCTGATGGAGCTGCTGGCCCCCGTCGGCTTTCTGGCCCTGTTGGCACCGGAAATCCTGCTCCTTGGAGCGCCGCTGCTGGCAGCCAACCTGCTCAGCTCCTACGCCGCCCAATATTCCGGCCAGTTTCACTACTCCGCTCCGCTCGTGCCCTACGTGGTCGTCGCCGCCATCGTGGGCAGCGCCAGGCTCACACGAAAAATCCAAAGTCCAAAGCTCAAAGCCCAAACTTCAAGGCTTTGGATTTTGAGCTTTGGATTTTGGATTTTGCTCTGGGCCCTTGGCTGGCAGGTCGCTCACGGCTACACACCCATCGGACGGGAGTTCCGCTGGCCGGAGGTGACGGCGCATCACCGCCTGTTGGAGCGGTTCGTGGCCCAGGTCCCGTCAGACGCTCCCGGCAGCACCACGCCGCCCCTCTACCCGCACCTCAGCCATCGGGAGAAGCTGTACCAGTTCCCGCACCTGGCCGATGCCGAATGGGCCTTGCTCGACGTCAGCGCTACCACCGACATGCATCCCGTGGCCCTGCGCGATCAGGTGCAGCAGATGCTCGCCTCGGGCCAGTGGGGCGTGGCCGATGCCGCCGACGGCTACCTGCTGCTCCGGCGCGGGCAGGGCAGCGCACAATTGCCCGACAGTTTCTATGCCTTCGCCCGTGCCGAGAACCCGCAGCCGCAGGTGGCAAGCGATCTCACCTTCGGCCACACGCTGCGCTTCCTGGGCTATGACGTGGTGGACGAGGCCAAATGGCGGCTGACCCGCGTGCGCACCTATTGGCAGGCGCTGAAGCCGCTGCCCGTTGGCCTGCGCGTCTATCCCTTCTTCGTCGCAGCCGACGGTTCAGTGGTCGAGGATACGGTCGCCCGGCCGCCTGTGGCCCCGCTCTGGTATCCGCCGGAGCGGTGGCAGCCGGGCGAGACGGTGATCGTGGAGACGCTGCCCTGGTTCCTGCCCCGCTGTTGGGGGCTGGCCATAGGGGTGCTGCAAGGGGACAACTGGGAGCAGCGGGAGCAGCGCTGGCGGCTGAGCCCACAGGCTGCTCTCGCTGCCGCCGGAGCGGCAGGTCCGGCGGCGCAAGACGTGCGTGTCTTCGAGGACAGCACCTGGGCGCTGGTGGGGGTCTTCGAGCGGGCCCTCACCCCCTCTCCCCTCTCCCAGGGGGCCCTCACCCCCCTGCCCCTCTCCCAGGGGGAGAGGGGGGAGGGATGGCCTGCCACGGCATTGGGCGCTGACTTCGGCGGCGAGCTGGAGTTGCTGGGGCACGATGGCCTGCCGCAGGCGGTGGCGGCCGGCGACGACCTGCGGCTGACCCTGCACTGGCAGGCGCTGCGGCGGCCGGCGCTGGACTACAGCCTCTTCCTGCACCTGCGCGATGGGGCCGACCACACCGTCGCCCAGCACGACAGTCAGCCCACCTGGTACGGCCCGCAGCCGACGACGACATGGACGGTGGGACAGCCCATGCGCTCGGCGCACACCCTGCATCTCCCTGTAGACACTCCGCCCGGCGAATACCGGCTGGTGCTCGGCGTCTACAACTGGGAGACACTGCAGCGGTTGCCTCTTCTGGAGAAGAACGGCCAGCCACTGGGCGATGAATTCGAGCTGGGGCGCCTGCGTGTCCTGGCGGCCGGCGAGCCACAACCGCCGGCCGACCTCTGCTGCGCCTTGATCCCTGAATGCTGCATCTCGCTGCGCAAGCCCTCGCCTGGTTCGGATTTGACAGGTTGCCCATCCTTTGATATAATTTATTTTGGAAAGAAACTAAGTTCAGGGTAGAGGGGATTGTCAGGCTGGCCAAAGGTTGGATGAGGAGAACGGCCTGTGGCGAATATCGGTAGACCGAACCTGATAAAACGGTTGAACCGTTCAGCTATCCTGGAACTGCTCAGGGAGCAGGGGCCTCTTTCCAGGGCCAGGCTGGCCGAAATCCTGCATCTGAGCCCGGCTACGGTGACCAGGATAGTCAGCGAACTGATCGAGGAAAACCTCGTCCTGGAAACGGGCACCAGCGATTCCACCGGCGGGCGCCGGCCTACCCTGCTGGAATTCAACTGCGCAGCCAACGCCATCATCGGCATAGACATGGGAGGGACGCATATTGTAGGAGCTTTGGCCGACTTGGGCGGCAATATCCTACAGAGAGCGTCCCTCCCTTCTTTTTCGGGAGAGGGCCGGAAAGACGGGCTGGAACAGTTGATCAGGGTGATCGAGGAACTGCTCAGCAATCCCCGGCTGAAGGAGCAGGAGCTCAGGGGTATCGGGATCGGCGCTCCTTCTATCACGCTGCACCAGGAAGGGATCGTTGTCTGGGCCGCCAGCCTGGGCTGGAGGGATTTGCCCTTGAAGAAGATCCTGGAGGAGCGCTTTCGTGTGCCCGTCTTCGTCGAAAACGACGTGAACCTGGCGGCCTTGGGCGAGAGGTGGTATGGGACGGGCAAAGGTGTGCACAATCTGGTGTGCATTTCCATCGGCACAGGCATCGGGGCAGGCGTGGTGATCGGCGGCAAGCTCTATCGAGGCCATAGCGAGGCGGCCGGGGAAGTGGGTTATCTGGTGCCCGATCGCTCCTATTTGGGCAGGCGTTATGAGCATTTTGGCTGCATAGAGACCCTGTCCGCCGGCCCGGGCATTGTTCGCCGGGCCCTGGACGCCATGGAGAAGGGCGGCGACACGATGCTTCGCGAGCTGACAGGCGATGATACCGGGAAATTGACCGCTGAGATGGTCTTTGAGGCGGCTCGCCGTGGCGATTCCCTGGCCCGAGGGGTCGTAGATGAAACAGTGGATTACCTCAGCATCATCGTGGCCAACGTGTCGGCCATTCTGAATCCGGAGCTCATCGTGCTGGGCGGCGGCATAGCCCGTTCTGCGGATCTGCTCATCGAGCCCATCCGCCAGCGGGTGGAAGGGGTGGTACCGGTGATGCCCCTCATCAAGGCTTCTGAATTGGGCGAGAACGCTGCGGTGATGGGGGCTATCGCCCTGGTGTTGCACTCAACCGGCGATATCTACCTGGATAGCGAAGATTGAGAGGCGCGGGGAGGGGAGGTCGTGATGAAAAGCCTGGATGTCAAGACGCTGACCCTGGAGCAACTGGCCAAGACGATAGATCACTCCCTGCTCAAACCGGAGCTGACCGGGCAGGAGGTCATCGAGGGGTGCGAATTAGCCCGGCGCTATCACGTGGCTTCCGTGTGCGTGAAGCCCTGCCACGTGCCCCTCGCTCGGCGCCTGCTGGAAGGCTCCGACGTCAAAGTGGGCACGGTGGTGGGTTTCCCGCATGGCAGCAGCACCACGGAAACCAAAGCCTTCGAGGCCCGTCAGGCAGTGGCCAACGGGGCGCAGGAGCTAGACATGGTGATCAACATCGGTGCCCTCCGCTCCGGTCAAGATGACCTGGTGCGCGACGACATTCGCGCCGTGGTGGATGCCGCTGGCGACAGGGCCATCGTCAAAGTGATCCTCGAAAACCACTACCTGACAGACGAGGAAAAGGTCAGGGCCTGCCGCCTGGCCGAGGAGGCCGGGGCCCACTACGTCAAGACCTCTACCGGCTTCGCCCCTACCGGCGCGACCATCGAAGATCTCAAACTCATGCGCGCTTCGGTCAGCCCCCGCATGGGGGTCAAGGCGGCGCATGGCGTGCGCAGCCTGGACGCGGCGCTGGAAGTGATCGCCGTCGGAGCCACGCGCATTGGCGCCACCCAGACGGCGCAGATTCTGGAGGATTTCAAGAAGCGGGCGTGACGTAGGGCAAATTGGCAATTTGCCCCCACAAATGGAGGCCAGCATATGGAGGCGATACGAGCTGCCGTCATCGGAACGGGATTCATCGGCCCCGCCCACGTGGAAGCGTTACGGCGTTTGGGCGTTGAGGTTGTAGGCATCGCCGGGTCCAGCCCGGAGCGGGCCCGCCCCAAGGCCGAGGCGCTCCACGTCCCCAAGGTCTACGCGGACTGGCGTGAGCTGGTGGGCGATCCGGCGGTGCACGTCGTCCACATCACCAGTCCCAACTACCTGCACTATCCCATGGCCAAAGCCGCGATCGCTGCCGGCAAGCACGTGGTGTGCGAGAAGCCGTTGGCCATGAACTCGCAGGAGTCCGCCGAGCTGCTCAGCCTGGCGCGGGAGGCGGGGGTCGTCCACGCCGTCAACTACAACATCCGCTTCTATCCCTTATGTCAGGAAGCGCGGGCGCGCGCCGCCCGCGGCGACCTGGGCGAGGTGTACATCGTCCGTGGTTCCTACCTCCAGGACTGGCTCTTCTACGACACCGATTGGAACTGGCGGCTGGAGCCTGAGCTGGGCGGCAGCCTGCGCGCTGTGGCCGACATCGGCACCCACTGGCTGGATCTGACCAGTTTCATCACCGGCCTGCGCGTTCAGGCTGTGCTGGCCGATTTCCGCACCTTTATCCCGGTGCGCAAGAAGCCAGGCAAACCCATTGACACCTTCGCCGGCAAAGAGCTCCGCCCGGAGGACTACATCGAGCAGCCCATTCATACCGAGGACTATGCCACCGTGCTCCTGACCTACGAGAACGGAGCCAAAGGGGTGATGACCGTCTCGCAGGTATCGGCCGGGCGCAAGAACCGCCTGGCCTTCGAGATCAATGGATCGAAATCATCGCTGGCCTGGGATTCGGAGCGGCCCAACGAGCTGTGGATCGGCCGCCGGGATGGGCCCAACGAGGTGCTGATGAAAGATCCCTCGCTCCTCACTCCTCCAGCCAGGGATTTCACCGGCTACCCTGGCGGACACAACGAGGGCTTCCCCGACACGTTCAAACAACTGTACCGCGCCGTCTATCGTTACATCCGGGCGGGCGATTTCACCGCGCCGCCGGATTTCCCGACCTTCGCCGATGGCCACGAGGAGATCCTCCTCTGCGAGGCCATTGCACGCAGCGCGAAGGAGCAGAGGTGGGTAGAGATCAAACGCTAGCTACGGAACACGCACCACACAACAGGAGGACACGACCATGAAAATCGGCGTAATGACCGCAGCCTTTCCCAACCTATCCCTGGAAGAGCTGGCCACGTGGGCCTCGGAGAGCGGGTTCCAGATGCTGGAGATTGCCTGCTGGCCGGCCGGCGAGGCCAAAGATCGCAAGTACGGCGGGGTGGTCCACATTGATGTGGATTCGTTGACCCCGGCCAGGGCCTCGGAGATCAACGGCATGCTGGCCGAGAAGGGGCTGCAGATTTCCTCCCTGGGTTACTACCCCAACCCCCTTCACCCTGACCCTGCACACCGCGAACACGTCATCGCCCACCTGAAGAAGGTCATCCTCGGCGCTGAGATGCTGGGTGTGGGCATCGTGGGCACCTTTGTGGGGCGGAGCTGGAATCCGGAGCTCACCGGACGGGACTGGCGAAAGGACCTGGACTACAATTTCGAGGAGTTCATGAAAGTGTGGCCGGGGTTGGTCGAGTTCGCCGCAGACCACAACGTCAAGATCGCCATCGAGAACTGCCCTATGCTCTGGGCCGACACCTGGCCTGGTGGTTCCAACCTGCCTCATTCGCCCGCCCTGCTGCACCGTATGTTCGAGGCCGTGCCCGACGCCAACTTCGGCCTCAACTTCGACCCCTCGCACCTGGTGTGGCAGCAGATTGATTACATCCGCTTCGTCTACGATTTCGGCGAGCGCATCTTCCACGTGCACGCCAAGGACATGGCCATTGACCAGGAGATGTTCTATCAGGATGGCATCCTGGGCTGTGGCTTCCGCTGGCAGATACCGCGTCTGCCTGGACTGGGCCTGGTGGACTGGCAGAAGCTGATTGCCGCCCTCTACGATGTGGGGTATGACTTCGTGCTCAGCATCGAGCACGAGGACCGCAACTGGGAGGGGACGGAGGAACTGGTCAAGCGCGGCTTCCTGTTGGCCAGGAAGACACTCGAACTGTACACGGGGTGACACCTGAAAGACGTGTTGCGTATTCCGTTACGCAACACGCAACACATAACACGTGCAGGAGACACGATGTCGCAAGAGGCAATGGTTAACGAGAGAGAAGGACCGGCCACGGCTGTGGAGGCCGCAGCGGGTCTCAGGGATTTATGGTGGCGGCGGCTGCTCTTCATACCTACCATCACCCTGCTGTTGCTTCTGGCCATTGTCCCTCTCATCTTCTCCCTCGGGGTGAGCCTGTTCAACTACACCCTGGGGAGCAGAGCGATCTGGATTGGCCTGGGCAACTATATCTACATGTTTACCGACCCTCAGTTCTGGTTGGCCACGCGGGTCACGGTGCAGTTCACCATAGCCGCTGTTTCCATCGAGGTGGTGCTGGGCATCCTGCTCGCTTTCATACTCAATCAGCGCTTCACCGGCATGGGCATCATCAGGTTGATCGTCTTCCTGCCCATGATGCTCGCCCCGTTCTGCATTGGGCTGTTCTGGCGGTTTATGTTCGACCAGACCTTCGGCATTGTGGATTACATGTTGACCCGGATCGGTCTTCCGGCCATTCCCTGGCTGACTCATCCGTTCTGGGCGCAGGTGGCGGTGGTGGTGGTGGATGTATGGCAGTGGACACCCTTTGTAGCTCTGCTGGTGTTGGCTGGCGTGGGAACGATACCGGCGGAGCTGTTGGAAGCGGCCACCCTCGATCGGGCCTCCACCTGGCTGAAGTTCCGCCAGATCTATTGGCCCTATCTGCGCTTCCCGCTCTTGCTGGCCCTGCTCTTCCGCTCCATTGATACGTTGAAGTTGTTCGATTCGCCCTTCATCCTGACCGGGGGCGGTCCCGGCAACTTCACGTCCACGCTATCCATCCTGGGCTATCGGCACCAGATCATGTTCTTCAACGTGGGCATGGCGGCCGCAATCTCCTGGATAGTGGTGATCATCATTAACATCGTGGCCAACATCCTGATCAGATTGATCACCCCCATCAAGGTCGAACAGGTATCTACCGGCTTATGAGGTGGGTCAATGAAAGTGCTCAAACGTGCGCTGGGCATCGCTCTCGCCCTATTGGTGGCGGCGGTTTTCCTCTTTCCCTTGCTTTGGGTTGTGCTCTCGTCGTTCAAAACCAAGCTCGAACTGCTGGCCGTTCCGCCGGTGTTCATCTTCAAGCCGACGCTGCAAAACTACATCAACGCCTTCCGTTCGGACTTCCCCTTGCAGGTCCGTAACAGCCTTATCATCGCCGTTAGCACGACGGTGATCTCCATTACCCTGGGCAGCCTGACGGCTTACGGCTTCTCGCGCTACACGATCAAGGGCAGCGACTTCCTACAGTTCTGGATCCTCAGCCTGCGCATGCTGCCGGCCATTGCCGTGGTGGTGCCTTTCTACCTGGTGTTCCGCACACTGGGGTTGCTGGACCGGCACATCGCCTTGATCCTGGTGTATTGCCTGTTCAACATCTCGTTTGCGGTGTGGGTGCTCAAGGGCTTTTTCGACGAGATTCCCCTCGAATTGGAAGAGGCAGCCATGCTCGATGGCTATTCGCCCCCCCAGGTGTTCCTGAAGGTGAGCCTGCCCCTGGCCAGGGCCGGCCTGGCCACGACGGCCATCTTCTGTCTGATCCAATCCCTGAACGAGTTCCTCCTGGCCGTATCGTTGACCACCAGGGTGGCGGAGACGGCCCCTGTGGGGTTGTCTAAGGTGCAGACGTTGATGGGGGTGGACTGGGGGTTGCTATCGGCTGGCTCCATCGTCTTCATGCTGCCGGTGGTCATCTTCACCGTTATCGTGCGCAACGAGCTGGTCAGAGGCATGAGCTTCGGGCGGATGAGATGACACGCAACACGCAATAGAGAACACGCAACAATCCGTATTGTGTGTTCCGTAAGGTTTCGTCGGAGGTACTACTGTGTCCAGGGTTGTCTTGGCGCATTTGCATTGCTGGTATGGTCAAACTCATGCTGTAGATGACGTCACCCTGGTGGTGGGGGACGGCGAATTGTGCGTTCTGCTGGGCCCCACAGGTTGTGGCAAGACCTCGACCCTGCGCATGATCGCCGGTTTTGTGCGGCCGGCAGCGGGCGACATCTTTCTGGACGGCCGACGCATCAACGACCTTTATCCCGGCGATCGCAACATCGCCATGATCTTCCAGAGCTACGCCCTCTATCCCCACATGACGGTTCGGCAGCAATTCGCCTTCCCCCTCAAGGCCACCAAGATGCCTGCCCGGGAGATCGAGCAACGGATCAAGGAGACGGCCGATTTCCTGCACATGCACGAGTTTCTGGACCGCTATCCTGGGGAGCTCAGCGCCGGGCAGCAGCAGCGGGTGGCTGTGGGCCGGGCCCTGATCCGGCGCCCTAAGCTGTTCTTGATGGATGAACCCTTGAGCCAGTTGGATGCCAGGCTCAGGGTAGAGATGAGGGCCACGCTGCGGCGCTTGCAGCAAGACCTGGGCATCACCACCATCTACGTCACCCACGACCAGATGGAAGCACAGAGCGTCGCCGATAAGATCGTGGTGATGAACCAGGGGCGAATCCAGCAGATTGGTTCCCCTCTGGAGATATATGCCCGCCCGGCCAATCTCTTCGTGGCCGGCTTTATCGGCTCACCCCCGATGAACTTTCTCGATTGCCGTCTGGAGCAGCGGCAGGGCCAACTCTATGTCTGCAATGATCGCTTCGCTTTCCCCTTGAGGCCGGACCTGGCTGACAGGGTGGGCCGCGTCTCTTTGGGACAGCCACTGGTATTAGGTATCCGGCCCGAGCACATCCGCTTGAGCCCTGAGGCGCAGGCCAACGCTGTCCCGGCGGAGGTCTACGTCCTGGAGCCTCAGAGCAGCGAGTTGATCGTTGACCTTAAGCTTGGTGATCTCATCCTCAAGATGCGGGGCGACAAGAGGGAAATCGGCTTCAGGCCCCACTTGAGCCAGCAGGTGTGGATGGAGTTCCAACAGGATCACCTGCACCTCTTCGATAAGGGCACTGAAGTCTGTATTCTCTGAATGGTGGGCAACGAGGGACGAGGCAGCGAGGCAACGAGGGACGAGGCAACGAGAAACGAGGCAACGAGGAACTGAAAATGGCCAGTATCAGATTGGAAAATGTAACGGTGAGGTATGAGCACTACGATGTGCTGAAAGGCATTAACCTCACCGTGGATGACGGCGAACTTTGCGCCCTGGTGGGGCCTTCGGGATGCGGCAAGACCTCGGTCCTGCGGGTCATCGCTGGCCTGACCCGCCCTGTCGCAGGCAACGTCTACATGGATGGTCAATTAGTCAATGACGTGCCGCCTGGGGAGCGGGATATCGCCATGGTCTTCCAGCGTTTTGCCCTGTATCCCTATATGACGACCAGGGAAAACTGGGCTTTCCCTTTGCTAGCGGCCGGGCTCCCGCAGAAGGAAATCGAGGCCCGTATCAATGCCATGTCCGAGTTCTTGTCTATGGGCCCACTCATGGACAGGTATCCCAAACAGCTCTCCGGCGGCCAGCAGCAGCGGGTGGCCGTTGGCCGGGCGCTGGTCCGCCGGGCCAAGGTTTTCCTGATGGATGAGCCTCTGGGCAGCCAGGACGCCAAAATGCGGGTCGAGATGAGGGCCAAGCTGAAAAAGCTCCAGATGGACCTGGGCATCACGACGGTCTACGTGACCCACGACCAGGTAGAAGCTCAGGCTATAGGCGACAAAGTAGCCGTCATGGAGGCCGGCATTATCCACCAGGTCGGCTCGCCGGAGGAGATCTACGATAAACCGGCGACCCTCTTTGTCGCCGGTTTCGTCGGCACCCCGGGGATGAACTTTCTACACGGCTCCCTCCAGCGAGAAGATGACCACCTGTTTATTCGTCACCCCCTTTTCAAGCTGGCTGTGCCGCCGGCCCTGGCGGCGAATGTGGAGGCCGGGGCCAGCAGCCAGGAAGTGATTGTGGGCTTCAGGCCTGAACACATCAGATTGCACCAGATTGCAGAAGGGGATGCGATCCCTGCCGAGATCTATGTGTTAGAACCGCAAAGCAACAAGCTGGTCGTCAGCCTGAAGCTCGGCCAGGAGATCCTGAAGATGCAGGCGGATAGGGATCGCCTGGGATTTGAACCCCGGTTGGGCCAGAAGGTATTCGTGACCTTCGAGCAGGAATTCGCCCATATCTTCGATAAAGCGACCGGTCGGCGTATGGATTGAAAGAAAGGAGGTGCCTATGACAGATGTTGACTAGCCAATAACCAATATCCAGTATCCAGTAACCAATACCCAATCAGGAGGAGGGTCAAGATGAAAGCCAAACTGATCGCTCTGGGTGTCCTTGTCGCATTGCTGGTGGGCCTGGTAGGCTGCCCCGCCCCGACGCCACAGATCATCGAAAAGGAAGTGGTGGTCGAGAAGCCGGTCATCGAGACCGTGATCGTGGAGAAGGAGGTGGTGGTGACGCCTGCGCCCCCCAAGGAGGAAAAGGTCCTGCGTATCCTCAGCCTGGCCTGGCCGCAAACGCCGGTGGAGCAGGAGTTCGCCAATGAGTACTTCACCCCCAAGACGGGCATCAAGGTGGAGATCACCGGCCCACCTTACGAGTTCGTGGAGTCGAAGGTGCGCGAGATCTGCGCCTCGAAAAGCTCCGAGTACGACCTCTTCGAGTACGATAGCCAGTGGTACGGCGGCGCGGTCATGAACGGCTGCTTCGAGCCGCTGGATTCCTACTTCGAGAAGGACGGGCTCGACTACAACTCCATGTTCGTCCAGCCATACGCCACCTACAACGGCCGCTGGCCCGTCCCCGTCAGCGTGCTGACCGGCGTGGAGGACTGGCGGGACTACACCGATGTGCCCCTGTACTTCATCCCCTGGACCATCGGCACCATGATCTTGAGTTACCAGCCGGCCCTCTTCGTGGAGGCAGGCATCGTGGATGCGGAAGGGAAGGCCAAGCCGCCTGAGACGTGGGAGGAGATGCTGGATGCCGCCAAGAAACTGACCGTGGATATTGACGGCGATGGCAAGATTGACCGCTACGGCCTGGGCTGGTATGCCTGCCGCATCAGCGATGGCGTCACCCAGCAGTGGCTGCCCTTCCACATCTCCTATGGCGCGGCCTTCTGGGACGAGAAGAACTGGCAGGCCAAGGGCATCATCAACTCGCCGGAGGCCGTCGAGGGCTGCGAGATGTTCACGCGCTTCTACAAGGAGGGCGTGGTGGATCCCGCCACAGCTACCTGGTTCGTGAGCGAGATCCTCGGCGCGGCCTTCACCGACAAGTTCGCCATGTCCTTCACCTGGGTCAGCTTCGCCGGGGCGTACGACGATCCGGCGGTCTCCCAGACGGCTGGCAAGTGGGCCTATGCTCCCTTCCCCTGCCACGTGAAGCCGGACGGCACCAAGAAGTGCGCCGCCACCTATGGCTCGCAGGGTATGGGCATCAACGCCTTCTCCAAGCAGAAGGAGGCTGCCTGGGAGTACATGAAGTGGTACATGTCTCCTGAGATCCAGAAGATGCTGGTGGACGACAAGCGGGCCGGCTTCGCCTCCGCTCGCGTGGACCTGTTCGATTACCAGATGATCCCCGGCACGGCCAAGTGGGCTTCGCTGAAGAGCGTGACCGAAGGTTGGGCCTACGATGTCTGGACGTATCCTGAGTACGCGCAGCTCCTGGACATCCAGCAGAACTACATGAACCTGGCCTACATCGGGCAGATTGGCTGCAAAGAGGCCTTGGACCAGATTGCCACGCTGCACCAGCGCATCCTGGATACCAGCCCCAATAACCCCAAGAACAAGTAGCTTTCTGAGCAAAGTTCAGCTATATAAGGGGCAAGAGGCGGGACGCGCTCCAGGCCTCTTGCCCCCTGTTTCCCTGATGAGGGGGGTCTCCCTCTTGAGTCTTGTTGAGGGAAGAGCACCCCTTCCGAAGCGCAGAGCACGCCGAGACCGCTGAGAACCAAAGAAAAGCTCTGCGAGCTCGGCGTTCTCAACGGTAAAACGCTCGGCAACACTCTGCGGGGAGACTGTCTGTGAGAAGGAGAGCAGGAATGGCCAACAAAGGCAAAGTCAAGGTCGGGATCATCGGTTCGCAGTTTGAGGCCGACATCCATGCCGCCTCATTCAAGATCATGCCGGAGGAGGCCGAAGTCGTGGCCGTGGCCTCACCGACGCCTGGTCACCCTGAGGAACTGGCCAGGCGCTACGGCATCCCGCGGGTGTTCCACGACTACCGCGAGATGCTCAAAGAAAAAGACATCGAGATGGTCACCATTGCCGCCCCGAACTACCTGCACGCCCAGATGACCATTGACATCGCCAACGCCGGCAAGCACGTGGTCTGCGAGAAGCCGCTGTGCATGACCCTGGAAGAGGCCGACGCGATGATCGAGACCTGCCGCAAGCAGGGCGTGCTGCTCATGTATGCCGAGGAGCTGTTCTTCACCCCCAAGTACGTGCGGGCCAAGCAACTGGCCGACGAGGGCGCCTTCGGCAAGGTGTACCTGGTCAAGCAGAGCGAGAAGCACTTCGGTCCCCACGCCCCCTGGTTCTGGGATGTGGGCCGTTCCGGCGGCGGGGTGTTCATGGACATGGGCTGCCATGGCGTCGCTTTCTGCTACTGGTTCTACGATCGCTCGCCCATCAAGAGCGTCTATTGCCAGATGGGGACCTATGTCCACGGCGAGATCACCAAAGGCGAGGACAACAGCCTGTGCATTCTGGAGTTCGAGAACGGCGGTGTGGCGCTGATCGAGGATAGCTGGGCGCGGCGCGGCGGCATGGATGACCGGGTCGAGGTGTTCGGCTCGGACGGGCTGACCTATGCCAACCTGCACATGGGCAACGCCCTCATTACTTATAGCGAGCGCGGCTATGGCTACGTGGTGGAGAAGGCCCCTACGTCGCAGGGCTGGACCTTCACCACCTACGAGGAGTTGTGGAACTACGGCTTTCCGCAGGAGATGGCTCACTTCGCCCGCTGCGTGCGCGGCAAGGAGGAGCCCATCGCCACCGGCGAGGACGGCCGGGTGGTGCAGGAGGTCCTCTACGCCGGCTACGAATCGGCGCGCACCGGCCGCAAGGTGCAACTCCCCTTCCGCCCCAAAGGAGTGAAGAAGCCCATTGATCTGTGGTTTGGGGAGCATAGAGAAGAGTGAACTGACAATCGCGGAGGGCTCGAGGGAACTTAGGGGAACTCGGGGGAGTTCGTTCATCGTCGTCTGCAGGAAACAGCCCTTTGAGCATCTCGCCAAAGGGCTGTTGAACTTTGGGCTTGCGGATGACTCTGATCGCTCTGTCACTGCGAGGAGCGAGCGACGAAGCAGTCTCCTTTTGCGCAGGCGGAGATTGCTTCGCCCCTACGGGGCTCGCAATGGCGTCTCATGTGCCATTGCGCCATGACATGAAGGAGCAGTATGATACATAGACTGTCCGTGTCGAACGAGGCAGAGATCCTGGCCGTCCATGACGCCTCCCTGGCCATCCTCCGCGACGTGGGGGTCCAGATACCCAAGGCGGAGGTGCTGCGGGTTCTGGCCGAGGCTGGCGCTGGCGTTGACTTCTCCCAACAGGCGGCCAGGATTCCAGAGGAGATGGTAGCCGAGGCCCTGGATAGGGCCGGCAAGCAATTCATCCTTTACGGTCGGGATAAGACGAGGGTGGCCCGCTTCGGCTACGGCGATTTCGTCCTGGTCTCCAGTCCCGGCCAGTTCTCCTGGGTTGAAGAAGACGGCGCAGCGCGGCGAGATCCCACCAGCGAGGACGCCAGGCAGGGCATCCTGGTGGGCGATGCCCTGGAGCACATCACCATCGTCGGCGCTCTGGGCATGGCGCTCGACATCCCCACCGCCATCCGCGACGTGTGGATGGCGGCGGAGCTGGTCAAAGGCACGAGCAAGCCGACCCACGTCTGGGTGGCCAACGGCACCACCCTCCGCTATATTCTGGAGATCTACGAGGCGGTGATGGGCAGCGCGGAGGCCCATCGCCAGTATCCCATGATCGCCGGCTTCGTGGAGCCCATCAGCCCGCTGCGCTTCGCCGAGACCGGCCTGGAGATCCTGGTGACCTGCGCCCGCTATGGTCTGCCCCTCTTCTTCGCCCCCATGGTGCAGGCGGCGGCTACCGGCCCGGCCACCCTGGCCGGCACCCTGGCCCTGGAGAACGCCGAGATCCTGGCGGGCATCGTCATCGCCCAGCTTTTTGGCCCCGGGTGTCCGGTGTGTTACGGGGGCATCCCCCACATCATGGACATGCGCACCTTGCAGATCAGCTTCGGTTCCCCAGAACAGGGCTTGATGGCCGTCGCCATGACTCAGATGGCCCACACCTACGGTCTGCCGGTGTACATCAACGTCGGCCTGTCCGATAGCAAAAGGGTAGACGCCCAATCTGGACTGGAGCGGGGGATGACCCTGCTGATGGGGGCCCTGGCCGGGGCCGACACCTTTGGGCATATGGGCATCCTGGGCGCTGACCAGGCGGCCAGCCTGGAGCAACTCATCGTGGACAACGAGATGGCCGCCTATGTCAGGCGCGTCCTGCGCGGCTTCGCGGTCAATGAGCAGACCATAGCCCTGGAGGTCATCAAGCGGGTGGGCATCGGCGGCAATTTCCTGGCCGACAAGCACACCGTGGCGCATTTTCGAGAAGAACTGTGGTTGCCCGGGCTCTTCGACCGCCGCGACTGGCAGAGCTGGTGGGATGGGGGAGCCCAATCCATGGTCGAGAGGGCGCGGGAAAAGAAACGTCGCATTCTTTCTCAACACTCGCCTGAGCCCATAGACCCCGCCCTGGCCCGCGAGATAGACGGGATCGTAGCCGCAGCGAGGAGGGAGCTTATCTCGGGTTAGGCAAAAGACATCGCGGAGACCCTCAAAGTATTGTCCAGGTGTTAGTACTACAACTGTGCTTGTCATGCTGAGCGGGTTTCAGGCGTCAAACTTCATTGCCCGGCCGACTCCAGCGAAGCATCTCTCGCCTGCATGGTGACGCGAGAACCTGAGCGCAGCGAACGGATGCTTCGCTAGCGTTGCGTGCACCACGGGAACAGGCGTGTAGACCCGCTCAGCCCTGGCCTGGGCCTGTCGAAGGCATGACATATACCACCAGGTGCGGTTGTAGTATTAGCCCGGCTCAGGGGAACTGAGGGGAACTCAGAGGGACTCTGGCAGCTATAGAGGAGGAGGCGGATCCTGATGGGAAAGTCAGCTTCGTACTATGTGGGTGTGGACCTGGGGGGCACTACCATGGCGGCGGCTCTGTTGGACGAGGAAGGGCACATCTTCCAAAAAGCCACCGTCCCCACCCTGGCTCACCAGGGGCACGATTCGGTCATCGAACGCATGGCCCGGCTCATCCATGAGGTCGTTGAAAATGGAGGGGTCGGCCTGGCCCAGGTGGCCGCCATCGGCATCGGCGTGCCGGGCATGTTGGACATGGAGAAAGGGTTGGTGCTGTTCCTGCCCAATCTGCCGGGCACCTGGCCCGGCGTGCCCCTGGCTCAGAGGATCGAAGAGGCCACGGGCGTGCCTGCATTCTTGCTCAACGACGTGCGTTCCATCACTTTGGGCGAGAAGACCTACGGCGCCGGTCGCAAGGTGGACAACATGGTCTGCCTGGCCATCGGCACGGGCATCGGCGGCGGGGTGGTGGTGGGGGGCAACCTGCTCCTGGGCCTGGACGGCACCGCCGGCGAGGTCGGGCATCAGACCATAGACCCATACGGCCCCCGCTGCGGTTGTGGCAACCGCGGCTGCCTGGAGGCCTTTGCCAGTGGGCCGGCCATCGCCAGCATGGGCGTGCGCGCCGTCAAGCAGGGCCTGACCACCCGCATCGGCGAACTCTGTGCCTATGACCTCAATGCCATCAGCCCCAAGCTGATCTATCAGGCCGCTTTGGAGGGAGACGCCGTGGCGCGGGAGATCTATGAGACGGCCGGCTTCTATATCGGCATCGGGGTGGCCAACCTGATCACCATTCTCAGCCCGCAGATGGTGGTCATCGGCGGCGGAGTGGCACAGGCCGGGGAGTTGCTGTTGGCTCCCATTCGCGAGACCGCCCGCCAGCGGGCGAAGGTCACTCCTTTCGAGAAGGTTCAAATCGTGCAGGCTGAGCTGGGCACCGACGCCGGGATGATGGGCGCGGCTACCTGGGCAAGGCAACGATTGATAGCCAGAGGAGGATCGAAATGCACAAGATAACCATGCTGGGTACAGGGTTGATCGGCCTGTTCTATACGATGACGTTGCATCGGCATCGCAGCCGGGACAGGGTCCACGTCGTCTATTCGCCCACTGAGGAACATGTGAAGGGCTTTGCCGGGGAATGGGAGATTCCCAGGTGGACGACCGATATGGCCGAGGCCATCCATGACCCGGAAACGGATGTGGTGGTGATTGGCCTGCCCAATTTCCTGCACCAGGAGGCAGCCATCCTGGCTGCCGAGGCCGGCAAGGCTGTTCTGTGTACCAAGCCGCTGGGCAGGAACGCGGCGGAGGCCAAAGCCATGCTCGATGCCGTGGAGAAGGCGGGCGTGTTCCATGGCTATCTCGAAGACCTGGTCTACACCCCCAAGATGCTGAAATCGTTGCGCTTCGTCAGAGAGGGGGCCCTCGGCAAGGTCCTGTGGGTCCGTTCGCGGGAGACGCACGGCGGCCCGCACAGTGCCTGGTTCTGGGACGTTGAGCTGGCCGGTGGGGGAGCCATCGTAGACATGGGCTGTCACTGCATCGAGGTTATCCGCAGCTTCGTGGGCAAGGACAACCGGCCCCTGGAGGTCATGTGCTGGGCCGATACGCTGGTCCACCCCGTTCAGGCCGAGGATCATGGCATCGGTCTGATCAGATTCGAGACCGGCGCCATTGGCCAATTCGAGGTGAGCTGGGCCTTCAGGGGCGGGATGGACCTGCGAGACGAGGTGGCCGGCACCGAGGGGACGATCTGGGCCAACCACTTTCTGAGAACGGGACTGGAAGTGTTCACCGCCGTCGGCCCCAGGGGATACGTTTCCGAGAAGGCCGAGGGGGAAACCGGCTGGCTATTCCCCGTCGGTGACGAGGTGCACGAGCTGGGGTATACGGACATGTTCAACGACATGCTGAACGCCTTGGACGACGGCAAGGGGCCCATGGAAACCTTCTACGATGGCTATGTGGTGAATGCCATCATGGATGCCTGCTATCGCTCGGCCCGATCGAAACGCTGGGAGCCGGTGGAACTGGAGGTTTGGAGAGGAATGCCTCAGCCGGTCGAGGAGAAACCCCCGCTTGCGTACGGAGACCGGTTCCTCGTGGTCAAGCAGGAGCGCATGCCCGATGGCAAGACGAAGCTGATCCTCAGGGACAGACGGACCGACCGCATCGTCCAGAAAGTCGTTTCCGCCGATGAGTAACGAGGCTTTGGATTTTGAGCTTTGAACTTTGAGCTTTGTCAATGGACGACTATCTGGCCTTCTACGCCCATAAACGTGTATTGATCACCGGCGGCCTGGGCTTCATCGGCTCCAACCTGGCCCATCGGCTGGTGGAACTGGGGGCCGAGGTGCTCTTGGTCGATTCGCTCGTGCCCGACTACGGCGGCAACCGCTTCAACATCCAGGGCATCGAGGATCGCGTGCGGGTCAACATCGCCGATGTGCGCGACCCGCACGCCATGAATGCCCTGGTGCCGGGACAGGACATCATCTTCAACCTGGCCGGGCAGGTTAGCCACCTGGACAGCATGAGCGACCCCTTTACCGACCTGGAG
This sequence comes from Anaerolineae bacterium, assembly GCA_029907105.1. GTDB lineage: Bacteria > Chloroflexota > Anaerolineae > UBA3071 > UBA3071 > JARYMM01. Next base: position 10,738 of record JARYMM010000020.1, on the reverse strand, counting down.
ATCAACGTCCGCAGCCAGCTCTTCATCCTGGAGGCCTGCCGGCATCACAACCCGGAAGCGACCATCGTCTACGCCGGGACGCGGCAGCAATATGGCCGGCCGCAGTACCTGCCGCTGGACGAGGAGCACCGCAACCGCCCGCTGGATGTGAACGGCGTCAACAAAATGGCCGGTGAGTGGTATCACCTGGTCTACCACACGGCTTACGGGCTGCGCACCTGCTCGCTGCGGCTGACCAACACCTACGGTCCCAGGCAGTTGATGAAACACAGCCGCCAGGGGTTCATCGCCTGGTTCATCCGGATGGCTGTGGAGGGGAAGGAGATCCAGGTCTATGGCGATGGTCAGCAGCGGCGTGACCTGACCTTTGTGGAGGACGTGGTGGATGCTTTCCTGCGCGCCGGCGCCAGCGAGCAGGCCATCGGCCAGGTCTTCAACCTGGGCGGGCTGGAGCCCATCCGCCTGCTTGACCTGGCGCACCTGATCGTGGAGGTCGCCGGGCGGGGCAGCGTGCGCCTGGTGCCCTGGCCGCCGCAGCGCCAGCGCATTGACGTCGGCGATGTCTTCTCCAGCTACGCCAAAATCGAGCAGACGCTGGGCTGGCGGCCCAGGGTGCCGCTGCGGGAAGGGTTAACGCGCACGATCGCCTACTATCGGAAGCATTGGCACCATTACTGGTAAAACGCAATGCGTAGAACGTGAGCGCCCCTCACGCCTCACGCCTCACGTTTCACGTTCGCCATGGACATCCCCTTTCTCGACCTCAAAGCCCAATACGCGGCGCTCAAGCCGGAGATAGACGCCGCCGTGACCTCCGTCCTGGCTGGCGGCTGGTACATCCTGGGCGAGCAGGTGCGGGCCTTCGAGCAGGAGTTTGCCGCCTATTGTGGCGTGGCCTACGGCGTGGGGGTGGGTTCCGGCACGGCGGCGCTGCAGTTGGCGCTCCTGGCCTGCGACATCGGCTCCGGCGACGAGGTGATCACCGTAAGTTACACGGCAGTGGCCACAGTGGCGGCCATCGAGTTGACCGGCGCCACCCCCGTGCTGGTGGACATCGAGCCTGCTACCTTCACGCTCGATCCGCAACGGCTGGAAGGGGCCATCACCGCCCGCACGCGGGCGGTGATTCCGGTGCATCTCTACGGCCAGCCGGCCGACATGCTGCCCATCCTGGACATCGCCCGACGGCATGGCCTGCGGGTGATCGAGGACTGCGCCCAGGCCCATGGGGCCATGTACCGTGGCCGCCACATCGGCAGCTTCGGCGACCTGGCCTGTTTCAGCTTCTACCCGACGAAGAACCTGGGGGCGGCCGGCGATGGCGGCATGGTGGTCAGCGACGAGGCGCAACTGGCGGAGCGGGTGCGCCTGCTGCGGCAATACGGCTGGCGGCAGCGCTACGTCAGTGAGATGCCCGGGCTCAACAGCCGGCTGGACGAACTGCAGGCAGCCATCCTGCGCCTCAAGCTGCGGCATCTGGAGGAGTGGAACAGGCGGCGGCAGGCACTGGCGGCGCGCTATGACGCGCTCCTGGCGGGGAGCGGTGTCGTGACCCCGGCCGTGCGCCAGGGCTGCCGGCACGTCTACCACCTCTACGTGGTGCGCAGCCGGCGGAGGGATGCGCTACAGGCGTACCTGAAGGATCGGGGCATCGGCACCCTGGTGCACTATCCCCTGGCCGTGCATCAGCAGCCGGCCTATACGGGCGTGACCATTGGCCCCGGCGGGCTGGCCGAATCGGAGCGAGCGGCTGCCGAAGTGCTCTCCCTGCCCCTCTACCCGGAGATGCCGGATGAGCATCTGCAACAAGTCGCTGCCGCTGTACGGGCATTCGACAGATAGCCTTTGGCCCACGGCCAGCCTACTCACCCAAGGCTTTCCCTTCTGGTCGCGGTGGCCGAGTAGCGTCACACTATCAGTCAGCAGAGGGCGCAACTTGATATGGGGGCGCTGATTCGAAGAGTGTCAATTGCCCCGGACGGTTGCTGGGCGGCGCGGAGGCTCTGGGAAGCAAGGTCTCGGCCAGGGGAGCAACAACCTGGAAGGCCCCTTCAATAGGCAGGGGAAAGCCAGCATCCGTTGAGATGCCAGGCCAATGGGTTGTGTAAGCCACCAGAGCCTGGCCCATGAGGGCAGTCAACGCATCACCAGTGTTGAGGGCCATTTTGGGAGCCTGAGTACGGCGAAGCCACATCTGGGCCGCGTCGATTATGCCAGGAAGCAACTCGCTCCAGCGGGCGGCAAATGCCTGCTGCTCCAGTCGTTTGCGGCAGACCAGGATAACATCGTATTTGATGTTCCCCGTCTCACTGTGGAAACCGCTTTTCCCCTCGGAGCGGACGAAGGGCGCGGCAGTAACCACGAAGCCAGCATCGAGTAGAGAGCGGCCAACGGCAGCCCAGGCGCTGACCTCACTATGATGGAAGGTGAAGGCCAGCATGCCGTCATCTTTGAGTACTCTGTGGCATTCCTGCCATATACTCGTCAGGCCCGATGTGAAATCGTACTCCCCTTTGCCCTCCTTCACGTTTTGCACCAGTTCTTCCTCTCGACGGGAGTGCTCAGGTTGGAACCAGGCATAATCATTGGCCAGACCCAGCCGGAGCCAGACATAGAAGAAGTCAGCCAGCTCAGAGTACATCACATTGGCAAAATAGGGTGGATCGGTGATTACGGCATCTACACTTTCATCGGGGACAAAGGCCAGGGAAGACGAGTCGGCACAGCGGAGAAGCGCCTTGCCTTGTCCCGCAAGCAATTCATCGAACGCTTTAACCAAAGAGCCCTCGATTCGTTCACCCGTAATGACTCCATGGGGACCCTGGTCATCAAAAGCCCTCTCGTAAACGCGCACGCTGTAAGCTTTTCCCCGTCGTACCTTCTCATAACATCGCTTGAATGTACCACGCCCATAACGCGTGCCCCAGACGTTGTTCTCAGTGGGACGCTCGATAGGATGGTAAGCGTGGAGGCCAAAAAGAAGCGAGATCTTGTGATAGTCTATCTCATATTTGCAGAACATATTGTTGGAATCTAAAGCATCCGAAAAAGCGAGCAGCAGAAGCTCTCGTAAGTTGCGGTCTGGCTCGGCCAGGATGCCTTCGAGCAAAAAGGAGAGGCAGAGTAACTGCCGCGAGTTGAAAAGGTGCCAGAAGTGAGTATAGCCGTGGTTCACTGGCCTTGGGTCACTCCGTCCATCGGAGGGGATGTGTTGGCGAGGGAACAAAAGGGTCTCTCTCAAGGCCTCAAACCTGGCTTGTGCCTCGTCGAAAAGATCATGGTCGGCTCTATCGGCCCGTTTGTAACCTCGAGCATCACAGACAGGACAATAGTACTCCAGGCCGTACATCCTGGCGGGGATAGGGCCTCCCAGGCGTGCCACAGCATCAAGATGGGTCTCTACATGGTGGCAATGAGGGCAATGGAAGCGGCCGTAGCCGGAGGTTTTGCTGGCCGGTTTGAAGGCTTTCGCACAATCAGGGCATGTTGCTTTCTCAGAGTGAGGAGGCACCGGAAAGATGAAATCGCAGGCAGGACAAACTACCATCCAGCGCTCAGGACGGCGAGAGACCCAGTTGTTAGGCCAAAGGTCTATCGTCTTCCCACAGCTTGCGCAAGGAAGGCTTTTAACCCAGAAAATGTACATTACTTCAGCAGGATGGCCTTTCGAGCAGGTGGTGCGATAGTAGTAACGGATACGTTTCCCAACGGCCTTCTCCAGACGGGCAAATGCTGCATCGAGGTTGGCCAGGTCTACTGGCTCGATTTCTTTCTTAGTAATGAACCAGGCTACTGGATTGATATCCACGCCGATGACCCGACAGTTGAGGCGCAGAGCTTCCACAAGAGTGGTGCCTCCGCCCATGAACGGATCAAGCACGATAGGATCACTTAAGCCATCGCCGTGGTAGAAGCGGCGCCACAGTTTGTTTTCGGGGGTCTCTACATCGGCAAAGACGGTCAGGAGCAGCATCCTGAAGACGCTTCCCAATCTCCTGGCCCACCATTTGTGCATCCGATAGATTGGTCGTTTGCTGTTGCCTTCTCGAAGGGCCAGTATGTTTAGCCTTTCGATAGGAAAGTCCTTCTCAATATATCGCTTCATCACGAATTCTCTCGCAGAAGCTTCTCCCACATCTCGGGGCCTGTTTGGCCGTAACGGCGAATGAACTCGTCACAGAGTTCATTCACTTTTTCGTCAAGAGCCTCTTTCAAAGAGCGTCCTTTAGGGTCTCGGAAGGATTCGCTCACCTCTGCCGCGATAGCGTAAATCTGGTCCACGCAGTTCTCTTCGCCTGAAAGAAAGGCCCAGAAATCACGGCCTACCTTGTAAGGCACAGTCACATAGCGGCGGACAATGCTGCTTACCCTCGTGGGGTTACCGTAGCACATGCCGAAGAGAGCTACGGCTCCAAAGTTACGTACCTGAGCCGAATGGAGAAGCTCGCTTATTTTTGTGGCCAAGTCTTTCGGGACGGTGTTAGGGCCGCTCTTGACTTGAACGTAGTGGTGTCGCCCCTCGCGGGCGAGCATCAAATCCGCCCCTTCGACACCCGTCGTCTCACCGAAAACGCGTGCTATCTTTTCCAGTGTGCCGCCAAAAGCAGTTACTGTGCCTCGTTCAAAACGCTGGCTGACCAACCACTCGACAACGGACCGAGCGTCGTTCAGGCCCATTTCGTGAGAGAGGAGACGCAGAAGAAAAGGGTTGATGTCAAGATCGTCCAGGCTCAATCGCTCTATGCGTGCCAGGCGATAGCGCAGGAAGTCCTCAAGAATTTGACGAATGCGCTCGCGCCGAGATTGGTCCATGTGCTTCTCCAGATCTGTTAGTACTACAACCGTACTTGTCATGCTGAGCGGGTTTCAGGCGTCAAACTTCATTGCCCGGCCGACTCCAGCGAAGCATCTCTTGCCTGCATGGTGACGCGAGAACCTGAGCGCAGCGAACGGCTGCTTCACTAGCGTTGCGTGCACAACGGGAACAGGCGTGTAGACCCGCTCAGCCCTGGCCTGTCGAAGGCATGACACATACCACCAGGTGCGGTTGTAGTATTAGCAGCTACGAGCCCATTATGGCTCCAATATTGCCAACCGGCGAGGTATTGCTCTCTGACGAGCGGGTGTTCTACGACGGTTATAAGCCGAAGCCCTCGAGACAAGACAACGTAGCAACCTTGCCATCGGCCTTCAGCGAGATAGAGCCTTTCAACCGCCCACCATACGGGCGATTTCCTCGTCCACGACGCTCTCGTCCAATTTGTGGAAGAGCGGTTGCGGCTGGCGCAGCGGCTGGCCCGGTTCCAGCCTCTCCGCAGCCCAGCGGCCCACCGTGCCCCGCCCATCGTAGCGCAACACCTGGTGCGAGCGGGTCTCTTCGGCGATGGTCTCGATAGCCAGCCGCCCGATCAGGCTGCCCTCGTGCCCCAGATACTCATGCAGCCGCTGCGAGGAGAAGGGCAGGAAGGGGCAGAAGATGACCTTCAGCCAGTCAATGGCCTGTAAAGCCACGTAGATGGCCGTGGCCGCCGCCTGGGGATCGGTCTTGATCTTCTGCCATGGCTCCTTTTCGTTGAGGTAGCGGTTGGCCTCCCGCGCCAGGGCCATCGCTTCCGTCAGCGCGGCCTTGAACTTGCAGGCGGCAATCAGATCCCCCACGCTGTCAAACCCCGCTTCTACCCTCGCCAGCAATGCCTTATCCATCTCATCCAGCTCGCCCGGCTGCGGCACGCGGCCAGCGAACCGCTTGTAGGCAAAGCCCAGCACGCGGTTGGCCAGATTGCCCCAGGTGGCCACCAGTTCCTCGTTGTTGCGGCGCACGAACTCCTCCCAGGTGAAGTTGACGTCTTGCGTCTCCGGGGCGTTGATGGTCAGCATATAACGCAGGGGGTCGGGATCGTAGCGGCTGAGGTAATCCGGCAGCTCGATCACCCAATGGCGGCTGGTGGAGAGTTTCTTGCCTTCCACGTTCAGGTACTCGTTGGCCGGCACGTCGTAGGGCAGGTTCAAGTCCCCATAGCCGAGGAGCATCCCCGGCCAGATGATGGCGTGAAAGGGGATATTGTCCTTGCCGATGAAGTAGTAAGCGGGCACCTCGGGATCCTGCCACCACTCCCGCCAGGCCTCCGGATTCCCCGTGATTTTGGCCCACTCCTTTGTCGCCGACAGGTAGCCGATGACGGCGTCGAACCAGACGTAGATGCGTTTGTCCTCGAAGCCGGCCACAGGGATGGTGATGCCCCAGGGGATATCGCGGGTGATGGGACGGCCGCGCAGTTCGCCGCTCTCCAATTGCTGGCGGGCGAAATTGAGCACGTTAGGCCGCCAATGCTCCTTGCCCTCCCGCATCCACTCCAGCAGCGGCTGGTTGAGCTTGCCCAGGTCGAGAAAGAAGTGTTCCGTCTCCCGCACCTCGATGTGCGAACCGCCGCAGATCTTGCAGCGCGGCTGGCCTAACTCGACGGCGTCCAGCGTGCGGCCGCAGGCATCGCACTGATCGCCCCGTGCGTCGCTATAGCCGCAATAGGGGCAGATGCCTTCCACGTAGCGGTCGGGCAGCCAGCGCTGGCAGTCGGCACAGTAGAGCTGGCGCATCGTGTCGCGGTAGATGTAACCGTTGCGCAGCAGGGTGAGGAACATGTCGTGCGTCACCGCCCAGTGGTTCTCCGTGTCCGTCTCGGTGAAGAGATCGAAGCTCAACCCCAGGTCGCGGAAGTTCTCCAGGAAGTGAGCGTGGTAGCGGTCCACGATCTCCCGCGGGGTGACGCCCTCTTCCTCCGCCCGCACGGTGATGGGGGTGCCGTGGGTGTCGGAGCCGGAGACCATGAGCACCTGGCGGCCGGCCAGGCGGTGGTAGCGGGCGAAGATGTCGGGCGGCAGGTAGGCCCCCGCCACGTGGCCCAGGTGACGGTCGCCCGAAGCATAGGGCCAGGCGACGCAGACGAGCACTTTCTTTGGGTTGGTGATGGCCATGATAAAAGCTCCTACTGGTCAGATGCAAGAAGCAAGATGCAAGGTTTGCATATCATTTTACCATAGGTGGGCCGAATCGGAAAATGATGCTGATGAACATGGCTATCCGGTTTTGACAGGTTGAGGGATCTGTGGTAATATCAGACCGACCGGTCGGTATTTTTTGTGGGAGGGAGAGATGAGCGCACAACGGCGAGGAGAAGCGACGCGGGAACGCATCCTGCAGGCGGCGCAGGGGTGTTTCGCCCGCTACGGCTACGATGCCACCGGCGTGGCGGAGATCTGTCGCCAGGCCGGGGTGACCAAGGGCGGTTTCTACCACCACTTCCCCAGCAAGCAGGCCGTCTTCCTGCAGTTGCTGGAGAACTGGCTGGCCGGGCTGGACGCGCGGCTGCAGGCCACATGGGATCAGGCGGCAACCGTGCCCGAAGCGCTTCTGCAAATGACGGGGATGATCCGCCAGGTCTTCCAGGCCGCCAGCGGGCAGTTGCCCATATTCCTGGAGTTCTGGACCAAGGCGGCACACGACCCGGCGGTCTGGCAGGCCACCTTGGCCCCCTATCGGCGCTATCGGGCCTTCTTCGCCGCGATGGTCGAAGCCGGCATCGCCGAGGGCTCGCTGCGTCCCGTGGATGCGGAGCTGGCCGCGCAGCTCATCGTCTCTGTGGCCGTGGGGCTGGTGCTGCAAGGACTGCTCGATCCCCACGGAGCCGACTGGGGACAGGTCGCCCAGGGGAGCATGCGCATGCTGCTCGAGAATCTGAAAGTGGAGAGATAGAAGCTATGAAGGTGTTGTTGACGGGAGCGTTTGGCAACGTCGGCAAAAGCGCGTTACAGGAGCTGATCAGGCAGGGCCACACGGTGCGCTGTTTTGACCTCCAGACGCGGGCCAACGTCAAGGCGGCCCGCACGTTCAAGGGGCAGATGGAGGTGATGTGGGGGGACTTGCGGCGTCCGCAGGACGTGGCTGCGGCGGTGCAGGGTCAGGACGTGGTGGTGCACCTGGCCTTCATCATTCCCAAGATCTCGGCTACCGGCGTGGATTGTGAGCGCCGGCCCGACTGGGCGTATGAGATCAACGTGGGCGGCACAGCGAATCTTCTGCAGGCCATGCAGGCCATGCCCCGGCCGCCGAAGGTCCTTTTCACCTCGTCCTGCCATGTCTACGGCCGGACGCAGCATCAGCCGCCGCCGCGCACGGTGGCCGATCCCGTCCAGCCGGTGGAGCACTACACCCGTCACAAGATCGAATGCGAGCGCATGGTCAGGGATTCGGGGTTGCCATGGAGCATCTTCCGGCTGGCAGCCACGTTGCCCATCGCCATGATCCTGGACCCCGGCATGTTCGATGTGCCGCTGAACAACCGCATCGAGTACGTGCACACGCGGGACGTGGGGCTGGCCATCGCCAACGGTGTGCACAGCGAGGAGATCTGGGGCAAGGTGCTGCTGATCGGCGGCGGCCCCCGCTGTCAGTTCGTGTACAGGGAGATAGCCGAACGCATCCTGGAGGCGATAGGCGTAGGCATGTTGCCGGAGGAGGCGTTCAGCACGACGCCCTTCGCTGTGGACTGGCTGGATACCGCCGAGAGCCAGCGGCTGCTCAACTACCAGCAGCGCGACCTGGACGACTACGTGCGCGACCTGGTCCAGTTGCTGGGCCCCCGGCTCTACCTGGTGCGGCTGTTCCGCCCCTTTGTACGGCAGTGGCTGCTGAGCCGATCCCCCTACTTCCGGCCGCCGCGCTCCTGGTGGTGGTGGAAGCTGTGGCCCGTGCCGCGCCCGGCCGGCTAGGCTCGCCAGGTCCAGGAAGTTTGCCGTACCTGAGCAAACCGGCTGTCTGCTGGTTGTCAAAAAGTGACCATGCAGGGTATAATGGCCTCGCAGTCAGATGGATGCGAGGCCATTCCCATGCATGTGGTCATGATCTCCAAGGCGTGCATCGTCGGCATCTACCAGCGCAAGCTGGAGGAGCTGGCGCGTCTGCCGGATGTGCAGTTGACGGTCATCGTGCCCCCCTCCTGGCGGGATAGCCGCGGCGTCACCCACCTGGAGCGAGCGCACATCACAGGCTATGAGCTGCTGGTCACTCCCCTGGCCTTCAACGGCCACTTTCACCTGCACTTCTACCCCCGCCTGGGCCGCCTGTTGCACCGCCTGCGCCCCGACCTCCTGCACATAGACGAGGAGCCCTACAATCTGGCCACCTGGCAGGCCATGCGTATCGCTCGTCGCCTCTCCGTTCCCGCCTGTTTCTTCACCTGGCAGAACCTCCATCGTCGCTACCCGCCGCCCTTCCGCTGGTTCGAGCGCTACAACTTCCGCCACGCCGCTTATGCCATCGCCGGCAACCACGAGGCCGTCTCTGTGCTGCGGGCCAAAGGCTACGCCGGACCGGTCAGCGTGATCCCGCAGTTCGGCGTGGACCCCGACATCTTTTCGCCCCACGAGCAGGGGTTAGGGGGTAGGGGAGAGGGGTTGGTCATTGGCTATGTCGGCGGGTTGGTGCCGGAAAAGGGGGTGGACCTGCTGCTGCAGGCCGTGGCCAACTTGGTCCTTGGTCCTTGGTCCTTGGTCATTGCCGGGGAAGGGGCCGAGAAGCCGCACTTGCAAACGCTGGCCGAGGAGCTGGGCGTCGCCGCCCGGGTGCGCTTCGTCGGGCGGCTACCTTCCACGCAGATGCCCGACTTCTACCGTTCGCTGGACGTGCTGGTGTTGCCTTCGCGCACGCAGCGCCACTGGAAGGAGCAGTTCGGGCGGGTGCTGGTGGAGGCCATGGCCTGTGCTGTGCCCGTCGTGGGCTCCGATTGCGGCGAGATCCCGCATGTGGTCGGCCAGGCCGGGTTGATTTTCCCCGAGGGGGACGTGGCCGCGCTGCGGGAGCGACTGGCCCGGCTCCTGGGTGATGCCGCCCTGCGCGCCGAACTGGGCCGCCTGGGCCGGCAGCGGGTGCTGGCCCACTACACGCAGGCGCAGGTGGCCGCGGCCACCTTGCAGGTATATCGGGAAATGGTCAGGTCGGGTCAGGTGACAGTCACCTCTGAGGTGACTGTCACCTGACCTGACCGCTAAAGGAGGGAGCGATGCGACAGGTACACATCGTCGTCACCTGGAAGGGGGACTTGCTGGGCCGGCTGGCGCGGCGCTTTGGCCTGACCTGGACACACGCCGCGCTGCGCTATGTCCGCGATGAATCAGAAGGGGCGCGCGTCATCGAGGCTGCCGCCTGCGGCATCCGCGAGCGGGCCTGGGAGGAGTTCATCGCCGGGGTCAGGGAGTGGAAGGCGTTCGCCGTGCGCGAGGGCCTGTCGGAAACGCAGATGCGGGAGATCGTGGCCTACGCCTGGGGGAATGTGGGCAAGCCCTATAGCTACTGGTGGATGCTGCGCATCGCCTGGCGGCTGATCAGGCAACGGGTGGGCATCGGCGTGCTCACCTATCCGGGCCACGTCTGCTCCAGCCTGGTCTACGATGCCTTTCGTTACGCCGGGGTGAACCTGCTCCCCGGCCACTCCAGCCCCCTGGTCACGCCCGACGAGGTGGCCGGCAGTCCGCTGCTGGAGGAGTGGTAGATCGGGATGCTGGTAGATTGGTAAACTGGTAGATTGGTCAGCACAAGCCCCCATCCAACGCCAATGTACCAACGGGTGTATTTCCCTTAGTGGCGAGAGCGAGAGCCAGCCTGGCCTGTGTCATTGCGAGGAGGCGGTTTTTGCCGACGAAGCAATCCCCAAGTCCCGAGTCGGAGATTGCTTCGCCGCCCCTT
>JARYMM010000001.1:119275-192801 GCA_029907105.1 Anaerolineae bacterium | reverse complement strand
CTTCGTCGGCAAAAACCGCCTCCTCGCAATGACAGCAGGTAGGGGCGCAAGGCCTTGCGCCCCTACCTCGAAAATAGATGCCTGGACCATTTTCGTCCCTGGTGGTGTCCACAGGGACATGATAACTACTTTGTTTTCAAGGGATTCGGGCCCAGCTCCCGAACCTGTTCCGTCATCTCCGTGGCGGCCATGGCGAAGTGCGCCCCCATGGCCGAGGACATGTTGACCATCTGCACGCGGCGGCCATCCAGGCCGATCTCGTCCAGCAACTTCCGTACGTACTCCACCCGCTGCCTGGCCTTGACATTACCCTCCAGGTAATGACAGTCGCCCTCCAGTCAACCGGCGACCAGGACGCCGTCGGCGCCCCGTTCCAGAGCGTGCAGGATATGAACGACCTCCACCCGCCCGCTGCAGGGCAGCAGCAGCACTTTGACGTTGGGCGGGTACTGCAAACGCAGCGAGCCGGCCAGGTCAGCCGCCGCATACGCGCAATGCTGACAACAGAAGGCCAGGATGTCAGGTTCGAAGTCTGAGCTCATGCGACCTTCCTTGGTGATGTATCACGGGCCTCAGCCCATTTGTCTCTGCCAGTCTCCCATTTCCCCACCTACTGGCCCCATGCCGGCACGAACTCCGGCCACTCCAGCAACGCCCCGATCTTCACCTCCATCTGCTCGTCGGTGTAATGCATAAGCTGAATGGCCCGCGCCGGGCACGCGGCGACGCAGATGCCGCATCCCTGGCATTCCGCCACTCCGATTTCCGCCGCGCCGACGATGCCGCCCGCGCCTCTCAACTCGTGGTTGATACGCGGCACACCGTAAGGACAAACCCGCACGCAGGTCAGGCAGGCCGTGCATTTGGCCGCATCCACCTGGGCCACGATGCCGCCCACGCTGAGCGTGTCGCGGCTGAGGATGGTAGCCGCACGGGCCGCCGCCGCCTGCGCCTGCACCACCGCCTCGCCGATGAACTTGGGATAGTGCGCCGCCCCGGCCAGGTAGATGCCCTCGCTGGCGAAATCCACCGGACGCAGCTTGACGTGCGCTTCCAGGAAGAAACCGTCCAGGTCACGGGAAACCTTGAGCGTTGTGGCCAGTTCCTTAGCCCCCTCCGCCGGCACCATGGGATTGCTGAGCACCAGGAGGTCAGGATACAGTTCCATCCAGCGGCCAAATGTCGGTTCCCACGCTCGTACTTGCAGCTCTTGCCCGTTTCGTGATGCGTGATGCGTGATGCGTGATGCGTGTTGCGTGTTGCGTGGCACCAACTCCACCTGCGGCCGATGCTCGTCATCGTAACGGGTGAAGAACACGCCCTTCTTCCGCGCCTCGGTGTACAGCCGCTCCTTGAAGCCGTAAGTGCGGATGTCCCGGTACAACACAGTGACGCGAGCATCGGGGTTCAGTTCCTTGAGCTTGAGCGCATTCTTCAGCGCCGTGGTGCAGCAGATGCGACCGCAATACTTCTCCGCCGGGCCGACGCAGAGGATCATCACCACATTGCGGATTGCGGATTGCGGATTGCGGATTGCGAATCGGGAATCGGGGATTGGAACAGCATCCAGCTCCTCTGCTCCCCTGCCCCCCTGCCCCCCTGCCCACGCTGCCAACAACGCCTCGAACTCCTGCCCCGTCACCACCCGGGGGTCTTTTCCGTACAGATACTCCTCTCCCCGATACTCCTGCCCGCCGGTGGCGACGATGGTCACCCCGTGACGTACCTGAAACTCCTCCACGAAACCCGAGCCGTTAGCGCTGCGCAGGCGGCTGGTGAAGTTGCCACGATAGCCGCTGTGCTCGGCCAACTCCGTGTTCAGATGCACACTGATCAGCGGTTCCGCCTCTACACGGGCGATCAACTCCCGCAGGTAAGCCTGAGGGTCATCAACGCCCAGCCCCGGATAGCCGATGCCCACGTGAATGTGCCGCAGGTTGCCGCCCAATTCGCCCTCCCGCTCCACCAGATGCACGGGGAACCCCTGCTCAGCCAGAGTCAGCGCTGCCGTCATCCCGGCCACGCCGCCCCCCAGCACCAGCGCCGCCTTCTGCACCGGTATGGAGACCTTCTTAAGCGGCTGTAAACGGGCAGCCCGCGCCGCAGCCATACGCACCAGGTCTTTGGCCTTCTCCGTGGCTCCCGCCCGATCATGAGAGTGCACCCAGGAGCACTGGTTGCGGATGTTGGCCATCTCGAAGAGGTAGGGGTTGAGGCCGGCCATGCGGAGACTGTCCTGGAACAATGGCTCGTGGGTGAGCGGCGTGCAGGAAGCGACCACCACGCGGTTCAGCCCCTTCTCCTTGATCGTCTCGGTGATGTGGGCGATGGAATCTTGCGAGCAGGTGTAGAGGTTGCGCTCGGCGTGCACCACGTAGGGCAGCGTCCTGGCGTATGCCTCTACCTCCTCCACATCCAGGAAGCCGGCGATGTTGGAACCGCAATGGCAGACGAAAACGCCGACGCGTGGCTCTTCGGCGCTCACGTCCCGCTCCGGCGGGTACGCTGCCTCCTGCACCAGCGTGCCGCGGGCCGGAGCCAACAACCTCTCCACACAGGCCGCCGCGCCGCTGGCTTCCACCACCGTCTCGGGGATGTCCTTCGGCTCGACGAAGGAGCCACAGGCGTAGATGCCGGGCCGGCTGGTGCGCAGCGGATCGGAGGGCGCCACGCGGCAGAAGCCGTGCTCGTCCAGCTCGATGCCCAGGCTGCGGCCCAGTTGGCGCACCCCTTCGGACATCTCCACGCCCACGGAGAGCACGACCAGGTCGAACTCCTCCTCGCGGATTGCGGATTGCGAATCGTTGTTGCCCCCTTGCTCCCCTGCGACCTTGTGGCCTTGCGATCCTGCACTCCCATCTACATACCTCAGGATCAAGTTGTGCGTTTGGGGGTCCTCCAAAATCCCCGAGACCCGACAGCGCACATACTCGATGCCGTACTTTTCCTGCGCCCGCCGGTAGTACTCCAGATAGCCCTTGCTGAAGGCCCGCATGTCCATCAGGAAGATTTTGACCTGCGTGTCCGGCTCGTGCTCGCAGGCCATGATGGCCTCTTTGGTGGCGTACATGCAGCAGATGGACGAGCAGTAGTCATGCGTCTGATCGCGGGAACCGACGCATTGCAGGAAAGCGATCTTGCGTGGCCGCTCGTGGTCAGAAGGCCGCTTGACGTGGCCAAAGGTGGGGCCGGAGGCGGAGAGCAGCCGCTCGAACTGCAAAGCGGTGACCACGTTGGGATAGCGGCCATAGCCCAACTCCTCCGAGAGACGGGCGTCGTAGACTTCGTAGCCGGGGGCCAGGATGATGGCCCCCACGTTCCGCGTCTCCGTGCGCTCCACCATGTCGTGGTCAATGGCGTTAGCGCCGCAGGTGTACCAGCAGCTCAGACACTCGGAGCAGTGCCCACAGGCCAGGCAGCGCGCCGCCTCCTTCTGAGCCAACTCCTCGTTGTAGCCCAACTCCACCTCGGCAAAACTGCGGCGACGCGTCTCCACGTCCAGGGCAGGCATAGGCACCCGTGGCTGACGCACAATCTCGGCCCGCTCCAGCTTCTCTTGCACCTCCTCCGGGGTGAGCTTGATCACCGGCAGCTCCGGCTTGGGCCTGGGCTCGAGCTCTTCACCTCGCAGATAGCGATCAATGGACTCCGCCGCCTGATGGCCCGCCGCCACCGCCTCCACCACAAAGGCGGTGCCGGTCACGCTGTCGCCGGCAGCGAAGACCCCCGGCCGCGTGGCAGCCAGGGTATTGGGATTGACCGCCACCGTGCCGCGCCGGGTGACGCCCACACCGCTATCTTCGGGGATGAAGGCCAGACCGGCCGCCTGGCCGACGGAGAAGATGATGGTATCGCACTCGATGATATGCTCGGAGTCGGGCACCGTCTCCAGACGCAGCCGTCCCTCGGCGTCGAACTCCATGAAGGCCACATCCTGACACTCGATGCCCCCCACGTGGCCGTTGCCGTCATCCAAAATGCGTTTGAAGGCGCGGCCCGGATGCAGGATCACCCCCTCCGCCTCGGCGTGCTCGATCTCCCAGGGGTGAGCGGGCATCTTCTCCCGGCTCTCCAGACAGGCCAGGTGAACCTCAGGCACCCCCAGCCGCACGGCGGTGCGCGCCACATCCATGGCCACGTTGCCGCCGCCCAGCACCATCACCTTCTTGCCCAGCTTTGGCGGCTCGCCCAGGCGCACCTCGCGCAGGAAGATGGTATTGAGCAGCACCCCCTCCAGGTCTGCGCCGGGGATGGGCAGCTTCTTGCCCACGTGCGCGCCCACGGCGATGAGCACGGCGTCGAAGCCCTGATCGAAGAGGGAATCCAGGTCCTCCACCAGATGGTTCAGCCTGAGCTCCACCCCTTCATCCAGGATGTCCTGAATCTCCCGCTCTATGATCCAGGAGGGAAGGCGGTATTCGGGCACGCCGACGCGCAGCATGCCCCCGGCCACGGGCAGCGCCTCGAAGACGGTCACACCGTACCCCTTGCGCACCAGATCACGCGCCGCGGTGAGGCCGCATGGCCCGGCGCCGATGATAGCCACCTTTTCCGGCCGCGTGCGCTCTGCCCGGGGCACCGGTTCTCGCGGCTGCTTGTACACCATGTCGGTAACGAAGCGCTTGAGGGCGGCGATGGCCAGTGGCTCATCCACCAGATTGCGGTTACAGGCATCTTCGCAGCGGTGGTTGCAGATGCGGCCGCAGATGCCGGGGAAAGGGTTGTCCTCCTTGATGACCCGCAGCGCGTCTTTATAGCGCCCCTCGCGGATGAGGGCAATATACCCCTGAGCGCGTTGGTGAGTGGGACAGGCGTCACGGCAGGGGGAGATGCCCAGCTTGTCAATGGCAAAGGCATTGGGCACCGCCTGGGGGTAGAGGCGGTACATGGCGCGGCGCTCGGCCAGCCCTTCCTCGTAGACATTGAAACGGGCCGGCAAGATGACCGGGCAGACCTGCTCGCACTCGCCGCAGCCGGTGCACCTGTCCACATCAATGTAACGGGGCTTGCGGCGCAGGGTGACCGTGAAGTTGCCGGCCTCTCCGCTTACGCCCAGCACGTCCGTGTCGGTGAGGATGTCAATGTCGAGATGCCGGCCTGCCCCCACCAGCTTGGGGGAAACGATGCACATGGCGCAGTCGTTGGTGGGGAAGGTCTTGTCCAGTTGGGCCATGTGGCCGCCGATGGCCGAGCGGGTCTCGACCAGATAGACCTTGAAGCCGGCCTCGGCCAGGTCCAACGCGGCCTGGATGCCGCCGACCCCGCCGCCCACGACCATCACCGCGCCGATGGGTTTATCATCAGCCATATCCGGTTCCTTGACTATCTCCTCTTTCTGTCAAAAAGGGCGGCGATATCGCGCCGCCCTTATTGCTGTCCTGCTGAACTTCTCGGATGCCCCCGGTCCGATCAAGAAAAGCACATCGTTACCGCTTTGCCATCCACGTTTCTACTCCAGTCCCAGCCGCCGTAAGCGGTAGTGGAATGCCGTGAGGGTGTTCTTGAGCAGCATGGCGATGGTCATAGGGCCCACCCCGCCCGGCACTGGCGTGATGGCCCCCGCCACTTCCACGGCCTCATCGAAGGCCACATCGCCCACCAGCCGGTAGCCGCGCGGGGCCGTGGGATCCTCCACGCGGTTGATGCCCACATCAATGACCGTGGCCCCCGGCTTGATCCAGTCGCCACGGATCATCTGCGGGCGGCCGATGGCTGCCACCAGGATGTCCGCCCGGCGGCACTTCTCGGGCAGGTCGCGCGTGCGCGAATGGCAGACGGTCACCGTGGCGTCGCGGTTGCGCAGCAGCCCGGCCACGGGAATGCCCACGATGTTGCTGCGGCCGACCACGACAGCGTCGGCGCCGGCAATCTCCGTCCCCGCCTCGTCTATGAGCACGATGCAGCCGGCCGGCGTGCAGGGCACGAACAGCGGCTCCCGCCCTTTCATCACCAGGCGGCCGATATTGACCGGATGGAAGCCATCCACGTCCTTATGCAGGCTGATGGCCCCCAGAATGGCCTCCTCGTCCAGATGACCGGGCAACGGCAACTGCACCAGGATGCCGTCAATGTTGGGATCATCGTTCAGCTCTCGCACCAGTCCTTCCACTTCCGACTGAGTGGCATCCCCCGGCAGGGTAGGCTTGGTGGAAAAGATGCCGACCTCCTCACAGGCCCGGCCTTTGCTTCTCACGTAAGCCTGCGATGCCGGATTCTCGCCGACCAGCACGGTGGCCAACCCTGGCACCAGGCCGTATTTCGCTTTCAGCGCGGCCACCTCCTCGGCGACCTCCTGGCGGATGCGCTCAGCAATGGCCGTGCCGTCAATGATGCTCGCGGTCATGAAACTCTCCTGAAATATTGTTAGTCAGGTGACAGTCACCTTGGAAGGTGGCTGTCACCTGACCTGACATGCACGCTGGCACCGATTGCCTCTTCGGGCAGTTGAAAACTCACCACCCAGCCGCCCTCCAGTTCCAACTCCCAGCTAGAAGCCTGGGCAAAGGCTTGCGGCTGGCATACAGCGCTGTCCGGTGTGGAGGCCGGCACCACGAGGGTCACCCTGCCCCCCTTGATCTCCAGCTCCACGGCGTCGTAGCCCTCCCGCAGGCGATGGACGCCCTCCCTCTCCATGCTGGGTTCGCCGATGAAGGCCTCGCGCAGATTCCAGCGTTTCATGGTCTTGCCTCCGGCTCACAGCCGCAGGTACGAATCGGTGTAAATCACTTTATTGAGCAGGACTTGCACCGTTTTCCAGACGTCCACCTGCTGGGGATCGCCGAAATCCACATCCTCCGGCTGTAACTCCTCCATGGCCGCCACCCGGTCATGCAGCCTGAGCAACAGGCGGCCCAGCGCGGTGCTCTCATCCCGCTCCTCGACAATGCGAATCCACTCCATCAGCTCCCGGTCCAGGGGGTCGGCGATGACCATGTCCACGCCGGCGCCCATCAGCATCACCATGTAGGTGCGATTCAAGAGCGGACGCATCTCGCTGGGGACCTGGTTGGACACATTGGACAGGCCCCCATTGGTCAGCGGCGGCGGGTCCCAGGCGAACTTGAGGGTGCGCACGGCTTCGATGCACTCCGGGCAGTACTCCTGGCAGCCGGAAACGGTCAGCACCAGCGGGTCAATGATCAGGTCGGTGATGGGAAAATCAATCTCCAGCATGTGCGGGATCAACTTCTCCAGGGCGATGCTCACCCGCTCGTCCGCTTTGACCGGGATCATCCCCTCGGCCATGGTCAAGGCGATCAGGCGGGTATTGAACTTTTTGGCCACGGCGGGCACGGTTTGCAGCCGTTCCTCGCGGGCATCGGTGGAGTTGATGATCGGCTGCGCTTTGGTCACCGTCTCACAGGCGGCCTCGATGGCCGTCAGGTTGGTGGTGTCGAAAACCAGCGGCACGTCCACGACCTGCTCGACGGTCTCCACCAGCCAGGGCAGGATCTCATGACCGGCCTTCTTCTGGGGGCCGATGTTGAGGTCAATGGCATTGGCGCCCGCCTCCACCAGCCGCACAGCCATGTCCTGGAAGAACCTGGCGTCCTTCTCGGCAATGGCCGCCTTGACCTTAGGAGAGATGATGTGGATGTTCTCGGCGATGATATACACCCTGAATTGCCTCCTTTCATGTCAGGTCAGGTGACTGTCACCCGACCAACCAGCCAGCGCGCCCAGCTATAGCTCCGCCAATATCTTCCGGCCCAGCTCGCGCACGGCCTGGTAAACGGCCGATTCCGCCGGCAACTCCATCAGCGGCCGGCCGGTGAATTCGAATTCGGCCAGGGCCGGGTCATCCGGTGTCGTGCCCAGCAACGTCAGCCCCGTCCGCTCCACCGTCTCGGCCAGGGGGAGAGGTATTTCGCCCCCCCGCAGGCGGTTGATGACGAGGTAAGTCCGGCCCACAGCGATGTCCAGTTCCGGCACCATAGCCGCCATGTGCTGGGCGGCGATAAGCCCCCGCTGCGTGGGATCACTCACCAACAACAAGACGTCCACGTCCCGCGTGGTGCGGCGGCTCAGGTGCTCCATGCCGGCCTCATTGTCAATGACCACGTAGTCGTAATTGCCGGCCAGCCGGTCCACGATCACCCGCAGCATCTGATTGGCTGCGCAATAGCAGCCGGGCCCTTCGGGGCGGCCCATGGCCAGCAAGTCCACCCGGTCGCCCTCGACCAGGGCCATCTGGATCTGATAGTCCAGGTAATCCTGCTTGCTCATCCCGCCGGGCATGGCGCCAGCGAGAGCACCGCTGGACTGCACCAACTGTGCCATCTCCTCGCGGATGCTGCCCACGGTCTTGTACAGCTCCATCCCCAGCGCCAGGTTGAGGTTGCTGGAAGGGTCGGCGTCAATGGCCAGGATGGAGCCATCGTCCCGCTCCACCAGATAACGGATCAGCAGCACGGCCGTGGTCGTCTTGCCGGTACCGCCTTTGCCGGCCAGTGCAATCGTCGTCGTCATTCGAACAGGCCACGTATCACGGGCTTCAGCCCGTCATTCCTTAGCACCCCAATACCAGGCGACGGCCGCGGACAGAACACCGGCCAGACCCAACAACGCGCCTATCCCTGCGCCCCACCCCATGACATGGAAGAAGAGGGCGCCGATCAGCGCGCCAATAACGGCGGATATCCCCACCACACGGGCCCGGCTCATTACCCTTAACCCAGAGCAGGGCAGCAGGCTGACCTGCTGCCCTGCCGTCCTCCATTCCGGCTTAGTGCGCCGTCTATCTGGCCATCAGCTTCCTGGCCTGCCCTATCCAGTCATCGCGTATGATGCGATCCGCGGATTGCTCCGTGATGGCGGCCAGTTCCTCAGGTGTGGCCGCAGCCAGTTGGGCAAAGGTGGTGATGCCAGCCTCCCGTAGCCGTACCCGGAAAACCGGACCGATGCCCACGATCTCCGCCAGGTCGTCCCCGGCGACGGCAGCGGTTACCACTGGCGGAGCGGCGGCCTCCAGCTCCGCCATCTGGCGAGCCGCATCTTGCAGGGCCTTGTCCAGAGCTTCCCTGGCTCGGAGTTGAGCCTCTTCAGACACCACCTCTACGGTGGGCGCTTCTGCCACCACCACCGCTTCGGGTGTCACCACCTTTGCCTCAAGGGCTTTTTTTGCTTCGAGAGCCTTTGTCACTTCTGCAGCGGCGGCCGCGCTGATCTCCTTGACCGAGAACTTCCCTTCCATAACATCCAGGCGCGAGGCCAGCGAGCGGGTGTTCTCCTCGGTCACCAGTTGTACGGAGACGAGTTCAGCCAGGCCCCAGAAGATGATGAAGTAGAACACGCCGCTGATGAGAGCGATGAAGCCACCGCCTCGCCCCAACCATCTGAGCAGATCGGCCAAAGCTCCCTGACCACCGGCTCCCAGCCTGAAGAAAAAGATGGCTCCCACAAGCGCGGCTATCGCCAGGATCACGGCGATGACACGGAGCGCCCATACTGCAAAGTGCAGAAACGGGTATCTCTTCTTCATCCGATATCCTCCTTCTTGCCAAGCGTACCCTGTGACACGATGCACCTCCTTCGGCAGAGCATCAGTGCGTCACCCCCGAGGGGTTGCCCGACCAGAAACAGGCATGCCAATCCTCCGGAGGACGCGTATCACCCTTCCGTCCGAGTCTCGCCACCCCAGACGGCCACAACCGTGTGGATTCAGGTGACAGTCACCTGCCAGGTGACTGTCACCTGACCTGACTGCCGTTTCATGCACCCGTGTCTGATAACTTACGGCCTATGGGAAATGGATCACCACCAGGATATCCGAGTTGCCGAACTGCAGCACCAGCTCGCGTATCATGTTCACGAACTCGGCGTTGGGGACCCAACTGGTCGCGTTCATGGCCGCGTAGATGTCCACGGCGTTGTTCAGATGCTCTTTGCTCCAGGCCACGTTGGGCAAGGGCTGATCATTGATGAAGAGGAACAGACCATCGCCACGTGTCTGCAGAGCGATCTTCTTAACGCCGGCCTGCTTCAGTTGGGCAATGTACGCCGGATGGAGCTGGCCTGGGGTATAGCCCATCATCGGCTGCAGCATGTCGGCCGACATGCCCAGCACAGAGGGCACGCCCCTGTCGTCGTAGGCAATCTCCAGGTTCACTTCGGCCGCCGGTTCAGCAATCTCCGCCGCCGCCGTGGTCTCCATCAGCCCCGCCTTGACATCCCGATAGGGAATGGCTGTCGCGCCATCGGCCAGAGGCATCTGCACGACGATATCCAGGCCAATGTGCCGCAGGATGGGCAGCAAGCGCTTGAACAGGCCGGAGCTGGGGTAGAAGGTCTCCATCATATCCGCCGCCAGGCCCACGCTCTCCGCATCCCAGGCCAGGTACGGCGTCGGCTTGCCGTTGACGAAGGCGAAGATGCCCTTGCCGTTGTGCACAAGCTCGATGTGCTGTAGATTGCTGCTCTTGATCCAATCCATGTAGAAGGCCGGGATCTTGACCATGCTCAGGTCAACATTGAACCAGGATTCGATCAGGGAGGCACGGATGCCAAAGAGGGCCGGTTCCCCTTCGCCCTTGCCGTTCTCCACATACTGCACGTAGATGCGCGGCAGTTTGAGCACGAACGTCTCGATGCCGGCGACCTCTTCCAGGACTTCCTTGGCGCTTGGGGGAGACCCGCAACCTGCGAGCAGCACGGCCACGACCATCAATAAAGCAACACTTCTGCGAAGCATGACACACCTCCTTAAAGATTGTGAGCTAGCTCCATGCCCTGGCCAGGGCTTTTCCTTTCCAACTGCCGACAGCCGAGCATCGGAGGGCATCTGCGGAATGTCACCCATTCTCTCGTCGCCCGAGTCCGAGACGCCCCTCCCTGCCCGGTCTGGATCGTCAGATCCAGACCAAAAGACACCACCTCGTCATGTCGCCAGAACCACCTCCCTTCTTGCTTCACTCCATCAGCCGGATGCAGGTTCAGCGCCATTGCCCCGCCGCAACACGGCGGCCACAGAGGGGAACTTGTCCATATCCGTGTGCGGCAGGAAAAGGGCAGAGGTAAACTCTTCGTAGAAGGTGTTGTCAGCCGAAAGCTCCAGGTACGTCATGCGCTCAGCCACTTCTGCCACGCGGCGGCGCATATCCCGACTCAGCAAAGCCATGGTCGCGCCCCGCACCGACGTGTTGCCCAGAAACTGGAACTTCTCCCAGGGCACATCCGGCAGCAGGCCGATCTGAATCGCTTTCTCCACATTGATGTACTGGCCAAAGGCACCGCCGATGAGCACCTGCTCGGCGTCGCTCAGCTCCAACCCCACGCTGCGCGCCAGCACCGAGAAACCGGCGTAGACAGCCGCCTTGGCCCGCAGCAGGTTGTCAATGTCCACCTTGGTGATGACGATGTCGCGGCCATGTTCGGTCTCGCTGCCCCAGGCCACGACGTACTCACCGCCGTGCCGCCCTTCCCGCACCCGCGGCGTGGGCAGATGGAAATTGAGATTGCCGCCTTTGTCCACCACGCCGGTGATGAACATCTCCGCCAGCAGCGAGATGAGCCCCGACCCACATATCCCTCGCGGGCGCTCATTGCCGATGACCCGATAGGTCGGCTCGTAGGTCTGCCCCGAGATCCAGACCTCCTCGATAGCGCCCTCAGTGGCGCGCATGCCACAGTCCACCCCGGCGCCTTCGAAGGCCGGCCCGGCCGAGCAGGCACAGGAGACGAGCCAGTCACAGTCGCCCAGCACCATCTCGCCGTTGGTGCCGATATCCAGAAAGAGCGTCAACGCCCGGGTATCGCAGACCCCCGTGCTGATCACGCCGGCGGTGATGTCTGCCCCCACGTAGCTGGCCACGCCGGGCAGGCAATCCACCGTCGCCTGCGGGTGCACGGCCAGGCCCAACTCTTCGGCCCGCACCGAGGGCCAATGGTTGACGGTTGGAATGTACGGCGTCAGGCGGATGGGCTCCGGCGGCACGGCCTGGAGCAGATGCAGCATGGTCGTGTTGCCCGCCACAGTGACTTTGTGCACCTGCCTCGGATCAACCTTGCCCCGTCGGCAGGCCCGCGCCAGCACCGTGTTGATCGTCTCTCGCACCAGCCGCTGCAGCTCCACCAGGCCCTGGCCCTTGCTGGCGTAAACGATACGCGAGATGATGTCTTCGCCGCGGCCGATCTGGGCGTTGTAGTCGGCGCCTCGCGCCACCACCTCGCCGGTGAGCAGGTTCACCAGGTAGGCGGTCACCGTGGTGGTGCCGATGTCCACCGCCGCCCCCCAGGAGACCGCCGTCTGATCGCCGGGGAGCAAGTCTATGAGCCGGGGAGGACCCTGCGGCCGGTCCCAGGTGTCCAGTTCCACAACGGCCGTGACCTGCCATTCGGCCTGTCGCAGGGTACGTCCCAGTTCTTGCAGTACGGGCAGATGTGCTGTGAGAGCAGAGAGACCATACCGTCGCCGCAGCTCACGCTGCAGGCGGCCCCAATCATCCACCTGGTCATCCAGGCTGGGTGGCTCCAGGGAGACGAAGAAGCGCTGGATGGGCTGCTGCGTCTGAGGGTCATAGGGGTAGGGAAAGACGACGCGAACAGCCTGCTTCTCCGTCGTCAGCCGCCGCTCGATGCGCTCCTGCGGCGGCACGGTAATCATCACATCCCCTTCGATAACCGTCTGGCAAGCCAGAGCGAAGCCGGCGGCCACATCCTCTGGGGAGAGGCGCAACGTGGAGCGGCGGCGCACCTTGCCTTCGTCCACGATGACCGCACACCGCCCACAGCGCCCCTGCCCGCCGCAGGGCATGTTCAGTTCAATCCCTGCCTGACGAGCCGCTTCTTCGATCAGCGTGCCCGCGGGAGCCTGTACGTCAACCCCCGCCGGCTCGAAGTGGACTACATACATTATACCATATCTTCGAAATTTGGAAAAATCAGGAGTTTACACTTCACACCGTCCAGACCTACTGCCAGGCTCCCGCTTTCAGATAAGCGGGCAGGTCCACCGCCTCCCGCGGCCCCACCTTGATCTCCCAGCCTGGCAATTCCTCTTCCAGCTCGCCCAGCAGCACGGCCACGTGGCCGGGGATGATCACCTTGCGATGCGCCACTTTGTCGGCGATGCCCGTGCTCTTCACCGTCTTGGCGATTTTCTCGGCATCGAACTTGCCGGCCGCCCAGGCCGTGAGCACGCTCATCCCCTCGGCATCGGCCACGAGCAGCCACCCCGGCAACCCGCTGCTGTCCACCTCATTGGCCACGGAGAAGTAGGTGATGGAGAAGTTGGTGGTCACCATCACCGGGGAGTCTGCCTGCGGCGCGTTGATCTCGTAGATGCCGGGCAGCACCTGGATCGGCTTCTGCGGGTCGGTGTAGATATTGGAACGCAGGACCAACAACGGATAGATTGTCGCCGGGCTGAAGCGGTCCAGGACGATGAAGCCGCCATACTTGGCAATGGCCTGCACCGCGGCGATGGGCACCAGGCCCTCGTCCTCCACGCACTCTTCGGGGAAACTGATGATGGGGTAGCCCAGGGGGCGGAAGGTCTTCTTGAGGGCCATGCGCCGGATCAGGGTGTTCAGAGCCAGCGAGGAGCGCAGATCACGCACGCCAGGGTCGAGCACGATGTCCTGCACGCCTGCCTCTTTGATCTTCTCCGTCAGTGCGGCCAGGGCGCTCAGCGAGTCGGCACGGATGGCCATCGGTGCGTCATGTGTCTTGGCCAGCTCGGCAAAGCCCTGCCAGTTGTCGGGCGTAGCCCCGCAGATGAGCGGCTTCGTGCCTGCCGCCGCCTCCAGCCCCTTGCTCATGACCGCCGGATCGTCGGCGATGAGGATCAGTGGGAGCTTGGCAACGCTCAGTATCGCCTCTACCGCCGCTGCAAATTGCTCCCCTGCTCCAGTCGCCTGCACGGCGAAACCATCAATGGTCAGCGATCTGCCCACGTAGTCCACAGAGTAGGCGGCGGCCTCTTCGGCCCTGGCCTTGACCTCATCCAGCGGCTCGTCATCGTACAGGCGGATAAAGAGGCCGCAGGGGTTATAGAAGGTCTTTTCATGGCGGAACAGCACGATCTCGTTGCCCGCTTTGACCTCGCGGCCATCGGCGGAGATGGTCACCAGCCGCACGGGAGGCGCCGCCGATTCGGCCAGTTGCGCCCGCGCCTCTTCGGACACATGCGGGCACTTGTCCAGCTCGGCCTGCTTGGCCGCCAGCTTCATGGCAAAGGCCAGGCAGGTGGGAAAGCCACAATCCTTACAGTTGGTCTGCGGCAGCAGTTTGTAGATCTGAATGCCTGAAAGTGCCATATTTCGTCTCCCAATCTACCAGTTTCCCAATTCCCTGATCATGGCGTGGATGCGGCGGATGGTCTCCGGATGGCGCAGGACGACGATGTCCGCCCCCGATTCGATCAGCGCCGCCGCCGTCACCGTCTCCCAGTTGATGGCCCGTTCCTTCCAGTCGCCCCAGGCCCGGGGCACGCCCTCGCCCACCTTGCTCTCCTTCTGACGCCAGGCCTCGTAGCCCACGGTGACGATCATGGGCAACTGGGTCATGCTGTCGCCCTGCAGGGCAGCCAGCCGCAGTCGTTCCATGACCGAGTAGCCGTATTCCATGCCATAGCCCACGCCGGCGCAGGTCGGGTCCATCAGGATGCGATCGGGGGGCAGGCCCATGTCGCTGATGAGGATGTTGAGCTGCTTGGCCAGGTTGACATCCATGGCCGTGCGCGCCGTGACCAGGTGGCCGTGCGCCAGGGCCGCCGCCACGATGGTGCGGTAGTTCTTCTCCTCGCAGATGCCCAAGGCCAGCCGCTCGCCGGCCGCCTCTTCGGCCACGGCGACGAGCAGCTCGTTGTCGGCATCTACCTGACCGGGCCCCAGCACGATGAGCGGCAGGCCGGTAGCCTGGAGCACTTTGCGCACCACAGCACGCGCCCTCTTCGCCGTGTTGGGCTCGCCGTTGGCATCGGTCAGGCTGAGTTGCAGGGCGATGATGTCGGCGCCGGCTTTCTCGGCGGCCCTGGCCCACTCGCCGGGATCGTTCATCGCCTCGCCCCAGGCTTCCACCAGCAGCGGCGACCAGTCGTCAGGCCTGCGATCCTGGATTTCGACGGCCACCACCGGCTGGTGCGGAAACTCGCCTTCAAAGCCAAGGAAGGGCATGGCCGTCTGGCCGCCGACGGTCACGGTACGGCTGCGGGTGCCGCCCTCTTTGGCCGTAGCGCCCAGGGTGACCTCGCGCACCCTGCCTGTCCACTTTTCCTTGAGGATTTCCAGGCCGGTCTCCTTATCCTCGCTCCAGAGCGGCACGGCCGGACGCTTTCGCTTCGGTGCGGCGACGACCGGCGCTTCCTCCACCGCAGGGGCTACAGGCTCAACCGGCGCTGGGGCCGGAGGCGGAGTCACCGGCGGGGCGACAGGGGCCACAGGCGCGACCGGCACAGCCACACCCAACTCCCGCAGCGCTGCCTCCAGCGCCCGGCGGATGGAATCCATGACGATGCCGGCGCTGATCTGGGCGATCTGCTGGATGTCAGCGGTGACCGGCACGGCGGGAGGGGCCGGGGCAGGCGCAGGCGGCGGAGCGACCGGTGGTGGCGGAGCGACCGGTTCTGGCGGCGCAACAGCAGCTACCGGCCTGGCCTCCTCCATCTCCTTCAGCACCTCTTCCAGCATCTCCTCGGCGACCACCTCGGCCTTGACTTCCTCGACCACCTCGGGTTTGGCCACCGCCGGTTTCGGCGGTGCGGGAGCCTCCTCCACCACACCGGAGGCTGCCTGCATCACGCCCATCTTCAGCACCGGGTGGTCTTTCTCCTTCAGCCAGGCCACCAGCTCGTCCACTGTGGTGACACTGCGCTCATCGGCGATACGCTCCATGAGATCGGGAACCCCCTCGCGTTCGGCCACGGCCTTGAATTCTTCGGCCATGCTTTCCTTGAGGAAGCTGGACATCCAGACCACCCGCTTGAAGCCGCCATCAGCGGAAAGGAATTTGGGGCTGGTCAGGTAGTACTTGCCCACACCCATCACGCCAGGGGTCTGCAGACCGCCGCCGGCCATGCCGGCCAGGGTGGAGAAGGTCATGCCCGCCGGTGTCATGCTCGGGTCCTCGCGGCTGACCACCATCACGCCTTCCGCTTCGGGGATGTACATGACGATGCACTCGAAGCAGCCGCAGTTCTTGACGTGAACCCCATTGGCGATGTAGCTGTTGATGTCCAGCAGGCTCAGGTTGTAGACATGCTCGTACTGCCCTCTGTTCTCAAACACTTCTGCTTCCACCACCGGGTCGAGGAAAGTATCCCGTTCGAGCCAGGGCTGGAGCACCGGGACGGCCGTGGGCTCCACTTCCATCACCTGCCGCAGATTGTCGGCTGCCGGGCGAGAGCGGCCAGTGCGGTAGTAGAAGAGCGTTGAGGGACTGAGCACCGTATGACTTTCCTGGAGCTCTGCCAGCACCCGACCTGCTTCATAAGGGAGTATCTGACTCAGAGAAACGTCTGCCTCCGGGACCAGCGAAGCGATTTCTGCCAACACGGATGCTTTATCTGGATGGCGAGCCGGCACCACTTCGGCGAAGCGTCGCAGGTCTGCGCCGTATAATTCTACTTTATACACCGTCCTGTCGCGGCGCAACTGGCCCACAATGCCCAGCCGTCGCAGCAGCCATTGAACATGGCGAGCTGCTCTCGCCTCAGTGAGGCTGAGATACGCCTCACCCACAGGCCAGCGGTCATCATAGCGTCGCACCCGCACACTCCCATCCCCATCGAAGAGACCGGCCAGGAAGGCAGCGATGTGCTCCTCAGGTAATGGCAGCAGCCGCGCCAAATCCCAGCCCCCGTCCCTCATCCGCACGCCCAGACTGTTGGCCAGGATGCCTAGCAGGAAGTTCTGACCGTAAAGGTCTGTGGCGGGTTGGGTTGAAGCAATGGGCCGGCCATCAATGGTGCCACCGTCAGGCTTTTCTCTCCGTCTCAGACTGGCGTCAGGGAAGACACGTTCATAGGCTTCGGCAAAGGCATCCAACAGCGCTGGCTGTGTGTTCGTGAAATTGAGCCGACACTCGTAGCGACCACGCCGACTCAGCGAGCCATCAGCAGCCAGCAACCCCAACAAGTACAGAAAGTCGGGTGTGATCTGTGGTAAATGCATTGCCGGATGGCCTGTTGGAGGCGCTACGGTCGTGATGCTTCGCTTGAACACGTCCCAGTCTTCTCCCAACCCCTCGACCATCCGTTGCAGATCGGCCAGAGGAACGGAAAAGACCCGAGGATCTGGCCGAGGGAGACCCAGTGCACGATAGGCTTCATTCAACGAACCATAGCGGGCCTGGAGTTTATCTTTCACCCTGGCCAGCACTGCTTCGTCTCTCACCCGACAGTCGCCCGGAAGCAAGTCTATAGCCTGCGGGGTTTGATTCTCCAGATGAAGGCGACGCAACGCATATACCCGGTCCCCGACCTGGATCTCATCGGCTCGCACCCAAGAGCCATGCCCGTTGTTCATCCAGCGATCCACCGCCACCTCGTGGTCGGGAGTGAGGATCAACTCCTGCCCCGACCTGGTGACCAGGCGAACCAGGCGGTCGGGGGCCGGCAGTTTATGCACGCCCACCATCCGGCTGCGGGCGATGCGCCCATTATCGTCCACCGTCAGCGCCGCCATCTCCGAGGGCTTCGCCAGATGCTTCGCTTTGCTCAGCAGACAGATGTCCACCACCTCTTCAATCCGCTGCAAACGCCCGTCCACAAGCACTTCCGCATCAGCGGTGAGACAGGCCGTCATCGGATTTTCCATGATGGAGTACAGGGCCACCTGTTGCACGGTGCCCTGCGAGTTCTTGACCGCGGTTCTGTTGACCCCGGTCCAGTAGCCCTTCACCGGGTCAATGAGCTCCCCTTTGGGCACCGGCTGATTGGGGCCGGTGGGGTTGATCTCGTGAGAGGCCTTGCAGTCCAGCCAGTTGTAGGCTCCGCACAGCCCCAGGCGCTGCGGGCTGACGATGCAGACGTGGGTAGGGGCAAAGGACTGGCATAGCGTGCAGTCATAAAATGTATCCACAGCTTCATCGGTCAGGTCGGCCAGGCGTCGGTTGCGGTGGTCGTAGGCCACGCGGGCTTTTTCCAACCACTCGGCGTGGAGCTTGGGGTCGGTGATGAGTTTCACCTGCACCTTGTCCACGATGGCCCCGAAGTCGGCATGGAAGCGGGCATAGAGGATGTCGCCGAAATGGCGCAGGGTGAAGCCCTTGTCTGCCGCGCTTTTGCTGACCCGTATCCAGGCGATGTCGCGTTGACCGATGTGCTGGATGCCCGAGGCCCCGTTGATGAAGTAGTGCACCTGCCGCTCCAGCACCGGCTCGAAGTCCTCCTGCATCTTACGGCCGGCCACCTCGACCAGGATGCCCAGGTCCATCGAGCCGCCCTCTTCGACCTGGTCGAAGTCGGGGCCGATGACCTCGATCTTGCCATCTTCCACCTGGTCCATAGGCACCATGCGCAGATATTCGAAGGCGCGGCTGTGTTTGCCGCCGAATTCCACGCGCATGTCGGCCCGGCGCACCACCTCGCCCTCGAAAGCCGAGCCATAGGGCACCGGGATGGGCACCTCGGTGATCTTGATCTTGACGCCGCGCACCTCGACGGCCTTCTGCACCAGCCTGACCGCCTTTTCGGCATCGGTCTCCCCCTCGATTTCGTTCCAGGGCATGGAGATGACGTGCTCGTAGCGGGTGATGCCGGTGGGCAGGATCTCCGGAATCACCGTGTCGGCAATGGTGGGGAAGCCGTAGGAGATGGCCCCCGCCGCCGCGGCGTACTTCAGATCGTCCACCTCACCCAAAGCCAGGACGAAGGCAAAGACGCGGAACTTGTTGTAGAGCAGGATCTCCCGCCACTGGCCGGGCTTGAGGCCGCCGAAGGTCAGCGCCGAGCGGGTGGCAAAGCCCAGGGCGTAGATGGCGGAGATGGTGTCCTTGCCAAAGGGCACGATGTAGGTATCGTACCCCATCTCCACTCCTTCCTCGTGCAACTGGTCAATGACAGAACGGCCATTGACGTTGCCAGAAAGGAAGATGAGGATGTTGCGCTTTTGCAGCTCGCGCACAATGGCCACGGCGGCCTCGTTGGAGCGCGCCGCGCCGACGATGGCGGCAAAGCCGGGCATGCGGCCATCCACCAACTGAATGCCCCAGGAACGCAACTGCACGTCGTCAATGGGGCCGTTGAGGTGGCCGTCGTCCGAGAGATGCGGATACTCGGTGCTGCCGGTCAATTCCAGCCCCGGATAACGTTCCGGCTGCTCGCCGTAAGCGAAGCGGATGCCTTCGATGGCCTCGGCGGCCAGGAGGGTGGCCTGCCCGCTGTCCAGCGTCTCACCCAGGTAGGGCACCCACAGGCGGTCGGCCGGCACCGGGTGCAGGAGCTTCTTGGCGTGATCCAACACCGGTTCCAGATCGCCCAGGGTGCGCACTTCGTGCCCCAACATGCCCAACGTCACGGGCAAGAAGTAAGCGGTATTGGGAAAAGCCACCGGGGTCTCGGGCCCCTTCTCGGCCAGGGCTTTCTTCAGCAGGGCATCCGCCTCGGCCACCAGGCCGTTGGCCCCGCGGATGGCTCGTGTAGCTATGTATCGGCTCATAGTTCAGTTCGACTCCTTCGCACGTCTACCGAGATCCACCGTAGACCGCTTCCAGGCGCTGCTCCAGAGGGAGTTCGAGCAGTTCAGGCATGCGCCAATCGCCACTGCGGCCGAACTTGCCGGGCTCATAGGCGGCCAGGCCCAGGGCGGCCCGCTTCTTGTCAATGTGCTCCAGCGAGCGGCGTACGATCTCTCGCCAATCCTCCACGAACTCCAGCTTGCCGCCCACTTTCTCTTCCCAGCCCTCGCTGATGAGGCGGGTGACCTCTTCGCTGGCCTTCACCGGCGAACCGACGCCGAACAGCACATAGGCCCCAGTGGCTACGCAATAGGTGCCAATGGCAATGGCCTTCTCGCACATGTATTCGGGGCAGATTCCCACCGCCGGCAGGTCGTCCACGTCCTCGCCCAGGCCACCTTCGGTAGCCATCTGCGTCAGCACGGTGAGGATGCGAGAGTTATCCACGCAGGAACCCAGGTGCACCACCGGCGGGATGCCCACCGCCTCGCAGACCTCACGCAGCCCCGCGCCAGCGTTGGCCATCATCTCTGGCGTCAGGTAGCCGTGCTTGCCGGAGGCATGCGCCGCACACCCTGTTACCACCACCAGCACGTCATTGGCGATCAATTCGCGGACGATGTTGACGATACCCTCATCCTGGGTGACGCGGGCATTATTGCAACCCACCACGCCCGCCGCGCCGCGCACGCGCCCGGCGATGATGGCATCATTCAATGGCCGGAAGGAGGCCCGGGAGAGGCCACCCTGCATATAGTTGAGATACTCGTGGGAGAAGCCAGCCACCACGTCCGACCTGAGCCGGGGAATGTGAGTCTCCCCTCGCCTGGGGTAGTTGTCTATGGCCCTGCGCACGATCGCCTTGGCCGTATCCAGCGCCCGATGTTCATCGAACTCGATGTGCACGGCACCGGGGATCTTGGCCTTCGGCGAGGTGGTGATCAACTCCGTGTGGAAGTCCTTGCTCAGTTCGGCCAGGGCCTGCATGATGCACTGCACATCCACGATCATGGCCTCCACCGCTCCGGTGAGCACGGCCAGCTCCTGATGCAGGAAGTTGCCCGCCGGCGGGATGCCCCGGCGCATCAGGATCTCGTTGGAGGTGCAACAGATGCCTGCCAGGTTGATGCCTTTGGCCCCCTTGCTTCTGGCGTACTCGATCATATCCGGCGATTGAGCGGCCACCACGATCATGTCCGAAAGGGTGGGCTCATGACCGTGCACGATGATATTGACTTCATCCTCCTTGAGCACCCCCAGGTTGGCCTCCGATTGCAGGGGATTGGGCGTGCCGAAGATGATGTCGCTGAGATCGGTAGCCAGCATGGAACCTCCCCAGCCGTCGGCGAGGGACGTGCGCAGCGCATGGTCCAGGATGTGTTCCGGATCCAGGTCCACGCCCTCGTGGGTGCGGTGCAGGGTCTCCACCACTTCCCTGTCCACGCCGCGCGGAGTGATACCCAGCTCACGCCAGCGCTGCTGCCGCTTCTTCGTGGCCCGCCTGACGTAGATGATCTCGCCCCGCTGCTGGCCGAACTGCTCCAGGGCCTTCGTCCCCACGTCCAGGGCGATTTCGTTGAGCTCCCGTCCCTCCGTAGGGATGTCCATAAAGCGGGCCACCTCGTACAACTTCATCGGATCGCGGATTTCATAGCCCTGGGCCTCGCCTTTGGCCATGGCGATGAGGGTGAAAGCCAGGTCACGTCCGTGGTCCGAGTGCGCCGAAGCTCCGCCGGCCACCATGCGGGCGAAGTTACGCGCCGCCACTGTGGCCAGCGTGGCTCCGCACACGCCGCGCGTGGTTTTGCCCACCAGGCGACAGGGCCCCATGCTGCAAATCTTGCAACAGGCTCCATCCTGGCCGATGGGACAAGGCTTGACCTCTTCAGCACGGTTAAAGGCCGTCGAAAGGCCACAGGCCTCGGCAATCTCCAGCATCTCACAGGCGGCCGGATCTATGCTGCGCACCGCTTTTTCTTTCTCTTGTGCCATATCACACCTTTTCCGTTTGCTCTTCCCTGTTTGTGCCACTAATACCGTCGGAACTCGCCCGACATTTCCAGGTCCACACGGTTGGTCGCGGTCATCCGCAAAGCCTCTTCCCATTGCGGGTCCTTGCGATTCCGCGTGGGCTGAGCCAGCTCGGGCACCTCCCCCTCCCCCACCGGGTAACCGGCTTCAGCCAGTGCTTTCTCGACAGCCGTCTGGTCTATCTTGCCGCCGTCGTAGGTGACCAGGACCTGTCTCCAGGCCGAGCTGGCATATACGTCTTGTATCCCCTCCAGCTGAAACAGCGCCTCCCGAACCCTGAGCACATGATGATCCGCCCAGAGGGTGGGAACGTCAAGGATCACCTTCTCCATCGTCGTCTCCTCTCCACAATCAGCGAATCAGCGAGTCGGCGAAGCACCCAATCGCTGACTCGCTGATTCGCTCAATCGCTACGACAACCCCACCACCTTGCCCGTCTCCAGGTCAATGTCAATGTCCATGAACACCGGGCGGGAAGGCAGGCCGGGCATGGTGCGCATGGTGCCGCACAGCGGGTAGAGGAAGCCCGCCCCTACGCTGGCGCGGATGTCACGCACCGGCAGGCGGTAGTTCCTGGGCACCCCCTTCCAGGCCGGGTCGTGGGAAAGCGACAGGTGCGTCTTGGCCATGTTGATGGGCAGCTTGTCGTAGCCCAGATCGGTGTACAGTTTGAGTTTATCCCGCGCCGCCGGCTCGAAGTCCACGCCGTCCGCGCCGTAAATCTGCGTGGCGATGGTCTCGATTTTGTCCTTGATGGGGATATCCAGCGGGTAAAGGTAGCGGAAGTTGCTGGGTTTCTCGCAGGCGGCGACGACCGCCTCGGCCAGTTCCGCGCCGCCCTCACCGCCCCTGGCCCACACCTCGCTGACGCAGGCAGCCTCGGCCCCGGCGGCTACGGCCGCCTTCTTGACCATCTCGATCTCGGCCTGAGTATCGGTGTTGAACCTGTTGATGGCCACCACCACGGGGATGCCGAAGCGCAGGGCGATCTTGATGTTGGCTTCCAGATTGCATAGCCCTTTCTCCAACAGCTCCAGGTTCTCCTCTTTGTAGGCCGGATCGAGGGGAATGCCGGCCACCACGCGGGGGCCGCCGCCGTGCATCTTGAGGGCGCGGATGCTGGCCACGATGACCACACAGTTGGGGATGAGCCCGCTGGCGCGGCACTTGATGTCAAAGAACTTCTCCATCCCGCAGTCAGCGCCGAAGCCTGATTCGGTGACCAGGTAGCCGCCCGAGGCCAGCTTGATGCCGATCATGTCGGCCACAACGGAGGAATTGCCATGGGCGATGTTGGCGAAGGGACCGGCGTGCACGAAGGCCGGGCTGCCATCGAGCGTCTGCATCAGGTTGGGCATGAGCGCATCCTTCAGCAGGACGGTCATCGCCCCCGCCACGCCCAGGTCCTCGGCAGTGATGGGGGTCCGGTTCTTGTCCGTGCCGATGACCATGCGCCCGATGCGTTCCCGCAGGTCCTTCAGGTTGCTGGCCAGGGCCAGGATAGCCATCACCTCGCTGGCCACGGTGATGTCAAACCCGGCCTGCCGCGGCCGACCATCCTCCCGGGTGCCCAGGCCAATGATGACGTTGCGCACCGCCCGGTCGTTGACGTCCACTACCCGATTCAGGGTGATGCTGTAGGGGTCAATATCCAGGCGGAAGAAGCGTCGCCGCTGTTCAGGGGTGAGGTCTGACGGCTTCTCGGCGGAGATGCCGAGCTTCTCCAGCCGTTTCCTCATCCAGGGAGCAAAGGCGTCGTTCGGGCAGAGGGCCCTGGCCAGGCGCTCGTCGCTCAGCGTGTCCTCGTGCAGGATGCGAGCGTCAATGGCCGCTGCCAGCAGGTTATTGGCCGCCCCCACCGCGTGGATGTCGCCGGTGAGGTGAAGATTGAAATCCTCCATGGGAACGATCTGCGAATAGCCACCACCGGCCGCGCCCCCCTTGATGCCAAAGGTCGGCCCCTGGGAAGGCTGGCGGATGCAGGTGAAGACCTTCTTGCCCAGGTAATGCAGCCCCTGGCTCAAGCCGATAGTGGTCACCGTCTTGCCCTCGCCCAGTGGCGTCGGCGTGATGGCCGTGACGTCCACGTACTTGGCATTGGGACGGTCTTTGAGCTTTTCCAGGACGTCCAAATGGACCTTGGCTTTCCACTTCCCATACAGGTCCAGATCGTCCTCCGAAAGACCGAGGCTCTTCGCCACTTCGATAATGGGATAGAGCTCTGCCGCCTGAGCAACCTCGATGTCGCTCGGCACCGGGTAGACTCTTTTGACTGGCATCGGTTCCTCCTTGCGTTGTGATGGTGATGGGTTATATCTATTGCTGCAAGAGCAATCGAAGAGCACGCCAATGACCAGGTGGCGGATGCACCGACCGGCAAGAGACTCGCTCTGGCCGACCGCTTTCCACGTCACTTCATTATAACATACCTCTGGAAACCAACTATGACCTGCGTCATTACAGAGAGAACGGGCACCGGCAGGCGCGGGCGGCTACGGCAAGGGATAGTCGCGCAGTTTATCCGGCACGTACAACATGCCACTCCACACAGCCCTGCCCTCCTCTTCTCCGATGAACAGGAAGGCGTCGTCGGCCTGTTCCTCGCCCCATCCCGTGGAGAAGAGAACATGCCGTATCCCCGCGCTCAGGGTCGCCCTGTCGCCCAGGAGTTCTCTGGCATCCACGCTGAAGTCCACGAACACCTCGCCCGGTCCCAGGTATTCTTCCTCCAGAAGGTCCACCAGCTCGGCCGCCGTCAGCGTCATTCCCTCGGACTGGTACAGGCCGAGCAGGAAATCCCCTGTCGTCAACAGCCCCAGCAAGGCGGCGTAGCTCTTGCGCTCCAGCGCCGCCTTCAGCGCCTCGATGCGCTCGTCCAGCCCCGTCCCCTGTAGCGTGACGCTCACCGAGGTCAGGTGCTCGATGGCCCCGTCGCGGGGGCTGACGCTGTAGACCTGCACGCGGCCCATCTGCGTGCTGTGCGGCACGGTGAAGCTGATCACACCGGTGTAGGGCCCCTGCTCTCCCATCCCGCCACTGACGATGGTGGCATAGCCCGTGCCGATCTCGAAGCCGGTTTCATCCAGCACCTTCACGGCCAGATTGCCTTCGAAGCCAACCCCCAGGCCGGTGACCGTGAAGGGCGAGCTGATCGTGGCGCCCTGGGCCGGGCTGTCAATGGTGATCAGTTCGGCTATCGGACACTGGCAAACCGGCGTGGGAGAGGGCGAAGGGGTGGGGCGTGGCGTGGGGGTCCGGGTGGGCTGGGGCACAGGCGTCGGCGTAGGAGAGGGGGTTGGCGTAGCCACGCCGGGGATGATCAGTTGCTGGCCCACAAGGAGGCGGTTGGGGTTCAGCAGGCCGTTGGCGTTGATGATGGCTTGCGGTTCCACCCCATAGCGGCGGGCGATGGAGTAGAGGGTCTCGCCCCGCTGCACGATGTGCACACGACCGCCCGGCGCAGGGGTCCCCAGGGGGATCGTCAGCCGCTGCCCGACGTAGATGATATTGGCGTTCAACAGCCCGTT
Organism: Anaerolineae bacterium; assembly: GCA_029907105.1. GTDB lineage: Bacteria > Chloroflexota > Anaerolineae > UBA3071 > UBA3071 > JARYMM01. The sequence continues at coordinate 167,629 of JARYMM010000001.1, read as the reverse complement.
AGCGCTGACGATAGCGCCCGGGGAGACGCCATAGCGCTGGGCGATGGCGTAGAGGGTCTCGCCGGGTTGCACGATGTGGACGACACCCTGGGCCTCGGCGCGGCCTGCGAGCAGCGGCAGCGCCAACAACATCACGATCAACACGAAGGCAGGGACACGGCTGCGCGTCATGGCATCCTCCATCTGTATGGCTCAGGAAATCGTGGGGTTTGGGCCGCCCGTCCGGGCCGATGGGAGCATATCATGGGCAAAATCCAAGACCTTAAAAGAGGAATGTATAAGCCCTACGACGCCACAATTGAGTATAGCACAAAGTGAGCCAAAGGACAAGTACAATTCGCTGCTTATGCGAAACTGCTCAGGCTGTCATTGCGAGTTGGCCATAGCGCGGCCCGCCATTCTAAAGGGCAGAAACTTCCTGGTGCCATTGCGAGGAGGCGGTTTTGCCGACGAAGCAATCCCCAAGTCCCGAGGCGGAGATTGCTTCGCTGCCCCTTCGCTTTGCTCAGGGCTTCGGCTCGCAATGACAAGCCAAGTTTCTGAGTAGTTGTCATGTCCCTGCGGACACCACCAGGGACGAAAATGGTCCAGGCATCTATTTCGAGGGGCGCAAGGCCTTGCGCCCCTACCTGCTGTCATTGCGAGGAGGCGGTTTTTGCCGACGAAGCAATCTCCAAGTCCTGAGTCGGAGATTGCTTCGCTCCGCTCGCAATGACAGGCAAGTTTCTGAATATGGCAGAAACTTCCTGCTGTCATTGCGAGGAGGCGGTTTTTGCCGACGAAGCAATCCCCAAGTCCCGAGGCGGAGATTGCTTCGCTTCGCTCGCAATGACACCAAATGAGGTTGTTCTGTGGGTAAGCCTGCTCTTTCCAGACAATGCGTAAGCAGTTACGCTGTTGGGCGTGCGTAGCGAAAGCCGGGGAGTCCGAGGGGTACTCCCTCGCTCATCCCCCACCCCTACGTGCTGGGGCTTGCGTCTAATTGCTGCGCAAGCTCTCGTTGTACACAATTGGCAAAAGTGGATACATCTGCTATAATTGCGGCCATCCTATTTCTACAACGATGGTTCGCTGCTTACTGTCATTCTGAGCGACCGCAGGGCCTGCCCTGAGCGAAGGCGAAGGGGAGCGAAGAATCTCCTCGTAGCCGACACTTTGCCACTCCAGAACGAGATTCTTCGTCGCTGCGCTCCTCAGAATGACAAAACCATCGTTGTAGTACTATCGCATCACCCATTTGAGGCCCTGAAAGTTCAACGTCAAGGAGGGAAAACGTGAAGCTGCGGACTCCGCTCGTTCACAACACACGCTCTGGACTGGCCTTGTTGACGCTGGCCGGCCTGGCCCTGCTCGCCGTCGCCCTTCTGGGCTGGAGCGGAGCCGGCGCCGCCGCCCTGAGCCTGTTCCAGTCGCCGCCAGCCTCCCCAGTGGTTACGCCGGCCGTGTCTGCTCCAGCCGCCGCCCAGCCGGCACCGACGCCCGCTGCTTCGGCGGGACTGCCCATGCCCCTGTGGATTATCATCGTTGTTGCCGCAGTGATCATCCTGCTGATCCTGGGCCTTATTCTGCGCCGCCGCCAGGCCTAGACTTCCAAGCCGTCTCCATACCCACGCCGCAGGCCAGTATCGAGACAAAAGGACGATATCGTGAAACGATTAGCGAATACTTCGCGGACTTCGTGGCGCCTTCTGGCGCTGTTGACCATCGTGACCGTCCTGGCCGTTGCCCTGATGCCCGACAATAGCGGGCCCGCTGCGGCCCGTTATCTGTTCCAGTCGTCGCCCGTGCAGCAACCCACCCCGACGCCTGAACTGCCGACGCCAACCCCCGAGCTCCCAACGCCGACGCCAGAACTGCCCACGCCCACACCAGAGCTACCACCTCCCACGCCAGAACCGCCGACGCCACCGCCGGTAGAGCCATCACCTACGGCTCCCGAAGCCACACTCCCACCGGCGGAGCCTGAGGCAACAGCCACGCCGGCCCCGCCTCCGGAAGCCACCCCGACCGAGCAGACCATCCACCTGCCGGCCGTGGAAGCGGGCGTCCAGCCCGAACAGCAAACCGGGCCGGAGGTCGAACAGCCAGCCGCAGCGCCATCCGAGGCTCCCCCCGCGGCCACAGGCAGCGAGGCCGTAGACCTGGCGCGCCTCATAGACGGCCTGACCGTGATCTTCTCTTACGTCTGGCTGGCCTGCGGCGTGCTGCTGCTGTTAACCGTCCCCATCGCCCTCGTTCTCTTCAATCGCTGGGGCCGGCGAAAACGCCAGCCATAGGCCAGGGCAGCCATGGATGACAAGGCTGAGGGGCGGCGCACAGCCTGTATCATACTGCTCCTGGTCCTGCTGGCCTTCGCCTTGCGCGCCGCACACCTGGACTTCCAGAGCCTGTGGCGGGATGAGGTGGACGCCTTGCGTTTCGCCACCCGTCCCTTCCCCGAGCTGCTGAGCACCTTTACCAGGCCAGGCGAAAACGGTCCCCTCTACTTCCTGCTGTTGCGCGGCTGGCTGGCCCTCGGCGGGCAGAGCGAGTTCGCCCTGCGCTATCTCTCCCTGCTGGGCGGTGTGCTGGCCGTGCCGTTGACCTTCGGCCTGGGGCAGCGGCTGGCAGGCAGGCCGACAGCATGGCTGGCCGCCCTGTTCGTTGCCACGTCCCCATACCTTGTCTGGTATAGCCAGGAGGGGAAGATGTACGCCCTGCTGGTGAGCCTGGTGCTGGCGGCGCTGTGGGCCTTCCGGGAGGCACTCGAGCGGGGCGGCTGGGGCTGCTGGGCGTTGTGCTGGCTGCTGACCACGCTGGCCCTTTACGTGCACGTGCTGGCCGCCTTGCTCATCGCCGTGTACGTCGTCTGGTTCCTCATCGCCTGCCTGGTGCGCCCCCAGGCCCGTCAGCAGCTCGTCCCCCTGCTCCTCGTGCTGGCCCTGCTGACGTTGCCCTATCTGCCCATCGCCCGCTGGCTGCTCCGGCTGTGGCAGCGGCCGGGCTTCCAGACCGGCCACCCCTTCGTGCCGCTGGGGCAGATGCTCAACGTCCTGCTGTGGGGCTTCAGCCGCGGCGTGCAGGGCAACAGCCCGCTCTGGACGCTGCTGCCCTTCGTCTTTCTCCTCCTGGCCGGTGCGGTCCTGGGGTGGCAAAAAGGAGTTTGGGCTTTGCTCTCCTGGCTGCTCCTGCCCCCGCTGGCCCTCTACCTCATTTCCTTGCGCAAGCCCCTCTTCGCCGACCGCTACCTTATCTGGACCGGCCCTGCCTTCTATATGTTGCTGGCCACCGGGCTGACCGCCGTCTGGCGGCGCTGGCGGCCGCTGGCCGTGGCGCTGCTGGCGCTGGTCGTGGCCCTCAACCTGCAGGCGGTCTGGGGCCAGGCGCACACGGTCATCAAATCCGATTTCCGCCGTGCTGCGGCTTATGTCGAGCCACGCCGCGCCCCCGATGAACTGCTGCTCTTCCTCATGCCCTATGTCCGCCACACCTATGCCTACTACGCCGACGATCCCACGCCCTGGGCCGAGGCCCCCTACACCAACGACGGCGATAGCCCAGAGGAGGTAGCCGCCGAGATGGCCCGTCTCACCGCCGGCCGGAGCGCCGTGTGGCTGGTCAGCTCGGAGGCGGAACTGTGGGACGGCCGCGGCCTGGTGGTCGCCTGGCTGGAAGCCCATGCCACGCCCACCGATGCGGCCGACTTCGTGCGCGTGCGCGTGGCCCGTTACACATTGCCGCCTTGTGACTGCTCAGGCCTGGAGAAATAGCACGCTGATTTCGCAGATGTCACGTAACTATCTACCCTGTCACTGCGAGCGAAGCGAAGCAGTCTCCTGGAATCAAAACACCCCTTCGGGGCTCGCAATGACGCCAACCCACTGCTATATCCCACCTTGCAAGGCCGAAGGCAGGCAGTTACGATGTCGCGCAGATGAACGCAGATAGATTGGCGAAAAATCATGCGGTCCTTTGGTGCTTTTGACGGCAGCATGAGCTTGTGCTATACTCTTACAAAGTATCCACAGACTTGTCAGGCCTGGGAGGATGAAGGTGTCAGATCTCATGGGGCGATCCTCTGAAAGCCACAACAGGAGGCTAAACGATGCCCTCGGAAACAGCGATCTACCAAATCAAAGTGACACTGGAAGACAGTAAGCCCCCCATCTGGCGGCGTATCCTGGTGCGCAGCGACATCACCCTGGACAAGCTGCACCGCATCCTCCAGGTGGTGATGGGCTGGGGGGACTATCACCTCCACCAGTTCATCGTGGGGCGAACTCATTACGGCGAACCGCACCCGGACTACGAAGGCTTCTTGGAGATGCACGACGAAAGGCAGGTCAAACTGAACCAGATCGTTCCTGGCGAGGGCTTCAAGTTCCGCTACGAGTACGATTTCGGTGACAGTTGGCTGCACCAGGTGCTGGTGGAGAAGATCCTGCCGTCGGAGCCGGGCCAACACTACCCGGTGTGCATCAAGGGACAGCGCGCCTGCCCGCCAGAAGACGTGGGCGGCATCTGGGGTTACTATGACTTCCTGCAGGCCATCCAGGACCCCCACCATCCCGAACACGATGAGTATCTGGAGTGGATCGGCGGCGAGTTTGACCCCGAAGAGTTTGACCTGGACGAGGTCAACCAGGCATTGCGGACGCTGCGCTGAACTGATCCAAAGGAGACCCTGGCTGACCTGCTGCAGGTGGAAGCCGACGACGAGAACGAGCATCTGGCGCAGATCGAGGCCTTCCGGCGCAAAGGCTGAGAAAACCGCGCAGTATCCACCGGCAAACTGAGGGGTTGCTATATGGTAGAAACCACGCTGCCGCGCTGGCTGGAATGGGCCCGCCAGATCCAGTCCATCAGCCAGACCGGCCTGACCTACAGCGACAACGAGTACGACAGCGAACGCTACCGGCGGCTGATGGAGATTGCCGCCGAGATTGTGCACAGCCACACCGCTCTCCCGCCGCAAGCCCTGGTGCAGGATTTTCTGGCCCAGACCGGCTACGCCACGCCCAAGGTGGACGTGCGCGGGGCTGTCGTCTGTCAGGGCCGCATCCTCCTCGTCCAGGAACGGGCCGACCAACGCTGGAGCCTGCCCGGCGGCTGGGCTGAAGTGGGCGACCTTCCTTCCGCCGTCGTCGTGCGTGAGGTTCGCGAGGAAAGCGGCTTCGAGGTCGCTCCGCAGAAGGTGATCGGCGTGTTCGATGCCAACCGCAACCCACCGCTGTCGTTGTACCATGCCTACAAAATCATCTTTCTGTGCACGATCACCGGCGGCCAGGCCCAGCCGGGCCAGGAGACGCTGGCCGTCGGCTTCTTCCCCTTCGACGACCTGCCGCCACTGTCGGCGAATCGCACCGACCAGCGCCACCTGGCCGAGGTGTTGGCTCACCTGCAGGATCAGCACCGCCCGACAGCCTTCGACTGAAGAGAAGGCATCAAATGTGTGGAGGGAACCCCATGTCCGATCTACAGGCACGCTTTGAGACCGCGGCGAAAGAGGCCCTGGAGCTGCCCAAACGCCCCGATAACCAGACCCTGCTGCGGCTGTATGCCCTGTACAAGCAGGCCACCGTGGGCAACGCACCAGCCGAGAGGCCAGAGGCCCTGGATTTCGTCGGCCGCGCCAAGCATGACGCCTGGGCCAGGTTGCAGGGCACAACCAAAGAAGAAGCCATGCAGGCTTACATTGACCTGGTCGAGAGTCTCAAATGATGAGCCGCTACAAGGTCATCGTCAACCCTGTTTCCGGACGAGGCAACGGCGAGAGGGCTATCCCGCTCATCGAGCAGATGCTGCGCGGCCACGGCCTGCACTTCGACCTGGTGCGCACCGGACACCCCTGGCATGCCGCCGACCTGGCCCGGCAAGCCGTCGCCGATGGCTATGACGTCGTGGTCGCCGTGGGCGGCGACGGCACCTCCAACGAGGTGCTCAACGGCCTGATGTGGGCGCAGCAGGAGAGGATCGGCCACGCTGCCCTGGGCATGCTGAGCGTCGGCCGCGGTAACGACTTCGCCTACGGTATGGGCGTGCCCCGTGACCTGGCAGCAGGCTGCCAGGTGCTGGCGCAGGGCCACCGACGCACGGTGGACGTGGGACGGGCCACCGGCGGGCTGTATCCGCAGGGCCGTTACTTCGGCAACGGCGTGGGCATCGGCTTCGACGCCGTCGTGGGCTTCGTGGCCCTGGAGATGACACGGCTGAGCGGCTTTCCCTCCTACATCGTTGCCACCCTCAAGACCGTCTTCCTGTATTACAAAGCCCCGCTGGTGTGCATTGAATACGACGGCCAGACACTCACCATGCCGGCGCTGATGGTCTCCATCATGAACGGGCGGCGACTGGGCGGTGGCTTCATGATGGCCCCGCAGGCCATGGTGGACGATGGCCTGCTGGACCTCTGCATCGCCGAGCAGGTCAGCCGCGCCCGCATTTTCGCCCTCATTCCTCACTTCATGGCCGGCACGCAGGCCACACAGAAGCCCATCCGAACCGGGCACACGCAGCGCATCGTGGTGACCGCCGTGGAGGGTGTCCTGCCCGCCCACGCCGATGGCGAGACGCTGTGCACCGAAGGGCAACAACTGACCGTGGAACTGCTGCCACGCCAGATCGAGGTCATCTGTCAAGCGCCGGAGGCCGGCCTATGACCGTGACCCATCGCCTGGTGACCTGGACGATCAAGGTGCTGACCGGCCTCCTCTGTCGGATAGACGCCGAACAACTGGCCCGGGTGCCGGAGCGAGGCCCGCTCATCCTGGTGACCAATCACGTCAACTTCCTGGACGTTCCCATCCTCTACACGCGCCTGTGGCCACGGCCGGTGACCGCTTTCGCCAAGGCCGAGACCTGGGACACGCCCGGCCTGCGCTTCCTGGCCGAACTGTGGGGTGCCATTCCCATACACCGAGGCGAAGCCGACCTGACGGCGTTGCGCCAGGGGTTGGCCGTGTTGGAGGCGGGCTACATCCTGGCCGTTGCCCCCGAGGGGACGCGCAGCGGGCACGGACGCCTGCAGCGCGGCCATCCGGGCGTGGTCTTTCTGGCCCTCCAGAGCGGCGCTCCCCTGCTGCCCCTCGTTTTTTACGGGGCGGAGAACTACCGACGCGATTGGGCTCGCCTGCGGCGTGCCGGGTTCCACATCGTCGTCGGCCGGCCTTTCCATCTGCGGGCCGAGGGCGTCAGAGTGACGCGAGAAGTGCGCCAGCAGATGACCGATGAGATCATGTACCAACTGGCGGCTCTGCTGCCGCCAGCCTACCGGGGTTACTACGCGAATTTGGATGCGGCCAGCCAGACCTACCTGCGTTTCCTGCCATCGGCACGGAGCGAGATCCTTCACGCCCAGCGCCATGAGATTATGTCAAAGACACCCGAGGAGGTTCAGCGATCAGAAGCCCTTCTCTGAATGATATGACGCGGTTGCCGGGCTTGCGCAGCGATTGGACGCAAACCCCAACATGTAGGGGATAGGGGATGAGCGAGGGGATACCCCTCGTACTCCCCGGGCTTCCGCTGCGCACGTCTTTGCCAAACTTGACGTCCTCCCGTTTTTGAGTATAATTATGGGTGCCTGCGGGTGTAGTTCAGCGGTAGAACGACAGCTTCCCAAGCTGTATGTCGTGGGTTCGAGTCCCATCACCCGCTCTGGCCGCAGGTGCACGGCTGTGCGCCAGACGTGAATGTAGCTCGTGATCTCAAAGAAGGGAAAGGGCCTCTCCTCCAGCCTGGAAGAGAGGCCCTTTGTCGTCAGGTGAGTTCCCGGATCTCACCCGGCTTTGTCTCCACATCCTCCTGGCTCTGGGCCAGCAACGCGCCGACCACAGAGGCGATCACGCCGGAAGCCAGGAGGACCAGGCTCCCCGTCGCCTGCACCACCAGCCGCTTGTGAGCCTGGGTGTAGCCCATGCAGTCCATCACCACCAGCTCCGGCGACCGCCTGGCCAGCACCTCCGCCGCCCGCCTGACCTCCGCCTCATCGCCATAAGGCGAGGCGGCCGCGAAGGCCAATTCCGCCCCCACGGCCTGCCACTTCTCCGCCGCCGCCTCGATCTGCGCAGACAGAGGCACGAATACCCCCAGACGGCGCGGCCTCAGAGCCTGGACCACGTTGACCAACAGACGGTCCGGCTCGATGAGCAGCGCCCGGCCGCGCAACTCCGGAAACTCCCCCGTGCACAACAGCACGATGGGGTTGGCCCCCTCGCCCTCCAGCCGCCCCAGACAGCCTTGCAGCAAGGGCAGGATCCCCGCCCGGCCTACGGTCACCGCCGAACCGTCCCGCAGCCGGGTGTGGAGCACGTAATCATTCGGGCCCGGCGCCAGCCCAGCGATCTCGTCCCGCGTCAGCCCATCCAGCGCCCCCATCTGGCGGATGCTCAGCCCGGCCGGCAGATGAGGCTCGATCTGCGGCAGGATGTCGTCGCGCGGCGACTGGCCGATGGTCACCAACCCCAGCAGCCACCGGCCAGCGCTCGCGGTCACGCCCCACCCCCCAGGGTCTGCAACCGCTTCATGGGGCCATACAGGGCGATCAGTCGCCGGAAAACCTCAGGATCGTAGAAGGCGCACTCGCCGCGGCCGAAGGCCTTCGCCACTTCGATACAGAATCGCACGGCCATTTCGATGTCCACGACCTGACTGGCACCCGTGGCGCAGCCGGGGACCGGGATCTCGGCCGTCAAAGCCACGCCCACCACGGGTGCGTCCGTGGCCGTGGCCGGCTGCATGATGCTGTTCAGATGCGGGATACCGTTGCCGTAAGGGGTGATGTCCTGGGTGGTGATGGGCAGCACCACCGGCGGCCGGCCGGTGACCACAGACATGATGCGCAGGAGGTCCGGGCTGACCTGCAGGATGTAGCCCTCCTTCACCGTGGGCGAGATGGCGAACCCCCGTCGGTTGATCACCCAGTTGCCCCGCGTGGTGTCTATGGAGAGGATGGCGTCCATGTCCGGATGGACCTCGTAGCGGTTCATGGTGGCGATGTCCACCGGCGAGCCCATAAAGGGCACAGGCTCGTGAGGTTCGGTAGGAGCCGTCGGGCAGATGTGGGTGGCGACGATGACATCGCCGGGCAGCCGGTCGCCGGCGCGGGCCATGTCCGCCAGCTTGAGTCCGCAGGCGATGGCCGTGATGGCACCGTCGGCGTCGGAGACCAGGCCGATGGCCATTGGCCGGGCGCCGATGCCCCCCAGCCGGCCGATGATGCCCAGCGTGGGCGCCTCCCCGCCGGCCCGCCTGCCCGCCGTGCCGGGCACCAGCACGCGCACGAAATCGGTGCTGCCCCGCTCGCCCTGCACCGGGATCACCTTGGGCTGTAACCCTCGCTCCTGTAGCACCATAGCAACGGTTTCGCCGTTGACTGTGGCGCTGTCCAACAATTCATAGGCCTCAATCGTCTGCTTCAGGGCCATACGCACGCCTCACACGTAGGAAGAACCTGCCACTGTCAGTTGGGGTAGGACAACTGCGAGCAGTTGTCCTACAGCTCTACGCCGCCTCGCCAGCAAACACGTAGCGAATGATCTCCTTGCCAACAGCTTCTTCGGCGACGCGGAAGAGCTCCGGCCGGCGCATGCCGGCGCCCAGGCGCAGCCGCTCCTTCGGCGCTCGGATGACCAATAGCTCCTGGCCCTGGCGGATTTCGGCCGAGGTCAGCGGCCGGGGTTCAGTGGCCGAGAGGGTGGCGATGAGGTCCGGGAAAGTGGCCAGCCGTTCCCCGCGTCGCTCCAGGGTCATGTACTCGTTCCAGAAGGTCAGCTCGTAGCCGTCCTCCAGCGCTACCTGGCCCACGTCGAAGCCGCCTTCGCTGCGCAAAGCGACACGCCTCACCAGGGCCTGGCAGATAAGCTGGCCGCCCAGCACCCGGCACACGGCCTCAGCCGCTTCGATGGGGATCGACGCGCCGAGCAAGGCTCGACCCACCTCGATGGCCTGCCCCACCGCCCCCGGGGCGGCGTGTTGGCGGGCATAGTCCACCGTCACCGGACTGCGGGCCACGGCCACCAGCCCGCCCGCTTCCACCGCCGCCTGGCGCACCAGCCTTGCCGTCAACGTGAGGCCGCCTTCGACGTAGAGGCGCAGGTGTCGACCGGCATCTGGATTGCCGCCCACCGCCGCCTGCCGGGCCAGATACCCTGGCACCGCATCCAGCCCCATGGCGCCCATCAGCCCCGTGGGGTGGGCGCGGCCGTTGCAGGGCGCATCCACCACCGGCCGCCCGGTGATCGCCGATTGCAACCAGCCGTTGAGGGTGGCCATGCCACCGTTCTCGTTGGTGATGAGGCCGGCGACCGGCCTGTCCAGATGGGCCATGAGCAGTTCCAGCGCCCGGACGAGGTACATCGGCTCCAGGTACTGCTCGGTGGCTGAGGGTGCGCCCACCAGGGCCACGGTCACCAGCACTGCATCGTCGTCCAGTTCGTCAAGCGTTACCAGGCGCGGCCTCCCCAGCTCCAGGGCCAGCCGCCCCAGGCGCAATCCTTCCTCGATCGGGCCGCCGCCCCCGCCTCCCAGCACGGCGCCGCCGTAGGCCGCCGCCTGCACCGTCTCTGCGTTCACTCGTATATCCCCATTCCGCACTCCGCAATCCACATTCCGCAATCAGTACCCCGGTACCCCCAACTCCCGGCACGCCGCCACCACATCGGGGTGCACGTAACGGCCCTCTTCTTCCAGAGGCCGGCCATCCAGGTAGATGCTGGGGTTGAGCACGATGCCGTCGGTGTGGCCGCCGGCATCCCAGGTCAGCCCGCCGATCTGCTTGCCCTGGCTGCCGATGCCGAATTCGATGCACCCGAACACGCGCTCATCCTCTACAATGCGGCCCGTGCAGCGGGTGACGCCGGGGTTGAAGCCCAGCGAGTAGTGGGCCAGCCGGTAGATGTTGGGGTTGCCGATGGAGGCAAACCAGCGCTCCAGCGTCCTGGCTTCGTGGCCGCCTTCGACTTTGGTCACCCGCCCTTTCTCCAGGGTCAGCTTGATGGGCGAGCGCAGCAGGCCCAGCTCCCTGGGCGGCCAGCACGCGCCATCGAAGACGATGACGCCTTCGATGCTCTCCTCCAGCGGACACCAGGAGATTTGCCCGCCGAGCATGATGGGCTCGCCGGGGGTGTCGGCCAGCTTGCCGGAGTAGCGGATCTTGCGGCCGCCCATGCGGGCCGAGAGGTCGGTGCCGGCCGGGCTGGTGACCCGGATATGGTCGGCCTGGGCGATGAGGCCCCCCAGCACGTGGCTCAGCTCGATCATCTTCGGGTAATCCACCTGGGCGATGGTACGCACCATCATGTCCACGTCCATCCCCGTCAGGCAGATGTAGCGACAGCCCTGCTCCAGCGCCCGCTTGTAGGCTTCGGTGTGCAACAGGTAAGCGACGGCATATTCGATCCACACGTCGGCATGGCGGATGGCGCCGCCTACCGCTTTCGGCGGCTCCATCACCGCATTGGGCCGGCTCTCGTACCACACCACGGTGGGTGTGGCCCCGGCGGCGAAGGCTGCCTGAGCCGTGGCCTCCACCACCCGCCAGTCCGTGGAGGTATCGGCGGTGATCACCACCTCCTCGCCCGGCTTGGTGAGCATGATGTCTTCGATCAACTGACGCGCACCCCTCGCCACCTCAAAAGCCAGATAGGTGCGCGTCAGTTCCGTTCCCAGCGCCAGTTCCATTTCTTGCCTCCATTTCTTGCCTCCTTCATCTTTCGTCCGAACGAATTGCAGATTGCTCCCTCGATCGCCGAAGGTCTCCCGACCGAGGCGAGGATACGCGACACGCATCACGTTTCACGCATCACGATCTCCCCATCCAACATAACCGGTTCCCCATCCAGCGTGAAGCTGGCTTTGGGGATGACGAAATCTTGGTGGTAATCCGTGCTCACCCGGCCGCCCATGTGGGCATTGTCACCCAGAGCCAGATGGACGGTGCCCATGATCTTCTCCGCCTCCAGGGTGATGTCTATGCGCCGGGCGTTGGGATTGGTGCCGATGCCGAACTCGCCCAGGTTGCGGCGGGAGGCGTAGGGCTCGCCCGGCTCGCCGGGCCGCAGGATCTCCCGCAGTTCGTCGCCCACCGCACCGCCGCCCTGCAGCCCGATCAGTTCGCCTCGAGCGATACGCAGGGTCATGGGTTCGATCAGATCGGCATACCAGCCGGGCGTGACCTGGATGATGCCCTCGGCGGTGCCCTCCAGGGGCACGCAGTAGGCCTCGCCGGCGGGCAGATTGCCCCACTCCCCCGGCCGGGTGTACATCCCGGCGTCCACCTGCCCCGGCCGCCCCTCAATGCTGAAGGTGATGTCCGTCCCCGCCGGACAGGTGACGTGCACCTGCGAGGCCGGCGTCAGCGCCTCGGCGATGCGCCGCGTCAGGCGCTCGACCTTCCGATAGTCCACGTCCATAGGCCCGCCGGGGAAGAACATCTCGGGTACAAAACGGGGCATGGAGGCGATGCGCGCCCCGGCGCGGCAGGCCTGCTCCCTGGCGTCGGTGTGGGAGAGGGAGAAGGAACTGATGATGACCACCACGTCGGCGGCTTCCATGCGCCCGGCCACCTCGGCTGGCGGCTCCGCACCGCTGCGGCCCGTGGAGGGGAAAGGCAGGAAGCCCACTTCCACCCCCGGCATCCGATCTCGGGCGATCTCGGCCACAGTCCTGGCCAACAGGACCCGCCGACTCATAGCTGTCAAGAACGGCTGGTCTTTGGCCGACCACTGTTCCAGGGTGGGCACGTCGGTCACCACCAGCAGCCGCTCGCCGGCCCGAAGCCCCATGTTCACCTGGAGCATTTTCAGCACGGCGTCCTCGATTTCCTTGCGTTCTACCAGGATCATATTTTTGAGCTCCCTTCTGAAGTGAATAGATGACACCACGCATGATGGTCCGGGTGCACCTCGAGTTGGGGAGGCGCTTGCTGCGTGCAGACCTCCATGCGGGCATAGCAACGGGTGTGGAACACGCAGCCCGTAGGGGCGTTGGCCGGGCTGGGGATCTCACCCTCCAGGATGATGCGCTCCGGGATCAACGCCAACTCCTCGTCGGTGACCACGGGGATGGCCGAGAGCAGGGCCCGCGTATAGGGATGCAGGGGGTTGGCGAACAGTTCCCGGGTGGGGGCCATCTCCATCAACTTGCCCAGGTACATCACGGCGATGTGGTCGGAGAAGTTCTTGACCACGCTCAGGTCGTGGGAGATGAGGAGGTAGGTCAATCCCAACTCCTGCTGCAGCCGGGCCAGCAAGGCCAGGATCTTGGCCTGCACCGAGACGTCCAGGGCCGAGGTCGGCTCGTCCAGGACGACGAAGCGGGGGTTCAGGGCCAGAGCGCGGGCGATGGCCACCCGCTGCTTCTGGCCGCCGCTCAGGGCGTGGGGATAGCTGTAGAGGTACTTCTCCGGCAGTTCCACCAGGTCCAAAAGCTCCCGCACCCGGCCCAGCCGTTCCCGCGGGGTGCCGATGCCGTGCACTTCCAGCGGCGTGGCCACGATGTCCGCCACCCGGCGGCGGGGGTTGAGCGACGAGGTCGGATCCTGAAAGACGATCTGCATCTGCCGCCGCCAGGGCTTGAGCTCTCCTTCCCTGAGCCTGGAGAGGTTGCGGCCGTCAAAGAGGATATCGCCACCTGTGGGCCGGATCAGCCGCAGGATGGTCTTGCCCACGGTGGTCTTCCCGGAGCCCGATTCGCCCACCAGGGCGAAGGTCTTCCCCTCCGGGATGGCAAAGGAGACGTCATCCACCGCTTTGACCTCCCCGACACGCCGGCCCAGGAAGCCGGCACTGATGGGGAAGTACTTCTTGAGATGGCTAACCGAAAGCAGCGTGGTCATAGTCTTCCGCTTGTGCTCGCTCCGGACTGAGGTCCGGGGCGCTCTGTTAAGCCTGCCAGCACGATTCTCAGCCAGACCAGCGGCTGGACTAAGGTCCAGCCGGAGCAGACGTGTAGAGGTGACAGGCCACCCTGTGGCCCGGGCCGATGGGCACGAGCTCCGGCTTGATCTCCCGACACACGGCCATGACGTGCTCACAGCGGGGGTGAAAGCGGCAGCCGGACGGCGGGTCCACGTAGTCCGGGATGCGCCCCTCGATGCCCACCACCTCCTCGCCCGTGAGCTTGGGGATGGAGGCGATCAGCCCCTGGGTGTAGGGATGACGAGGCAACCGGAAGAGCTCCGCCGTCGGCGCCTCCTCCACGATGTGGCCGGCATACATCACGTAGATGCGCTCCGTCATCTCCCGCGCCACCCCCAGGTTGTGGGTGATGTACAACACGGCCAGCCTCTCTGTCTCCACTCGCTCCTTCATCAACCGCAGGATCTGCTCCTGGGTGGTCACATCCAGCGCCGTGCCCGGCTCGTCGGCGATGAGCAGCGAGGGGTTGCCGGCCAGAGCCATGGCGATGAGCACCCGTTGGCTCATGCCGCCGCTCAGCTCCACCGGATAGCTGCGCATCACCCGCACCGGGTCGGGGATGTTCATCTTCTCCAGCAGATCCAGTGCCCGTTCCCTGGCGGCCCGCTTCCCCGCGCCGTCGAAGGACTTCGCCAGGCGCTCCAGCCAGCCCACCCGGTAGCGCCCCTGCCAGCGGATCAACTCCGTGAACTGCTCCTCCACGGTGAACACCGGGTTCAGCGAGCTCATCGGCTCCTGGGGGATGAAGGCGATCTCGCGGCCGCGCAAGGCATGCAGCGCCTCTTCGGGCATGGCCAGCAGGCCCTGCCCCTTGTACACAATGTGGCCGCTGACGATGCGGGCCGGCGGCATGGGCAGGATGCGCAGGACGGTCTTGATGGTCACCGACTTGCCGCACCCCGTCTCCCCCACCAGGGCCACCGTCTCCCCCTCACCCACGTGCAGGCTGATGCCATCCAGCACCCTGGCCTCGCCCTCGAAAACGTCAAAGTATACCCGCAGATCGCTAATGTCCAGCATCTACTCCAGCTCCACGTCGAAAGCATCCCGCAGGCCGTCGCCCAGGAGGTTGAAGCCCAACACGGTGACGAAGATGGCCAGGCCGGGGAAGGTGGTCAGCCACCAGCGGGTGGGCAGGTGCAGCCGTCCCTTGCTGGCCATGGTGCCCCATTCGGGCGTGGGCGGGCGCACGCCCAGACCCAGGAACCCCAACACCGCCCCGGTGAGCACGGCATAGCCGATGTCCAACGTCACCTTGACGATGAGGATGGTCAAGACGTTGGGCAGGATCTCCTTGAAGGTGATGTACAGGGGATTGGCGCCAGCGGAGCGAGAAGCTTCCACGAAGGTCTCTTCCTTGATGGAGAGCACCTGCCCCTGGATGAGGCGCGTGTACCAGGGCCACCAGCTAAAGGCGATGGCGAAGATGCTGTTCTCCAGGGTGGGGGTGAGCACGGCGCTGACGGCCATGGCCAGCACCACCGGTGGGATGGCCAGGAAGATGTCAGTCAACCGCATGATGATCGTGTTGACCGGGCCGCCCACATAGCCGGCGATGAGGCCCAGGGGCACGCCGATGGCCAGGGCGATGGCCAGCACGGCCACGCCGATGGAGAGGGAGATGCGCGTGCCGAAGATGACGCGGCTGAGCACGTCCCGTCCCACCTCGTCGGTGCCGAAGAGGTACTGGCGGCCGGGAGGCTGAAAGGTGCGCTCGAAGTGCACCGTGGCGATGTCCTCGGGATAGGGCGCGATCTGGGGGGCGAAGATGGCCAGCACGATCAGCCCCAGGACGATGGCCAGCCCCACCAGCGAGAGCGTGGAGCGCCGCAGCCGGTGCAGCGTCCGCCGCAAATCCTCAAACCGCGCCCCATAGCTCCGGGCGGCCCTCTGCTCTTCCAGGGCCACAGCCTGGGCTTGCGCTTCGGGATTTAAGCGCGGCGCTTTGACGTCTGAAGTTCGGTATTTGCTCACGCTTCTCTCGCCTCCGCTCCCAATCTGATACGCGGGTCCAGCAGGCCGTAGGCGATGTCCACCAGGATGTTGATGACCGCATAGGCGACGGCGATGACCAGCACCACGCCGATGATGGCATTGAAATCCTTGTAAATAAACGCCCGCACGCCATAGCGAGCCATGCCCGGCCAGGAGAAGACCGTCTCCACCACGAAAGCTCCGCCCAGGAAGAAGCCATACAGGAGGCCGATGATGGTCAGGGCGGCGATGAAGGCGTTCTTGAGCATGTATTTGTACACCAGCAAGTTCTCCGGCATGCCGTTGGCGCGGGCGGTGAGGATGTAGCCCTTGCGCATCTGCTCGATCATGCTGGCCCGCACCACGCGCATGAGCTGGGCGATGGGCGACAGGGAGAGGGTGACGGCGGGCATGATGATGTGCAGCAGGCTGCTCTTCAGGGCCACGAAGTCACCTGCGAGCAGGCTATCCACAAGATAGAGCCCTGTGATGCGGGCCGGGGCAGGAAGGTCCGCCGCCATGCGGCCGGTAACAGGTAAGAGGCCCAGGTGGTAGGCCAGGACCAGTTGGAAGAGGATGCCGATCCAGAAGCGGGGCATGGACACCCCCGAGAGGGCAAAGACGCGCGTGCTGTGATCCTCCCAGCGGTCCTTGCGCATGGCCGAGAGGATGCCCAGGGGGACGCCCACGGCTACCGCCAGGAGCATGGCCACGGTGACCAGCTCAAAGGTGGCCGGGAAGTACTCCTTGAGGTCCACGATCACGTCTCGGTTGGTGTACAGGGACACCCCCAGCTTGCCCTGGAAGACGCCGCGCATGTAGTGGACGTACTGGATGTGGATGGGCAGGTCGAGACCAAGCTCCTTGCGCAACTTTGCCACCTGCTCCTCGCTGGCCTCAGGGCCCAGGGCCAGCCGCGCCGGATCGCCGGGCATCACCCGGGCGATGGCGAAAATGAGCATAGAAAGGCCGATGAGTGCTGGTATGGTATACAGCAAACGCCGAATCAGATAATCACGGTATCTCATCTAGCTCCCCACGTCGCAAGGTAAAGATGCCATGAGATAGGGGGCGCAGCGGCGCTGCGCCCCTATCTCATGCCCGGTGCGACTACTTGACCCGCATCGGATACCAGGTCAGGTCGTAACCCAGCACACCGATGAAGGTGTAGCCGCTGACCCGGTCGCGGTGGGCCATGCGGTGCAGCGGGTTGGCGATGAAGAGCGCCGCCGCCTCATCGGCGACGATCTCCTGCGCCTTGCCGTACAGCTCGTACTGCTTCTCGACATCTACGGTGGCCCGGGCCTCCTCCAGCAGGGCGCTGACCTCAGCGTTCTCGTAGAAGCTGCAGGACATGTAGGTGCCCCAGGCATTGGGATGGAACATCAGGTAGGTATGTCCATCCGGCGAGGGGTACTTGGCAGTGTGGAAGACGGCCATGAAGTGCGGCGCGGTATCGGGCTTGGACGCCAGCTCCACCATGCGCGCCCATGGCTCCGGCTGCATCTCCACCTCGAAGCCCAGCTCCTTGAGGTTGGCCTGCAGCAAGAGGCCGATCTTCTCCTCCGACTCCAGCCCGGTCACGTAGACGTAGTTCAGCTTGAACTGGCTGGGGTCAATGCCCGAAGCCTCCAGATGCTTCCTGGCCTCCTCCAGGTCATGCGTGTACTGCATGGTGTTGGGGTTATGGCCGGGCAGCAGGACGGGCACCGGGCCCCGCGCCTGGGCCGCGCCGGGGAAGATCACCTTGACCGCTGTGTCGTAGTCGAAGGCATAGGAGACAGCCTTGCGCACGTGCACATTGTCCAGCGGCGGCTTCTTGTTGTTCATGCTCAGGAAGAAGAGCTGCACGTTGGGATCTTCCTCCACCACGATCCCCGGCGACTGCTTCAGCTCCTCGAAGGTCTCCACCGAATGCCATTGCTCGATGAAGTCCACCTCGCCCTTCTGGAGCATCAGCTTCTGGGTGGCCAGCTCGCTGACGATGAGGAAGGTGGCCTTGTCCACCTGGCCGGGCTCCCAGCCGCCCCAGTAGTCGGCGAACTTGCGGAAGATGGTCTTGACGCCCGGCTCGTACACCTCGACCCAGTAAGGGCCGGAGCCGGCATCTTGCTTGTTAAGGAACCCCATGCCGTAGTCGCCGAACTCCCCGTAGTCGCCCTCCTGCTTGTTCTCCATCAGCAGGTCCTTGTTGACCACGAAGAACTGCACCAGGGTGGCCATGAAGGGCCCGTAGGGCTTGTTCAGGTGGAAGGCTATGGTGTAATCGTCCACCATCTCGGTGTCACCGACATCCAGCACCCCCTTCCACAGCCAGGCGAACCCCCTGCCGATGGACAGCATGCGGTCCATGCTGAAGACAGCATCCTCGGCGGTGAGCTCTGAGCCGTCATGGAACTTGACCCCCTTCCGCAGATGAAAGGTGTAAGTCAAGCCATCGTCGGAGACCTCCCACGACTCGGCCAGATAGGGTTTGGGCGGGCCGCCCCTGGTGGGCCACAGCAGCGGGTCGTAGACGTTCATCACGTGGAAGCTCTGCGTCTCGTCCACGTGGATGGCAGGGTCGAGCGTGACCGTGGTCTGCTGGGTGGCGTAAGTGATGGCCAGTTCCGGCACCGGCGTTGGCGTGGGCGGCACCGGCGTCGGCGTGGGCGGCACCGGCGTCGGCGCAGGCGGAGCCTCAGTCGGCGCTGCCGGCGGTGCGGGCACCGGCGCACATTGCACCAGCACCAGGGTCACCACAACCAGCAAACCCCACAGCGCAAGAGCGGATCTGTGTTTCATTTTCCTTCCTCCTTAACTCTGGTTCAGTTGGTGTGGACTCAAAAACCGACTTGAAAAGACCAATGATGTTCCCCACGGCATCCCCCCTTTCTGAACATTGGCCCCGTTCGCTCGCTTACGAGCCTATCCGAAAAGTTGCTACCTGTGCGGTTGCGACGGGCGCTGCTGGCTACCGGCTCTGTTTTTGCCGCGGAGCACAGAGGGAGCGGCCGCCGGAGTAGGACAACTGCGAGCAGTTGTCCTACTACCAACCGCACAGGTGAAAAGTTGTTGAGCATGATGCCCGTGCTCCTGGCTGGTCAGGAGACCAGCCAGGAACGTTTTCAGGCAGGCTCTTAACACAAAGGATCGGCCATCTGCGCCTTGAGCGCAGCGGCGAAGCGCAGGCAGGCCTGATCCAGGAACGCCCGCAGCGCCTGGTCGTCGCTGCGGCCAAAGCGATGAGCTTCGATGGCCTGCCTGAGTTCGGTCAGGAAGGCATCGCCCAACCCGGCCGCCTCCATGATCCCCAGCAACCGTCCGGCAGCATCTACCAGGCGAAACGGGCCGTAGCTTGCCGGTTCGTCGTACAGACCGTGGGCGCTGCTCAGCAGGTAGCCCGCCAGGACCATCAGTTCCTCGCGCAACCCCTCCGGGTTCATAGCGGCTCTCCCCACCGTTCGGCGAAGCACACCTCCGCCAGGGGCCGACGGCCGGCGGCGGGCGGCTGCATTTTCGGATAGCCCAGGGCGATGAGCAGCACCGGCTCGACCTGCGCCGGCAGGTCCAAAAAGACGGCCACGGCCTGCCGGTGGAAGGAGGCAATGGGACAGGCCCCCAACCCCAGATCGTGAGCTGCCAGCAGCGCGTTCTGCGTGGCCAGGCCGATATCCATCCAGGCCAGCCTCGGCCCCATCGCCCCGCCCAGCTCCTCCGCCCGCCGCATGTCCAGGCAGAGGGCCACAACTGCCGTCGGTTCACCGATGATGCCCGGGGCCAACGCCCGCAGCGCCCGCAGCCGGCGGGGGTCTCGCAGCAGCACGAAGCCCCAGGGTTGCACGTTGCCGCCGCTGGCCGAAGCTGCCGCCGCCTCCATCACCTGCCGCAACAACTCCTCCGGAACCGCTTCCCCGGTGAACGCCCGCACGCTGCGCCGCGTGCGGATGGCTTCCAATGTCTCCATCTCAATACCCCGCCACTTCCATCTCCCGGCAAAGCTCCACCAGCTCCGGGTGGACATAGCGGCCCTCTTCTTCCAGTATGATGTCGTCAGCCCACACCGAGGGATTGAGCACCACCCCATCGGTGTGGCCGGGCGCGCCTTTGCTGGCCGGGCCGATGCCGAACTGCATGCAGCCGAAGACCCGCTCGTCCTCCAGGATGCGGCCCGTGGGCCGGCTCACGCCGGGGTTGAAGCCATAGCAGGCGTGATCCACCAGGTACATGGTGGGATCGTCGAAGCTGGCCAGCCAGCGCCCGAAGAGCCGCGCCTCGGGCCCGCCCTCGATGCGCCGGATGACGCCCCGCTCGACGTGCAGCACCACGGGCGAATGAAGCACGCCCAGGTCGGCCGGCGGCCACAGGCATCCATCGAAGACCAGGGTGCCTTCGAAGCTGCCGTGGTGAGCCATGAAGCCCGACTGCCCGCCCAGCATGATGGGGTAGCCGCCCTGGGCCGGCGGCGGCTCCCAGAAGGGGTCGCCAGCCTTGTCCACGCGCATGGTCAGGTCGGTGCCCGCCGGGCTGGTGACGCGGATGCTCTCCGCCGCCTGCGACAGTTCGTAGAGGCGCCTCTTCATCTTCTCCAGCGCCGGGATGTTCACCCGGCCGATGGTGCGCACCATCATGTCCACGTCCATGCCCGTCAGGCAGAGATAGCGGCAGCCGGCGGCGATGGCCGCCTCGTAGGCCGGGCTGTAGAGCTGATAGGCGGTGGCGAACTCGATCCACCAGTCGGCCTTGAGCAGGGCGTTGGCCACCGGATCGGGCGGCGCCAGGCAGGGCCGGGGCAGCGTCGGATACCAGATCACCGTGGGCACGCCGCCGACGGCGAAGACGGCCCCGGCGGTGGCCTGCACCACCCGCGGGTCGCTGGCCGTGTCGGCGGTGATGACCACCTGCTGGCCGGGCTGCACGGACAGCACCTGGGTCACCACCTTGTGCGCCGCCAGGCCCAATTCGTAGGCGTAATATTCGGATTGACCTTCTGTGCCGAGAACGAAAGGCATGATCCATTCTCCCGTGCAACCGCAAGGGTCGCCCCTACCCCACGATCTCCTCGATGGGCACGTAATCCACGCCGAAGCCGAAGTAGCGCGGCCCGGCGGCAGCCAATCCCCGCTCCGACCGGAACGCCTCCAGCCCCTTGATGCCGATCACCGCCACGCGGTGGCCGGCGTCAATCACCGTGTTGGTGAACCCCTCGCCCGTCTCCTGGTCCACGATGGTCACCAGGTCTGGGCTGCACACGTAGGGCTGGCCATCCAGCCAGGAGACGTGGTTCTCGTTCTTGAACCACACGTCGAGGCCGTGACCGGCAAACCTCCCCGTGCCCTTGATGTGGGTGGTGCCGATCATGTAGCCCTCGCGGTCCTCCCACTCCTTGCCGGTCACCTCGCCCTCGAACAGCAGCCAGCCGCCGGTGTGTTCGATGGCCGCCTGAACGGGGTCGTCGCCCCGCTCCCGCGCCTGGCGGATGGCCCGCCCCAGGTGCAGGCACCTGGTGAGCGTGCCGGGCACGATGATCTCCTTCATCTCCCGCCCGCTGAGCAGGGTGGCGGCGATGGTGCACGTGCCGAAGGCGGCCACGGCCAGCATCTTGCCGATGCGCTCCAGCATGTGCGGGCTGCAGGCCTCCTTGAGGATGACCACGTTGCCCCAGCGGTCCACGCTGGCCAGCGGGAAGCTGTTTTTGCCGTAGAGGTAGGGCATGCCCTGCATCTCCTCGGGGATGGCCCGGCCGGCGTAGTCGCCGTCCACCACGGGGATGCCCAGGCGCACGCCGGTGATGAGCGGCGCCGGCGTGTTGCCCGCCCCCAGCTCCGAAGGCACGATGGCCCCGATCTCCACCCCGGCGTAGCGGCCCAGCTCCTGCACGGCAACCTCCATGGCCCGGTGGCCCAGCCTGTCCACCAGGCCCAGCCGCTCGATCTGGGCCAGGGTCTCCGCCGAGGGCGGGGCGATGGAGCCCATCCCGTAGGGTGTGCACGTCCAGGCGTCGTCAGGGATCTCCGAGACGTCCACCCACTCGATGGACAGCCCCTCGTCCAGGGCGGCGGTGAGCATCTCCATGCCCCATTCGATGCCGCCTCCGCCGCCGGTGCCCATGAACAGGCAGCCGCGGATGAAGTCTTCGCAATCCTGTCGGTTTTGTAGTGCGCCGCGTGGCATGAGTTGTCTCCTTCGTAGATGTTGTCCTCAGTGTTGCTTCATTTCGTGATGCGTAATGCGTGATGCGTGAGAACTGCTCACGGATCACGCATCACGGATCACGCATCACGGATCACGCATCACCAGATGGCAAGCGACTAAATGCCCACCGCCGACGTCCTCCAGCTTCGGCTCCACCTGGGAGCAAACGTCCATCGCTTTCGGGCAGCGAGGGTGGAAGCGACAGCCGGGCGGCGGGTTCGCCGGGCTGGGCACGCTGCCCTCCAGGATGATGCGCTCCCGGCGCAAGGCCGGGTCCAGGATGGGCGTCGAAGAGAGCAGGGCCTCGGTGTAGGGGTGTCGCGCCGCGTAGAAGATGGCGTCGGTGGTGCTCATCTCCACCACCCGCCCCAGGTACATCACGGCGATGCGGTCGCTGATATGCTGCACCACGCTCAGGTCATGGGAGATGAAGAGATAGGTCAGCCCCAGCTCCCGCTGCAACTGCTGCAGGAGGTTGAGGATCTGGGCCTGCACCGACACGTCCAGCGCCGAAGTCGGCTCGTCCAGCACCAGGAACCTGGGGTTGAGCGCCAGGGCGCGGGCCACGGCGATGCGCTGCAACTGGCCGCCGGAGAATTCGTGCGGGTAGCGGTAGAGGAAGTCGCCCTCCATGCCCACGCGGGCCAGCAGTTCCTCCACCCGCGCCGTGAGCGCCTCACCGCGCAGGTCGGTGTGGGTCACGATGGGCTCGGCGACCAGGTTCAGCACGTTGAAGCGCGGGTCCAGCGAGGAGTAGGGGTTCTGGAAGACCATCTGCATGTCCCGGCGGCGCTGGCGCATCTCCTCGCGGCTCAGGGCCATGAGGTCCACGCCTTCGAAGAACACCTGGCCGGCCGTGGGCTCGATCAGGCGCAGGATGCAGCGGCCCAGGGTGGTCTTGCCGCAGCCCGACTCGCCGACCACGCCCAGCGTCTCCCCGCGCTGCACGCTCAGCTCCACCTCCTCCAGGGCGCGCACGACCCGGCTGCGCCGCCCCAACAGGCCGCCGCGCTGCACGAAGTGTTTGCTCAGACCCCGCACCTCAACCAGCGGCTGGCTCATGCTCTCGCTCCGTGAAGGTGACAGTCACCTTGAGGGTACAAATAACACGCTACCGTGTGCTCCTCGCCCACGCTCACCAGGGGCGGTTTCTCCGCCCGGCAGACGTCCATGACGAAAGGGCAGCGAGGGTGGAAGGCGCAGCCCGGAATGCGCTCCAGCCCGCTGGGCACCGTGCCCGGGATGGCCGGCAGCGGTTGGCCGTGGCTGCCCGGCCGGGGGATGGCCGCCAGCAGGGCCTGGGTGTAGGGATGCTTCATGGCCTGAAACACGTCGGGCGTGCGCCCCACTTCCACCAGATGGCCGGCGTAGAGCACCCCTACCCGCTCGCACGTCTCGGCCACTACCCCCAGATTGTGAGTGATCAGCAGGATAGACAGCCTGCGGCTCCTCTGCAGTTCCACCAGCAGCGCCAAAATCTGCGCCTGGATGGTCACATCCAGGGCCGTGGTGGGCTCGTCGGCAAT
This sequence comes from Anaerolineae bacterium, assembly GCA_029907105.1. Lineage (GTDB taxonomy): Bacteria > Chloroflexota > Anaerolineae > UBA3071 > UBA3071 > JARYMM01. The sequence continues at coordinate 144,060 of JARYMM010000001.1, read as the reverse complement.
GAGCAGCTCCGCCCCCGAGGAGAGGGCCATGGCGATCATCACCCGCTGCTGCATGCCCCCGCTGAGCTCGTGGGGATAGGCCCGCAGCAGCCGCTCCGGCTCCGGCAAGCCCACAGCCTCCAGCATTTCCATAGCCCGCCGCCGCGCCCCGTCCCGCCCCACGGCCTGATGGTGGCGAATGATGCCCATGATCTGTTCGCCCACCGAGAAGACGGGGTTGAGGGTAGCCGCCGGGTCCTGGAAGACCATGGCGATGCGCCGCCCGCGGATGCGCTGCATCTCGGCCTCGCTTTTGGCCAGCAAATCCTCGCCATTGAAGAGGATACGCCCGGCGGCAATCTCCCCCGGCGGCGGCACCAGCCGCAGCAGCGAGAGGCCGGTCACCGACTTGCCACAGCCCGTCTCGCCCACCAGGCCGAAGGTCTCCCCCCGCCGGATGTCGAAGCTCACGCCATTGACGGCATGCACGACCCCGGCATAGGTGCGGAAGCGCACGTGCAGGTTCTCCACGCAGACCAGGACATCAGCCATCAGGCCACCCTCCGCGTGCGGGGATCGGCCACATCGCGCACCGTATCGCCCAGCAGGTTGAAGGCCAGGGTAACCAGGAAGATGGCCAGGCCGGGGTAGGTGGCGAACCAGGGCTGGTTCATGAAATAAATGCGGCCCTGGGAGACCATCTGGCCCCAGTCGGGAGTGGGGGGCTGAGCGCCCAGGCCGATGAAGCTCATCGCCGCGCCGGTCAGGATGGCCGAGCCGATGTCCATCGTGGCCTGCACCAGAACCGGCGTCGTCACGTTGGGGAAGATATGGCGCAGGATAATGGCACGGCTGCCGACGCCCATCCCCCGCGCCGCCTCGATGAACGACCGCTCGCGCAAGGAGACGGTCTGAGCGCGCACCAGGCGGGTGTACCAGGGCCACCAGGTGAAAGCGATGGCGACCATGGCGTTGGTGAAGCTGGGCCCCAAAGCAGCGGCGATGGCGATGGCCAGGAGCAACGGCGGGAAGGCCAGGAACATGTCGGTGATGCGCATGATGGTCTCGTCCACCCAGCCGCCGAAGGTGCCGGCGATCGCCCCCAGAGGCGTGCCGATGGTCACGGCGATGACCACCACCAGAAAGCCAATGCTCAGGGAACTGCGCCCGCCGAAGAGGACACGCGCCAACAGGTCCCGCCCCAGGTTATCGGTGCCCAGGGGATGGCCCGGGCCCGGGGGCAGGAACTTGTTGACGATGTTGGGCTCGCCCCGCCCCTCCTCCGGGTAAGGCGTCAGGTGAGGGGCGAAGAGCGCCCCCAGGACGAAGGCCAGGATGACCAGCAGGCTGAGGACGGCCAGCCAGTCGCGGCGGAAGGCGCGCACCATCAGGCCGTATTCCTCCAGCCGCGATCGCCTGCGCCGTGCCCAATCTCCGAACCAACGCTCTGCTATCGTGGTCATGGTGGTCCTTGGTCAGGTGGTCCTTGGTCGAGCAATCCCGGGTTCCCCCGAGTTCCCCTGAGTTCCTCAGAGCTTGCGTGGGAACTCGGCGGAACTTGGGGGAACTCAGAAGAACTCGTAGCCGACAATCTCCTTGTCCGGCGGTGCCGGATACGTCCGTTTGCTGTGCGAAAGCCCCATGTCCACCAGGCTCTCGGCCAGCTTGAGGGCTGCCCAGGGCGGCTCGATGACCGGCACCGGGCAGCCTCGCTCCGCCAAACCCTCCTGCACCCGTCGGGCCAGGCCGATCATGCCCGTGCAGCCGGGGATGATGAGGTGTGCGCCATCCTCCCGCACTGCCCGCAGCCCTTCCTCGACCAGCGCCGCTGCCACCCGCTCTTTGTCCCCCTTGATTTCCAGCACGGGGATGTTCACGGCGCGCACCGAAGCCAGCCTCCCCGCCAGGCCATAGCGGACAACCTGCTCCTCCACTACAGGGATGGTCTGTTCCAGGACGGTGATGATGGAGAAGCGGTGGGCCAGGGCCGCCGCCAGGTGCATGGCCGCCTGGGCCGGGCCGACCACGGGGATGGAGACCAGCTCCCGCGCTGCCTCCAGCCCGGGGTCGCCCATGCAGTCAATGACCACCGCGTCCACCCCCTGCTGCTCCGCTTTCTGCACCTCGAACAGCACGCCGGGGACAGCCAGGGCCTCGTCGCGGTGGGTCTCGATGGAAGCCGGCCCCTTTTCGATGGCCATGGCGCTGACCACGGTGCCCGGCCGGGCCAGCTCGCCGTAGGCCTTCTCTGCTTCCTCGGCCCACTGTTGACCAATGATGGGAACAACAACGCGAATCTGCACGGTTCAGTCCTCCCTTCCATCGCCGAACACAGATTGTGGATTGCGGAATATTCCACATTCGGCCATTCCGCAATCCGCAATCCGCATTCCGCATTTCACAGCTACCCCAGCGTCACCCGCGGATCGAGGGCGGCCTGCAAGAGATCGAGAAAGAGGTTGATAAAGACGTAGAACACCGTGACCACCAGCGTGACAGCCATGATGACCGGGAAGTCCACGTTGAGGATGGCATTGGTGACGTAGGTGCCCAGGCCGGGCCAGGAGAAGATCACCTCCACCAGGATGGCCCCGGTCAGCGAGTAGACGAAGGAGAGCCCCAGGACGGTCAGTGTGGGGATGATGGCGTTTTTCAAGGCCAGCCGGAAGAGAATGGTGCGTTCCGGCAGGCCAGCAGCGCGGGCGGCGACGATGTACTTCTCCTCCAGCACCTCGATCATCGTCGAACGGGTCATGCGGATGGTCAGCCCGATGGCATAGGTGGCCAGTGTGAAAGCAGGCAGGATGAGGTGCACCAGGCTGTCCTTCAGGGCGACCCAGTTGCCGGTGAGCACCGTGTCCACCAGATAGAAGCCCGTGATCTGCTGCACCGGATTGTAGAGGGATATGCTGCGATCCACCCGTCCGCCCAGAGGCAGCCATCCCAGCTTGCCGAAGAAGAGAAGTTGCAGGAGCAATCCCAGCCAGAAGGTGGGCATGGAGACGCCGGCGATGGCCACCAGCCGGCTGCTGTGATCGAGCAGGCCGTTGCGTTTGGCGCCGGACAGCACACCCAGGGGGATGCCGATGGTGATGGCCATGAGCATGCCGAAGAGCACCAGCTCCATCGTGGCCGGCAGGTAGGTCTTCAGGTCGCGCAGGATGGGCTGGTGGGTCTTGACCGAGACGCCCAGGTCGCCGCGCAGCAAGGCGCGCACATAGCGCAGGTACTGGACGTACAACGGCTTATCCAGCCCCAGCTCGCGGCGGGCCTGAGCGATCTGCTCCGGGGTCGGTCGCGGGCCCACCCAGGCCGCCGCCGGATCAGAAGGCACGACGCGGGCGATGAGGAAAGTGATCACCGAGACGCTTACCAGCACCAGCACGGCCAACGCCAGCCGTCGGATGACGTATTCCCACCTTCTCATCTTTACCTCTCCTAACCCCTCCCTTGCCCTCCCCTTCCCTCTCCGTTGCGGAGAGGGAAGGAGAGGGTTGGGTAGGGATGGGTGAGGTGGTTACCGCGACAACTGGTAGAAGAAGACCACGTGCGGATAGGCCGGGTTGTCCACGTAGCCCTTGATGTCCGAGCGCAGGATGTGGGTGTTGGCCACGTCGTAGAAGAACATGGACGCGGCGTCCTCGATGAGTATCTTCTGGGCCTCGATGAACAACCGTTCCGCCTCCGCCCGGTCGCTGCCCGAAAGCTCGTTGGCCCGGTCAATCATCTCGTCGAACGTCGGGTTGCAGTAGTAACCCAGGTTGAAGAGGATTTCCTCTTCGCAGTGGAACATGTTGAAGAGGAAACTGTACGGCGAGACATAGTCCGGCCACCAGTACATGACGAACACGTCCTGCGCCTTCATCGGGTCGGACTTGGCCAGGTCCCACTGCGCCTCCCAGGCCATGCCCTGCACGGTCAGGTTGATGTTCAGCCTGGCCAGCTCCGCCTTCCACAGCTCGCCCACCTGCTGCTCGTCCATGTCTCCGGTGGCGTAGGTGAAGAGCAACTCGAAGCCGCCATCGGGATAGCCGGCTTCGGCGAGCAGCGCTTTGGCCTTGTCCAGATCGTAGGAGTACTGGAAGAGGTCTTTGCTATAGCCCCACATGCCGGTGGGCACCGGGCCGTGGGCCTGCACGGCGTAGCCCTCCATCACGCTCTCGATGAACTGCTGGTAGGGGAAGGCATAGGAGAGGGCCTGGCGCACCTTGGGGTTATCCAGCGGCGGCTTGCGCACGTTGAACAGCCCCACCAGGTTCTGGAAGCTGGGGTTGGTGTACACGGTGACATCGGGACGGGCATCCAGGCTATCCAGGTTCTCGCGAGGCAGCTCATAGGTCACGTCGGCCTCGCCAGCCTCGATCATCTGCTGGCGCACGACGGGATCCTCCACCACTTCGAAGACGACGCGGTCGAACTGGCCGGGCTGCCAGCCGCCCCAGTAGTCGGCGAACTTCTTCATGATCAAGCGCTGGCCCCGTTCGTAGCTCTCGACCATGTAGGGGCCGCTGCCACAGTCGTGGCCCTCGTTGAACCATTCGCTGGCCTTCTCCCCCTGCGCCTCGACACAGGCCGGGCTGAAAATCCAGGCACCGTAGCCGGAAGCGGCGATGAGGTCCAGCGGCGCCGGATACTTCAGCTTGAACTGGACGGTGTAATCGTCTACGGCGATGATCTCCTCCACCGGATCCCAGATGTAGGCCGCGCCCAGCCCCAGGCTCATCGTGCGCCCGATGGCCTGTTTGACCGCCTCGGCGTTGAGCTCGGTGCCGTCGTGGAACTTGACCCCCTGGCGCAGGGTGAAGGTCCATTCGGTGGCGTCGGCGTTGGACTCCCAGCGTTCGGCCAGCCCTGGCCGCAGGACCTCCGCGCTGCCCGGCGGGTTGTACCAGACCAGCGTCTCATAGGCATTGGAGGTCACCGCCGAGTCGTTGGAGAAGCTGACGCTGGGATCAATGTCCGGGAAGGTGGTGACATGGGCATAGACGGCGACGTTCTCCTTGGGCGGCGGAGGCACGGGCGTGGGTGGCACCTCCACGGGCGTGGGCGGGGCTTCGGTGGGAGCCGGGGGAGCTGCCGGCGCGCACTGGGCCAACAGCAGAACCGGCACGACCAACAGGCTCAGCAGGGCGAATATCTGAAATTTGCCTCTCATGATTCATCCTCCTTCTTGGTGCAGTTTGTGCGAATGGGAGCCGACACAAGCGAGATGTTCGTATGGCTGTTGACATCCCCCCTTTCTGTCAGAGCACGATCCGTTTCGCCGGCCGTAGCCGAAAGGCCCGCTTGCAGGGACGAGGCATTCCCGGCGGGTGGCCTCTCAACAGGCCGATGTCGCACATGTTCACGCCTCGTCAGGGTCACTCGTTGGGCTGTTCTGCTGCTGACGTGCCATGCCAGGCCAGGAGCTGGGCGGAAATCTCCTCGGCGGTCTGGCGTGTCTTGCTGATGAGCAAAGGCAAGCGATCCTCGCTGAACTGGGAGGCCAGGCCGGCGATGCTCAGAGCAGCCACCAGCGAGCCATTGCTGTTCCACAGAGGAACGGCGACCGCTGCCACGCCGGGCGTCAGTTCGCCAACGCTGTAGGCCCAGCCCTGCTGGCGGATGTTGGCCAGATCCTCCTTCAACCGCAGCGGGTCGGTAATGGTGTCGGGGGTGATAGCCTCCAGACCCTTGGCAATGAGCTCATCAATGGTCTCAGAAGGAAGGTAAGCCAGGAGGACTTTGTTCGAAGCACCAGCGTGCAACGGATAACGCCCGCCGATGGACAACGTCACCCGGATGGCCTGTGAGCTCTCAATCTTGTCCACGCAGACGCTCTCGTCGCCGCTGACGACAGTGAGGAAGGCCGATTCGCCGGTCTCTCGCACCAGCCGGGCCATGCTCGGACGGGCCACCTGTCGCAGGTCCAGGTTGGCCAGCACCACGTTGCCCAGCTCGACCAGCTTGAGCCCCAGGCGGAAGCGGCCGCGCTGGTCGGCCTGGGTGAGGAACCCACGGCGCTCAAGGGTGGCGAGGAGACGGTAGACGATGCTACGGTGCAGGCCCAGGACCTCGGCCAGTTCGCCGGTGCTCCACTCCGGATGGGCATCGTTGAACTGGAGCAGAACCCGCAACGCCCGATCAACCGTCTTCAGGTAAGGGCCAGATTGTGCCATCTCCAGGACCTTTGCCAGGTGTGCCATCGAGTTCGCTTTGCGCACCGATGTTGCTAGTATAGCACAACTTCGGTTTCGAGGCAAATGGAAGGGCAAGGCACTCCCTGCCGGCAGCCTCTCCCCTCTGGCCGGCGGGCCTGCCGCCGTCGGCTATCTGCTCCCTTTGCCACCAGAAGCACAGTGTAGGTTTCGTTTCACTTACTATTGGCTTCGCTTAACTTGACAAGACTTGCGAGTTGTGCTATGATGATAAAAACTCCCAAACAAACGAAAGCACACCCCGGGAGAACTCATTGATGGCCTCTTTGTCCGCCCTTGAACGGCAAAAGGAAATCCTCATCCTGCTTCGCCAGCAGAAGCGGGTCTCCGTCACCGATTTGAGCCAGCACTTCGGTGTCTCGGCGGTGACCACCCGCGCCGACCTGAGCGAACTGGAGCGACGGGGACTGCTCACCCGCACCCACGGCGGGGCCGTGCTCCCTGAGCCTGTCATCGAACCGGAGCCTGCGTTCGCCCAGCGGCGACTGGCTCACAGAGAAGAAAAACAGCGCATCGGCGCCGCGGCGGCGGCCCTGGTGCAGGATGGCGAAGCCATCGCCCTGGATGCCAGCACCTCCGCCCTGGCCGTGGCTGAGCAGATCAAAGACCGCCGCGAGCTGACCGTCGTCACCAACGGCCTGATGATTGCCATCGAGCTGGCCGATGCGCCGGGCATCTCGGTCGTGATGCCGGGCGGCATCCTGCGCAGCGAGGCCTTCTCCCTGGTCAGCAGCCTGGGAAACGACTGCCTGACCCGGCTCAACATCAGCAAGGGCTTCTTCGGCGCCCGTGGCCTGACCATTGACGAGGGTCTGACCGATGTGGACAGCTTCGAAGTGGAGATGAAGCGGGCCCTGGTGGCGGCCTGCAAGGAGGTGATCGCCGTGGTCGACTCCAGCAAATGGGGGCACCTGGCCGTGGCCTCCTTCGCCCCCACGGATCGCCTCCAGCGGGTCGTCACCGACAGGAATGCCCCTGTGGAGATGGTGAAGGCCTTGCGCGACAGCGGCATTGAGGTCATCCTGGTGTGAGCGATATGAGCGAAAACCTCCTCGAATTGAAGGGGATCAGCAAAAGCTTCCCCGGCGTGCAGGCCCTTGACAACGTGGACTTTGACTTGCGCCCGGGAGAGGTGCACGCCCTGGTGGGAGAAAATGGCGCTGGCAAATCCACCCTGGTCAAGGTGATCACCGGCGTCCACCAGCCGGACGCCGGGGAGATACGCTTCCAGGGGCAACCGGTCACCTTCCCCAACCCCCTTGTGGCCCAGCAGCACGGCGTGGCCGCTATCTACCAGGAACCCACCCTCTTCCCTGACCTGAGCGTTGGTGAGAATATCTTCATTGGCCATCAGCCAGTGCGGCCCATGACCCGGCGTATGGACTGGAAACGCCTGTACGAACGGGCTGGGGAACTGCTGAATGCTCTGGGGGTGAAACTCGACCCCCGCACCCGCGTGCGCGGCCTGAGCGTCGCCCAGCAGCAGATGGTGGAGATCGCCAAGGCGCTGTCGCTCAATGCCCGTATCCTGATCATGGATGAGCCCACCTCGGCGCTCACCCTGCGTGATGTGGAAGACCTCTTCCGCATCACCCGCCGCCTGCGAGAGGCCGGCACGGCCATCGTCTTCATTTCCCATCGCCTGGAAGAAGCCTTCGAACTGGCCGATCGCATCACCGTCCTGCGAGATGGGCACTATGTGGGCACGCGTCCGGTGCCTTCCACGACCACCGATGAAGTGATCCAGATGATGGTCGGGCGCACCCTGGACACGCTCTTTCCCAAAGAAGAGGTGGAGATCGGTGAGGTGATGCTGCGGGTAGAGGGACTGACCAAGGAGGGCCTGTTCCACGACGTCTCCTTCGAGTTGCGACGCGGCGAAATCCTGGGCCTGGCCGGGTTGGTGGGGGCACGGCGCACCGACGTGGCCCGCGCCATCTTCGGCATCTCGCCAGCCGACAGCGGCAGCATCTGGGTGGACTCCCGTCAGGTGCGCATCAGCAACCCTCAGGAGGCCCTGGCCCTGGGCATCGTCTACGTTCCCGAGGACCGCCAGCAACAGGGGTTGGTGCTGCCCATGGATATCACGCAGAACATCACTCTGCCGATTTTGAGGGAGTTTGCCCGCCGGGGCGGCTGGTTAGACAACAGCGCCGAGCGAGAGACGGCGCAAGAGTTTGCCGAGCGGCTGGACGTCCGCGCCGCGGGCCTCTGGCAAAAAGTGCAGCAGCTATCGGGCGGCAACCAGCAGAAGGTCGTGCTGGCCAAGTGGCTGGCCGCGCGCCCCCATATCTTGATCCTGGATGAGCCCACGCGGGGCATTGACGTGGGAACCAAGGCTGCCGTGCATGAACTGATGAGCAAGTTAGCCGGCCAGGGGATGTCCATCCTGATGATCTCTTCCGAGCTGCCTGAGATCCTGGGCATGAGCGATCGGATTGTGGTGATGTATGAGGGCCGGGTCACAGCGCACTTCACCCGCCAGGAAGCCACGCAGGAGAAGATCATGGCCGCGGCAACAGGACAGCCGTTCAGCAACTCGTAGCGCACACCGGAGCGGAGAAGCAAGATGGTCACCGTCAGCGAGGAAAAGAAGGGGCGCAGCCTGCTCTTGCTGTTCGCTGGTGTTCGCGAGATGGGCATCAGCGTGTTCATTGTCTTCCTCATCGCTGCCGTAAGCCTGCGCAGCCCTTACTTCCTCACCGTAGACAACCTTGTGTACATCCTGATAGACATCGCCATCCTGACCATTGTGGCCATCGGCGAAACACTGGTCATCCTCACCCGCAGCATTGACCTGTCTGTGGCTTCCACCCTGGCCCTTTCTGGCATGATCGTGGGCATGACCATCAGCAAACATCAGGGCATCCCGCCGGCGGTGGCCGTGCTGATGGGGCTGGCCATCGGTGCCGTGCTGGGCAGTGTCAACGGCCTGCTGGTGGCCAAGGGGCGTATTCCACCCATCATCGCCACCCTGGGCACGCTGAGCATCTACCGGGGGCTGGTCTTCGCCATTTCCGGCGGAGCCTGGGTGGACGCCCACGAGATGCCCAGGCCTTTCGTCTACCTGTCCAAGAACACCACGTTGGGCATCCCCAACCTGGTGCTTTTCGCCATCATCGTGGCCATCATCTTCTACTACTTCCTCAACCACACCCGCACAGGACGGGAAATCTATGCCGTGGGCAGTAACCCATCCGCAGCGCGGGTGGTTGGCATCCGCGTCGACCGCATCCTGTTCCTGGTATATCTGCTATCTGGCACCCTGGCCGGCATGGCCGGCGTTCTATGGATCTCCCGTTACGCCTCGGCGCAGAGCGATACCGCCAGTGGCTTCGAGTTGCAGGCCATTGCCGCCACCGTCGTGGGAGGTGTGAACATTTTCGGCGGCTCAGGAACACTGCCAGGTGTGGTGTTGGGCTCGCTCCTGATGGGCATTATCGTCAACGCCCTCAACCTGATCCGCATCTCACCCTTCTGGAAACTGGCCGTGCAAGGGTTTATCATCCTGCTGGCCGTGGTCTCCGACGCCTTGCTGTCTCGTCGCCTGCAGCAAGCTGGAGCTTCGGAGGGAGCCTCATGACCGTCAAAGCAAGGGCAGTTCCCTCGCCATCCATCCTGAGCGGGCTGCTGCTGCGCTGGGAGTGGTTGCTGGTCGTGCTGTTGGGCATCGCCTGCATGGTTAACGCCTCCCTCTCCCCTTACTTCCTGGATGTCCACAACCTGTTCGATATGACTTTCCACTTCATGGAGCGCAGCCTCATCGCCCTGCCCATGGCCTTCATCATCATCAGTGGCAACATTGACCTGTCGGTGGCCTCCAACCTGGGCATGAGCACCATCATCATGGCCGCCAGCTACAAGGCAGGGCTGAACATCTGGCTGGCCATGCTGCTGGGCCTGGCAGCCGGCGCAGTGGGCGGGCTCATCAATGGCCTGCTGGTCGCCAGGGTGCGGCTGCCCAGCCTGGTGGTGACGCTGGGCACTTACGCTCTCTACCGCGGCGTGGCCTTCGTCATCCTGGGCGATCTGGTGGTGACGGGCTTTCCCTCGTCGTTTACGGCCATCGGCCAGGGCTATGTGGGCCATACGCCCATCCCTGTGCCCCTGGTCATTTTCGCTTTCTTCGCTGTGCTCTTCGGCCTGTTGCTGCACCGCACCGCCTTCGGACGTCTCGTCTATGCTGTTGGCAATAACGAGACCGCCTGCCGCTTCTCCGGTGTGGCTGTGGATCGCATCAGGATCATCCTGTTCACCCTTTCGGGGCTCATGTCGGCGCTGGCCGGGGTGGTCCTGAGCGCACGCTTCGGCAGCGCCCGTCCCAATATCGCCCTGGGCTTCGAGCTGGACGTCATCACGGCTGTGGTCTTGGGAGGGGTGGACATCAACGGTGGGCAGGGCACCATGCCCGGCGTGGTCCTGGCCCTGTTCCTCATCGGGGTCGTGCGCTATGGGATGAGCCTGAAGAACGTGCCCGGGCAGATTCAGAACACCCTTATCGGCATGCTGTTGATTGTGGCGATTCTGTTGCCGCAGTTCCTGCGGCGGTTGGCGTCCCGTTCGAGGGCATAGCAGATCAGCAAGCGGTAGATAGGGAAACAAGTAGGAGGGGAGAAGGCACAAGTAGACAAGAGGAGAAGGGGAGGAGGTGATGTGCAGACCAAAAAGCGTTCTGAGGCAGGCTGCCGGGCTGCCTCGTCGGGTAGGGGCATTCCCTTGCGGTTGCCTTCTAGCGAATTACACCAAAGGAGAAGAGAAACATGAAAAGCAAACTGTTCGTCTCGTTATTGTTGGTGATCGTGATCCTTGCCGCCTGCGCGCCGCCCACAGTCGCACCTCCAGCCGAAAAGCCGGCGGCCAAGGCAGGATTCAAGATCGCCATGGTGGTCAAGAACCTGGGCAACCCCTTCTTCGAAGCGGCCCAGAAGGGGTGCAATGAAGCCGCCGCTGAGTACGGCGACGAGTGCATCTTCCAGGGTCCGGCCACGCCGACAGCCGAAGGACAGATCGAGATCATTGACGCCCTGATCGCCCAGAAGGTGGACGTCATCGCCATCACCGCCAACGATCCTGACGCCCTGGTGCCTGTGTGCAAGAAGGCCATGGACGCGGGGATCAAGGTGGTCACCTGGGACTCGGCCGTAGCGCCGGCGGGCCGCCAGATCTTCGTCAACCAGGCGGACATGGAGCAGATCGGCCGCATCGAGGTACAGATGCTGGCGGAGATGATCGGCTACAAGGGGCAGATCGCCATCCTCAGCGCTGCGGCGACCATGGCCAACCAGAACACCTGGATCGAGTGGATGAAGGAAGAACTGAAGGACCCCAAGTATAAGGACATGGAGCTGGTAACCACCGTTTACGGCGATGACCTGCGCGAGAAGAGCTATAACGAAGCGCTGGGGCTCTTCAAGTCCTATCCCGACCTCAAGGGCATCATCTCGCCGACGACGGTGGGCATCGCCGCCACTGCTCGGGCTCTCACCGATGAAGGGCTGTGCGGCAAGATCGCCCTGACCGGCCTGGGCCTGCCCAGCGAGATGGCCGAGTACATCAAGAGCGGCTGCTGCAAGGCGATGGCCCTCTGGAACCCCATTGACCTGGGGTATATGACCACTGTCGTCTCCCACCTGATGGCCAGCGGTGAGATCACCGGCAAGCCCGGCGAGACTTTCAAGGCGGGCAAGCTGGGCGAGCGCACCATCGTGGATGATGGCGCCGGCGGCGGCATGGTCCTGCTGGGGCCTCCCTTCCAGTTCAATGCCGAGAACATTGACCAGTGGAAAGACGTGTACTAGACACCTTCCACTGAGTAAGGGTGGGGTTAGTTGCATGGTTGCCCGGTCGTGTGGTCGCCTAGGCTGCACAGCTATCCGACTACGTCACTATCTGACCAGGCAACTAATCTCATCGGGGAGTCGGGGAGTAGGGGCGCACGGCGGCGCGCCCTTACCTCCCCGACTTTTCTCGCCCGCTGTAACTACCTGCCCTGTCACTGCGAGCGAAGCGAAGCAATCCCCACCCCTGCCCTCCCCGTCGACGGGGAGGGCGAGGGAGGGGATCGGGGCTCGCAATGACGCCAACCCACCGCTATATCCCATGCTGCAAGGCCGAAGGTAGGCAGTTACTGCCTGCTTGAAGATAGACGAGAGGCTTCAGGGCAGGACAAGTTGCAGCCTGGTGCTATAACCCGCGTGTTCTCGGAGCAACAGGGACAAGAAAACATGACCACGAAACCCACAGAAAAGCACATTAGAGATGCCTATGCCCTGGCCCGTGAGCGCTACGCCGCCCTGGGTGTGGACACAGACAAGGCCCTGGAGACCCTGGCCCAAATCCCCATCAGCCTGCACTGCTGGCAGGGCGACGACGTCGGCGGCTTCGAGACGCCCGGCGGCGAATTGGGCAGCGGCATGGCCGTCACCGGCAACTATCCGGGCAAAGCGCGCACTGCCGACGAACTGCGCGCCGACCTGGACAAGGCCTACAGCCTGATCCCCGGCACACATCGCCTGAGCCTGCACTCCATCTACGCCGAGACGGGCGGACGGCGCGTCCCACGCAACGAACTGCGGCCGGAGCACTTCAGCGCCTGGGTGGACTGGGCCAGGGCCAACCACCACGGCGTGGACTTCAACACCTCCTGCTTTTCGCACCCGCTGGCGGCAAGTGGCTTCACCCTGGCCAGCTACGACAAGTCCATCCGCCAGTTCTGGATCGAGCATTCCATCGCCTGCCGCCATATCGGGGCACACTTTGGGCGGAGCTTGGGCAGCCCCTGCATCACCAACCATTGGGTCCCCGACGGCTTCAAGGACATCCCCGTGGACCGCAAGACGCCACGCCTCCTGCTGAAAGAATCGCTGGACACCATCTTCGCCGAGAAGATAGACCCTCGCTACAACCGCGACGCCGTGGAAAGCAAGCTCTTCGGCCTGGGCTCGGAGTGCTACGTCGTGGGCTCGCACGAGTTCTACCTGGGCTACGCCGTGGCCAACAACGTGCTGCTCACCCTGGACAGCGGCCACTTCCACCCCACCGAGGTCATCTCCGACAAGCTCTCGTCCGTGTTGCTCTATGTGGATGAGGTGCTGCTGCACGTCAGCCGGGGGGTGCGCTGGGACAGTGACCACGTGGTCATCCTCTCTGACGAATTGCAGGCCATCATGCAAGAGATCGTGCGCGGCGGCTTCTTGCAGCGTGTGCACATCGGCCTGGACTTCTTCGATGCCAGCATCAACCGCATCGCCGCCTGGGTCATCGGCACACGCAACGCCTTGCGGGCGCTGCTCCTGGCCCTGCTGGAGCCCATTGACCAGATGCGCCAGTTGGAAATCGCCGGCGACTACACCGCCCGCCTGGCCCTGCTGGAAGAGCTCAAGGGCATGCCCTTCGGCGCGGTGTGGGACTTCTACTGTTTGCAGCAGGGCGTTCCTGTCGGCTTCAGCTTCATAGACGACATCCGCACCTACGAAGCTCAGGTACTCTCCAGGCGAAGTTGAGCCCTTTATGTCCACAAACGATATCTTGCATGAACTCATCGCCCTATCCCGCCACCTGGGCAACCCGGCAAATGATTATGTCATCTTGGCGGAGGGCAACACCGCCGCCCGGGCCGACGAGGAGACCTTCTGGGTCAAGGCCAGCGGCGTGGCTCTTCAGGGCATCGAAGCCGGCGGCTTCGTGCGCCTGCGCTTCGCGCCGGTGCTGGCCATGCTTGACGGCCCCGACCTGAGCGACGAGCAGATCAGGCAGACATTGAGCGCGGCCAGGACAGACCCGGAAGCCAGCGCCCACCCTTCCGTGGAGACGGTGCTGCACGCCCTGGCCCTGAACCTGCCCGGCGTGCGCTTCGTGGGCCATACCCACCCCACGGCCATCAACGCCCTGACCTGCTCGCTGGGCTTCGAGGCTGCGCTCAACGGCCGCCTCTTCCCCGACGAAATCGTCGTCTGCGGCCCGGCCCCGGCCGTCGTCCCCTACACCGACCCGGGGCTGCCGCTGGCGCGCAAGGTGCGGGAGGCGATTGCCGATCACCTGCAGGGCCACGGGGAGCCGCCCAAGGTCATCCTGATGCAGAACCACGGGCTGATCGCCCTGGGCCGCACGGCGCAGGAGGTGGAGAACATCACGGCCATGGCCGTGAAGACCGCCCGCGTCCTGTTGGGCACGGCCGCCTTTGGCGGGCCGCATTTCCTGAGCGCCCAGGCCGTGCAGCGCATCCACACCCGCCCGGATGAACTGTATAGACGGGCGAAATTGTGAGATGGAAACAGAGATCAACCAGCGTATCGCCGAGCTGGAAGGGCAACTGAACGACTTCGATCCGACCGTGCGCGCCGCGGCGTTGGCAGAGCTGATCGCCCTGGCCGACCAGGGATTGGTTCCTCTGGAGCCGGTGTCCGAAGTGGTCAACATGCACTGCCACACCTTCTTTTCCTTCAACGCCTACGGCTACTCGCCGACCGCGCTGGCCTGGCTGGCCAAACGCCGCGGCTTCAAGGTCATGGGCACGGTGGAGTTCGACGTGCTGGACAGCGTGGACGAGTTCCTCGACGCCTGCCAGGCGGTGGGCGTGCGCGGCAGCACGGGGATGGAGACGCGCGTCTTCCTGCCCCAGTTCCTCACCCGCGAGATCAACTCCCCCGGCGAGCCAGGCATCTACTACCACATGGGCATCGGCTTCACCTCCAGCCAGGCCCCCGAGCCGGCAGCCAGCATCCTGGCCGACATGCGGGAACGGGCACGGCAGCGCAATCTGGACGTGGCGGCGCGGGTCAACGCCTACCTGGCCCCGGTGACCATTGACTACGAGCGGGACGTGCTGCCCCTCACGCCGTCGGGCAACGCCACCGAGCGGCACATGGTCGTCGCCTACCTGCGCGCCGCCGAGCGCACCGTGCCCGACCCGGCGGCCTTCTGGGCCGATAAGTTGGGCCTGGAAAGGACACAGGTCGCCATGCTCATGGGCGACAGTCCTCAGTTCCAGGAACTGGTGCGCAGGAAACTGATGAAGCGCGGCGGTGTGGGCTACGTGCAACCCGGCCCCGAAAGCTTCCCCACCGTGGACGAGTTTCACCGCATGGTCGAGGCCTGCGATGCACTGATCTGCGCCACCTGGCTGGACGGGCTCTCGGAAGGCGAGCAGGCCATGGAGGAACTGCTGGAGCTGCTCGTCGGCAAGGGGGCAGTGGCGCTGAACATCGTCCCCGACCGCAACTGGAACGTGGCCGACCCCGAACTGAAGCGGGTGAAGCTGCAGAAGCTGTACGAGGTCGTCGAACTGGCCCAGAAGCTGGCTTTGCCGCTGAACGTGGGCACGGAGATGAACAGCTTCGGGCAGAAGCTGATAGATGATTTTGACGCCCCGGAGCTGGCCCCCGTTCGCCAGGCTTTCCTGGACGGCGCCCATTTCGCCTACGGCCACACGGTGATGCAGCGCACGTTGGGCCTGGGCTATCACAGCGAGTGGGCGCGCGCCCACCTGCCCTCCCGCCGGGAGCGCAACGATTTCTACACCCGTATCGGCTACCAGGTGGAGCCGACCGAAGAAGGGCTGGCCCGGCTGCGGCAGGCGGACGCCTCCATGTCGCCGGAGGAGATCTGGGGGTTGGCACATTGATGGAGAGAAAGAATGAGTAGGGTGTTGCAAGACCGCATCGCCCTCGTCACCGGCGCGGCGCAGGGGCTGGGCGAGGCCATCGCCCATCGCCTGGCGCGGGAGGGCGCCCATGTGGTCGTGGCCGACATCAACTTCGAGAAGGCGCAACAGGTGGCCGAGGCTATCCGCCAGCAGACGGACCGCCGGGCGATCGCCGTGCGGGCCGACGTCACCGACGAGGCGCAGGTGGAAGCCATGGTACAGCGGACAGTGGAGGAGTTCGGCCGACTGGACATCCTGATAGCCAACGCCGGCATCGTCATCGCCGGCGAGGCCGCCGAATTCCCTGCCGAGCAGTGGCGCAAGGTCATCGAGGTGAATCTGGTGGGCTACTTCCTCTGCGCCAAGCACGCGGCGCGGGTGATGAAACAACAGCGCTGCGGTGTCATCATCCAGATCAATTCCAAATCGGGCAAGAAGGGCAGCTCCCGCAACTCCGCTTATGCCGCCTCCAAGTTCGGCGGCATCGGCCTGACCCAGAGCCTGGCCCTGGAGCTGGCCGAGTACAAGGTGCGGGTCAACGCCGTCTGCCCAGGCAACCTGCTCGACTCGCCGTTGTGGGTGGATTCGCTTTACGACCAGTACGCCAGGCGGCTGAACGTCCCCCGCGAGCAGGTGCGGGCCATATACGAGGCCAAGATCCCCCTGGGGCGGGCCGTCACCTACGACGATGTGACCAACCTGGTTGTCTTCCTGGCCTCCGATGCCTCGTCGCACATGACCGGCCAGGCGATCAACGTCACGGGTGGGGAGGAAATGCATTAGTTTCAGGTTCGAAGGTTTCAGGCTTCGCCCTGAGGGCCTGCCCTGAACCATGCTCTGAGGAACGAAGAGGCAGTGAAGGGCTCGGCCCGAAGGGTTCCAGGTAAGAAGGCTTGAAACCCGAAACCTGAAACCCGGAACTCGAGATTTCCTGGAGGGTGTGATGGTCAAAACTGCCAACTTTCTCGCCTTCGACCTGGGTGCCAGCAGCGGGCGGGCCGTGGTGGGCCGCTTCGACGGGGAACGGCTGCGGCTGGAGGAGGTGCATCGCTTCCCCAACGGCCCCATCTGCGTGCTGGGCAACCTGCACTGGGATGTCCTGCGGTTGTTCGAGGAGGTGAAATGCGGCCTGGCCAGGTGCGTCAAAACCTGTGGCGCCCCCGTCAGCCTGGGCCTGGACACCTGGGGCGTGGACTTCGGCCTGTTCGACGCCCGCGACGAGCTGTTGGGCAATCCTTACCACTACCGCGACCGCCGCACCGATGGCATGATGGAAGAGGCCTTCCGCCGTGTGCCGCGGGAGGAGATTTTCGAGCGCACGGGCATCCAGTTCCTGCAACTGAACAGCCTCTACCAACTGCTGGCCATGCAGGTGCAGGCGTCTCCTCAACTGGAGGCGGCCCGCACCTTCCTCAACATGCCCGATCTCTTCAACTTCTGGCTCACCGGGCGCAAGGTCAGCGAGTTCACCATCGCCACCACCAGCCAATGCTACGACCCCCGCGCCGGCGATTGGGCCTGGACGATGCTGGAGAAGCTGGGGCTGCCCACGCGCATCTTCGGCGAGATCGTGCCGCCGGGCACGCTGCTCGGCCCGCTGCATCCGACGGTGGCAGAGGAGACGGGGGCCGCGGGCGTGCCGGTGATCGCCACTGCCGGCCACGACACCGGCTCGGCCGTGGCCGCCGTGCCGGCGCGCAGCCGCGACCACGCCTTCATCAGCTCCGGCACCTGGTCCATCCTGGGGGTGGAGATTGACCGGCCGCTCATCACGGAACGGGCGCTGGCCTATAACTTCACCAACGAAGGCGGCGCTGCCGGCACCTTCCGCTTCATGAAGAACATCGTGGCCCTCTGGCTGGTGCAGGAGTGCCGCCGCGAATGGGCGCAGGCTGGCGAGGACCTGTCGTGGGATGAGCTGATCCGCCTGGCCGCCGAGGCCAAACCCTTGGCCGCGCTGGTGAATCCGGACGACCATCGCTTCCTGCCGCCCGGCGACATGCCGCAAAAGATCCAGAGCTACTGCGCCGAGACGGGCCAGCCGGTGCCGCAGGACAAAGGGGCCATCGTGCGCTGCGCGCTGGAGAGTTTGGCCCTGGCCTATCGCCGCGTGCTGGAGCAACTGGAGGACCTGCTGGGCCACACCTACGCCAGCATCCACATCATCGGCGGCGGCTCCAGGAACTGGCTGCTCAATCAACTCACCGCCAATACCACAGGGCGGCCGGTCGTGGCCGGCCCGGCGGAGGCGACCTCCATCGGCAACATCCTGGTGCAGGCCGTGGCTATGGGCCACATCGCTTCGCTGGACGAGGGGCGGCGGATCGTGCGCGATTCCTTCGACGTCGCCACCTATGAACCTGCCGGCGGGACCGAATGGGAAGAGGCTTATAGCCGCTTTCTGGCCTTGTTGGAGCAGGTGGGCTAGTGGTAGATGCTCTACTGGGGCGAGGTCACAGATTTCAGAGGAGTCAGACATGGCCGTTTGGCAATCTGGTGATATCAAAGTCAATGACCTGCGCTTGCATTATACGCGGACGGGTGGTGATAAACCACCCGTTGTGCTGGCGCATGGCTTTTCCGACGACGGGCTGTGCTGGACGCCCGTGGCTGAGGTGCTGGAGGCGGACTATGATGTGATCATGGTTGATGCCCGCGGTCGCGGGCGATCGGATGGGCCGGAACAGGGTTATGGCTCTGCCGAGCACGCGGGTGACCTGGCCGGCGTGATCACCGGGCTTGGATTGCACCGCCCCGCTGTGCTGGGACACTCCATGGGCGCGGCGACAGCGCTTATGCTGGCGGGCACATACCCGGATCTGGTGAGGGCCATCCTGCTCGAGGATCCGCCTGCATGGTGGATGGCTGACTCCCCGGCCAGATTCGGTGCTGAGCGGCAGGCGCAGATGCGCGGCTGGATCACCGAATTGAAACGCAAGACGCGCGAGGAGTTGATCGCTGCACAGCGTGCCGCATCGCCCAGTTGGTCAGAGGCCGAGCTTGGACCTTGGGCCGATTCGAAACTGCGGTTCAGTTTCAACGCCCTCAATCGAGAGGGGGCGGCAACGGTGGATTGGCCGGCAACGGTGCGGCGCATCACCTGCCCGGCGCTCCTGATCACGGCCGACCCAGAGCGAGGCGCCATCGTCACGCCGGAAGATGCAACGGCCTTGCAGGCGCTGATGCCCCAACTCCGTGTTGTCCACATCCCAGGGGCGGGCCACAGCATCCATCGCGAGCAATTCGCCCGCTACATAGACGTCGTGCGCGCTTTCCTCGAAGAGGTGACGGCGAATGCGGAACGATAGCCGAAAACGTTTCTTGAGATCCGTCTGGAAACGCAACTGCCTACCCTGTCACTGCGAGCGAAGCGAAGCAGTCTCCTGGAATCGAAACAGGCTTCGCCCCTGCGGGGCTCGCAATGACGCCAGCCCACCGCTATATCTCACGTTGCAAGGCTGAAGGTAGGCAGTTACCTGGAAACTTTGACATGCTGACCCCATACAACTCGAGGGCGACGTGGCCATCATCGAGGTGGGCTCCGGCAACTACGAGTTCGCCACCATCAGGAGTAGACAAGTACACAAGGAAACAAGGTGACAGGGACATAGGTTCTGATGAGCGACACGTTCACTTCCTACAAACGGGCGGAAACGCCCATTCCTACCACCCACTGGCTGCTGCCGCTGTACGGCCAGGGCTTCGAGAGCCTGGGGCGCGACGGCCAGCCGGTCCAGGCCCCCGTGCCTGACTTCGGCCCTGACGAGCTTTTGGTGCGCCACGACGCCGTGGGCCTCTGCTACTCCGATGTCAAGGTCATCCGCGCCGGCGAGGGACATCCCCGCCTGCGCGGGCGGGACATGCGCCGCCAGCCGGTGGTGCTGGGCCACGAGGTGGCGCTGACCGTCGTCGGCGTGGGGGAGAATATGCGCGGCCAATACGCCGTCGGGCAGCGTTTCATCGTGCAGGCCGATATCTGGTATAAAGGGCGTAACCTGGCCTACGGCTATCTGCTGCAAGGGGGCCTCTCCCAGTATAGCGTCGTGGGCGATGAGGTGCTGCGCGGGGATCACGGCTGTTATCTCCTGCCGGTGCGGCCGGAGACGGGCTACGCCGAAGCCGCCCTCACCGAACCGTGGGCCTGCGTGGAGGCCGCCTACAACATCCACTACCGCCAGGGGCTGCAGCCCGGCGGCGTGGCCTGGTTCATCGGCGCCGAGGCAGCAGGGGATAGGGGTTATGGGATAGGGAAAGGGTTCGACGAGCGCGCCCATCCCCGCAAGGTGTTGCTGACCCACGTGCCGCCGGCCCTTCGGGCAGGCCCTCAGGGCGAAGCCTTTGCCGCCTGGCTGAAAGAGCGGGCCGCCGCGCTGGGCGTGGAAGTGGTCGAGCGCCAGGAGGTGAGCGCCGACGTGGAGCCGGTGGACGACGTCATCGTCCTGGGGCCGGCCGGCCCCGGGCTCATCGCCCCCCTCTGGCCCCTGTTGGCCCGCGGCGGCATCGTCAACCTGGTCAGCGACGAGCCACTGCCCCAGCCAGTGGACGTGGACGTGGGGCGGCTGCACTACGACCACATCACCATCGTCGGCAACCCGGGGCCGGACATCGCCGCTTCCTACACCCCCATACGCTCCACGCTGAAGCCCGAGGGCACGGTGTGGGTGCTCGGCGCCGCCGGCCCGATGGGGCACATGCACGTGCAGCGGGCCATCCAGATGACGCCTCGCCCACGCCTGCTCGTGGCCACCAATCTGAGTTCGCCGCGCATTGCCGACGTGGCCACGAAATACGCCGCTTCGGCGCAGGAGCAGGGGATCGAGTTGGTCGTCATGACGGAGCAGGTTCTGGGCAGCCAGGCGTTCTACGCCCGCCTGCAGGAGCTGACGGGCGGCCGAGGCTTCGACGACATCGTGGTGCTGGCCGCCAGCCCACAGGCCATCGAGGCGGCCACCGCCTACCTGGCCCCCGGCGGGGTGATGAACCTGTTCGTGGGGCTGTCGCGGGGCACCATCGCCCGGCTGGACCTGAACGCTGTGCGCAACGGGCGACAGGTGCGCTTCGTCGGCAGCAGCGGCTCCAGCATCGAGGACATGCAGCGCATGATCGAACTGGCGGAAAGCGGCATCATCTCGCCGGCTCAATCGGTGGCCGCCGTGGCCGGGCTGGCCGGCGCCCAGGAGGGGTTGCGGGCGGTGAGCGAGGGACGCTTCCCCGGCAAAATCGTCATCTACCCCCAAATCGTCGGCCTGGAGCTCACGCCCTTGCCCGAACTGAAGGAAAAGCTGCCCAAGGTGTACGCCAGGCTGGAAGGCGGGCACACGTGGACGAACGAGGCCGAGGCGGAGTTGTTGCGCGAGCTGCTGGCGTGAGCCTTGCAGGACAAGATGCCATCTTGTCCTACAAGGCACCGCGGAGATGGATGTGATGAGCCAACAGGCAGTGATTTTCGGCGCCGGCAATGTGGGGCGCGGCTTCCTGGGCCAGCTCTTCTCGGAGTCGGGCTACCAGGTGACCTTCGTGGACGTGGATGAGCCGTTAATTGACGCGCTCAACGCCCGCCGCGCCTACACCATCCGTCTGGTGGACAACGACCGGGCCGAGGAGGTGACCATCTCGCCGGTGCGGGCATTGCACGCCGGCGACACGGCAGCCGTGGCCCAGGCCCTGGCCGAGGCCGAGATCGCCGCCACTGCCGTCGGGGCGCGGGCGCTGCCCCAGATCGCCCCCCTGGTGGCCGCGGGCATCACACGCAGGTTCGCGGGCTCTGAACCTGGAACCTTCGAACCCGAAACCCGGAACCCGTTAAATATCATCGTCTGCGAGAACCTGAAGGACGCCGCGGCCACCTTCCGGCGCATGGTGAGCGAGCACCTGCCGGCGACGCACAGGGACGCCTGGCTACGGCGCGTCGGCTTCGTGGATACGGTCATCGCCCGCATGGTGCCGCCGCCCACACCGGAGATGCGGGCACGGGACCCCAGCTTCATCGTCGTCGAGCCGTACAAGGTGCTGCCGGTGGACCGCAGCGGCTTTGTCGGCCCCATCCCGGCCATCGTCGGCCTGGAGCCAATGGATAACTTCGCCGCCTACACGGCCAGCAAGCTCTACATCCACAATTGCGGCCATGCCCTGCTCGGCTACCTGGGTTACCAGCGCGGCCACACCTACGCCTACGAAGCACTGGACGACCCGGCCATCCGCCCGCTGCTGGAGGCGGCACTGGCCGAGTCCAGGGCCGGCATCGTCGCCGTGCACGGCGTGGATGCCGTCTGGTTGGAAGCGCACGCCGCCGACATCGTGCGCCGCTTCGCCAACCGCGCCCTGGGCGATACGGTCTTCCGGCTGGCCCGCGACCCGCTGCGCAAGCTCGCTCCCGAGGACCGGCTGGTGGGCGCGGCGCGGCTGGCCGAACGGGCCGGGGTGACGCCGCAGGCGCTGAGCTGGGGCATCGCCGCCGGCTACTGCTTCGACGACCCCGCCGACCCGCTGGCAGTAGCGTTGCAGCAGCGCATCGCCGCCCAGGGCTTCGATGCGGTCCTGGCCGAGGTAAGCGGCATCGCCCCGGATGAGCCGCTGGCGGCCCTGGTGCGGGAACGTCATCGCCAGTTGCGAGAGGCGAGGGGCAAGGAGCAACTTGCTGATTTGCCGATTTGCTGATTTGCCGATTTGCCGAAGGAGTGCTTGTGAGAAAACCTATCCTGATCCTGTTCATTGCCTTTGCCAGCTACATCCTTTTGGGCCTGCCGAACGGGCTGCTGGGCGTGGCCTGGCCTTCCATTCGCCAATCATTTGGCCTCTCCCTGGACGCGCTGGGCACTCTGCTCACCGCGGTGACCATCGGCTACATCATGGCCAGCTTCAACAGCGGCCGGCTGATCACCTGGCGGGGCGAAGTCACACTGCTGATGAGCAGCAGCATCCTGATGGGTGCCGGCATGTTGGGCTATGTCCTGGCTCCCAACTGGTGGACGATGGTCGCCTTCGGGCTGCTGCTGGGACTGGGCTCGGGCACAGTGGACGCCGGCCTGAATACCTACGTGGCCAAACACTACGAGGCCCGGCACATGAACTGGCTCCATGCCTGCTTCGGCATCGGCGTCACCTTTGGGCCGCTGATCATGACCGCCATGCTCAACGCCGGGCGGTCGTGGCGCTGGGGCTACCTGATCGTGGTCGTCCTGGAGGTAGCGCTGGCGGCAGCCTACGGCCTCACACGCCGGCACTGGCAATTGGCCACGCCCTCAGCAGTTGCGGCCAATGGCGGCAGGCCTGTGGCCGACAACGCCCGCACCCTGGACTCTCTGCGGCAGCCTGCGGTCTGGCTGGGCATTGCTCTGTTCATCTTGCATCCCGGCATCGAGTTCATAGCCGGGCAGTGGTCCTACACCCTCTTCACCGAGGGCCGCGCCGTGGCTCCCACCACGGCCAGCCTCTGGCTCAGCGTCTACTGGGCCAGCCTGACGGCGGGCCGCCTGGTGCTGGGCAGCGTCGCCGACCGCATCGGCGTGGAACGGCTGCTGCGGCTGTGCATGTTGGGCATCCTGATCGGATCGGCGCTGATCTGGTGGAACGTGAGCGAGTTGGTCAGCTTCCTGGGGCTGGCCGTGATCGGCTTCGGCGTGGCGCTGCTGTTCCCTTCGATGGTCTCCCGAACGCCGCACTGGGTGGGCACGAGCCACGCCGCCAACGCCATTGGCTTTCAGGTCGCCGCAGCCAGCGTGGGCATCGCCGTGCTGCCCGGATTGGTGGGCGTCCTGGCGGAGAGGCTGAGCCTGGAGGTCATTGGCCCCTTCCTGGCCGTGACCACGCTGGTCATGATGGCGCTGTTCGAGCTGCTGGCCCGCCGCGGGGCGGAGGCGCGATCGTGATCGTCACCGTGACGCCCAACCCCGTGCTGGACCGCACGCTGACCGTGCCGCGCATCCTCTTCGACGAGGTGACGCGGGCCACGGAGGTACGACTTGATTGGGGCGGCAAGGGGTTCAACGTCTCGCGGGCGCTGAAGGCGCTGGGCGTGGAATCCACGGCCATGGGCTTCGTCGGCGGAGCCACGGGGCAGATGCTGGAACGCGGCCTGCAGGAGCTGGGAATCGCTACCGAATTCGTGCACATCGCCGGCGAAACACGCAGCAACATCATCGTGCGCGAAGCGCAGTCGGCGCGTTACATCAAGGTCAACGAAGCCGGGCCCACAGTACAGGCGGACGAGGTGCAGCGGTTCCTGAAGCAAGCGGCCGGGCGGGCGCGACAGGGGGACATCTGGGTGCTCGCCGGCAGCCTGCCGCCCGGCGTGCCCGCCGACTTCTACGCCCGGCTCATCGCCCTGCTGCGGGAGCGGGGGGCGAAGGCCTTCCTTGACACCAGCGGCGAGCCCCTGCGCCTGGGTTGCGCCGCCAGGCCCACCCTGGTCAAGCCCAACGCCCTGGAGGCAGCACAGGTGACCGGGCGGGAGATCGCCTCCCAGGCCGAGGCCTTTGACGCCGTCGCTCGCCTCCTGGACCTGGGGATCGAGATGGTGGCCCTGTCGCTGGGCGGCGATGGCCTGTTGCTGGCTTCGTCGGAAGAAGCTGTGTGGGCCAGGCCGCCGGCAGTGGCCGTGCGCAACCCCACCGGCGCCGGCGATGCCCTGCTGGCCGGCATCATCTGGGCGCTGGGACAGGGGCTGGCGCTAGAGGATGTGGCCCGCTGGGGTGTGGCCGCGGGCACGGCCTCGGCCATGGGCGAAGGGGTCAGCGTGGGCACCCGCGCCGAGGTGGAGGCGCTGTACAAAGGAGTGGGGATCGAGAGGAATCGGCAGATTGGCAGACTGGTAGATTGGTAGACTGGTAGAGTGGTAGAGTGGTAGAGTGGTAGAGTGGTAGATTGGTAGAGTGGTACAGCGCACCAGTTCACCAATGTACCAGTTTACCAATGTACCAGTTTACCAATGTACCAGTTTACCAATGTACCAGTTTACCAATGTACCA
>JARYMM010000001.1:0-119175 GCA_029907105.1 Anaerolineae bacterium | reverse complement strand
ACCAATGTACCAGTTTACCAATGTACCAGTTTACCAATGTACCAGTTTACCAATGTACCAGTTTACCAATGTACCAATCTACCAACACCCCGAGGCAGAAGAAACATGCAGACAGCAACCTGGTTTCACGATGCCAAATTGGGCATCTTCATCCATTGGGGCCTGTATTCGGTGCCCGGCTGGGCTCCGCCCACCGGCGAGTTCAAGAAAGTCGTGGCCAGGGAAGGCTGGCAGGGCTGGTTCGCCCGTAACCCCTATGCCGAGTGGTACCTGAATTCGATCCGTATCGAGGGCAGCCCATCGCACCGCCATCATGTCGAGACCTACGGAGAAGATTTCTCCTACGATGATTTCGTGCCCCTGTTCAACCGGGCCGTCGAGAGATGGGATCCCCAGGAATGGGCCGACCTGTTCCGCAAGGCCGGGGCCCGCTACGTGGTGCTGACCACCAAACACCACGACGGCTTTCTGCTCTGGCCCAGCGAGAATCCCCCTCACCCCTACCCCTCTCCCAAGGGGAGAGGGGTTGAGGTGAGGGAAAGGTACTGCGCCCGCCGCGACCTGGTGGGCGAATTGACCCAGGCAGTGCGCGCCCGGGGCATGAGGATGGGCCTTTACTACTCCGGCGGACTGGATTGGACCTTCGAAGAGAGGCCCATACGGGACATCGTGGACCTGTTTACCACCATACCCCAGGGGCCAGATTATGTCGAATACGCCAACGGCCACTGGCGGGAGCTGATCAGGCGCTACGAGCCGGCCATCCTCTGGAATGACATCGGCTATCCGGCGGCGGCGAACCTGAACGAGCTCTTCGCCGACTACTACCGCCAGGTCCCCGACGGGGTGGTCAACGACCGCTTCACGCAGATCAACCTGGCGCGTCTTGGCAGGTTGCTGGAAAACCGGAGGGCTCGTTCCCTGATCTCCTCCCTGTTCAGATGGATGACCTCCCATATGGCTGTCCTGCCGGCCGGCGGGCATTGCGACTTCAGGACACCGGAGTACGCTGCCTTTCGGCGCATCACGAAACAAAAGTGGGAGGCCACGCGCGGCCTCGGCTATTCGTTCGGCTACAACCGCAACGAGGGGCCGGAGCACCTGCTCTCGGTCGAGGAGCTGGTGCACCTGCTCGTGGACATCGTCAGCAAGAACGGGAACCTGCTGCTGAACGTCGGGCCGATGGCCGATGGCACCATCCCCGACTTGCAGCGGGAGCGGCTGCTGGGCCTGGGGCGATGGCTGGAAGTCAACGGCGAGGCCATCTTCGGCAGCCGCCCCTGGGTGCGAGCGGAGGGCCGGACGAGAGAAGGCATCGCCGTGCGCTTCACGCGCCAAGGGGACAGGCTTTACGCCATCCTGCTGGGCAGGCCGCGGAGCAGGCAGGTGACCATCGGCTCCCTGCAGGCGGACGAGGGGACCACAGTGCACTTGCTGGGTAGGGAAGGTGCACTGGCCTGGAAGCAGGAGGGCAGGGATCTGGTGATTACCCTGCCGGAAGAGATGCCGGAATCGCCGGCTTACGCGTTCAGAATAGAGCCACAGGCATGAGAAAAGCATCCATGAGCACATCACCCCAATCCTACAAAGCGGAACTGGTGGGCGTCTTCGGCTACCCGGTGGCCGAAAACCCGACGGTGGTCATGCAGGAGGCCGGCTTTCGAGCCTTGGGCCTCAACTGGCGCTACCTGACCATCGAGGTGCGGCCGGAGCAACTGGCCGATGCGGTGCGCGGCCTGCGGGCCATGAACTTCGCCGGCATCAACCTGACCATCCCCCACAAGGTAGCTGTCATCCAGCACCTGGACGGCCTCTCGCCCGAGGCGGAGTTGATCGGCGCCGTCAACACCGTGGTGCGGGAGGGTGACCGCCTCATCGGCCACAACACCGACGGCAAAGGCTTCTTGCGCTCGGTGCGCGAGGATGCCGGGGTGGACCCGCGGGGCAAGCGGGTGGTCTTCCTGGGCGCGGGCGGCGCGGCGCGGGCCATGTCCGTAGAGCTGGCCCTGGCCGGGGCGGCGCACATCACCATCGTCAACCGCACCGCCAGCCGGGGCCAGGAGCTGGTCGCGCTGCTCAACGAGCGGACGCAAGCAATGGCCGAGTTCGTCCCCTGGCAGGGTGCCTACACCGTGCCCGCCGAGGCCGACATCCTGGTCAACGCCACGCCCATCGGCCTTTTCCCCGACGTGGAGGCGATGCCCGCCGTGGACATGGCCTCCATCCGGCCTGGCCTGCTCGTGTGCGATGTCATCCCCAACCCGCCGCGCACGGCTTTTCTGCGCGCCGCCGAGGCCCGCGGTGCCCGCACCCTCGACGGGCTGGGCATGCTGGTCTATCAGGGGGCCATC
This sequence comes from Anaerolineae bacterium, assembly GCA_029907105.1. Taxonomy (GTDB): domain Bacteria; phylum Chloroflexota; class Anaerolineae; order UBA3071; family UBA3071; genus JARYMM01. The sequence goes on along the minus strand of JARYMM010000001.1, from coordinate 116,824 downwards.
GCCTTCCAGATGTGGACGGGAGTGGAAGCGCCGATAGACGTGATGCGAAAGGCGCTGGAAGAGGCCTTCGCTGGTTAAATTGGATAACCGGGTATTGGGTACTGCGGAAGTGGAAGTCACGCATCACGCATTACGCTTTACGGATTACGAACCTCACGGAGGACGAAGCCAGTTGCCCAAGCCAACATCGCACAAGGCGCAATTACCACCACCCTTGATGACGTCGGATCCTGGGTCGTTCGCCCGCTTCACCATCCAGGAGCGCAAGCCGCAGATCATCGGCCAGGCCATCGAGGACAATGAGTATCCGCCGGAGATCGTGCAGGCATTGGAAGCGCTGCGGGAAGAGCTTACCTCCCTCTCCCTGTGGGAGAGGGCCGGGGTGAGGGCCTCGCGGCCCGTGCAGCCGCTGCGCGAGCAGACGCCCGACGCCGGCTTCTGGAACCGCGAGCGGGCCAGGTACAAAGGCCGCACCTGGCTGGACATCCCCTGGTACTTCGCCGAGGCCTTCTTCTACCGCCGGCTGCTGGAGGCGGTGCGCTATTTCCAACCCGGCCCCTGGCAGGGGCACGATCCCTTCGGCCGGCGCAAGCGAGAGCAGGCCGAGCGGGCCGTGGGCGAGCTGGCAGCGAGCTGGAGCCAACTGGCGGCGCTGGAGCCAGCGGCAGCCTTCAGGTTGCTGCTGCACTCCTGCCTGTGGGCCAACCGCGATGACCTGAGCTATCCTAGCGTGGCCGCCCAGGCACGCGGCGGGCTGGCCCCCACCGAAGAGGGGCGCACAGCCGTGCGCCCCTACGGGCGCACAGCCGTGCGCCCCTACCATCTGCTCATTGACCACACCGAGGAGGTACGGCAACTGCTGGCCCCCACCACCCCTCCCCCGGTGGGGGAGGTCAGGAGGGGGCAGCGGGTGGATGTCATCAACGACAATGCGGGCATGGAGTTGCTCTGCGACCTGGCGCTGGCCGATTTCCTGCTCGCCCAGGGCTGGGCGCAGCAGGTGGTCTTCCATCTCAAAGACCGCCCCTTCTTCGTTTCCGACGCCATGCCCGCCGATGTGCACACGCTCGTCTCCTTGCTGCAGGCGTCGTCCGAGGCGGCAATGCATGCCCTGGGCACACGGCTGCGCGAGCACCTGGATGCCCGGCGGCTGCTCCTGCGAGCGGACCTGCCGGAGGAAAACCTGGGGCGAGGCTTCTGGACAAGCCATCTCATGTTCCGCGACCTGCCGCCACGACTGCGCGCAGAGCTGCAACGCTCCGGCCTGATCATCCTGAAAGGCGACCTGAACTACCGGCGGCTGCTGGGTGACCGTCACTGGCCGCACACGACCCGCCTGGCCGACATTACGGGCTACTTCCCGAGGCCGTTCCTGGTGCTGCGCACGCTGAAGGCGGAGATCATGGTGGATTTGCAGCCCGGCCAGGCGGAGGCACTGGCCGCCGAAGATCCAGATTGGCTGATCAACGGCAAACGGGGTATAATTCAGCTTGTGATGGGTGATCCGAAATAGGCGATTCCTGCTCACGCATCACGGACCACGTATCACGCATTCACCGCGCAAGGGGTTAGCATGACTGAGAAAATTGACTTGACCAAGGAACAGGCTTTGGATTTGCTGCGACAGATGTGGGAAATCCGCATCTTCGAGAACACGGTCTACGATCTGCTGGGGCGGAACGTCATCAAGGGCGCTTCCCACCTCTATGCCGGCGAGGAGGCGGTGGCCGTGGGGGCCATCTCCGTCTTGCGCGACGATGACCTGATCACCAGCACGCATCGCGGCCACGGCCACTGCCATGCCCGGGGCGCGGTGCTGGCCAAAACGGAAGAAGCGCGGCAGGAGCATCTGAACAAGATGATGGCCGAGCTGTGCGGGCGGGCCACCGGCTACTGCCGCGGCCGCGGCGGCTCCATGCACATCGCCGACGTGGAGAAGGGCAACCTGGGCGCTACGGGCATCGTCGGCGGCAACATCCCCGTGGCCACCGGCGCCGGCCTGGCCCAGAAGCTGCTGGGCACCGACCGCGTGGTGCTCTGCTTCTTCGGCGACGGCGCGGCCAACACGGGCAACTTCCACGAATCGCTCAACCTGGCCTCGCTCTGGGACCTGCCCGTGGTCTACATCGTGGAGAACAACCTCTACGGCATGTCCGTGCCTGTGGAGAAAGCCACGGCCAAGCTGGACTTTGCCGACCGGGCCTGCGCCTACGGCATCCCCGGCGAGGTGGTGGATGGGATGAATGTGCTGGCCGTGCGCGAGGCGGTGGGCCGGGCGGTGGAGCGGGCCCGCCGCGGCGACGGCCCCTCGCTCATCGAATGCCAGACCTACCGCTGGTACGGCCACTCCCGCTCCGATCCCCGCGTCTACCGCACGAAGGAAGAGGAAGCGGAGTGGAAGAGCCGCGATCCCATCCCCAACTTCGCTGCCCTGCTGGTGGAGGCCGGCCTGGCCACCCAGGAAGAGGTGGACGCCCTGGAAGCAAAGGCGGAGGAGGAGATCCAGAAAGCGACCGAATTCGCCCTCGGTTCGCCCACGCCGCCGGTGGAGGAACTGGAGCTCTACGTCTACGCGCCCTTCAAGTGGACAGCGGAGGACTATGCCCGCGAGCGAGAGTTGCGGGAACGCTGCCGGGCCGGCGGCCCTGGCACCCGCCAGATTGACTTTCAGCAGGCCATCCAGGAGGCGCTGCGCGAGGAGATGCAGCGCGATCCCCGTGTCTTCCTCATGGGCGAGGACATCGGGGTGTATGGCGGGGCCTACGGCGCTACGAAAGGGCTCATCCACGAATTCGGCCCGGAACGGGTGCGCGATACGCCCATCTCCGAGGCCACCATCGGCGGCGCGGCGGTGGGAGCGGCCATGTGCGGCCTGCGCCCCGTCGCCGAGATCATGTACGTGGACTTCACCCCGCTGGCCATGGACCAGATCGCCAACCAGGGGGCCAAGAACCGCTACATGTTCGGCGGCAAGACCATCGTGCCCATGGTCATCCGCACCGAAGGCGGCGCCGGGCGCTCCATTGCTGCCCACCACTCGCAATCGCTGGAAGCGCTGTGGACGCACTTCCCCGGCATCTACGTGGTCATGCCCAGCACCCCCTTCGACGCCAAAGGGTTGCTCAAAGCGGCCATCCGCGATGATAACCCGGTCATGTTCATCGAGCACAAGATGCTCTACAGCGTCAAAGGCTATGTGCCGGAAGAGGATTACATCATTCCCTACGGCGTGGCCGACGTGAAACGGGAAGGCTCCGATGTGACGGTGGTTACCTACTCGCGCATGGTGCACCGGGCGCTGGAGGCGGCCGAGCGGCTGGCCGCGGAGGGGGTCAGCGTGGAGGTCATTGACCTGCGCACGCTGAAGCCGCTGGACATGGAGACGGTGGCCCAATCGGTCAAGAAGACCGGCCGCGTGGTGGGCGTGAGCGAGGCCTACAAGACGGGGTCGTTCATCAGCGAACTGGCCACGCGCATCCAGGAGGAGCTGTTCGACTGGCTGGATGCGCCCGTGGTGCGGGTGTGCGCTGCCGACGTGCCTGTGCCCATGAGCGAACCGCTGGAGGACGCGGCCATCCCCAACGTGAACGCCATCATCGCCGGCATCCGCCAGGTACTGCGGTAACCAGGGTTCAACGAGCGGAGTTCCAGGCTTCGCCCTGAGGGCCTGTCCTGAACCATGCTCTGAGGAACGAAGAGGCAGTGAAGGGCTCAGCCCGAAGGATTGCAGGTTCCTGAAGCCGTAGCACCTGTGCCCTCCAGACCTGAAACCTTGAAACCGTTAGAGGAGACGGTAGTGAGAAGTGCCAGAAAGGTGAAGTGAGTTATGGTAACAGAAGTGATCCTCCCCGTATTGGGCGAGACCATGAACGAAGGCACCATCGTCGAGTGGCTGAAAGCAGAGGGCAGTCCGGTGCAGCGAGGCGAGGTGCTGTTCACACTGGAATCGGACAAGGCGACGCTGGAAGCGGAAGCGCCGGCCACGGGCTTCCTGCGCAAGATCCTGGTACCCCCCGGCCAGACGGTGCCTGTGCTCACCGTCGTCGGGCTGATCACCAAGACGGCGGACGAGGACATTTCGGCCTACGAATCGCGGTTTCAGCTTCCAGGTTCCGAGTTTCAAGTTGCCGAGGCTGTCGCGCCCAGGCCCTCCGAACCTGAAACCGTGGAACCTGAAACGCTGGAACCCCTCGCGGGCCGCCTCTTCGTTTCGCCGCGGGCGCGCAGGCTGGCGCGGGAAAAGGGGGTGGACCTGGCCCAGGTCACAGGCAGCGGGCCCAATGGCCGCATCGTGGAAGAGGACGTCATCGCCTTCCTGGAGGCGCAGCCCAAGGTCACGCCTGTGGCCCAGCGGCTGGCGGAGCAGGCCGGGCTCGACCTGCGCACGGTACAGGGCACCGGGCCGGGCGGACGGATCACCAAAGAGGATGTCGAGCTTGCCCTGAGCAGAGCCGAAGGGCGGGCGCTGGCGGAGTTCCAGGTTCCAGGTTTCAGGTTGCAGGTTCCTGAAGCCGTGGCGCCTGTGCCCTCCAGGCCCGAAACCTTCGAACCTGAAACCCTGAAACCGTTAAGCGGCGTGCGAGCGGTCATCGCCCGGCGCATGGCCGAAAGCCACCAGACCACCGCCCCGGTCACCCTGACCACCGAGGTGGACGCCACGGCCTTCGTCGAGCTGCGCGAGCGGCTGAAGGAGAGCCTGGCTGCCAGCCTGGGCTTCAACATCGGCTACAACGACCTGCTGATCAAGCTGGCCGCCCGCGCCCTGCGCGAATTTCCTTACATGAACGTGCGGCAGGAAGAGGGAGGCATCCGCCAGTTGCAGGACGTGCACGTCGCCCTGGCCGTGGACACCGACCGCGGCCTGCTGGTGCCGGTGATCCGCCATGCCGACCGCAAGGGGGTGAGCGAGATCGCCCGTGAACTGCGGGAGCTGGTGGCCCGGGCCCGGGAGGGCAAGGCGCTGCCCGACGAGCTGACCGGCAGCACCTTCACCATCACCAACCTGGGCATGCACGAGATTGACGCCTTCACGCCCATCATCAACCTGCCGGAGGTGGCCATCCTGGGCGTGGGGCGCATCAAGGCACGGCCGGCGGCGGTGGATGGCGCGATCGTCGTGCGGCAGACCATGTGGCTGAGCCTGACCTTCGACCACCGGCTGGTGGATGGCGCGCCGGCGGCCCGCTTCCTGCAGCGCATCAAGCAGCTCGTCGAGGAGCCGTATCTGCTGCTCAGTTGAGCCATGGATGGCCTTCGATGGAGCGGACAAGTGAACGTTACGACAATGCGCCTGGTTTCCCAGGCGCATTGTTTTTAACGCTGAGCTGGATAGCGTCTCTATGCGCTGAACATCCCTTGACCGGAATGGCCCTTCTCATGACAGATGGCCCACCAGCGTGTCCACCTGGGCCATGACCTGGTCAAAGGTAAAGTGGTGCAGGTTCATGGCCCCCGAAGGACAGGCCATGGCGCAGGCCCCACAGCCCTGGCAGAGCACGGGATTGACGGTCATCACGCCGCGCACGGGGTGCAGGGCCAAAGCCCCGTAGGTGCATAATTCGGCGCAGACGCCGCAGCCGGCGCAGAGCTCCTCCTCCACGAAGGCGACCGCCGCTTCCACCTTCACCTTGCCCCGCATCAGCGGCACCATTGCCGCCGCCGCAGCCGCCCTGGCCTGGGCAATCGTATCGGGGATGTCCTTCGGCCCCTGGCAGCAGCCGGCCAGGAAGACGCCGCCGGTGGCCGTGTCTACCGGCCGCAGCTTGGGATGCGCCTCCATGAAGAACCCGTCGGGCGAGCGAGAAAGCCGTAGCAAAGCCGCCAGCTTCTCCGTGTCCGCCCGCGGGGTCATGCCCACGGCCAGCACCACCAGGTCGGCGGGCAGCTCGACCGCTTCGCCCAACAGTGTGTCCTCGGCGCGCACGATCAGCTTGTCGCCGCGGCGGATGATCTCCGAAGGATTGGCGCGGCGGTAAAGCACCCCCTCCCGTCGCACCTCATCGTAAAACTCCTCGAACCCCTTGCCGAAAGCGCGCACATCCATGTAGAGCACGGTGACGTTGGCCTCGGGCAGCCGCTGCTGGATCTCGTGCGCCTGGCGGGCGGTGACCATGCAGCAGACGCGGGAGCAGTAGGGCAGCGCCCGATGGGCGTCTCGCGAGCCGACGCAGTGGATGAAAACCACATCCTGCGGCGTCTTGCCGTTGACGGTGATCTCGCCGCCCGCCGCCAGCCGCTCGAACTCCATGCCGGTGATGACCTCGGGATACTGGCCGTAGCCGAACTCCGGCAGCGCCGTGGGGTCGAAGAGGTCATAGCCGGTGGCGACGATGATGGCGCCCACTTGCAGATTGCAGATTGCGGATTGCGGATTGCGGATTGCGACTTCGATCTCGAAATTGCCGTAATAGCCGCTTACTTCGGTCACCTCGGCCTCGGTGAGCACCTCGATGCGGGGGTGCCCCAGCAGGCGGGCGATGAGGGGAGCTATCAGCCCGGCCACCGGCTCCAGCGTGGGGAAGGTCTTGTGCAGTTGCATGGCCCGGCCGCCCAGGGCGGGGCCTCTCTCCACCAGGACGACCCGGAAGCCGGCGTCGGCGATGTCCAGGGCGGCGTGGATGCCGGCCACGCCCCCGCCGATGACCAGCGCGGCCGGCGTCACCTCGGCTTCCCGTTCGGCCAAAGGCTCCAACAGGATGGCCTTGGACACACCGCTGGCCACCAGTTGCTTTGCTTTTTCCGTGGTCTCCGGCCCGGCCGCGTGCACCCAGGAACACTGCTCGCGGATGTTGGCCATCTCGAACTGGTAGGGGTTGAGCCCCTTTTCCTGGCAGGCGAGGCGGAAGGTCGTCTCGTGCATCAGCGGCGAGCAGGCGGCGACGACCACGTGGGTCAGCCCCAGCTCTTCGATGTCCTGCTTGATGAGGTTCTGGCCGGGGTCGGAGCACATGTAGGTGTAATGGCGGGCGACAGCCACGTGCGGCAAGCGGCCGGCGAACCCGGCCACCTCCTCCACATCCACCGTATGGGCGATGTTGATGCCGCAATGACAGATGTAGACGCCGACTTTGGGTGTACGAGCCACGTTCTCACTCCATGAAGTGATCAGGAAGCAAGAGGCAAGAGGCAAGCATCCTGCGTCTTACGCCCTGATACCTGATCACCGCTCACTGATCACGCATCCCTACAAAACCTCTGCCACCAACTGCATGATCTCCCGCACCTGGATGCGCTCCTCCAGTCCGGCGAGCTTGGCCGCCTCTTCCAGGGTGAGCACGCAGAAGGGGCAGGCGGTGGCCAGGATCTCGGCGCCGGTCTCCAGCGCCTCCTGCACGCGCCGGCTGGCCAGTTTTTCCTCGCGGTTTGTCCCCTCCAGCCACATGCGTCCGCCGCCCCCCTCGCAGCACAGGCTCCGCTCACGGGAGCGCTCCATCTCCACCAGCTCCAGGCCGGGGATGTGGCGCAGGATGGCCCGCGGCGGGTCGAAGATGCCGTTGTGCTTGCCCAGGTAGCAGGGGTCGTGGTAGGTGACCCGCCTGGGCAGCTCGCCGCTGAAGGTGAGCCTGCCGCTTTCGATGAGCTCGGCCACGACCTGCGTGTAGTGCTGCACCTCCAACTGCCAGCCGTTGCGCGGGTAATCGTTGCGGAAGACGTTGAAGCAATGCGGCGAGACGGTGACCAGGCGGTGGATGCCCAGCTCCTCGAACAAGGCCAGGTTATCCTCGCTCAGCATCTCAAAAAGACCGCTCTCGCCCAGCCGCCGCACTTCGCTGCCGCAGCATTGCTCTTCTTCGCCCAGGATGCCGAATTTGAGCCCGGCGCGGTCGAAAACATCCACCAGCGCCCGCGTCGTGGGATGGATGCGCGGGTCATAGGAGGGCGTGCAGCCCACGTAGTACAGAAAATCGGCCTCCTCGCCCAGGTCGGCGATGCGCCTGACCGGCAGGTCACCCACCCAGGCGGCGCGGTCGGAGCGGGCGAAGCTCAGCGGATTGCCCTGGCGGAAGACCGATTCCAGGGCCGTCTTGACGGTCGGCGGGACGCGGCCACCCTCGACCAGCGCGCTGCGCATGCCGATGATAACCTCCATGGGGTTGATGTCCTTGGGGCAGCGCATGGTGCAGGTGCTGCAGGTGGTGCAGTCCCAGAGCACCTCAAAGCCCAAAAGGTCAAAGCTCCCCCTGGCGACGAGCGTCTGGTAGATGAGCCGTCGGATGTTGAGCTGCGTCTTGAGCGTCATCGGGCAGCCGCCGGTGCATTTGCCGCACTGGATGCAACCGAACAAGTCATATTGGCGGGCGAATTGACGAGCTTGGATTTGCATATCCGAGTCTCCATGGGCGGTTGGTAACTGGTATGTTGGTACACTGGTAAAAGGCATCATCCAGGCAAACGGCTTGCGCAGCTTAGGCGCAAGCCACAACATGTTTGCCACTTACAACCACTTGCGTTTTATGTGTACCCAACCCTTCACCGGTTCAGCCTCTATCCTCTCTTCCAGAAAGTGAACCTGCTTCATCCAGCCCCCCGAACGCGATCATCTCGCCCCTGCCAGCCGGATCATAGCCGCTGCTGCAGCGGCCTTGGCCTGGGCTACCGTGTCGGGGATGTCCTTGGGGCCCTGGCAGCAGCCGGCCAGATAGATGCCTGCCACGCCGCTTTCCACCGGCCGCAGCTTGGGATGCGCCTCGCGGAAGAAGCCATCGTCGGAACGCTCTAACCCCAACAGGTCGGCCACCTGCCCGGCGTCGGCACGGGGCTGCATGCCCACGGCCAGCACCACCAGGTCGGCTTCCACTTCCACCGGCTCGCCCAGCAGTGTGTCCTCGGCACGGACGATGAGCTTCTCACCGCGGCGGATGATTTCCGACGGATTGCCGCGCCGGTAGAGGACACCTTCGCGCCGCACGCGGTCATAGAACTCCTCGAACCCCTTGCCGAAGGCACGGATGTCCATGTAGAAAATGGTCACCTGAGCCTCGGGCAGCTTCTCGCAGACCAGATGGGCTTGCTTGGCCGTGTACATGCAGCAGACGCGGGAGCAGTAGGCGTGGCCGTGCTTGGCGTCGCGAGAGCCCACGCACTGAATGAAGACGACCTGGCGCGGTTCTTTGCCGTTGCGGATGATTTTGCCCGCCGTAGGGCCAGAAGCGGACACCAGCCGCTCGAACTCCAGCCCGGTCATCACCTCAGGATACTGGCCGTAGCCGAATTCGGGCATCTCCCTGGGATCGAAGGGGGCGAAGCCGGTGGCCACGATGATGGCGCCCACCTCCAGGTCCAGGAACTCGTCCTGTTGCTCGAAGTCAATGGCCCTGGCTGAGCAGGCATCCTTGCAGAGAAATGTCTTCCCGCACACGCCACGGGTGAGAAACAGGCATGCCAGCGGGTCCACGGTGTACTTGAGGGGCACGGCCTGGGGGAAAGGCACGTAAATGGCCGACCGCTTGCCCACCCCGGCGTCGAACGTGCTGTCCACCCGGCCATGCATGCGGCAGGCTTCGGCGCACAGCCCGCAGCCGACGCACCTCTCTACGTCCACATAGCGGGCCTTCCTGCGCACGCGCACGTGGTAGCCAGTTTCCCCTTCTATCAGCTCCACAGAGACAACCTCGCTGTAGGTCAACAGCTCGATCTTGGGATGCCGTCCCGCTTCCACCATGCGCGGGGTGAGGATGCAGGAGGAGCAGTCCAGCGTGGGAAAGGTCTTGTCGAGCTGGGCCATACGGCCGCCGATGCTCGGCTCCCGCTCCACCAGGTAGACCGGGAAGCCAGCGTTGGCGATGTCCAGCGCCGCCTGAATGCCGGCGATCCCCCCGCCTATGATGAGTGCCGCGGGTCTGTTATCCCTTGTGTCCATCACCAATCTACCAATGTACCCTCTACCAGTCAACCACCCTACGGTATCGCCACCTCGGCCAGTTCCTCCTCGCGGAAGGTGGTCACCGGCAGCGGCTCTTCCACGCTGCGGCCGGGCACGTACTCGAAAATGGCCTGCGTCTTCTCGCCCACGGCGCGGAACACACGGCCCACAGGGATCTCGGAAGGGCAGGCGTCGGTGCACATGCCGCAGCCCACGCAGGAGGTGCTCATGTGATTCAGCCGGGTCAGGTGGAAGAGCAGCGTGTCCGAGGGCAGGCGGGTGGCCCCTTTGCGCATGGCCCAGGTCATGTACTGCGCCGGTTCGTGGTCGAAGGCCGGCGTGCGGAAAAGGCAGGTCTTGCAATAGCAGATAGGGCAGTTGACCATGCAGTTGTGGCAGCGGATGCAGGTGGCGAACAGCTCGGCCAATCCCTCTGGGCTGGAAAGCTGCTGGCGGATCTCGGCGAACACAGCATCCCGCGTCGCCGTGCGGTCGGCGATGAGCTTCTCGGCCACCTCCCCGCGCCGGGCCGAAGCACCTGGGGTCAGCCCCAGCCGCTCGCCCAGCTCGTCGGGCAGCGTGACGGGGATGCCCACATCGAGATCAGCCTCCAGGAGCTGGACGACGATGTTGGCGTTCTCCGGCAGCGGACGCTCGCACATCCGGCAGGCGTCACGCAGCGGGCGCTCGGCCAGGGGGTCGGCGTAGAGCTTGCGCCAATGCTCCGCCTCCGGGGCAGCCTGTATCATCTTCGCGTAATCGGTTTGGGTGTACGTGCCGGCGCAATCCAGCCCGATGATCAACAGGTCCTCCAGGCTGGCCTGTTGCAGCTTGACCAGTTCGATGAGCGCCCGGATCTCGCAGGCACGCAGCACAGCGCCGATGCGGCCCCTCGGCGGGCGGATGGACAGCGCCCCAACCAGCCGCGCCCCGTTGATGGCCAGCACGGGGGGCAGCGGGTCAGCCTCGTCCAGGAGCGCCGGGTCGGAGACCAACGCGGGCATCACCGCGCCACCCCGTGCTCGCAGCGGCACCATCAATGCATCTACTGCCCCCTTCTCCAGCAGGCTTTTCAAGAAGCCGCGCAGGGCAGCCAGGGCATCGCTGTTCTCAACCGCTATCGTTGTCTGCATCCTCTTAACTCCTGCTCACACTGCCCATTCTCGCCTCATCGGGTTCGGCCCCATGGCCTTGAGCGCCGCCGTCATCTCGGTGATGGTATCGGCGAAACGCTGCCCCTCGCTGGCGCTGATCCAGCGCAACCAGAGGCGGTCTTCCTCCAGGCCCATCTGGCGGAGGGTTTCCTTGAGGATGGCCACCCGCCGCCGCGCCTTGTAGTTGCCTGTCTGGTAATGGCAATCGCCGGGATGGCAGCCGCCGATGAGCACGCCATCAGCGCCATCGAGCAGGGCCTTGAGCACGTAGACCGGATCCACGGCACCGCTGCACATCAGGCGAATGATGCGCACGTTGGGCGGATATTGGATGCGCGATGTGCCGGCCAGGTCCGCACCGGTATACGTGCACCAGTTGCAGAGGAAAGCGACGATTCTGGGCTCGAAGTCACTGTTTGACATTAGAAGAGCACCTCGATATCTTCAGGGATTGGAGGCGAGAGGCAAGGAGCAAGAAGCAAGAAACGGTTCGCATCCTGCATCTTGCATCCTGCATCCTGCCTACACTGCCACCAACGCTGCGTCCACCATACTGAATATCTGCCCGAACTCGAAGCCCTTCTGCTGGCTGGCTTTGTTGGGGCAGGCGACGATGCACGCCCCGCAACCCTGGCAGAGCACTTCGATCACCTCGGCATGGGGAGCGCCCGGCTCCAGCACCCGCGCATCGTAGGGACAGACCTCGACGCACAGGCCGCAGGCGGAGCAGAGCCGCGGGTTCACGCTGGCCACGATGGGCGTCGCCGCCAGTTCTGTCTTGGAAAGCAGGGTGACCGCCCGGATGGCTGCGGCCTGCGCCTGGGCGATGGTCTCCTCCAGGAAGCGGGGCGAGTGGGCCAACCCGGCCAGATAGATGCCATCGGCGGCGAAGTCCACCGGGCGCAGCTTCATGTGCGCTTCCAGGAAGAAGCCATCCTGGTTCAGCGGCAGCTTGAGCAGCCTGGCCAGGGCGTCGTTGTCGGCATTGGGCTCGATGCCGGCGCTAAGCACCACCAGATCGGCCGGCAGCGTCACCACCTCGTTCTCCGGCTGCACAGCCACCTCCACCTGCAACTCTCCCCATCGCCTTCCCTGCCAATCTTCCGCCGATCCGACGACCTGCCGACTCGCTGACTCGCCGACACGTTGACTCGCTGCTTCGCTGACGCTGGGAGGCCTGTCCTTATCGTACTCCAGAAAGACGACACCCTGCCTCCGCGCCTCCCGGTAAAGCTCTTCCTTGAAGCCGTAGCTGCGGATATCCCGGTAGAGGATGGTGACCTCGCTTTGCGGGCTGAGCCGCTTGATCTCCAAAGCGTTCTTGATGGCCTCCGTGCAGCAGATGCGGGAGCAGTAGGGATGCGTCTCGTTGCGGGAGCCAACACATTGGATCATGACCACCGATTGCGGATTGCGGAATGCGGATTGCGGATTGGAGACAGCCTCCGCGATTCGCCCTTCTAACTCCCGCTGGGTGAGGACGCCGGGGAGCTCACCGTAGCCGTATTCCGTGGGCGTGATCTCCCGGGCGCCGGTGGCGACGACGATAGCCCCGTGGCTCACCTCTTGCAACTTGCCATCCGCCAGCCGCAGCAGCGAGCGGAACTTGCCCATGTAGCCGCTGACTTCCTCCACCTCTGCGCCCGTAAACACGCTGATCAGTGGGTTCGCCGAGACAGCTTCGATAGTATCATGCAACAGCCCCTGAGGATTAACCCTGGAACCTGAAACCGGCAAGCCCACGTGGATATGCCTCAGATTGCCACCAAGTTGCTGCTCCCGTTCCACCAGATACACCGGATAGCCCTGTCCGGCGATGGAGAGGGCCGCGGTCATGCCGGCCAAGCCGCCGCCGATGACCAGGGCGTGGTGGTCAACATCGAACGTGCCCCGCTGGATGGGGCGCAAGCGGCGCACTTTGGCCACGGCCATGCGCACCAGGTCCTTGGCCTTGGCGGTGGCGATGGCCGGCGTGGCGCGGTGCACCCAGGCGTCCTGCTCGCGGATATTGGCCAGATAGAAGAGGTGCGGGTTCAGGCCCGCCTGACGCAGCGTGTCCTGGAACAGCGGTTCGTGCGTGCGCGGCGTGCAGGAAGCCACGATGACCCGGTTCAGCCCCTGCTCACGGATGCACTCCACGATGCGCTCCTGGGTATCCTGCGAGCAGGTATAAAGGTTGCGCTCGGCGTAGACCACGTCGGGCAGGGTGCGGGCGTACTCGACCACGTCGGGCACGTCTACCACTGCCCCGATGTTGATGCCGCAGTGGCAGACGAAGACGCCCACACGGGGCGGCTCGTCGCTCACATCCCGTTCCACCGGGTACTCCGGCATGCGGGTCAGCGTGTGGCGGGCGGGAGCCAGCAGCGCCGAGGCCTGCGCCGCCGCACAGGAAGCCTCGATGACCGTTTCCGGGATGTCCTTGGGTTCGGCGAAGGCACCGGCGACGAAGATACCGGGCCGCGAAGTCCGGCCGGGCGTGAAAAGCTCAGGCTCGGCGAAGCCGTAGTCGTTGAGTTCGATGCCCAGCCGGTGGGCCATCTCCACCGTATCCGCCGAGGGCCGCAGCCCCACGGCCAGCACCACCAGGTCGAACTCCTCCTCGTGCGGCACAGGACGTTTCATCCCTCGTCCTTCGTCCTTCGTCTCTGCTCCCTCGCTATCCTCGAAAGTGACATAGGTAAGCCGCAGGTTATGCGTTCCCGGAGCCTCCTTGACCGCCGAGACCATGCTGCGCACGTAGCGCACGCCGTACTCCCGCTCTGCCTGCTCGATGTAGCGCTCGAATCCCTTGCCGAAGGAACGGATGTCCATGTAAAAGATGGTGGGTTCGATGTGGGCATCGTGCTCGCGGGCGATCATGGCTTCTTTGGTGGCGTACATGCAGCAGACCGAGGAACAATACCCTTGCTCGCAGGTGATGTCGCGAGAGCCGACGCATTGGATCCAGGCCACCTTGCGCGGGTGCTGGCCGTCCGAAGGGCGCTTCACCTCGCCGGCGAAGGGGCCGGAGGCGCTGAGCATGCGCTCGAACTCCAGGCTGGTGACCACATTGGGGTAGCGGCCATAGCCGAACTCGGGCCGGATGTCGCCGGGGAGCGGTTCCACACCCGGCACCAACAGCACGGCGCCGACGTTGAGTTGCACTTCCTGCTCCACCTGGCTGTGATCAATGGCGTTGGCCTGGCAGGCGAAGACGCATTGCAGGCACTCGGAGCAGACGCCACAGGCCAGGCAGCGGGCGGCCTCGGCGCGGGCGGCCTCCTCCGTCAACCCGCCGTACACCTCACGGAAGTCCCGCCTGCGCTCGGCGGCCGGCCGCTTGGGCCTCTCGTGCCGCAGCGCGGGTGAGGCTTCGCCACGGGCGACCCTGGCCTGGGCCTCCGCCTCACTCAACTCCACGAGAGGTGCATGGGCAGGTTGGTAGATGGGCAAATTGGTAGATTGGCCTGCCAATCTGCCCTGGAGGTAGAGGTCAATGGCCCATGCCGCCCGATGCCCGGCGGCAATGGCATCCACAATGAACTGCGTGCCGGTCACCACGTCGCCGCCAGCGAAGAGGCCGGGCACGCTGGTGGCCAACGTTTCTTTGTCCACCACCGGAAAGCGGCCGCGTGCCTTCTCCACCTCGTCGCCCAGGCAGGAAACATCGGGGCGCTGGCCGATGGCGAAGATGACCACATCGGCGGGGATGACGTGCTCTGTTTCGGGGAATGTGTCGAAATCAGGGCGGCCATCCACGAAGCCGCGGAAGTCCACCTCCACGCAACGCACTCCGGCCACCTGGCCGTCCCGGCTGGTGATCTCCTGGAACGTGCGCGAGGGGAAGAGCTCGATGCCTTCCTCCTGGGCATCCAGGATCTCCCATTCGTGAGCGGGCATCTTTTCCCGGGATTCCAGGCAGGCCATGCCCACCCAGGCCGCCCCCAGGCGCACGGCGGTCATGGCCGCGTCCACAGCCACGTTGCCGCCGCCCAGGACCAGGATTCGCTTATCGCTTATCGCTGATCGCAAATCGGCGCTTAAGGCCACTTGGCGCAAGAAGTCCGTGGCCGTCAACACGCCGGGAAGGTCCACGCCGGGAATGGGTAGCGTGATGCCAGCATGGGCGCCGACGGCCACGAAGACGGCATCGTAGTCTTCCAGCAGCGCCACGGCGTCCTCGACGCGGTGGTTGAGCTTCAGTTCGACCCCTTCGGCGATGATGGCATCAATCTCTCGCTGCACCACCTCCGGCGGCAGGCGGTAGCCCGGCACGCCGACACGCATCATGCCGCCGGCCACCGGCAAGGCCTCGAACACGGTAACGGCATAGCCCAGCCGCACCAGGTCCAAAGCGCAGGTGAGACCTGCCGGCCCGGCACCGATGACCGCCACGCGCGCTTCGATTGCGGATTGCGGATTGCGGATTGCGGATTGCCCCTTCGCCTGGGCTACCTCTTCCGGGTGCTCGCAGGCCCAGTCGGCCACGAACCGCTTCAGGGCCATGATGTTGACCGGCCCATCCACCTTGCCGCGGCTGCAGGCATCCTCGCAGCAGTGGTTGCACACCCGCCCGCAGATGGAGGGGAAGGGGTTATCCTGCAGGATGGTGCGGTAGGCATCGGCGTAGCGGCCTTCGGCAACCAGGGCCACGTAGCCCTGGGCGCGCTGATGGATAGGGCAGGCGTCACGGCAGGGCGATGTGCCCAGCTTCTCGATGGCGTAGGCGTTGGGGATGGCCTGGGGGTAGAGTTTGTAGATGGCGTGCCGTTCGGAAAGGCCGCAGTTGAAGTCGTCCCGGCGGGTGATGGGACAGGCGGCGGCACAGTCGCCGCAGCCGGTGCATTTGGCCACGTCCACATAGCGGGGATGCTGCTTCACGGTGACGGTGAAGTGGCCCGGCTCGCCTTCCACGCGTTCCACATCAGCACAGGTCAAAAGCTCGATGTTCAGGTGCCGCCCCACGTCCACCAGCTTGGGCGACATGATGCACATGGCGCAGTCATTGGTGGGGAAGGTCTTGTCCAGTTGGGCCATGACCCCGCCGATGGCGGGGGCCTTGTCCAGCAGGTAGACCTTGAGGCCGGCCTCGGCCAGGTCCAGCGCGGCCTGCATGCCGCCGATGCCGGCACCAACGACGAGCACAGCGCCAACAGGTTGTCCATTGTCCGCGTTTGCCATTAGAGCTTCCTCACATATCCTAGACAAGGAGAGGGGGAGACAAGGGGACGGGAAGAGGGGGAGACTGGGAGACAAGGAGACATCATCTTATTCCCTTGTCTCCCTGTCTCCCTATCCCCCTATCTCCCTGTCTCACCCTCTCTCCCTCACCCCGTCTCCATCGCCTGCCACACCAGTTCCACCACGTCCATGGAGCGGAGGCGCAGGCGGCGGGCGTCCTGATGCTGACGGACGGCGCTGTTCAGCGTGCGCTCGCATTGCTGGCAGGCCGAGGCGATGATCTGCGCCTCGATCTCGCAGGCCTGGTCCAGCCGGCGCAGCGAGACCTCGGAGACGACGTCGGGGTCGAAGCTCTCCAGGTTGCCGCCGCCGCCGCAGCAGTCCGATTCACTGCCATAGCCGGCCATCTCCACCAACTCCAGGCCGGGGATGGAGCGCAGCACGCGGCGCGGCGGCTCGAACACACCGCTCTTGCGCCCCAGGTCGCACGGGTCGTGATAGGTCACCCGCTGGGGGATCTCCCCCAGCGTGATGGCCTGCCCTGCGATGAGCTCCTCCAGCAACTCCGTGGCGTGCAGTACTTCGATGCCTATGTCCTCGCCCGTCACCTCGGGGTAGATGAACTTCCAGACGTGGTAGCAGGAGGGACAGGTGGTCACCAGGCGGGAGGCCCCCAATTCCTTCACCTGGCGGATGTTGTGCCGCATCAGCTCCTCGGCCTCGGCCTGTCGTCCCATGGAGAGCAAGGGGAAACCACAGCACCACTCCTGTCCGCCCAGGGTGGTGAAATCGGCACGGGCGGCGTCCAGGATGCTGGCCAGCGCCTGGGGCACGCGGTAGCTGCGAGGGAAGAAGGAGCCAACACAGCCGACGAAATAGATAATCTCTGCCCCTCGCTTGCCTTCCAACCCCTCCGGAAGGCGCGGCAGGTTCTGGCTCCAGATCAGGCGGTTGCGGTTGTCGTCGCCGCTGATGTTGTAGGCCGCGGCGATGGTCTCGCCGAGTTGGTTCAGGCGGCCCAGCCCCACGCACAGACGCTCGTCAATGGCTGTCTCTGGCCGTTGCGCCAGATAGTCGGCCAGGATCTCCCGCAATTGCCGACAGTCGCCTTGCCGATAGCCGCGCTCGCCGGCCATCCGCCGCAGGGCGAGGATCACCTGTCCGGCGTCAATGTCATTGGGGCAATGGGCGGCGCAGTTCTCGCAGCCCAGGCAGAGCCAGATGTCGCGGCTGACGAGCAGCCGCTCAGCCTGGCCGAACTGGATCAGGCGCAGGATGCGGTCGGGCCCGTAGGTCATGGCGGAAACCACCGGGCAGCCAGCCGTGCATTTGTGACAGTGATAGCAGAGCTGGATGGTCTGGCCGCTGAGGGCGTTGATCTGGTTGAGGAAGCTGGTCATCGAAGGGCACTCCGTTTCGTCCAGAGGCGTCTGCTGGCGGGCGCGAGGGGAGGCGTGATGGCGCTGTGAGGGCCAGGAGAGCCCGTTCTCGAACCGGTCATGACATCATCGTCCTGGGGGGACAGTTCTTCGATGCTGAAAAATGGGCTTGCGCAGCGCCAGCGCAGGCAAAGGGGAAAGGCCATGACGTTGAGTACGACGTCCCACATCCTCCGCGCTTTCGCTGCGCAGGCCCAAATACAGTGCTATGATAGCACAAATCCGGACTCTTGTCAAAATCGCTGACCGCCAGTCAGTAACTGTCCGCCGGTCAGCAAATGGCGTGGTCAACCCCACACTTTGCAAATGGGGCAAATTGTGCTATGATTGTAACTACTCAGCCGCTCCCGCCGGATCATCAGATCCGGCGGCTGGACGGGGCCAATTCAATGCTCTGAACCAGAAACATCGAGCCGGAGAGCGGTTTCGGCCACTTTGGGCCTGGATTTGGCAATCCAGGCCGAGCAGGCTGAGTAGTTACGATGGAGGGGATAACCATGCTTAACTCTCTTCGCGCTCGTAGCCGACGGCTGGCCTCCATCGCCGGGTTGGGGCTATTGGCCATCGCCCTCATCGCCTGCCAGCCGCCGCTGCCACAGCCGGTGGAGACGCCGGCAGCAGGCCCGCAACCCGGTGGCCGGCTCGTCTATGGCCTGACGCTGGTGGTATCGGGCATTGACCCGCACGTGGATGCCTCCTCGGAGCTGGGCATCCCTTTGACCAGCGTCTACGATACGCTGGTCTATCAGGACCTGGATGGCCACTTCGTCCCCGGCCTGGCCGAGCAGTGGGAGGTCTCCGACGATGGCCTGACTTACACTTTCCACCTGCGCCGGGACGTGACGTTCCACGACGGCACGCCGTTCAATGCCGCGGCGGTGCAGTTCAACTTCGACCGCATTGCCGATCCAGAGACCCGGTCGCGCAAGGCGGCAGGCTTGTTGGGGCCCTACGAAGGCACAGAGGTGGTGGACGAGTTCACCGTGCGCGTGCACTTCCGTCGGCCGCATGCCGCCTTCCTCGACGCCGCCAGCCAGGTCTACCTGGGCATGGCCAGCCCTACGGCGGTGCAGAAGTGGGGGGCGGAGTACCAGGAGCATCAGGTGGGCACGGGGCCTTTCCGCTTCAAGGAGTACGTGCCCCGAGATCACCTGCTCCTGGAGCGTAATCCCGATTACGCCTGGGCCCCCGCCGTGTACCAGCATCAGGGCCCGGCGTACCTGGACGAGATCGAGTTTCGCTTCTTCCCCGACCCCGCCTCGCGGGTGCTGGCTTTGGAGGCAGGGCAGGCCCATGTGATGGGCGAGATCTCGCCCCAGGATGCGGCGCGTCTTGAGGAATCGCCCGATTTCGACATCTTACGCGTGCCCATCCCCGGCCAGCCGCTGCAGTTCTTCATCAACACGGAAAAGCCCCCCACGGACGACCTGCGGGTGCGGCAGGCGTTGCTCTACGCTGCCGATCGCGCCGCCATCGTCCAGGCTGTGTTCCGGGGGACCTCACCGGTGGCTTATGGCCCGCTGAGCCCCGTCACCTGGGGCTACGAGCCCAGCGTGGTGCAGATGTATCCGCACGACCCGGCCAGGGCAGCGGCCCTGCTGGAGGAGGCCGGCTGGACGGACAGCGACGGCGATGGCATTCGCGAGAAGGAGGGCAGGCCCCTGCGGCTGGAGATGATCCTGATGAGCTGGGGCTATGTGCCGGAGGTGGGACAGATGCTGCAAGCCCAGTTCCGTCAGGTGGGCGTGGACCTGCAGATGCAGGAACTGGCCTTTCCCGCGGCAGTGGCCGCGGCCGGCGAAGGCCAACATCACCTGGCGCCCATGGTCTTCTCCTCCAGCGATCCGGGCATTCTCTCCAGCACTTTCCATTCGGCCAATGCCGATGCCGGCTTCAATTGGGCCAAAGTGCGCGACGCGGAGTTGGACCGGCTGCTCGATGCGGGGGCGCAGGCCGTGGATGAAGCCCGGCGGCTGGCCCTCTATGCCCAGGCGCAGCGGCGCATCATGGACCTGGCGCTGATCATCCCTGTTCGAGATTACGTGAACCTGAACGGCATCAGCGGGCAGGTGAAGGGGTTGCGCTACGACCGCCGGGGCTGGTTCCCCTGGCTCTACGACGTGTATTTGGCGCAGTAGGGGCAGGTTTCAAACCTGCCCCTACCCCCTTCATTTTGAAGCGAAGGGGGTTGTTTTGGGATATGATGCATGTGGCGCTACATTGGGCGGCGGCTGGCCGTCGCTGTGCCCACGTTGTGGGCCGTAACCACCCTCGTCTTTTTCCTCATGCGCGTTGTCCCCGGCGATCCGGCAGAGCTGTTGCTGGCCCAATCGGGAGCCTCGGCCGAGGCAATCGCCCGCCTGCGCACGCAACTGGGGCTCGACCAGCCGCTGCTGGTGCAGTACGGGCGCTTCCTGTTCCAGGTACTGCGCGGCGACCTGGGCCGCAGCCTGGCCACCGGCCGCCCGGTGACGCGCATGATCGGCGAGCAATTGCCGGCGACGCTGGAACTGGCCCTGGCGGCTATGGGCATTGCCATCGCCCTGGGACTGGTGCTGGGCCTCATCGCCGCCCTGCGACGGGACACCTGGGTGGACAGCCTGTGCATGACCGTGGCCGTCGTCGGCTCCTCACTGCCCGTCTTCTGGTCAGGTCTGTTGTTCATCCTGCTGTTCAGCATCGCCCTGCGCTGGCTGCCGGCCACCGGTGAGGGCACATGGCGCCATCTGCTCATGCCAGCGGCGGTGTTGGGCGTTGCCTCCTCCGGTTCTATCGCCCGCCAGACCCGTTCCAGCGTGTTGGAGGCTTTGGGCCAGGAGTATGTCACGGCGGCGCGGGCCAAGGGGCTGCGGGAGTGGATGGTCATCACCCGCCATGCCCTGCGCAACGCCCTTATCCCCGTGGTCACGGACATCGGTCTGCGCTTCAGCTTCCTGTTGGGCGGCGCCGTGGTCACGGAGACGGTCTTTGCGCGGCGTGGGCTGGGGCGGCTGATCGTGGATGGCATCCTGTGGAAGGACTTTCCTGTGGTGCAGGGCGTTGTCCTGCTGGTGGCGGCCATCTACGTGCTGGTGAACCTGCTCGTGGACCTGACCTACGCCCTTCTCGACCCTCGCGTGCGCTACGATTGAGCTTCATCTCTCGTGTTCTGTCCATCTTGTCCTTTGCGGCCTGCTGTGGTATCATGGGGGTTGTCTACAAACAAGGGCGAAGGAGGATACTATGGACCAAGTTATTGTCGCCTGCGTGCAGCAGCGTTTGCGCCTGCACGAGGAGCTGGATGGCTGTCGCAAGGACCTGGCGCGTTTCCTGCGCATGGCCCAGGCCAAGAAAGCGCAGCTCATCGTGTTTCCTGAACTGCTGGGGATGATCGCCGTGCCGCCGCTGCTGCCGGGGCTGCGGGCCGAGCTTCTGAAGCAGGCAGACCGGGGGCGCCGCAGCGGCACGTCCCTGTGGACGAGAGCCAAGGGTAAGGTGGCCGATACCGCGGCCAGCGTGCTGAAAGCTGACCTGCGCCAGGACCTGGGCAGGCTGCTGGAGGGGGACGCCGGCCTGGTCTGGGATGCTTATCGCGACCTCTTCGCCGGCGCTGCCCGGGAATACGGCCTGACAGTCGTGGCCGGCAGCGGCTATTTCCGAGACGAGGTCAGTGGCCAGGTCGTCAACCAGGCTGTGGTCTTTGGTCCCCAGGGGAACATCGTGGGGCGACAGGCCAAGGTGAGCCTGAGCGCCGACGATGTGGGGCTGGCCGTGCCGGGTACGGGGTGGTCGGCGATAGATACAGAGGTGGGCCGCATTGGCCTTCTGCTGGGGAATGATGCGCTCTATCCGGAGGCGGGCCGCCTGCTGGCCTATCAGGGGGCGCAGATGCTGATCGGACTGGGAGCCTGTCCGGGGGCGGGCCTGCACCGCAAGGTGCGGGCAGGGCTGCTGGCCCGCGTGCAGGAAAACCAGCTCTATGGCATGGTCAGCTTCCTCGTCGGCCACAACGCGTTGGGACTGGGCGAGCGGCAGGAGTATGCCGGTCAGTCGGCGATCTTCGCCCCGGCCGAATTCACCCTTCATTACAGCGGCCTCATGGTGGAGCTGGGCACCGCCAGCAGCGAGGGCGTGATCACCGCCGAGTGGGACTTCGGCGCGCTGCGAGAACTGTGGGCGGAGAGCGACACGCCGCTGCGGCGGGTCATGCCGATGGCGGCCTTCCGCTCGCTGGCCGAGCGCTATGGGGAAGGGCGCACACTGCATGAGGTGTGGCAGGCCCGGCCGCCGGAAGCTGTGGCGCCACCGCCGTTGCCGGAGGTCCTGCCCGTGGAGGCCCTGCCGGAGATAGCCGTGGCTCCGCCCGAACCGCTCGTTGAGGAATTGCCTCCCTTGCCGGAAGAGTTGCCGGAGAAATTGTTGGAGGAGTTGCCGGAGGAGCTGCTGGAGGAACTGCCGGAGGAACTGCCGGAAGAACTGCCCAAAGAGCTGCGCGCAAAAGAGGATGTGACGGACGCCGTCCTGGAGAAACTGCTGGCCGAGGACGCCCCCCTGCCGGAATCGAAGGCGACTACCTGATCATGTTGGCCAGTTGGCGGCCGGCCTGCAGGAGGGACATGCCCAGCTTGAACCACTCGCCGGTGCTGGCCTGCAAGCGGCGACGGCCCTGACCAGGGGCTTTTTCTGTGTCGAGTTCTTCTCTGGATAGCAAAGCCCAGGCCAGCGCCGCCCCCAGCAGCGCGCCGGACAGGGCCCCGATGAGTAAGCCGCGGGTTTTCTTGTTCACTGTGTGTTCCTCCCCTTGCGTATCAGAGCTTGTATCGTGCCTTGGGCCTGCGCCCGCAGGCAGCTCACGGCGATGAAAGGTCGAACGATACGTGCGCTGATGTCCTGGGAACCATGGGCTATGCTGCGCAGGCGTTTTTGCGCCACCGGCAACAGCGGGTCGAGCTTGCCGCGCAGCGTGTGCATGCCGCGGATGCCGAAATAGAAAAGGGCCAACGGCAGCAGGCTCAGCACGAACGCTTCGACGATCAGGATAACCAGGGCGATGTCCCGTCCGGTAGATAGATCCACAGCACCTTACTCCTCATCCCAGCCGGCGTCAGGCGTTATTGTAGCAGAAAACGGGAAGGGGCGCAACATTGGTCTACTGGTGATGATAAAGAGCGGTACAGGTTTGGAGGAAACAATGCGGCGAGAGGATTTCACAAGGTTGCAAGAGTTTGCTGATTACATTGCCAGGCTCGAGCGAGGATACACCGACCGAATCTTTCACGTGCTCTATGGCAACGCCGGCAATCTCCAGGCCTGGTACAACGAGGCCAACAAGGTGCCAGATACATGGGCTGGCAAGATGGTCATCAGCCCAAAGGAACCTTCTGCCCCCTGGGAGCAGGTAGGAGAAATCGTCATCACCGGACTCCTGAACCGCAACTTCCCCGAATGGTTCCCTACCGGTCTTCCTGTTGGCTCTGAGACACGCCTGAGTTCACCTGACGCGGTGATCCACATTGATGTCAAAACCCACAAAGAGGGCGATCCCGATCTTGACAGAACGCAAGACGTCAGACCGGAGCAGATCAGCAGCGACGAGGCGGAGAGTTATGTAGAAGATAAACGGGGGCCGCTTGGGGATTGCCCGCCCAAGCTACCACCCTATTACGTTTTCGGCCCTAACCTGTTGAAAGTGACCGTTACAGCTTTCGTGATTTGCGTTTACCAGTTCGATGAGGCCCATTCCTACCAATTCCTGACCCGTCTGCAGTTGTTCACCGTGCCCAACGGCATTCTTCGGGCAGTAGGTGATTACAGGGATGTTTTTCAGGCCGGAAAAGACGGCCGCTCTGGACATCGCTATCGGATAAACCTGCCAGCGCTTGCAGATCATGAGGCGTGGCGGTGGCGTGAAATTCGCTATGAGGCTCAGGGATTCGTGGTTACCCGATGATTCTATCTCGTGCCCTGGATAATAGAGCTGGCCAGGGCGGCAATGCTTTGCTGTTTGGCCTCGATGAGCCTGTTCAGTTCGTGGATTTGTTCTCGCAGCGAAACGAAATCCGCCCCTATCTCGGCATGATCTTCTGGCAAGGGGATTTGCAGTCGTCGCAGGTCCTTTTCTGAGATGCGTCCGGACATCTCTCCAGTAGAATAGATAGTCATCAATTGGAGGAACTCGGACGAACGAAGTATTTCTACCACATAGTTCCGATCAATTCCTGTCTGTAACCGAAGCACTGAGAATTCAGGGATAGCCAGAGATCCGTCCAGTTCAGGGGGCACTATGACGATAGCCCCTCGATAAGCACGTCGCCGGCTGATCAGGATGTCCCCCGCGCGCAGGACCTTGAGTGAGGTGTAGTTGCTCTCGCTTCCCTTGATTCGTTTTGGTGTGATGGTCAGAGTAGCAGGATCCACGCAGCTGGTTTCGATCAAGTTAAAGTCGGCATCAGGAAAACGACGGGGATTGACCTTCTCGGTGTGAAATGTTCCGATGTCGGACAGCCTGACGAGCTTGTGTTTCGGATTGTGGCGAAACAGGTCAACAACAGCCTGGTGTTTACGCAAGTAGAACTTGGCATCTAGACGACCCCGGATCTTGTCAACGGCAACCATGTAGCGCGGGTCCTGGCTCTTGAACTCGGCAAGGGTGACTATGAAGTCGTTCTGGGGATCGGGACGCCCGGTAGAGGTGAAGCCGATGTGCTCCACCCGTTTCATGAAGATATGGTAATCTGCGGGCGGGGGAGTCATTCGTCGGATGAACAACAAACTGCCCCGGACACTCGTTCCCGAAGGGATAAAGGCCCAGTCGGGCAGTTCGATGACCGCAAGAATCTGGGCGTTTCTTTGGATGTACTCTCGGACGCGAGCCAGGTTGCGGTTGGTGAAAATGCCTTGGGGGATCACAATACCGGCCATACCACCAGGACGGAGCAAGCGGATAATCTGCTCGACAAACAGGACCTCCCGTGTGACCGCGGCGACTTTCCCAAGGCCGTTGTGACCGAGCTCGAATCTTGTCAGTACGCTGGCGTCTTTTTCGTAGCCCGCAAAGGGCGGGTTGGCGAAGATCACGTCTATTGTGCCTTCCTTTATCAGCGAATGTAGCCGTTCGTTGTCACTCTCCTTCAATTTAAGTGCGTTGACGGTAAAGATGTTGGAATAATCCAATCCATGCATCAGCAGATTTAGTCTGGCCACACGGGCTGTTCGTTCGTTGATCTCTGTGCCGATCAAACAGCGTTTGCTGTACGCTTTCAATGCCTGGGACGTCATCTCCTGAAACAGCGGAGGCTGGGAGGCTTTGATCTGATCCCTGATAAGCTTGGCACACATGATCAGGAAGCCAGCAGAGCCGCAGGCAGGGTCATACACCACTGTGTCTTTATCTATATCCACCATTCGGACCATGAATTCGACGATATTACGGTGGGTGAAGAACTGACCCAGCTCTCCCCGAAACGTGTTGCCGACAATATTTTCGTAGATGGTTCCTTTAATATCGGCTCCATCAACAACCGAAGTGGTCTGGAGCAGGCTATAGTTCTGGAGTTGCCGAAAGACTTCGTAAACCGAAAGATCATCAGCTACAATGGGCTCGTCGGAGAAAATGCCTTCAAAGCCTGGCGTCTGATTGGCCTGCTCGAACAGCCAACGCACCCTTGCCGCAAAGTCCTCGGCCGGCTCACTGCGACGGATGGCCACGCGTGCACCACCGGCCACTGTCTCGTCGTAGAGCTTAACGAAGAGCAGTTTGCTGAACTCGTCGAAAGCCTGAGCAGGATCGAAACCGTGCCTCTCCCACAGGATGTTGTGACATCGCTGCACGACTTTCTGCAACTCGTATTCATTGGCAAAGCGGGTGATGGGCATGGCGTGTTCTCCTTTGCGAAGCGGTGCGATTCATGGGAAGCCTTATGCTATTTTAGCCTTAATGGCTAAAATTGTCAAACCTTGAAAGGCGGAAGAGATGTCAGAAAACGGAATCAGGATCTTCATAGCATCTGTCTGCCTGCTGGCCCTGCTCAGCAGCTGTGCTGGGCCAACCGCACCGACAACGCCCACGTCAGCGCCGCCAACCCCTACACCGCTGCCCCCCACGGCGACGCCAGTGCCTCCTACCCCAACCCCGGTGCCGCCAACGCCCACGCCGGTGCCGCCCACAGCCACCCCCGCCCCGTTCGCCCTCTCGCTGCTGCACACCAACGACACCTGGGGCTATATGCTGCCCTGCGGTTGAAACCCCACCGTCGGCGGTGTGGCCCGTCGGGCCACCCTGGTGAAGCAGGAGCGAGCGGCAGCCGCCCACGTGCTGCTCTTGGATGCGGGCGACAGCCTGAACAGTAACCAATGGCCGGCTCAGCAGAGCCAGGGGAAGGCTGTCGTCGAGGCTATGAACCTGATGGGCTACGATGCCATGGCCCTGGGCGAGGGCGATCTGCAGCTCGGCCCGGAGGTGCTGCGCCAGCGCATGGCCGATGCCACCTTCCCCTTCCTTTCGGCCAACGTGGAGTGGGGAGGCGAACCCTTCGCCCAGCCCTACGTGATCAAGAAGATGGATGGACATCGGGTAGCCATCGTTGGCCTCACGGGGATGGTGTCCAACGCCCTGCACGGCTTCCAGGTGGGCGACCCGCTGGCCGCGGCGCAGGCCGTGGTGGCCGAACTGCGCCCGCAGGCCGACATCATCATCCTCCTGGTACACGTGGGACAGGCGATGGAGCAGCGGTTGCTGCAAGAGGTCGAAGGGATTGACATCATCGTCGGCGGCACACAGCCCCGGACGGCCAGCGCACTGTGGGATGAGAGCGCCGGCGTGTTGATCCTGCCCTCGGAACACCCCTCCCCCGGCCACGCCGGACGGCTCATCGGCGTGGCCCGGCTCAGTTTCGACGGTTCAGGCCGGTTGACAGGCCATCAATCGCAGATGGTCTCGCTCACCCCGGATTTCACCGACGATCTGGAACAGATGATGCTGTTGCAACGGTACAAGCAGCAGTAGGAGCAAGAGGCAGGATGCAAGAGGCAAGAGGCAAGGAGCAAGAGGCAAGAGGTGAGGGATAAGGGATGAGAAGCAACCGTTTTTCCTCATTGCCCCGTTGCCTCGTTGACTTATCCCCTCGTTGCCTCGTGGCCTTGTTCACTCGCTGCCTTCTCGTTCTTTGCCTCCTGCTGCTTCTGCTGGCGCCGTACCAGCCTGTGGTCGTCATTGGGCCGCCGCAAACGGTGCAGACGCGCAATCCCAAAATCGGCGTCCACACCCGCCTCACCGACGAAGTGGAAGCGCACAAGATCAAGCGCACGCTGGAGATGGTGCGCGAGATGGGGGCGAGCTGGATCGTGGAGTACTTCCCCTGGGGCTACTACGAGCGCCGGCCCGGACGCTTCACCTGGGATCACGCCGACCTGGTGGTGGATCACGCCCGGGCGCAGGGGCTGACCGTCATCGCCCGCCTGGGCTTCGTGCCGCAGTGGGCCCGCCCCATAGGTACTTTCGACACCTACCTGCCAGAGGAGAATTTCGGCCGTTTCGGCGACTACGTCTATGCCTTTGTCGAGCACTTCCGCGGGCGTATCAGCCACATCATCATCTGGAACGAGCCCAACCTGAGCCTGGAGTGGGGCTATCGGCCCGTGGACCCTGCAGGCTACGTGGAGTTGCTCAAGATCGCCTATGGCCGGGCCAAAGAGGCTGACCCCGACATGCAGGTGTTGGCCGGCGCCCTGGCTCCCACCCTGGCCCCGCCGGGCAGCGAGTGGGGCATGGATGACCTCACCTTCCTCCAGCGCATGTACGACGCCGGCGCTGCGCACTATTTCGACATCCTGGCCGTCCACGCCTATGGCTGGAAGTTCCCGCCCGACGCCCCGGCGGAGGCCGATGCCGTCAACTTCGCCCGCACGGAGCTGCTGCGCCAGGTCATGCTGCGCAACGGCGACGGCCATAAGCCGATCATCATCACCGAAGGCGGCTGGAACGATCATCCCCGCTGGACGAAGGCCGTGCGTCCTGCCCAGCGTATCGCCTATACCCTGCGCGCCTACGAGAAAGCGCAGGAGGAGTGGGAGTGGTGCCTGGCCGTCTGCCTGTGGGCCTTCCGCTTCCCCTGGCCGACGCAGACCTACCAGGATTACTTCACCTTCGTCTCCGCCGACTTTGTGCCCAAGCCCATCTACCTGGAAGTGCAACGATACGCCCGAGGGGAGTGAGGGAAATGAGAGGGCTGGGGGGTCTCTTCAGATGCCTCAGACCCAGCAGGCCCTTCCGCTGGTCGAAGAGGAGAATCCTGATTTCAGCGGGGCTGACTTTGCTGCTGGTGGCAGCGGGGGTTCTGCTCTGGCGGATGGCGCGGCGGGGTGAGGATGCGGTGTGGGCGCGCATCCAGCGCAGCGGCGTCTGGCGGGTGGGGATGGACCCCAGTTTCCCACCCTTCGAGGGCCTGGACGGCCAGGGGCAGCCCGTGGGCTACGACGTGGACCTGGCGCGGGCCATCGCCGCCCGCTGGGGCGTGGCGGTCTCCTTCGAGGGCATCGGCTTCGACGGGTTGGTGGCGGCGTTGTGGGCACACAGGGCCGACAGCGTGATCTCGGCCCTGCCGCTGGACCCGCGTCTGACCCGCGACGTGGCCTACTCCATCCCCTACTTCGACGCCGGCCTGTTGCTGGTGGTGGCCGAAGGGAGGGCGGACATCGCCGGTCCCGATGACCTGGCCGGGCGGCGGCTGGCCGTGGAGTGGGGGTCGGAAGGCGACGTGCAGGGGCGGGCGCTGCGAGGCCACCTGGAGGGGTTGACCTTGCTGACTTTTGCGCTGCCGCAGGACGCTCTGGCCGCTGTGGTGGCTGGCCAGGCCGACGCCGCGCTGGCCGATGCGGTCACGGTGCGCCAGTTTCAGGGAGAGCATGGTGGGTTGCACGCCGTGGGGCCGCCGCTGGTCTCGGTTCCCTACGTGATCGCCGTGCCGCGCCAGGCTCCGCAGCTTCTGGCTGCGGTCAACGAAGCGTTGGTAGCCTTGCGCGAGGATGGCACATTAGCGCGGCTGGAGGAAAGGTGGTTTGGACAGGAAGAGCAGTTGTAATCAAGATCCCCTTTGAGAAGGTCATCCTGTGTGAATCAGGTACAATAACAATATCATCAATTGGAGTGGCATCATGAGGAATGAGATCCCTAAAGCGGTCGTAGCCGGGCACCTTTGCCTGGACATCATCCCCGATCTGTCGGGACTGGAGGTGAAACGCGGGGCGGATTTCTTCGTGCCCGGCAAGGTGAGGCTCGTCGGGCCGGCCACGCTGTCCACCGGCGGGCCGGTCTCCAACACCGGGCTGGCCCTGGTCAGGCTGGGCATTGACACGGCGCTCATGGGCAAGGTGGGCGACGACCCCTTCGGTTCGCTCATCCGCCTGCTCCTGGCCGACTGGGGCGTCACCGAAGGGGTGATCGTCGTCGCCGGCGAGACCAGCTCCTACACCATCGTCCTCGACCCGCCGGGGCTGGACCGTATGTTCCTGCACCGACCGGGGACCAACGACACCTTCTCGGCGGCAGACGTCAACTACGACCTGGTGGCCGGGCGAGACCTGTTCCACTTCGGCTATCCGCCCATCATGCGGCGGATGTACAGCGATGGGGGCCGGGAACTATTGGAGATTTTCCGCCGTGTCCAGGCGCTGGGTGTGACCACGTCGCTGGACATGGCCATGCCCGATCCCGGCTCGGAGGCGGGGCGGGCTGATTGGCAGGCCATCCTGGCCGGCGTGATGCCCACCGTGGACATCTTCCTGCCCAGCGCCGAGGAGCTGCTCTACATGCTGGAGCGGCAGCGCTTTGACGACTATCAGGCCCGCCACGGCGAGGACATGCTGGCCCTGTTCACCGGCGATGATCTGAGCCGCCTCTCGGAGCGGCTGCTGGCCATGGGCGGCAAGGTGGTGGGCATCAAGTGCGGCTACCGTGGCGTCTACGTGCGCACGGCGGGGAAGGAGCGCCTGGCGGAGATGGGCAAGGTCAGGCCGGCCGACCTGGATAACTGGGCCGACCGCGAGCTGTGGGAGCCCAGCTTCCATGTGGAGCATTTCGCCGGCGGGACGGGGGCGGGCGATTCCTGCATTGCCGGCTTCCTGTCTGCCTTCCTGCGCGGCCACACGCTGGAGGAGACGGTGCGCTACGCCTGCGCCGCCGGCGGCTTCAACGTCACCGCACCCGATGCCCTGAGCGGCCTCCGTCCCTGGCCGGAGATCGTGGCCAGGGTACAGGCGGGCTGGGAGAAAAACCCTCTGCGCGTGGAGGGGCACGGCTGGCACTGCGACGCTGGTGGCCTCTGGCACGGCCCGCACGATCGGCGTTAGTTAGGGGCGGGTTTTCCGCCGTGATACGGTATCGCCGATGGCGTGTCGGCGTAGGTGGCGAGGATCGCGCCGTCGAAGCAGGCGAACCCGCCCCTTGACGGTATGGGCTTCCTGGTAGCCCCACGGCTGGCGGTGGAGCGTGTTCCAGTTGAGGCGGGCGATGACTGTGGGGTTGTGGCGGTCCCCGAAGAGGCGGCCGAAGAAGCGGATCGTCTGCGGGGCCAGGAGCACGCCGTCTTCTTTCACTTGCCCGGCGGCAGTGATGAAATCGGCCAGCCCGGGCATCGGCCCGAAGGTCTGGCCGTGATCCATGGCCACGACAATAAGACAGCCCCAGTTGGGGAAATCCTGGCTGGGGCTATTTTGCGGTCTGGGGCCAGCACAGACAGGTCAACCGATGATGATCTCATCCAGCGAGCGCTTGGGCACGTGGTGCACGCCTTGCGCGTCCCGCCAGTACCGGATGTCGCCATCGGGGCCCAGTGGTTCGATGACCACCGTTTCCTTGGGCTTGCCCAGGGCCAGGACGAGGAGGATCTCGTAACGAGGCGGTATCCCCAGCGCCTGACG
Source organism: Anaerolineae bacterium (assembly GCA_029907105.1). Lineage (GTDB taxonomy): Bacteria > Chloroflexota > Anaerolineae > UBA3071 > UBA3071 > JARYMM01. The sequence continues at coordinate 86,312 of JARYMM010000001.1, read as the reverse complement.
GAGGCCCTCTTTCTGCACTCCACCGATGATGCAGCCCCCCAGGCCCTTCTCCACCGCCCCCAGGAGGATGCTCTGGGCGGCAATGCCGTGATCGCAGCCAAAGGATGGCCGTATCTCCGTGTCCCCCAGGATGATGATGTACGCCGAGGGCCGCTCCCCTTCCGCTGGGCCAGGCCAGTCCCGGAGGTAGGTCGCCCAGCTCAGATGGGGGAAGATCAGCGCGTTCTTCTCCGCATCACAGGAAAGGATGTACTTCAGGGGCTGCTTGTTGGCCCCCGAGGCCGAGAGCCGGGCCAGGTCCACCAGCTCACGCAGCGTTTCCAACTCCACAGCTACCTCCTGGTGGAAGCGCCGGTAGCTGCGGTTCTTCAGCACCAGATCCCTGATCATCCTGACCTCCTCAAGGGCTAATACTCATAGCCACTGCCGCCGATGAACTCCCGCAACAGCGAATAGGGCGGGATCGGCGAATCGTCCTCCACAGCGGTGACGGCCCTCAAGAGGTCGCGCACGCGCCTGGCGCGAATGCAGGCATCTACCCGCTGCGGGTCGTCGGCATATTTCTCCGCCCACTGCTCGAAGTGCCCCATCAGCCGGGCCCTCATGATGGGCAGCTCATACGGCAGCGCGCTGTTGATGATGTAATCGGCCGTGTTAACGTGGGGGATGATGTTGCGCAACTCGCTCGAGCGCACGTAGTGCCAGTGTAGCAGCGTCTGCTCGGGATCATAACCGCGAAACTGCGCATCGCGCACCATGCGCCGCATCAGCCGCAAATCGGTCCAGCGGATGAACTCGCCGCGCTCATCCTTCATCTGCAACAGCGTCTCGATGTACAGCCGGAATTTCCGCTCATCGGCGACGTCCCGCGTCATGTCGGCATAGAGGCCATGCAGGCTGTCAATGAGGATGATGTCCTGCGGCCCCACGCGCATGGGCGTCACATCCAGCGTGCGCCGGCCCGTGCGGAAATCGTAGAAGGGGATCTTGACCTCCTCCCCGGCCAGCAGGCGCACCAGATGCTCGTTGATGAGCGCCAGATCGAGGGCCTGTGGCGTCTCGAAGTCGTAATCGCCGAACTCGTCCCTGGGATGCAGCTCCAGGTCGAAGAAGTAATTGTCCACGTTCAGCGCCACCAGGCTGAGGCCGGCCGCCGCCAATCGCTGGCCGAGCTTGATCGTCGTCGTCGTCTTGCCCGAAGAGGAGGGCCCGGCGACGATGACAATCTTCACCTCCCCCTGCCGCTCCCGGATCATCTCCGCCGCCGTGGCCACATCTTTCTCGTACACCTCGTCCGACTCTCGCACGATGTCGGGGAACTCCCCGCGGGCGATGCGTTCATTGAGATGGCCAACGGTATGGAGACTGTGATCCACCGCCCAGTTAAGCACCTCGTAGATTTTGCGATAAGGGATATTGGTGGAGGTGCGCTGGGCTTGGGCGCTTTTCTCTCCCCGCAGGCGGGCCCGTTCGGCGCGATAGAGGATATAGGCTTTGGCCGTCCGGGCGTGACCCGCTTCGATGAGCACCTTCTCCACGATATCCTGGATCTCCTCCACGTGGGGGATGTGGCCCGGCGTGGTGTTCCGTTCCAGAATGGCCACCACCTGCTGCGTCAAGCGCTCGGCAACGGAGCGATCGCGGCCGCCCACGGCCACCGCCGCCCGGTAGATGGCGTTGGTGATGCGCTCGGGGTTAAAGGGCACAACGGCCCCCGTTCGCTTGACTACCTGCGTGATCTTCGAGGCCATGTCGCCACCTTCTGCGCGTGTTCGGCGTTCGGGGTTCGGAGTGCGGCGCAGAACACACAACTCCGAACGCCAAACTCAGAACGCCGAACTCAGATAGCGGTGGATGTCGGCGGCAGCCCGCTTGCCAGCGCCCATGGCGCTGATCACCGTCGCCGCACCGGTGACGATGTCGCCGCCGGCCCAGACCCCCTCCCTGGTCGTGCGGCCCGTTTGCTCGTCGGCCACCACCGTGCCCCAGCGGGTGCGCTCCAGGCCACCCGCCTCGGTGAAGACCAGCGGATTGGGGCTGGTGCCGATGGCCACGATCACCACGTCCACCTCCATGTCGAAATCGGAGCCAGCGACGGGAACCGGTCGCCGCCGGCCGCTCTCGTCCGGCTCGCCCAGCTCCATGCGAATGCAGCGCATGCCCCGCACCCAACCCTGCTCGTCGCCGTAAATCTCCACCGGATTGGTGAGCAGCCTGAACTCCACGCCCTCCTCCTCGGCGTTCTCCACCTCCTCCAGACGGGCCGGCAGCTCCGCCCGCGAGCGGCGGTAGACGATGGTCACCTCGGGCGGTTCGCTGCCCTCGGCCAGGGCGCGCTGCCAGCCCAGCCGCAACGCGCTGCGGGCGCTGTCCATGGCCACGTTGCCGCCGCCGATCACCGCCACCCGCCGCCCCACCTTCACCGGCGTATCGTATTCGGGGAAGCGGTAGGCTTTCATCAGGTTGACCCGGGTCAGGAACTCGTTGGCCGAGTAGACGCCGTTGAAGTTCTCGCCGGGGATGCGCATGAAGAGAGGCAACCCCGCCCCGGTGCCCAGGAAAACGGCATCGTACCCCTGCTCGCCCAGCAGCTCGTCCAGCGTGTACAGCTTGCCCACCACGGAATCGAGGCGGATGTCCACGCCCAGGCTCTTGACGTAGTCCACCTCCGCCTGCACGATGCGCTTGGGCAGACGAAACTCCGGAATGCCGTACATGAGCACCCCGCCGGGGGCATGCAGCGATTCGAAGATGGTCACCTGGTGGCCGCAACGGGCCAGATCGGCGGCGCAGGTCAGCCCGGCCGGTCCGGCGCCGACGACCGCCACCCGCTTGCCGGTGGGCGGCGCTGGCTCCGGCACCTTCACACCTTGCGCCAGCTCCCAGTCGGCGACGAAGCGCTCCAGCCGGCCAATGGCCACCGGCTCGAACTTCTTGCCCAGCACACACTCCGCTTCGCACTGCGTCTCCTGCGGACAGACCCGCCCGCAGATGGCGGGCAGGTTGTTCTTGTCCTTAAGCAAGCGCACGGCCTCGGGCATGTTCCCCTCGCTGAGGGCATGGATGAATTCGGGGATGCGCACCTCCACCGGGCAGCCGCTGATACAGCTCGGCTTCTTGCATTGCAGGCAACGCGCCGCCTCTCGCTGGGCCAGCTCCATGGTCAGGCCCAGGGCCACCTCGTCGAAATTGGTGCGCCGCACCTCCGGCGGCTGTCGCGGCATCTCCTGCCGGGGGATGTCTCCCGGTTTGGGCTTCTTCGTGTCGGGTTTCGTCGTCTCAGGCATCCAACCTATGCTCCTTCTTCGGGCCCTTTGAATTCGGCCAAGTTGCGGATCATGTCTCGCATTTCCGCGGCGGTGACGGTTTCAAGGAAACGGAGCAGCCTGTGCAGCATCTCACTGAACCCCAACTGTTCGGAAGTTCGGCCGGCCGCCACAGATCCCCTCGATCCGCACGACGTCTGGATGCTCCGTTTGAACACGGGGTGAAGCTTCTTCAACTAACTGAGCCACTGCCTTCTGCACTTTCCTTAACATTTCCTTAATAGCGCTGAGATCCGTGTAGAGTCGTTGCATCTACTTCTACGACCATGTCGCCACTTCCTTCCGTCGCTGACAAGACTATCCTCGATCCTCCAGCTCTGATCAACCTCGACATCCATGGGGTTAATGTCCCTTGCAGCACTCCTGCTCGAACTTCTCCCGTGCCAGCTTCTCCTCCGGCAGGTAGATACGCTGACGGGCCAGCAACTGATCCCAATCCACTTCCCGCCCGTCGAATTCCGGCCCATCCACGCAGACAAAACGGGTACGCCCGCCCACTTCCACGCGGCAGGCCCCGCACATCCCCGTGCCATCCACCATGATGGAGTTCAGGCTGACGATGATGGGCACGTCGAACGGTTTGGCCGTGAGGGAGCAGAACTTCATCATGATCGCCGGCCCGATGGCCCAGATGCGACTCACGTCATTTCGCTGCTCCAACACTTCCTTCATGGGCACGGTGACCAGCGCCTTGCGCCCGTAGGAGCCGTCGTCGGTACAGACGATCAGTTCGTCACTGACGCTGCGCATCTTCTCCTCCCAGAAGAGCAGGTCCTTGTTGCGGGCACCGATGACGGAGATGACGCGGTTGCCTGCCTCGCGCAGGGCACGGGCAATGGGGAAAATGGGGGCGATGCCCACGCCGCCGCCGACGCACAGCACCGTGCCGTACTCCTCGATCTCGCTGGGCCTGCCCAGCGGCCCGGTGAAGGTGCAGAGGCTATCGCCAGCCCGCAGCCTGCCCAGATGCATCGTGGACTTGCCGACCTCCTGGAAGATGATGGTGACGGTGCCGGCCTGGCCATCGAAGTCAGCGATGGTCAGGGGGATGCGCTCGCCCTCTTCGCAGTCACGGACGATGACGAACTGGCCGGCTTTGGCCTTGCGCGCCACTTCCGGCGTTTCGATGATCATCAGTTTGGTGACCGGAGCTAAGTCTTCCTTGACCAGAATCGGGTACACGTGGGCTCCTCCTTTGCCTTGCTTTGCTCACAGACCTCTGACCAAATGTAGCACGGCCGGTACAATCTGACCATGACCGCTGTCATTTGGCAATGGCTTCACGTTAATTCTAACATGACTCTCCCGAAAGGGGAAGCCCGAGCTACGACTTGTGCCATTTTGACCGTTGGCGCTCTTTCTGCTATAGTTCTGCTATGAAAAAGGATCCCATGCTGTCCATCTACCTGGGCCTGTTTCTGCTGGCCGCAGCTACCTTTGTCTTCGAGATCAGCCTGACCCGCATCTTCTCTCTGGCCCAGTTCTACCATTTCGCCTTCATGGCCGTGAGCCTGGCCCTGCTGGGCTTCGGGGCCAGCGGGTCGCTGCTCACGCTATGGCCGCGGCTGGCAGGCAGCCACTGGCGTCACCGTCTGGCCTGGCTGGCTGCCGCCTTCGGCCTGAGCATCCCGGCCAGCTACCTGCTCACGAACGCCCTGCCCTTCGACTCCTACAGCATCGCCTGGGACCCACGACAGGCGCTCTACCTGCTCCTGTACTACCTGGCCCTGGTTGTGCCCTTTGCCCTCAGCGGGCTGGCAGTATCCATCCCCCTGGCCGCAGCCCCAACAGGAGCCCATCGCATTTACGGAGCCAACATGGCCGGCTCGGCCGCCGGATGTCTGTTGGCCGTGCTGCTCCTGCCGCGGCTGGGCGGGCCGGGCACGGTCGCCGCCGCCGGGCTTCTGGGCTGGCTGGCCACGGCTGCCTTCGCCTGGCGCGGCGTGGTAGGGGCAGGTTTGGAACCTGGCAGGGCAGGTTTTAAACCTGCCCCTACATTGGGTTACCTGGCGGGGACGGCGTTGCTGGCCTGGCTGACCGTGGCCCGACCACCTTTTCTCGACGTGCGCCTCTCGCCCTACAAGGGACTGAGCCAGGCCCTGCTCTATCCGGGTGCCCGCGTCATCTTCAGCGACTGGAACGCCTTCTCCCGCGTGGACCTGCTGCAAAGCCCCGGCGTGCGGCAACTGCCAGGGCTGAGCTATACCTACACCGCGGCACCGCCACCACAGCTTGGCCTCACCGTGGACGGCGACGACCTCACCGCCGTCCCCCTCATCGCCAACCCACAGGCCGACCTGGCCTTCAGCGACTACCTGCCGGCAGCGATCGCCTACCGCCTGCGGCCAGGGGCGCGGGCGTTGATCCTGGAGCCCAAAGGCGGCCTGGACGTGTGGGCAGCTCTGGCGGAGGGCGCTGCCGCCGTGACCGCCGTGGAAAGCAATCCGCTGCTCATCACCGCCGCCCGTTACGGCATGAGCCCACCCGCTGCCGACGTCTATGGCGACCCACGGGTGCGGGTGGTGAGCGAGGTGGGGCGGAGTTATCTGCGCCGCAGTGCTGAGCGTTTCGACGTGGTGCAATTGGCCCTGACCCAGCCCTATCGCCCGGTGACCTCAGGGGCCTACAGTCTGGCCGAGGACTACCTGCACACCGTGGAGGCCTTCTCCGACTACCTGGCCCATCTGGAAGAGGACGGGTTGCTGGTGGTGACCCGCTGGCTGCAGACGCCGCCCAGCGAAACGGTGCGCACGCTGGCCCTGATCGTGGAGGCCCTGGAGGAGGCTGGCGTCGCCGACCCAGCGGCAGGGATCATCGCCTTTCGCGGCGTGCAGACGGGGACCCTCCTGGCCAAAAAGGGCGGCTTCACAGCGGCGGAGATGGACGCCGTGCGGGAGTTCTGCACCGCTCGCCGCTTCGACCTCGTCGTCGGTCCCGGCGTGCGGCCCGAAGAGACCAACCGCTACAACGTGCTGCCCGAGCCTTACTACGTCCAGGCCTTCGGCGAACTGCTGGCCAGCGATGACCGGCGGGCCTTCTACGCCGCTTACCCCTTCGCCGTTGCCCCGCCAACCGATGATCATCCCTTCTTCTTCCACTTCTTCCGCTGGCAGCAGACGCCGGCCATCCTGCGCACGCTGGGCAAGACCTGGCAGCCTTTCGGCGGCAGCGGCTACTTCGTGCTCCTGGCCCTGCTGGCGCTGGCGGTGTTGGCCTCAGTGGTGCTGATCCTGGGGCCGCTTCTTCTAAAAGGAACCGCGGGAACTCAGGGTAAATGGGGGGAACTCAGGGGGCGGGCGTTTCTGTATTTCGGGCTGTTGGGGTTGGCCTATCTGTTCGTGGAGATTCCCTTGATGCAGCGGTTCATCCTCTTCCTGGGCCAGCCGGTATACGCCATGACCGCTGTGCTGTTTGCCTTGCTGCTTTTCTCCGGCCTGGGCAGCCTCTGTGCACCCCGCCTGCCGCACCGTCTCACCCTCGGAGGGCTGACGGTGGCTATCATCCTTTATCCGCTGCTCCTGCCGTACCTCTTCCGGCTGACGCTGGGGCTGCCGCTGTTCGGCCGCTTCGGCATCGCCGTGCTCACGCTGGCTCCGCTGGGTTTCCTGATGGGTGTGCCTTTCCCCAGGGGCATCGGGCTGCTGGAACGACGAACGCCCAGGCTCATCCCCTGGGCCTGGGCGGTCAACGGTTGCACCTCGGTGCTCAGTTCGATCCTGGCAGCGCTGGGAGCGCTTTCCTGGGGCTTCAGCGCCGTGCTAGGCGCGGGAGCGGCCTGCTACGCTGGCGCGATGCTGAGCATTTGGACGGTAGCGAGAGAACAGCGGCCATCCTATTGATTCCGGAACCCCCTCACTCGCCTGGTCGTTCGGGCACTTCGCGCAGCAGGGGCACGAAGCGCACGCCGCCCAGATTGTAGGCTTTCAACCCATCCGCTTCCCGCACGTACTGCCACAACGTCTGATAGCCCCCCGGCGGGCCAATGGGCACGACCAGCCGCCCACCCTCGGCCAGTTGATTGACCAGCGGCTGCGGCACGTGGTCCGGCGCACAGGTGACGATGATGGCGTCGAAAGGCGCGTATTCCTCCCAGCCGTAATAGCCATCGCCCTGCTTCGTGCGCACGTTGTCGTAGCCCAGCTCCCGCAGCCTCCGGGCGGCGCTTTCGGCCAGTTCGGGGATGATCTCGACGGAGTAGACCTCATCCACCAGTTCGGCCAGCACGGCGGCCTGGTAGCCAGAGCCGGTGCCGATCTCCAGCACCCGCTCGCCCGGCTCCAGGTCCAGCGACTCCGTCATCAGCGCCACAATATAGGGCTGGGAAATGGTCTGGCCGTAACCGATGGGCAGGGGATGATCGGCATAGGCCTGTCCGAGGTAATCCTCCGGCACGAAGCGATGGCGGGGCACCGTTTCCATGGCCCGCAGCACCGCGGCATCGCTGACCCCGCGGGCACGGATGGTGCTATCCACCATCTCCTGCCGCATCCTGGCGAAGGTCTCTTCCTCCTCGGCCGCCACTGGCGCAAGGGTGGGCGTGGGAGAGGCCGGTATGGGAGTCGGTTCAGAAGGCGCTGGCGGTGCTTCGGCAGGCCTAGGGGGTACGAAATTTGGCCTGGACGCGGATGTCAGCCTCCTTGATACCCGGCACGGCCCGGCGCACGGCATCCAGCGCAAAAGGCGGCAGATCAGGCCTCGCTTTCTCCACCAGGTCCAGCAGGTTCAGCAGATACTCGTCTGCCCAGTTGATGTAAGGCATCTGCTGGCCATCCACGTAAGGCACCAGCCCTCTGCCCTCCATCCGCAAAAACATGTTCTCCACTTCGGCCTGGCTGAGCGTGGCCAGGGTGGCCGGATCCAGCTCGCCGATGGCCATGGGTTGCCCGGTCAATTTCCCCAGCTCGCGCAGCTTGATCCCATCCACCGAGGGCTGCCCCGTCTCGTCGTACTCCAGGGGGACCTGGAGGCTGACCAGCTTCTCCTCCGGCACCTCAACCGGAGGCACCGGCGCGCCATCGGCGTGCTCCTCGAAGGGAAGGGCCTCTTGCCCTGAAGCCACGGGCATTTTGAGCACCAGACCAATGCCCAGTGTGCGCACCAAAGCCGGCAGCGCTCTCTCCAGAGTGATGTACCTGGCTACCGTCGGAGGCAGCACCCCCAGCTTGTCCATCTTGGCGCCGACATTGGCCAGGATCTGTTCATCCCAGGCCAGATAGGGCAGCGGCTTGTTGTTGACGAAGAGGAACAGCCCATCTGGCGCCACGGCCACCTCAGCGTGTTGGACGCCCCAGTCCATCAGTTGCCGGACGAGCTCCGGCGAGAGGCGCAACATGCTGAGGTCAGAGCGCATCAGGCGCTCTATGTTTTTCAGGGGGGTTCCCAGGACAGAGGGCTCGCCTTGCTCGTCATAGGCGATGCTGATGCGGGGCAGATTGATGTGCAGAGGCTTCTTTTCCGGTGGGGCCTCCCGTCCACGGCAGCCCACCGTCAATGAGCAAACCAGGGCAAGGGATAAGAACACGGCAATCATCGGGACAGAACGCTTGCGGAGCATGTGGTTTACCTCCTTCCCCTCTCTGGGATAAACACGTGGAACGGAAAGTAAAACGGAGCACCAAAGAAAGCGACAGCAAGGCCTTGCATCCTAGACCTGGAGATGACGCGCCCGGTCACCTCGGCCTTAATTATATCATAGCATCAAACCGCCGATTTGTCAACCTTACACTTTACCCTTGCGCGTCATCGGCGCTTCCGCCGGCAGGCACCAGCGTTCTACGAAGGCGAAGATATCCCGCCAGGGGCGGCGCAGCAGATAGAGGCTGATGTGCCCGGCCGGGTAGTGCGCCAGTTGCGGCTGCCCCCAACATTCCCAGGCCCGCTCCACAGCGTGCGGCGGCACGAAGCAGTCATGCTCTGGCAGCATGAGCAGCAGACGCTCCGGCGGCAGCAGCGGCGGCCACCACAGCGGCGAAAGCGCCTGCAGCCACTCCCTCACTTCCTGCTCACTCCAGCCTGCCTGTCCCAGGCTGCGCCAGGCCACGTCCCCCAGCCGCGTCTCGAAGACGATGGGATCGAGCTGCACGGCCGGCTCCACCAGCACAGCAAAATCCAGCGGCTCCAGCGTGATCGTCCAGCCGCCAATGAGCCCGCCCATGCTGAAGCCGATGATGCCCAGCGGGGCGTCTCCCTCCTGCCGCAGCCGCCGCACCAGCGCCCGCACGTCCGTCACCCCTTGCCGGATCACCTCTAACCCGCGCCGCAGATGGCCGCCGATGAGATACTGGCCACTGTGTTCGCCGGGCGGCGTGCGTTCGTAGTGGTCGGGCATGCTGGGCACCAATGCTTCGATGCCTCGCTCCGCCAGGCGACGGGCCAGCCAATCCCAGGGCCAACGGCTGCGCACCATGGCCCCATGCAACACGAGCACACGCCCCCGCGGCCTCTGACGCGGCCGAAAACACCGCGTGGCCAGGACATCCTTGGGCGGCACGGCACCGGGAAAGGGACTGGCGATGCGCCACTGACTCACCGTGTAGCGCGGCCGTTGCTCCAGCAGACGTACCCCTACCTCCCGCGCTGGTTCGGCGGGCAGCGGAGGAAAGAAACGGCGGGGATCGCCCAGGCCGTATTCATTCAGCACCTTCTCCCCTTCCTGCCGTGGCACCACATAATCGCCCCGGCGCACCAGGCCGATCATCCCCTCGAGAACCAGCCGGTCCAATCCCTGTCCGAACAAACGCTGGAGAGTCACCATTGCCTCCCAGGCGATTTCAGATCCACTATTTGCAATCCGCAATCCGCAGTCAGGCGTTCCGCTCTTCCCAGTCCGGCACCTCTTCGTCCACGCAATACAGGAAAACAAAGATGCCCGTGGGGCCGAGGTGACGGAAGCGACGGTGCAGTTCCCTGCGCCGGCCGGCGTAATCGAGACTGTCCAGACTGCGCAGATAGTTGTAGAAAGAGCCGTGCCTGGCGATGAGTTCCTGCATCACGCGGGCGTTGTGGATGGTGGCCTCGATCTTGCGCCCGTTGCGCACGATGGACTCGTCGGCCAGCAGGCGGTCCACGTCCAGGGCATCGTAGTTGGCCACCTTCTCGACATCGAAGCCGTCGAAGGCCCGCCGGAAGTTGGGCCATTTGTCGCCGATGACCTTCCAGCTAAACCCGGCCTGGAAGACCGCCTTGGTCATCTGCTCCAGGTAGCCGTTATCGTCTGTGGGCCTCTGGCGAGGCGGGATCTCGTAAGTCATGCTCACAACTCCCTGTAAACTCTGCTTCTCTCCCTCACCATTAACAGTATTATACCCTTTCCGGCCCGATCAGCAAATCGCCACGTTTCAACATACACAGGGAGCCCTTCGCGTTCCCATAATCGGCCATTCCGCATTCCGCAATCCGCATTCCGCATTCCGCAATCCGCATTCCGCAATCCGCATTCCGCAATCCGCAATCAGAAGAGGCTCATCTGTAGCGGCGGGCGCTGGCCATTGAGCAGGACGTAGGGCGCGGCGCGGGCCACGATCACTCCCAGCCTGCGCAGGTCGCCGAGCGAGCGCAAAACGCCCTGCCGGCGGGCCTCCAGGATGCGGCGGGCGGAGACGGGGCCGATGCCGGGCACCCGCAGCAGCGCGGACTGGCCGGCACGGTTGACCTCCACGGGGAAGTATTCGGGATGCGCCTCCGCCCAGGCTATTTTGGGATCCTCGTTCAGGGCCAGGTTACCCTGGGCGTCGAAGACGAAATCATCGAGGCGGAAACCATAGTAGCGCATGAGGAAATCGCTCTGGTAGAGGCGGTGCTGCCGGGCAGGATGCACAGGCGGCTGGTCTTCCAGGGGGGTATCGGGCACCGGGCTGAAGGCGCTGAAGTAGGCCCGCGCCAGGTGCAGTTCGTCGTACAGCCGTTGCGTGGTGGCCAGCAGCTCGCGGTCGCTCTCGCCTGCCGCGCCGACCACGAACTGTGTGGTCAGCCCCAGCTTCGTCCAGAGGCCCTGCCCGCGAGCGATGGCCGCTGCAGCGCGGCGCAGCGGGCCCATCAACCCCTGGGCGAAATCCTTGCGCGGCGCCAACAGCGCCAGCCGCTCCGGGTTGGGCGCTTCCAGGTTCACGGAAACCCGATCGGCCAGCCGCACGGCCTGTTCGATCTGCGCCTCCTCGGCGTCGGGGAGGATCTTGAGGTGCACGTAGCCGGTGTAGCCGTAGCGCTCCCGCACCAGCTCCACCGTGGCGATCATACGGTCCATGGTGCGCACGCTGCCGGCGATGCCTGAGCTGAGGAACAGCCCCTGCACCAGGCCACTGCGCTGCATCTGATCGAAGGCGGCGGCCAGTTCGTCGGGGGTGAAGGCGGCGCGCTCCACGTCTCTGCCGGCGCGGAAGGCGCAGTAGCGGCAGTTACGCTCGCAGAAGCTGGTCTGCAGCACCTTGAGCACCGGCTTCTTGCCGCCGCCCGGCGGTTGCACGTAAGAGATGTAGGGTCTCAGGTCTGGCGGGCCGCCCGGCGGTGCGCAGACGTCAAAACCGGCCGCCCGGCCCAGCAGATCGAGCTTCCGATGAATGTCCATTGGCTCACGCCCCTTGCGCTCCCGCCGGACCCTGGTCCGGCGGCCCGGCAGTTCGTTGAAGGCAGCGGACTAAGGTCCGCTGCGAACATTAGCTGGGCAGTTACGCTGAGTTGACGGTACCAGAATATGACATCGAATTTGGCCAGCAGTCACACAACAACGCCCACGGCCCCATTATACGAACAACCGTTCGGTTTGTCAAATGCGGAAAGGGAGAACTCCGTTCTTCGCGTTTCTCGCCTCGGTCGGAGACCTTCGGCGATCGAAGAAGACCGGCTTCGAATGCCCCTGCGGAGAGCCGCTGTGGCGCTGGACTAAGGTCCAGCGCGAGCAGACAAACTCGGAGCGAATTTACGGGCGGCTGTACTTAGTCCGCCGCCGGCTCCCATACCGCCAGCCGCCGGAAGGCTTCCAGCTCCTCCCGCCGCCCCAGTTTGGCCCGCTTGATGGCTCGCTGGAGCATCTTGATGGAGCGATCATAGGTGGGCCGGTCCACGGGATAGGGGGTGCCGTCCTTGCCGCCGTGGGCGAAGCTGAAGCGGGCCGGATCGCGGAAGCTCAGCGGCGCGCCGTAGATCAGCTCCGCAAGCAAACTGAGGGCGCGGATGGTCTTCGGCCCCACCCCCTCCAGGCCCAGCAATTGCTCGAAGTCCCGCGGCTGCTGCTCGTAAGCCGCGAGGAAGGTGCGCGCCAGCCGCTCCGGGTGGATGTCCCGCAACAGCAGTTCGTGGCGGGCCGGCAGCTCCAGCCGCTGCAACCGCTTCAGCTCCCCCAGCAGCCATACAGGCTTCTGCTGGGCCAGCTCCGCACTGGCTTCCCGGGCCGCAGCGCTCTCCGCAGCCACCATGTTCAGCGGCTCGCCCCGCTCGTCGCAACAGACGGCGGCGTGGGGCTCGCAGACGAAATCGCTCACCTTCTCGCTCAGCCAGTGGTAGCGGCGAGCGTAGCGGGTGGCCGTGTTCATCCCCTGCTGGACGACACACCAATGCCCTTCCCGGTCGAAGACGAAGGTGTGGTGGTAGATCTGGTAGCCATCCTGCAGGGCGGCGTTGTCCACCTTGGCCGCCATGCGGCTGGCGTAGACCAGGCCGGCGGGGGGCACGGCCAGCTCCGCGGCGCGGGCTTCGATCTCCGCCGGCGTGCGGCGTGAGGTGGCCCCCTTGCCGCCGGCGACGTAGAGCCCCAGCTCGTTTTCCAGGCCCCGCACGCCCTCCTTGAGCGCCGCGCAGGTGGTGGTGGTCACGCCGCTGGAATGCCAGTCGAAGCCCAGGACGCAGCCGAAAGCCTGGAACCAGAAGGGGTCCGCCAGCCGCCGCAACAACTCCAGCGCGCCGAACTCCTCCACCGTGACCTCGGCCACGGCCCGCGCCAGCCGCTTCATGCGCTCGAAGAGCCAGCGGGGCGTCTTGCCGTAGTGCAAGGGAAGATCCGCCGTGCCGGTTTTCATGGTCATCGGCAATGCGCCTTTCCCAGGGTGATCTGCTGCTGCAAGCGCCGCAAGGCTGGATTCCTGCGGCAGCGGCGCCATAGCGCCTGCTCAACTCGACTCGCCAGAACGGAGAAGACAAAGACGAGGAGCAAAGCCGCCAGGATGAACGCCAGATCGCCACTTGCCATCTCGCCTGCACCTCCCTCGTGCTCGCTCTCCGTCCCGAATCCTAGCAGAAAGCGGCCAGGCTGTCAAACTGCTCACGGCGAGGGGATGACCTTCATCACCAGCAAGCGAGGCGCGGCGAAAGGCCAAGGTGAGCATTTTCCCCTCTCCGAAATCCGGTGTATAATCTCATCCACGCATCACGCATTACGCACCCCGGATCACACCATCCGACAGGGGTTACCCTTACCCCAGGAGATGTCAGCCTTGAACTTGATACAAGCCCTCATCCTCGGCCTCGTCCAGGGGGCCACGGAATTCATACCGGTCAGCAGCTCCGGCCATCTGGTGCTCGTGCCCTGGCTGCTGAAGTGGCCTGCGCCAGGGCTGCTCTTCGACACGGTGGTGCACTGGGGCACGCTGGCCGCTTTACTGGCCGTGTTCTGGCGGGACTTGTGGCAACTGATCAGGGCATGGCTACTCAGTCTGCGAGGACGGGTACGCAACTCGCAGGTTGACGAGGCAGTGGAAGCCGATGCGCGCCTGGCCTGGTGGATCCTCATCGGCACGGTGCCCGCCGCGCTCATCGGCTGGCTCTTCGAGGAGTGGTTCGAGCGGCTGTTCGCCACGCCAGCGGCGACCGCCGGTTTCCTCCTGCTGACGGCAGCCTTCCTCGCCGCCAGCGAGCGCTGGGGCCGCCGCCACAAGACGACGTATCAGATGAACCTGGCCGACGCCTTGCTCGTCGGGCTGGCCCAGGCGGCGGCCATCGCCCCCGGCATCTCCCGCTCCGGGGCCACCATGAGCATGGGGCTGGCGCGGGGGCTGCGGCGGGACGATGCCGCCCGCTACGCCTTCCTGCTGGCCACGCCCATCATCTTCGGCGCCGGATTGCTGCAATTGCTGGACCTCTTCGGCGCGGCCGGGGCCCATGAGCAACTGCCGGCCCTGATCATCGGCTTCCTGGCCGCCGCCGCCAGCGGCTATGCCTGCATCCGCTTCCTTCTGCGCTACCTGCGACGCGGCAGCCTCTACCCTTTCGCCGCCTACTGCGCCGTCGCCGGCCTTGCCGCGCTCCTGATCGCCTTCATCCGATGAACCGTTGCCCTATGTCACGCATCATACCTTCGTCCTTCGCCTTTCGTCCTCCGCCTTTGGTCATTCTGTATCTGTCCTTGGCCATCTGCCTATGCGCCTGCGGCACTGCCGCGACGCCGCCGACGACACCGGTCACGCTGCGCGTCGCCGGCTCCACAACTATGCTGCCTCTGCTTGCGGACCTGGCTGCCGCCTATGTCGAACAGCATCCCCACGTGCGCCTGCACGTCGAAGGCGGCGGCTCACACGTGGGGCTGGAGCGGCTGGAGATGAGAGAGACCAACCTGGCGGCCTGTTCCTGGCTGCCGCCGCGGGAGGAAAACACCCCCCAGCCATACACCGCCACGCCCATCGCCTGGGATGGCATCGCCATCGTCGTGCATCCCGACAACGCGGTGGATGAATTGACTCTGCTGCAGGTGCGCCACATCTACGCCGGATGGACGCTGGACTGGCAGGATGTGGGCGGGGAAGCGAGGGACATCGTCATCGTCAGCCGCGAGGACGGTTCGGGCACACGGGCAGCCTTCGAGCAGCAGGTGATGGGCGAGGAGCCGGTCACCCTCACGGCCATCGTCATGCCCTCCAGCGCCGCCGTGGTGGACTACGTCGCCCGGCACCAGGCGGCTATCGGCTACGTATCCATGAGCTACGCCGACCCCGCCTCTGTGAAGGTCCTGCGCATCGAAGGCGCACTGCCCTCGCCGGCGACCGTACGCGGCGTCTATCACCTGTCCCGCCCTCTGTACCTGGTCACGCCGGGCAGGCCGTCCGGCGAGGTACGGGCATTCATTGACTTTGCCCTCAGCCCGGCGGGGCAGGCCATCGTCGGAAAACGTTACGGCAGGATACGGTAAACGGCGGACTTTGCCCGCGCCGAAGCGAGAGGGTTCTCTGAGCCTGTTTTCCGCATCGCTCGGCGTGGATTGCCAAACCTTCGGGCTGAGTCCCTCAAGGCCGAAGACCTGGCAGTCCGGCGGGAGCGGATGCGAAACGCGGGCTGAGGGCTGTGCCTGCGCTGATTTGCCTGAATTGTTGGTCTGTGCTAAAATAGCATAGATTGAGAGTGATCGCTTGTGCCGCCAGGTCTGAAACTGCCAGTTCCAGGCCCGAAAGGGCCGAAAGCAGCATCATGCTGAGGGTTTCCAACCCGCAGTGTCGAGTCTAGCCGGCCCAGTCGGCAGATCTGATGACCCGATGGCAGCGGCTGAGCGGTAACGGTTTGGAGAGGTTGTGTTGGGAAAGTGGGTGACCCCCACTTTTCTTGCTGTTAAGGGCATCTTCCAGGAATGATGCCCGACGAGCAGAACAGGAGTCAGACGAGTTCTCAGGAGCGATAGCGTAGCGATGAAAAACCAACTGATGGCAGCCGTCAATCATCTGGCATCGGAAAAAGGATTGCCCAGGGAGGTCATCCTGGAAGCCATCGAGGCGGCCCTGGCCTCGGCGTACAGGCGCAAGTACGGCATGCCCAGCGGCAGCGTTCAGGCCCGGGTTGACCCCGAGAGCGGGGAGATGCTCATCTATGTCGAGAAAAAGGTGGTGCAAAAGGTCACCGACCCGCGGGTGCAGCTCTCCCTGGCTGAGGCCCAGGCCATAGACCCGCAGGCTGAGATCGGCAGCGTCATCCTGGTGGACAGCACACCGGCCGACTTCGGCCGTATCGCTGCCCAGACGGCCAAACAGGTCATCATGCAACGTATCCGCGAAGCCGAGCGCGAGACGACCTACGAGCATTTCGCCGAGCAGGAAGGGGAGATCGTTGTGGGGCGGGTGCAGCGCTATGTGGCCCAGACCGGCGATGTGATCGTCAACCTGGAGCATTCGGAAGCCGTGCTGACCAAGGAAGAGCAACTGCCCAATGAACGCTACCGCCGTGACAGTCGCATCAGCGCCTACCTGATGGAAGTGCGCAAGGGCAACCGTGGGGCGGTGCTCAAACTCAGCCGCCGCCATCGCAACATGCTCCGCCGTCTGTTGGAGCAGGAGGTGCCGGAAATCAGCAAGGGCATCGTGGAGATCAAAGCCCTCGCCCGCGAGCCGGGTTATCGCTCCAAGGTGGCTGTGGCTGCCCTGCAGCCGGGTGTGGAACCGGTGGGTTGCTGTGTGGGCATGCGCGGCACGCGCATCCAGAACATCGTCAACGAGCTGAGCGGCGAGAAAATTGACGTCATCGCCTGGAGCCCGGACATACGCACCTTCATCAAGAACGCCCTCAGCCCGGCCAAGCCGCTGGCAGTGCTGCTGCAAGAAGGCAACAACGGGCGCACGGCGGTGGTCGTCGTCCCCGATAAGCAACTCTCGCTAGCTATCGGCAAGGAAGGGCAGAATGCCCGTCTGGCCGCCAAGCTCACCGGTTGGCGCATTGACATCAAGGGGGAAACGGAAGCCCGGGCAGAGGGGCTGATCGAATTGGCCGAAGAACAGCTCCGTCGGGAGACATCCGCTGTCGAGCAGAAGAAGAGGGCCCTATGGGAGACCACCCAGGCCATCCTCGAGGGGCGAGAAGCCATCGGAGCTGAGGTGACAGCCGAGGCGGCGGAAGCGGCACCTGCTATCGAAGGCGAAGCGGAAGCGCAAGCGCTCGAAGCCGCCGTTGTGCCGGAAGCCGAAGCCCGCCCGGAAACTGTCGCCGAGGTGCCAGTGCCCGCCGAACCGGCCGCCCTGGAGAAGCCGGTGGCGATAGAAGAGCCAGAAGCGGAAGAAGCAATAGAAGTTGCAGAGGCAGCAGAGATCACACCGGCCGCGGAAGAGCTGGCCGAAGAAGAGGCCGAAGGGGAGTGGGAAGAAATCGAAGACTACGAGGATTTCGATTATCCCGCATACGAAGAAGACGAAGACGAGGAAGACACCCGACGAAAGGACTCCAGGCGTAAGAAGAAGGACAAGGACCGCAGAAAGAGGCAACGCCTGGTCTACGACGAGGAGCTCGGCGAGACCATCGCCATCCGCCGCCGTAAACAGCAACCTGATGATTGGGGTGGCTACGACGGATTCGCCTAATTTTGCAACATGACCAAAGGCCAGAAACGCCGCAGACGCATGCCGCAGCGCACATGTGTGGCCTGCCGCCAGACGCGCAACAAACGCGAGCTGGTGCGCATTGTGCGCACGGCCACAGGAGACGTGCAGATAGATCCCAGCGGTAAGCTCCCCGGACGAGGCGCTTACCTCTGCCGGAACCGCACGTGCTGGGAGTTGGCATTGGCCCAGCGGCGGCTGGATCATGCCCTGAAGACCACGCTGAGCAGCGAGGCGCAAGCGGGGCTGATGGCGTTCTCTCAAACGCTGCCTGGAGTGAACGATCAAGCGTGTGCAGAGCCGTGAGGAAGGAGAAGCGAAGATGACAAAGAAAGCACATCCAGGAAAACCCAACCCGTCAGCCTCAGCCAATCGGCAGGTTAACCCGCAAAAGGGCAAGGGGCAGGCCACGGGACAACAGCGCAAGCCCTCCTCTGCCCAGGGCCAGCGAGCGGATCCATCCCGCCCGCGTCCCAGGCAGCCACAGGGAGGCCAGCGGCCCGCGCCTGCCGACAGGCCGCCGCGCGAGGCACCCCGCCCCCCAGCCGCGCCACCTCCCCCTCCCAAGAGCATCGTCATCCCCGAGTTTATCACAGTGCGTGATCTGGCGCAGGAGATGAAAACCAGCCCTATCGAAGTCATCAGAATCCTCATGAACTACGGCATCATGGCCCCGATTACGGAGGCTGTGGACTTCGAGACTGCTTTTGTGGTCGGTGAGGAATTGGGAATCGAGGTACAGTTGGCGAAGCCCCCTGAGCCAGAAACACCCGAAGAGCCGGAAGCGCACAAGGTCACCCTGCGCAAGGAACTGCAGAGGTTGATGGAGACAGAAGAACAGGGCAAGCTGCAAAGCCGCCCACCGGTGGTCACCGTGCTCGGTCATGTGGACCACGGCAAGACCACGCTGCTGGATGCCATCCGCAGGACCAACGTGGTGGATGGAGAAACGGGGGGGATCACGCAGCATATCGGCGCCTACCAGGTGGAGGTGAACGGGCGTAAAATCACCTTTCTGGACACGCCGGGGCACGAAGCCTTCACCGCCATGCGCGCTCGCGGGGCTGACGTGACGGACCTGGCCGTGCTGGTGGTCGCCGCCAACGACGGCGTCATGCCCCAGACCAGGGAGGCCATTGACCATGCCCGCGCAGCCCAGGTGCCCATCCTGGTCGCCCTGAACAAGATGGACAAGCCCGAGGCCAACCCCGAGCGTGTGAAGCAGGAGCTGGCCGACCTGGGCCTGGTCCCCGAAGAGTGGGGCGGGGATGTGATCGTCGTCCCTATCTCGGCCAAGTACAGGCAGGGCATCGAGGAGTTACTGGAGAACATCCTGCTGGTCACCGATGTGGCCGAACTCAAGGCCAATCCCGATGGACCGGCCATCGGCACGGTGATCGAGGCCAAACTGGATAAGACACGAGGGCCTGTGGCCACCCTGTTGGTGCAGAGCGGCACGCTGCACCTGGGGGATATCGTCCTCATCGGCGCCGAATATGGCCGCGTACGGGCCATGTTCGACTACAAAGGCGAGCCGATCACCGCCGCAACGCCGGCCACACCTGCCGCCATCCTGGGATTTCCGGCGGTTCCTGTGGCCGGCGACATCTTCAAGGTCATGCCCGATGAGAGGACGGCCCGGGCAGAAGCCGCCGAGCGGGCCGCCCGACAGCGAGAGGCTGAAGCACAGCCAGCACCCCAGAAAGTGGCAAGCCTGGATGAATTCTTCGCCCAAATGCAGAACGGCAAGGCCAGGCAACTGAACCTGATTCTCAAGACCGACGTGCAGGGCTCCATCGAACCCATCGAGCGATCGCTGCAAGAGTTGGACAGCGAAGAGGTGAGCATCAAAATACTGCACAAGGGAATCGGCAACATCACCGAATCGGATGTGATGCTGGCCGTCGCCTCCAAGGCCATCATCATCGGCTTCAACGTCACCGTAGACCCGGGGGCTCAGAAAGCAGCCGAAGCCGAAGGCGTAGACATCCGCATCTACGACATCATTTACAAACTGTCAGAGGACATGGAGAAGGCACTCAAGGGGTTGCTGGAACCGGTGTACGAGGAGGTGGTCATCGGGCATGCCCAAATAAGGGCGATATTCCGCGTTCCCCAACGTGGCAAGATCGCCGGCTGCTACGTCACCGATGGGATCGTCGCCCGTAACGCCATGGCGCGTATCTCCCGCAACGGCGAGACCATCTATGATGGGCGGCTGAGCTCTCTGAAGCACTTCAAAGAGGACGTCAACGAGATCAGGGCGGGCTTTGAATGCGGCATTGCTCTGGAAGGGTTCCAGGATTTCAAAGTTGGGGATGTGATCGAGTTGTACAAGAGGGAACGGGTGAGATAATCTGCCAGATGCATGCGGGGATGGGGGTGAGGACGTGTCCACCGCGGGGCATCAAATAAAACGTAAAACGTGATCCCGGCAACATCATGCTTACGCTTTACGTTTTACGTTTCTCGTCCCGGAGTGGGCGAGAGGGGACTCGAACCCGTGACCTCACGGATGTGAACCGTGCGCTCTAACCAGCTGAGCTACTCGCCCTGAATACAAGCAGATTATAGCACCAAAGGCCCAAAGGTGCAAATTTCATAAGGAATGTCCATGCGTTCCAGGGGTCTGGCCATTGGCTTTCTGATCATCGTGGTGGCTGCCTGTGCAGGAGCTTACCTGGCGCTGCGGCTGATCAACCGCCGCCTGGAGCCTTCCGGACGCACCTGGCAGCCGCCGACGCTTCCCGCGGCCGCCGCGCTGTCCCCCACCGCCGTGATCGGGCCTGCCGCCACACTCACCCCGACGCCTATCCCGCCTTCCGCCACGCCGACGGCGCGACCCCGTCCAGAGGACACCACCCCCAAGCCCACAGAAGCCAGCCCGACGGCCACGCCGACGCCAGCGGGCAGTTATCGCTTCCTGCCGGCGGGCCCTGTCCGCCACACGGCGGGCGGCTGCCCCGGCCAGTACATCATGGGCATGGTACAGGACGCCCACGGCAATCCCCTGCCCAACGTGCGGCTGCGCAGCACCGACCCCTGGGGCAATGAGGCGTTCGCCGTTACCAAGTCCAGCCCGGGCGAACTGGGCCGCTACGATTTCCCCCTCTTCCCGCCAGCAGACACAGCCGTCACCTACCGCCTGGTCGTGCTCGATCAGGCCGGCCGCCCGGCCAGCCCCGAGGTGCCGGTGCCACACCATCAGGAAGGGCCACACAAGGATGCCAACTGCCACTGGCTCGACTGGCAGAGGATAGAGTAAGGGCGTTGCGCTGAGCTGCAACGCCCTTACAGATTCGGTAAATCACAACGGGCTCTCGAACGGTCACATTGTCGGGCACATGCCTTCGGTGCTGCCGCCACCAGGCAACGGCGGCGGCTCGATCCCCTGCTGGCGCAGGAGATAGTTCTGCAACAGCACGTATGCCGCCCGCAGGTGAAGCTGGTCAATGGGGCTGGGCTCCATGATCGCCCACCAGTACTGCTCCTCATCGGTCGGGTCCCCATCCTCCAGCCAGGCCAGATTGGGCATGGTGATCAGGCTCATCACCCCAACCCAGGGACGCCAGTGCTGCCGGGCGTACTCCAGAGCGCAGATCAGGTATCGGCCTTTCAGTTCCTCGGTGATGCCCGCATCCGCGCCGTGCCACTTGTAAGCGGGATTGACCGGATCCGTCGTCCAGCCGAACTCCAGGATGGCCATGCGTTTGTCGGCGTCGCCATAGCGCACCATGATGGCGCGGATGTCCTCCACGTGCCGGAAGCAGAAGAAGCGGTAGCCGCCATAGCGCGCTTTGTCCGCGGCGGCGACGGCCGGGTCCAGTTCCGGCGGCGCGGCGAATCCCGCCCCATGCACACCCAGCATGTCGAAGTAGCCATCGCTGTTGCCTCTCATGGCCTGATACATGGCCTCGTAGAACACGTCGTCGGGCATGGCTGTGGCGTCGTCGGTGCCCGTGGGGGCCATGCCGGCGGTGATGACGATGGCATTGGGGTCGGCCCGCTTGATGGCGTCATAGGCTTTCTTGAGCAGGATCACGTATTCCCGCGGATTGGGCCGCTTGCCGCCCCACTCCCGCGCCAGGTTGGGCTCGTTCCACACCTGATAGGCCCGGATCATCCCCTGGTAGCGAGTGGCCATGTCGAAAAGGAAGTCGGCGAAGTGGTCGGCATTCTGCGGCGGCGGCCCGGCCCACCTCACCGGATGTTCCGGGTCCATGCTCACCCGGGCCAGCAGCTTCAACCCCTTTTCGTTGACCAGCCGCACCACCTCATCGGCCTTCTGCCAGTCCCGAGCCCCCTTGCCAGCGCCCTCGATCATCTGCCAGTCAAAGGTCTGCTTGACCCAGGTGAAGCCTGCTTCCTTGATCAGGGTCAGGTCGCGGTCGGCGATTTCCGGCCGCCACCACAGAAAAGCCTGCACGCCGTAGTCAGGCGAGGCCATGAAGGTATCCATAGGCACGACGGTCATCAGCGGCGTCGGGGATGGCGTCGGCGGTATGGGTGTAGGCGTCGCCGTGGGCTGTGCCGGAGTGGGCGTGGGCTGCTCTGTGGGCCTGGCCGTCGGCGTAGGGGTAGCGGTTGCCGGAGGGCGCGGCGTCGCCGTGGCCTGGACGATGGGCGGCAACGTCCTGGTCGGCATCGGCGTGGCCGGGACACGGCCCATACAGCCGCTCAGCGTCAGCGTCACTGCCAACAGGACGACAAGAAGCGTCTTAGAACGTAGTGGAGTAGACATGGCACCTCACAGTAGTTCAGTTTTGACTAACAGCTCTCGTAGCTCTTTGATCACGTAGTAGACAACTGCGAGCAGTTGTCCTACCAACCGCACAGGTGGCTAAGTTATTTGGCCATGTTCTTCAGGGCATTGTACACCGGCCGCGGGCCCCAGCCGCTGTCCACGATGCCCCACTGCCCCATCTCCGAGCCGGGGGCCACCACCTCGTAGTTGAGGTTCCAAAGGAACGCCGTGCCCACAAACCCCCAGTTCTTCATCATCTGATAGGCGCGCACGGTGAAATCGGCCTGCTCCTGCAGCGTGTTGTCGGCGGCGTACTCGTAGTGCTGTACCGGCGCAGGGCTGGAGGCCCAGCCGAATTCCGTCGGCCAGAGGCACTTGTTGCCTGCACCATAGGTGACCAGGTAATTGCGGTACCCTTCCATGGTCGAGCGGAAGCTCCAGCTATGGTGCTTGTTGTCCGAGGGGCCGCGGAAGATGGCCGTGGGATCGTTCACCTGCTCATGACGCAGGTCGGGGGGCACATTGTAGCCGCTGGGATGCACGCCGACGGCATCGCAGTACCTGGCCATGCCCGCTTGCAACATCTGCTCCAGATAGATGAAGTCATCCACAGCCGCAGGTGGCCCTGAACCCGTAGGGGTCGGCGCACCGCTGATGACGATGGCCGCAGGGTCTTGCGCCTTGATGGCCTGGTAGGCCGCCTGCAACAAGCGCACATAACGGCCGGCATCGAAAGGCTCGTAGCCCCATTCGTAATTCATGTTCTGTTCGTTCCAGATCTCATAGGCCTGGACCTTGCCCTTATAGCGCGCCGCCATC
Source organism: Anaerolineae bacterium (assembly GCA_029907105.1). Taxonomy (GTDB): domain Bacteria; phylum Chloroflexota; class Anaerolineae; order UBA3071; family UBA3071; genus JARYMM01. Next base: position 63,147 of record JARYMM010000001.1, on the reverse strand, counting down.
TGGCCCATGAAATTGCCGTAGGTGTTGGGATCCTTGGGCGGTCCCTCGTCACGACAGCCATAGGCAGGGTCGCGCGCCCAACAGGGCGCTTTGGGCACGCTGAGCATGACCTTGATGCCGTTGGCATTCATGACATTGACGATGTTGTCCACCCAGCCCCACTGGTAGTTCCCCGGGCTGGGCTCGATGTCCTCCCAGGGCACCTGCTGCTTGAACCAATTGAAGCCCAGGTCTTTGATGGCATCGGCCACGCGCTGGGGGTCATACCTGGCCTCGGCCTGGATGCCGTAGCCGAAAGCACAGGCCCCGCTGGCCGGTGGCGGTGAAGCACTCTGCTGCGGCGCGGGGGTCGGCGTGGGTGGGATGTTGGAGGCTACGGTCACGTTGCTCGTCGGGCCCTGGACAGGTGCCAGATCGGCCTTGATCCACACCTGCTGGCCGTTCACGCAACACACCTGCCACCAGGTGCCATCGGGGTTCTTGGCCACGATCTCCAGCGTCTGCCCGGCCTGTACCTGGCCAGCCCGGGGGTAGTTGGTACCCGGCCCGCTGCGCACATTGTACGTGCCGTTCACCACGACCTGCGGCCTGTTCGGCGTGGGCGTGGGCACCGGCGTGGGGGTGAACTCCGGCGTGGGCGTCGGGGTAGGCGTCGGCGTGACGGTCGGCGTGGCCGTGGCCACGCTCAGGGCGATGGCCTCGGCGCTGGCCACCGGCCGGCCGCGATCGGCCAGGCCCACTTCCACGCGCAGTTCCCCGCCCACCCGCTCCGGTGCCGAAAAGCTGAAGGTGCGCTCACCTAAGGGGCGTTGCTCGACAGCCACGGTGCGGCCATCGGCGTCGGTCACCTTCCAGGCCAGCGCATAATTGCTGGAGCCCGGCGAAGCCGCCCCCTCCTGGAAACGGCGCGCCAGATCCCACACTTCCGGATCGCTGGCCGGGGCCAGCAGGTGCTGCAAGGTGAGGCCGCGCAGGTGGTAGCGCTCGGCCAGAGACATCTTCTGGGCCAGGCTGGCGGCATTCTCCAGCCACACCGTGCGCGTGTCACCGGCATTGTCCCGGTACTGGTAACTGTAGGAGCCCAACACCTGGTCATAGATCAACCCGCTCGCCTGCCGCTCGGCGAGCAGGGTCAGGTTCACCGGCTGACCCGGGACGACCACCGGTTCGGCGCTCTGGATCTGCCCTAGCAACGGCTGCAAGGCTTCGTCGTAGCCCTTCAGCAACAGATATTGTCCGGCCTTTTCCACACTGCGCGCCGGCAAGACGAGCTGGATTTTGCTGCGCTCGATCTCGCCCACCGCCCAGTTCAGCAAAGCCTCCATCTGGCCGCCCGGCGCATAGCTGCGGGGGTCCACGATGGCCGGAATGGAGACCGCATCGGCCACACGGCCCAACGCCCGCCAGTCATAGCCTCCGGTTTCCCAGCGGTCGGCCGCGATCTGGAAGGGGGCCTCGACGCGCAGTGAGAGCTGCTTGCCCTGGGCATGCAGCCGCCCGGCCAGCTCGCTTACGAAGGCCGTGAACTCGGCCCGCAGCGCCGGGTCCACACCGCGGTAGTCGAGGTCCACACCGGCGTAGAGGCCGCTCACCACCAGCGCTTCGATGGCGGCGAAGTGCACCTCCTGCTGCTCGCGGCTGACCAGCAGGTTGTTGATGAGATCGGTGCGCACCGTGCCATCTTCATACCAGTTGCGCAGCATGGGAACTATGGCATAGGAGACATCGGCCGCTGCCTGGGGCAGGGCATGCACGTCTCCTTCGATGCTGCCGTCGCCCCCCAGGTTGAGGCCCATGGCGTACACCTCTGTCAGAGCCTCACGTCCGGCGGCCGGAACGTCGGCGCCGGGCGGCAGGTCAGCGGCCACTCTCAGCGGGTGCGGGTTGGTCTGCATGACCATCACCGAAACGGGCACGTCGTCCAGCCGCGCCTCGATAAGGTCGTCCTCGGGGATGATCTGGCTGGGCAGCCATTCCCAGGCCGTGCTCTCGCTGTTCCAGGTGTACAGGTCCAGGGTCTCATGAGGCTCGGCGTCATTGGGAATGGGCAGGGTGAAGATGACCGCCGCAGGCTCACGGCCTCGCACACTGAGCACGTACAGGGGGCTCTTGGGAATGAGCCAGTTGGGCAGATTCTCGGCGGCGATGACCCACTCGCTGCCGGCGCTCCCTTCCAGGAAACTCACACGCGGGATCGCTTCCAGTTTGGCCTTGATCGGCTCGCCCAGACCTTCGGCGGGGAAAGTGACCTGGGTCCCATCCGGGTCCACCAGAGCGCCGCCTTCCCAGCCAATGGGCACGTGGCCGACGCTGAGCACCCGCTCCAGCCCGGAAATGGGCGGCAACAACAGGGCGGCGATAACCAACAGGGGAATCAGCACGAAGCTGAGCAGCCTGCTGCCCCATTTCCCCTCGAGCAGCCACTCCAAACGACCTAGAAAGGGGCCTGTCGTGTCCATGACACTGCTTTTTGCTCCTTTGTGTTTTTTCGTAGACAACCACAAGTCCGTAAACGGCGCCCCCAGGCGCTGTTTCGGGCAAAGACGGCCTTTATTCTAGCACAAGCCGCACCATCGCGCAAACGGACGGCTCATCGAGCATAGCACAGCAGAAGGCTTTCCCGTGCGCATCCCTGCCCGGTACAGTTGACAGGGCGGGCGAACGTGGTATACTGTAGCTGATTTCCTTGTCTACTCTTGCCTGGAGGAGTCTGCATATGGAGTTGGGGCGGCGCTTTCGCACCTGGGCAGCACGGTTGGGTCTTCGCCAACGCCGCTTCGTCGGTGATCCCGTGTCCACCCTGGCCGATCCCAACCCCCGCCGACGCTGGGAGATGGCTGCGGCGCTGGCCACGGTGCCCCTGGATCGGGACGAGATGATCACGCTGGTAGGAGCGCTGGCAGATAAGGAGCCGTTCGTGCGCTGGCAGGCCGGTCAATCGCTGGCCACCCAGGGCAGCCGGGCTTCCCTGGAATCGCTCCTGCAAGCCCTGCGCACGCCGCCCGTGGTCCGGCAGGCGGCAGCGGCAGAAGCGTTGGGCATGTTGGGGGACCGACGGGCCGTGCCGGCGTTGCTGGAGGCTGCCCGCAGCCAGCACGTGGGGCTGCGCGCCAGCGCCGTCGAGGCCCTGGGGCGCATTGGCACGGCAGAAGCCGTCCCCTTGCTCCTGCAGATGCTGCGTGACGAGGCGGCTGGCGTGCGGCGGATGGCCGCCTGGGCCCTGGGGAAATTGGGCGACCCTTCGGCGGCCGACGCTTTGGTGGTGCGGCTGAACGACGAGCAGGAACACGTGCTGGTGCGGCGCAGTGCCGCCTGGGCCTTGGGCCGCATGGGCCTCAATGCCGCGGCCGTTGCCGGGCTCGCCAAGGCCCTGCACGATGCAGACCCCCAGGTGCGCTGGTATGCGGCAGAAGCCCTGGGCCGCAGCAGGGACGCCGCCCTCGATGAGACCGTCGGCCAGGCCCTGCAGGCGCTTCTGGACGATGACGGCCAGGCGCTGCAAGGGCCGGTCAGCCAGGCCGCCCGATGGGCGCTGCGGCGGTTGCGCCGACGTTGGATGTGGCGCAGCCTCACCCGCCATCGGGCACCGGGCACATAGGAGACAGGCATGGCCATCACCACGTTTGAACAACTGCTGGCCAAGGCGCGGGAGAAAGGGCCCAGGAGCGTGGCCATCGCCAGCGCCGACGACCCGCAGATCCTGGAAGCGGCGCATACGGCAGAACAGACCGGCATCGCCGATTGTATCCTGGTCGGAGATCGGGCCGTCATTCGACGCACGGCCGAAGAGGAGAAGTTGGACATCGGTCACATGATGATTGTGGACGAAGCCAACGTCCGCGCCGCGGCGCGTAAGACGATGGAACTGGTGCGCTTGGGCCACGCTCAGATGGCCATGAAGGGCAAGATCGAGACCGGGGCCTTCCTGAAGGCCGCATTGGACAGGGAGACGGGGTTGCGCACCGGCAATCTGCTGACTCACGTCGCCGTTATCGAGCTTCCCGGCTACAACCGTCTGCTCTTCGTCAGCGATGGCGGTGTGGTCGTGGCCCCCACGCTGGAGCAAAAAGTGGACATCGTGCGTAACGCCGTGTTCGTGGCCCAGGCTCTGGGCGTGGAACAGCCGCGCGTGGCCATCCTGGCCGGGACGGAGATGGTCAATCCCAAGATCCCGGCCACCCTGGATGCGGCCAACCTGGCCAAGATGGCCGACCGCCATCAGATCCAGGGGGCCATCGTGGATGGTCCGCTGGCCTTGGACAACGCCATCTCCCTGGAGTCAGCGGAAGCCAAGAGCATCAACAGCCCCGTCGCTGGCCGCGCCGACATCCTCATCGCCCCCGACATCGAGGCTGCGAATCTGCTGGCCAAGGCGATGATCTACTTCGCCAAAGGCACGATGTGCGGCGTGGTCGTGGGCGCCAGCGCGCCGCTGGTGGTGGCCTCCCGCTCCGCCCCCTTGGAGACCAAGCTGGCCAGCATCGCCCTGGGGGTGCTGCTGTGCTGAGCTGCTCATCGGGAATAACGGGAGAGAAGATGGCAGGAAATCACCACCGGGGGAGAGCCGAAGACAGGTTTCACTACGGCGGGCAGGCGGTTATCGAGGGGGTGATGATGCGCGGGCGCACGCACATGGCCGTGGCCGCGCGCCATCCCCAGGGCCACATCGTCCTGCACGACGAGCCGCTGCGGGGACGGATTTACACCAGCCGCTGGTTCCGGCTGCCCTTCCTGCGCGGGCTGGGCGTGCTGTGGGATGCCCTGGTGCTGGGCATGCGCACGCTGACCTTCTCCGCCAATGTGGCGCTGGCCGAGGAAGAGGACATCGAGTTCAGCGGCCCGCTGGCCTGGGGGACGATCACCCTGTCCCTGGCCATCGGCATCGGCGTCTTTTTCTTCATTCCCAGCCTGGTGGCGCAGTGGCTGGAGCGGTTCATCGCTTCGCACCTGCTGAGCAGCCTGCTGGAGGGGGCTTTGCGGCTGGCGCTGTTCATCGGCTACGTCTGGGCCATCAGCTTCATGCCCGACGTGCGGCGTGTCTTCGCTCACCACGGCGCGGAGCACAAGACGGTCAACGCTTACGAGGCAGGGCGACCGCTGACACCCCAGGAAGTGAACGCTTTCCCCACCGCCCATACCCGCTGCGGCACCAGCTTCCTGCTGCTGGTGGTCATGGTGGCCATTCTCCTTTTCGCCCCCTTCCAGTTCGATCACTGGTGGCAGCGGCTGCTGGCCCGCCTGCTGCTCATCCCCGTGGTCGCCGGCATCGCTTATGAGTTGGTGCGCTTCAGCGCCAACCACCAGGACAACCCCCTGGTGCGCTGGCTGACCGCACCTGGCCTGCTGGTGCAACGATTGACGACGCGCGAGCCCGACGAACGCATGCTGGAATGTGCCATAGCCGCCCTGGAGAAGGTGTTGGCAGCGGATGGGGTGAGGAACGAGGCAACGGGGCAATGAGGCAATGAGGCAACAAGGCAATGAGGCAACAAGGCAGCGAGGGAGCTGAGTCAGACCTATGGGTCCCCGCGCGAAGTGAGAGGAGAGAAAGATGTCTGAAGAGAGTGCAACCGTCGTCTGGGCAGAGCCGCTGAAGGATTTCTGCACGCGGGTGTTCGTCAAGCTGGACGTGCCACCGGAGGATGCGGCGATCACCGCCGACAATCTGGTGGCCGCCAATCTGCGGGGGATCGACTCGCACGGCGTGGCGCGGCTCCGCCGTTACGTCAACGGCCTGCGTGATGGGGTGATGCTGGCCCGGCCGAAGATCACGGTCGTGCACGAGATGCCGGCTACGGCGCTGATAGACGGCGGCGCCGGGCTCGGCCAGCCGGTGTCGGTGCGGGCCATGCGGCTGGCCATCGAGAAGGCGCTGCAGGTCGGCGCGGGCTTCGTCACCGTGCGCAACTCCAACCACTACGGTATCGCCGGCTACTACGCCATGATGGCCCTGGAGCATGAGTGCATCGGCATTTCCATGACCAATGCCGACGTGCTGGTGGTGCCCACTTTCGGCCGCGACGCCATGCTGGGCACCAATCCCATCAGCGTGGCGGCCCCGGCAGGTGAGGAGCGCCCCTTTGTGCTGGACATGGCCACCTCCACCGTGCCGCGGGGCAAGCTGGAGGAATACGATCGCCAGGGAAAGCCGCTGCCCCTGGGCTGGGCCACAGACGAACAGGGCCTGCCGACCACGGATGCCGGGCGGGTGCTGCGCAATTTCCTGAGCCGGGCAGGCGGGGGGCTCCTGCCCTTGGGTGGCGCGGGCGAAGAACTCGGCGGTCACAAAGGGTATGGCCTGGCTTTGCTGGTGGACGTGCTTTCGGGCGTGTTGCCCGGCGCCGGATACGCCACCAACATCTACCCCAAGACGGCGGAGGGAAGGCCGCTGCCGGCCAACGTGGGGCATTTCTTCGGCGCTTTGCGCGTGGATGGTTTCCGGCCGCTGGCGGAATTCAAGGCCACCATGGATGACATCATCCGATGTTTGAAGCATTCGGCCAGGGCCGAGGGGCAGGAGCGCATCTACATCCACGGCGAGAAAGAGTTCGAGATGGCCGAGGAGCGGCTGGCTCACGGCATCCCGCTCCATCCCAAGGTCGTCGCCGACCTGCGCAAGATTGCCGAGGAGACGGGAGTAGAGTACGATTTGTAGGGGAAAAAACAAGAGAGGGAAACGAAGAACTGGAAAGCCTTTGCTGCTTCAGACTGCTCATTTCCAAACCGTATGTTGTCCTGTTGTACGCATTGCTGGCCCTCTGGACAGGGCTGTTGGTCCTGGGCTTTGCCTTCGGGCGGCTGGACGAGAAACGGATAAACCGCATCCCCCGCGCCAACAAGCTGCTCTCGTCAGCCATCCTGGTGGCCTGCGCCCTGCTCTGGTGGCGAGTGGGCGCGGCCGGCACGCCGCTGGCCAGCTACGCCGCACTGCTGTTCTGGGGCATGGCTTTTTCGCTCCTTGGCGACCTGATCATGGCTGAGCTCCTGCCGCTGCCGCAGCACGTGCTCTTCGGCATGGCCGCTTTCGGCGCGGCCCACGTGCTGTACATCGTCGGCTATCTGCGGCTGGGGACAGTGCTGGGACTGCACAGCGGCAGCGCGCGGGCCGCTGCGCTGGTTGGCTTCCTGCTTGTCGCCGTGGTGCTGTGGTGGACGCTGATCCGCTCGCCGCAGACGCCTGCCATGCTCAGCTATGGCTCGCTGGCTTATGCGCTGCTGCTGGCAGCGATGGCCGGGCTGGCGCTGAGCCTGGCGCTGCAAGAAGTGCATTTTGTGCCGCTGGCGATGGGCGGCGCGCTGTTCGTGATCTCCGACACGCTGCTGGGACATCGGCTGTTCCAGAATGGCCATTTCCTGCTGATTGGCGACCTGGTGTGGATGACTTACATCGTAGGGCAGTTGCTCATCGTGTTCTCTACGGCGGCGGGGTTGCGTATGTTGTGAGAAGCAGCTTGCTCAGGCTGGGTTCTGACCAGTCAGGCCGCCGGACATGGCTGTCCGGCAGGAGCCCGGATGACAGAAAGGAGGATTTCCCAATGGAACCGCGAGTCAAAGATCTCATGCGCCAGCTCTTCGAGAGCTATCTGGCTTCGGTGGAGGCCATTTTGGACATGGGCCTCACACCGGAGGACATGGGCAAGGTCGGTGGGGATTTGCAGGAGCCGGTCAAGCAATACTTCGCCGACCTGCGCTGGCACGATGACAATCATCTGCGTCAGATGCTCCACACCCGCCAGGCTCTGGACCCTCACTGCCTCGATGTGATGGAAGCAGGGCAGGTCAACTATGCCCTGAACCTGTGGGGCGAAACGCGTGGCCGTCTCATCGCCGAACTCGTCGGGGTCACGGCGGAGCAACTGGATGCCCATCCGCTGGGCGAGGCGGAGTGGTCCCTTGCCGAGATCGCCCGCCATGTGGCCGAGAGCGATGCCTGGTTTGTGGAAAACTTGCGAGCGGCAGCCGGACGGTAGCGATCGGCGTCGTCAGCAAAGCAAGGCGATACTGTTAGAACGATGAGGTAAACGATGGGATTGATCAGGAAAAAGTTGGCGCTTGCAGGAAGTCTCGGAAGGGAGGAGTGCCAGGTCCTCTTCGATACCGGAGCTTCCGCTTGCTTCGTCAGAGAGGATGTGGCGAGGCGGCTTTCCCCTATCCTGAAGGCACCAGTGCCTCTGTCTTTCACCCTGGGGGACAAGACCACCTTCACGGCGGAATACACGACTGTCCTGCAAGCAGACATAGATGGCCACGCCTTGCCTCATATGTTCCTGGTGGTTCCAAAACTCCCCTATGAAGTGATCTTGGGAGCTGACTTCTTGCAGCGGTGGAAGATAAAACTCGACCCGGCTACCGAGGAGTTCATCATTGACGAAGAGGCGTTGCGGATAGTCCTTGTGTAGCTCTCTAGCCCAAAAGATGTACAAAGTACCATACGGAAAAGGGGAGTTGACCTTTGACCTGCCGCCAGGGATGCGTGGCACGGTGGTGGAGTCGAAGAAGGTGGAGCCCATCGCCGACGTCCCTGCGGCTATCGCCGCAGCTCTGGCCCAGCCGGTCAACTCGCCGCCCCTGCGGGAGCTGGCCCGCCCGGGCGACACCGTCTGTATCGTCTTCACCGACATCACCCGCACCAGCCCCGATCACCTGCTGGTGCCGGCACTGCTGAGGGAACTGGCCGCTGCCGGCGTGCGCGATGAGGACATCACACTGCTCTGCGGCATCGGCATGCACCGCCCCAGCACGCCGCAGGAGAAGGCCAGCAAGCTGGGCGCCGAGGTGGTGGCCCGCTATCGCGTGATTGACAACGAGCCACAGAACCCCGATGCGCTGGTGGACCTGGGCACGACGGAATCGGGCATTCCCCTTTCCGTGCACCGGGCGGCCTACGAAGCCGACCTGCTCATCGCCACAGGCATCGTCGAGCCGCACCAGTACGCCGGCTACTCCGGTGGGCGCAAGACGGTGGCCGTGGGCGCGGCCGGCGAGGCCATGATCGCCTACACCCATGGCCCGCAGATGGTGGACCATCCCGGCACGCGGCTGGGCCGCATCGAGGGCAATCCTTTCCATGAGGCTATAACGGAAGCGGCGCGGCGGGCCGGGCTGCGCTTCATCCTCAACGTGGTGCTGGATGACGAGAAGCGGGTGGTGGCCGTGCGCGCCGGCGAGCCGGAGGCCGCTTTCCTGGAGCTGGTATCCCTGGCCAGGGAGCTGTACGAGGTGACTGTGCCCCGGCAGGTTGACGTGGCCATCGGCGGCGTGGGCTTTCCCAAGGACGCCAACCTCTACCAGGCCTGCCGGGCGGCCAGCTACCTTTTCTTCGCCCCCACGCCGGTAGTCAGGCCGGGAGGCTTCCTGATCATCCCCGCCCGCTGTCAGGAGGGCGCGGGCGAGGGGGCGGGAGAACAGCGCTTCCTGGAGAAGATGCGAGAGGCCCGGGACATGCCCAGCCTGCTGGCGGAGCTGCGGCGCACGGGCTACCCGCCCGGCGCGCAGCGCGCCTTCATCATGGCCAAAGTCATGGAGGTTAACCCCGTCGTCATCGTCGGCGCTGAAACGCCAGATGTGGTGCGGGCGGCCAAAATGATCCCTGCGGCGACCATGGAAGAGGCGCTGGGCCTGGCCGCCGAGGCTTTGGGGCCGGAGCTGGACGTGCTCATCGTGCCCCATGCCCTGCTCACCCTGCCGGTGGTGCAATCGGCATAATGTCTGCAAGGGGCGGGTTTCTCTGGTTTGATGGGGTGATCCCCATTACCCGTGTCCACATATTGCCAGCGAACTCTGTGCCTGCAGCGGGAAACCCGCCCCTACTTAATACAACCTGTGTTGTGATGGATCATTCACTTACCCAATCACAACGACCCCTTGAAGAAGAGGTTCTCTATTGCATGCGCTGCGGGCTTTGCCTGGCCGTCTGTCCTGGCTATCGGCAGAGCCTCAAGGAGACCGACTCGCCGCGCGCCCGCGTGGCTCTGGTGCGGGCCCTCAAGGAAGGGCTATTGGAGGCCCCTACGGATGGCTACTCGGCGGCCTTCTTCCGCTGCCTGCTGTGCGGCGCCTGTACCTTCATCTGCCCCAGCGGCGTGGCTGTGGACCGCATTCTAGAGCTGACCCGTGGCGAGCTCGCCCATCTCGGCCTGCTGCCCAGGGCCCTCGCCGAGTTGGACAGCCGCATCGCCCACTACCGGAATATCTCGGCCGAGGAGAACGCCGGCCGGCTCGTGTGGGCGGATAACCTTCCCACCCCGCCCAGCGGCCTGGGCAAGGGGCGGGCCGAGGTCGCCTATTTCGTGGGCTGCGTCAGTTCCTTCTTCCCGCGCAGCTACAAGGTGCCCCAGGCCCTGGTGCAGGTCTTCGACCGCGCCGGTGTGGACTATGCCCTGCTGGGTGGGGCCGAGTGGTGCTGCGGCTACCCGATGTTTATCAACGGCGAGATGGAGAAGGCCCGCGAATTGATCCTTCACAACGTCGAAGCCGTGCAGGCCATGGGAGTAAAGAAAGTGGTCATGACCTGCCCATCCTGCTTCTACTTCTGGAAGCATTCTTATCCGGTTGCCCTGGCCACCCTCTCCTCATCCCCTCCGATGAGAGGGCTGGAAGTCCAGCACGCCACCGAGTTCCTGGCCGATCTCCTGGAAGAAGGCAACCTCAAGCTGCGCGAGCTGCGGCAGACCGTGACCTACCACGACCCATGCGACCTGGGACGCAAGGGAGGCGTGACCGAGGCCCCGCGCCGCATCCTGCGGCAGATCCCCGGGTTGCGGCTGATCGAGATGGCGGAGAACGGCGAGGGTGCCCATTGTTGCGGCGGCGGCGGCAACCTGGAGAGTTTCGCCCCGGAGGTGAGCCAGGCTGTGGCCCGCAACCGCATTCGCCAGGCTGCCGAGGTGGGCGCAGGCACGCTGGTGTCAGCCTGTCAGCAATGCGAACGGACGCTGACCGGCGCGGCCCGTGCCGAGGGCCTCCGCCTGCGCGTCCAGGATATCACCGAGGTCGTATTGGAGGCATTGGAGTAGTTTCAGGTTGCAGGTTTCAGGTCTCAGGTTGCGCAGACCTGAAACCTGAAACCTGGAACCTGAAACCCAGAGTTGGAGACAATGGCAGACATCATCACAGAACTGCAGGAGGCCCTTGGCTCTGACAAGGTGCTCTCCTCGCCCGTAGACCTGATCGCCTATTCCTTCGATGGCACGTTCGAGCAGCATGTGCCGGACGTCGTTGTGTTGCCAGAGACCAATGAGGAGACTGCCGCTGTGGTCAGGGTTGCCTCCCGCTACGGCCTGCCCGTCGTGCCCCGCGGCATGTCCAGCGGCCTGGCCGGCGGTTCCATCCCCATGAGGGGCGGCATCGTCCTGTCGCTGACGCGTATGAACCGCATTCTGGAGATTGACCGGGAGAACATGACGGCCACGGTGCAGGCAGGCGTCGTCACCGCCGACCTGCAGGCAGAGGTGGAGAAACTGGGCCTGTTTTACCCGCCCGACCCCTCCAGCAACAGACAATCCACCATCGGGGGCAACGTGGCCTGCAACGCCGGCGGGCCGCGCTGTCTCAAGTACGGCGTCACCGAGAACTACGTTCTGGGGCTCACCGTCGTCCTGGCCGATGGATGCATCTTGCGCACGGGCGGCAAGGCCATCAAGTACGTCACCGGCTTCAACATAGACCAGCTTTTTGTCGGCTCAGAAGGAATGCTGGGCATCATCACCGAGGTGATTCTGCGTTTGCTGGCCAGGCCGCCCTATGCCCGTACCGCGCTGGTTCACTTCCCCACCCTGGACGATGCCGGGCGCTCGGTACAGGCGGTGCTGACGCGAGGCCTGGTTCCCGCGGCCATGGAACTGCTGGATGAAACGGCCATCGCCTGCATCGAGGAGGCCACGCACCTGGGATTGCCGCTGGACGTGGAGGCGTTGCTGGTGGTCGAATCCGACGGTGCCGATGAGCAATCGGTGCAGCGGGAAATCGAGGCCATTGCCGACATCTGCCTGCGCACGGGAGCCAGCCGGGTGGACGTGGCCCGCAGCGAGGAGGAACGGGCCGACCTGTGGCGGGCGCGGCGCAGCGTCAGCCCATCCCTGGCCCGCAAAGCTCCCAACAAGCTGGGCGAGGATATCACCGTCCCCCGCAGCGCCATCCCCGAGGCCATCCGTCGCATCAAGGCCATCAGCGCCGCCTATGGCCTGCCCATCGTCATCTTCGGCCATGCCGGCGACGGCAACCTGCACCCCAACATCCTTTTCGACCGGCGCGATCCGGCACAGCGAGAGAAGGTGGAGCGGATGGTGGGAGAGATTTTCCAGGTGGCTCTGGACCTGGGGGGCACGCTGAGCGGCGAGCACGGCATTGGCACCTTCAAGCTGCCCTACATGCGCCAGGCGCTGGGGCCGACATCCATCAACATCCAATGGCGCATCAAGCAGGCCCTGGATCCGCAGAATATCCTGAATCCGGGCAAGGTGTTGCCAGATCTGGCAGATCGGTAATCGGTAGATTGGTACCAATGTACTAATCTACCAGTTTCCCAGTCTGCCAGCCTCAGTGGATGGAAATTTGCTCTGAGGGGATCGTCAGATCCCCGATTTTCGCCAGGATCTGGCGATCCTGGCGGAGCGATTTTCCATTTACTGAGCCTGCCAATTACAGAAAGAAAGTATAGGGATCAATACGACTGAGATGTCCGCAAAACCGTACCTGTTACTCGATGCCGGTGGCACGCTGCTGTTCATAGATCAGGTGTATCTGTCACAGACAGCCCAGGCGTTGGGCTTCCAGGTGGAGGCAGCGCGCTTCTACGAAGAGCATTTCCGCATCATGCACTGGCTTGACGCCTATATCAGAGACCATCGTCAGTTCCCGCCCAGGGTGAACAAGCCCTACCCCCAGATCCTTTTCGAGTCCGTGGGCTTGCCGGAGGAAGCCGCGGCGCAGGCCGGGCAGGCGGCCGAGGCCGCACACAAGGAAAAGAACCTGTGGACCTTCACCTTGCCCTGGGTCGCGGAAACCCTTGACTGCCTGAGCGCTGAGGGCTACCGCATGTCCATCATTTCCAATTCCGACGGTCGTGTGGAGCAGCAGTTGCTGGATCTGGGACTGAGGGGCTATTTCGAGCGGGTGTACGATTCGAAGGTGGTGGGAACTCAGAAGCCAGACCCGCGAATCTTCCACCTGGCGCTGGCAGACCTGGGCCTGCGGCCCGAAGAGGCCGTGTACGTTGGGGACGCGTTCTACATAGACATCTGGGGGGCCAACCGGGCAGGCGTGCCGGCGGTGCACCTCGACCCGCTGGGCCTCTACGTCGGATGGCCGGGCGAGCACATCCAGGACGTGCGGCAACTGCCCGGCTGGTTGCAGGGCTACGTCCAGGCCCGGCAAGGGTATGACGTGCTGCCCCTGCGCGATTTTGCCATGTTGCCGGGGGATGAGTAAGCGCAGGCAACACCCCACCGATCTGCGCCGCTACCGCCGCCAGACGGAGCAGCGGCTGGCCATAGCCGTGGTGCTCTGCCTGCTGTTCGTGGGTGGTGGGTTGGTGGCCCTGATCTACGGCAGCGGCGCGGCGGTGATGGCCGTCAGTTGCCTGCTCTTTGGCTGTGCCCTCTTCGCTCTCCTCTGGCTCATCCTGACCTTCATGGGGTGGTGGGCGGGGCGGGAGTAACTCTTGCCTTGACAAAGGGGATGACATATGCTGGAACTGAAAAAGGGCCTGGACATCTTGACCGAAATCGGCGGGGTCCGTGCCCTTGACCAGGCCCTGGCCTTGTTCGAGCACACTTGTGACAAAGAAACCCGGGCTAAGCTGGGCCAGATTGCCAATGAAGAGGCGCTTCTGAAAATCGCCAACGCCATAGTCATGACCGAGCCTGATGCGGTCTTCGTGAATACCGGCTCGGACGCCGACGTGCAACGCGTCAGGGAGATGAGCCCGGAAAAGGGCGAGGAACGGGCCTTGCCCATGAAAGGCCATACGATCCACTTCGACCTGCCCCAGGAACAGGCGCGCATCATTGATCGCACCTTCTACATCGTTAACGAAGGGGAAGAGACCAGCGTGCTGGCCCTGAAGATCCCGCGGGCCGAGGCCTATGAGTATATCAAAACGCACATGAAGGGCATCGCCAGGGGGAAAACGCTGCTCGTCGGCTTCTTCAGCCGGGGGCCCATCGGCGCACCGGCGGCCATCCCCGCCCTGGAGATCACCACCTCCACCTACGTCATGCACTCCGCCGACATCCTCTACCGTCACGTCTATGCGCGCTTTGACCAGGAAGTCGAGCGGTCAGGCCTGTTCTTCACCAACGTGCACAGCGAGGGGCCCAACCGGCCGGAGGATTTGCCCCTGGCGCGGGTGTTCATGGACCGAAGCTGGCTGACCACGTTTGCCATGTTCTGCACCTACGCCGGCAACACCCTGCTGTTGAAAAAGGGCAACCACCGCTTTGCCGTAGACCTGGCCACCTACTTCCAGAGGGAAGAAAAGCTGTCCGAGCACATGTTCATCACCGGCCTGACAGGTCCGGGCGGGAGGGTGACTTACTTCGCCGGTGCCGCGCCTTCGGGATGCGGCAAAACGACCACGGCCATGGTGGGCAGCCATTTCATCGGCGACGACCTGGCCCAACTGTGGATTGCCGAAGACGGCACGTTGCGGGCCATCAACCCCGAATGCGGCATTTTCGGCATCGTGCAGGACGTGAGCCGCGAAAGCGACCCTTACTTGATGAAATGTCTGCGCGAAGAGGGCACGGAGGTGATCTGGTCGAACGTGCTGATTGACGAGCATGGCGTACCCCACTGGGAAGGCAATGGAGAAGAGCCTCCCAAGAGAGGCATCAACTTCCAGGGCCAATGGTGGGAAGGCAAAACAGATGCCAACGGCAAACCCATCCCCCTCTCCCATCCCAACGCCCGCTGCACGCTGCACAACAAGGCCATCGAGAACTACGACGAAACAGCAGCCGAAGATCCCCAGGGTGTGGTGATCAAAGTGATCACCTACAGCGGGCGGGACAGCGACACCATGCCGCCCGTGTGGGTGGCCAGGAACCCTGACCACGGTGTGGTCATCGGCGCCTCTATCCTCTCGGCAGCCACTGCCACCGAGGTGGGGGCCAGGGGGATAAGGCGTCAGCCCTGGGCTAATGAGCCTTTCATCCCCGGCCCGCTGGCCGATTACATGGATGCCCAGTTCGTTTTCTTCAACTCGCCCAAACTGAAACACAAACCGCTCATGGCCGGGCTGAACTACTTCCTGACCCACGGGGCGCGCGGCGGCGAAGGCACGGCCCTGCTGGGCGAGAAGCGGGATGTGAAGGTATGGCTGGGCTGGCTGGAACTGCGGGCGCATGGCGAGGTAGGGGCCATCGAGACCCCCATCGGCTTCATCCCGAGATACGAGGATTTGCAGCCGCTGTTTGCCAGTATCGGCAAAGAATACCCGAGAGAACTCTACAACAAGCAGTTTGCCCTCTACGTGGACAACATCCTGGCCAGGATTGCACTGCAGGAAGAGGCTTACAGGAAAGAAAAGAACATCCCTGCCAGGTTGTTTGCCATCTACCAGGAGCAGAGGGAAGGGCTTGAGGCCCTGGAAGCGAAGTACGGTTCCATCGTTTCGGTGGAACAACTCATAGAAGCGTCCGAAAAGAAGACCGAATAACGCTCAGGAGGTTCTCATGCTCACCAAAGAGGAATTGCTGGCCAAAGCCAGGAAGCCAGCAGAAGACGCCATGAGGCTGCACCCTTTCTATCAGGGGAAGGTGCAAATCGTCTCCAAGTGTGCCGTGCGCGACTTCAATGACTTCGCCATCTGGTACACGCCTGGCGTTGCCGCTCCCTGCCGCGACATCCAGGCCCATCCCGAAAAAGTGTTCGAGCACACCAACAAAGGCAACACGGTGGCCGTGGTCTCCGATGGCACGCGCGTGCTCGGCCTGGGCGACATTGGACCGGAAGCAGCCATGCCGGTCATGGAGGGCAAGGCGTTGTTGTTCAAGTACCTGGGCGGCGTAGACGCCGTGCCCATCTGCCTGGACACCAAGGACCCCTATGACATCATCCTGGCCGTCAAGCTGATCCAGCCTTCGTTCGGCGGCATCAACCTGGAGGACATCGCGCAACCCAAGTGCTTCCGCGTGCTGGACCTTCTGCGCTCCGATCCGGAAGTGCAGATCCCGGTCTGGCATGATGACCAGCAGGGCACGGCCACGGTGGTGCTGGCCGGCGTGCTCAACGCCCTGAAGATCGTGGGCAAGAAGCTGCAAGACATCAAGGTCTCGCTGATCGGCGTGGGTTCAGCCAACATCGCCACGCTGCGATTGCTGATCGCCAGCGGCGTGCAGTGGGGCAATGTGTACGCCTGCGACAGCCAGGGCATCCTGCACCCGGAGCGCAAAGACATCGAGGAGCGCAAGATCGAGTTCGTGGACAAGTGGCGTATCTGCCAGCAGAGCAACGCCGAAGGGCGGCGCGGCGGCCCGGCTGAGGCCATGCGCGGCACCGACGTGTGCATCGCCCTGAGCACGCCAGGGCCGGGCACCATCCTGCCCGAGTGGATAAAGGGCATGGCCGAGGACGCCATCATCTTCCCCTGCGCCAACCCCATCCCCGAAATCTGGCCCTGGGAAGCGAAAGAGGCTGGCGCTCGCATCGTGGGCACGGGGCGTTCCGATTTCCCCAACCAGGTGAACAACTCCCTGGGCTTCCCCGGCATCTTCCGTGGCGTGCTGGACGTGCGGGCGCGCACCATCACCGACGAGATGGCCATCGCCGCCGCCGAGGAACTGGCCCGCTGCGCCGAGGAGCGGGGCATCCACGAGGACAACATCGTGCCCACCATGGACGAATGGGAGGTGTTCCCGCGAGAAGCGGTGGCCGTGGCCCTCAAGGCACAGGAGCAGGGCGTGGCCCGGCTTCAGCTTTCACGGGAGGAGCTGTACGTCAAGGCCGAGACGACCATCCGCCAGGCGCGGGAGATGGTGCAGTTTCTGATGGACAAAGGGCTCATCCCGCCGATACCGGAGGAAATACAAACTTCAAAGCTCTAAAAACTAAAACTTCAAAACCAAAAATCCAAACTTCAGGTGACCTGATTCCGACCTGCCAACGCCATTCAGGAACCGTTTGAAGTTCGGGCTTTGAGCTTTGGATTTTTCGCACTTACAAGCAACCAACTGCACAAACTCAGGGGAGGAGGAAATTCCATGTATGATCTGATCGTTATCGGCGGCGGGCCGGCAGGCATCACCGCCGCCGTGACGGCCATCAATCGCCGGCTGGAAACGCTCATTATCGCCGAGCGGTGGGGTGGCCAGACCGCTTACTTCTTGGAGTTGGAAGACGCTGATACGCACCAGGTGATCACCGGCGAAGAGTTGCTCAGCCGCTTCCGCCAGCAACTGGATTACCTCGATTTCTGCCGTCATTTCGACCGCGTGGTGAAAGTGGCCCCGGCGGACGACCACTTCGCCGTCCATACTCAAGACGGCAGTTGTTTCGAAGCGCTGGCTCTGATCATCGCCACCGGCGCCAAGCCGCAACGTTTGCAGGTGCCGGGCGAGGAACGCCTGGCCGGGCGCGGCGTGAGCTACTCCGTGGTGACCCACGGAGCGCTCTTCCTGGGCAAAGACGTGGCCGTGGTGGGCACCTATCGCCGGGCGCAACTGGCGGCCGCCGAACTGTCCCAATACGCCCATCAGGTCTATCTGTTCTCGCCAGAGCTGCTGCCTGCCGACTGGCCGCTGGTGCCGGTGCTGCGCCGTCTGCGCAACGTGAAAATCTACGAAGGAGCCACCGTGCTGGAGGTGAAAGGTGACCGTTACGTGGAAGGCATCGTGGTGCAGACGGTGGACGAGGCGACGCTGGACGTGCCGGTGAAGGGCGTATTCGTCAAACTGCCGCGCAAGCCCAATTCCGAGCTGGTGCGCGGGTGGATAGATTGCGACGAAGATGGGCGCATCAAAGTCAACGTCTATGGCGCCACAAGCCACCCGGGCGTGTTCGCTGCCGGCGACGTGACCCACGTCTCCGAGCAGGTGCTGGTGCACATCGGCGAGGGAGCCAAGGTGGCTGTCGAAGCCTACGGCTACCTGCTGGGGCTGAAAGCGCGAGAGCGCTAAATCGGCACATGGTCAAGGTGATCTTTCGGGACAAGCAATGGGAACTGCGGCCGGGGATGACCGTGCGCGATGCCATCCTCAAGCTGGGGCTGGACCCGGAGGCCGTGCTGGCCGTGCGCAATGGTCAGCTCATCCATGAGGCCACGCTGACGCAGGACGGCGACACAATCAGGCTGGTCGCCGTGATTTCCGGCGGCTAGCCCCAATGCCCACCCAATATCAGCAGATCACAAGCGCTCGCGGCGGATTGCCAGGCCTGTCCTGAACGAAGTGCAGGACCCGCCGCTGGGCTGCTGGATCCTTCACTTCGTTCAGGACAAGTCTGGCGATCCAGCAGGAGCAAACCGTGATGTGCCGAATATCCGATGACCGGATCCCAAACAGGGGGACTTGAGTGAAATGTAGGAAATGTGGTGCCGTCGCCGTCATCAACATGCGCCACCACCGGCTGGCCCTGTGCGCTGAGCATTTCCTCGATTGGTTCGTGAGTTACACGCAGCGCACCATCGAGGAATTCCACATGTTCAGCAGCAGCGATCGGCTGCTGGTGGCCGTCTCCGGCGGCAAGGACAGCCTGGCCCTGTGGGACACGCTGGCCCGGCTAGGCTACCAGGCCGATGGGCTGTACATCGGCCTGGGCATCGGCGGCGACGAGGGCTATTCGGCGGCATCGCAGGGCAAGGCGCAAGCCTTCGCCGACGCCCACGGCCTGACCCTGCACGTCGTGGACATCAAGAAGACTTATGGCGAGTCTATCCCGGAGCTGGCGCGGCGCACCGGGCGAGGGCGAGGCAAACCCTGCTCCGTCTGCGGCCTGGTCAAACGGCATGTGATGAACCGGGTGACCCTGGAGGGCGGCTATGCGGCGCTGGCCACGGGGCACAACCTGGACGACGAGGCGGCGGTGCTCCTGCAGAATACGCTGCGCTGGCAGACAGGCTATCTGGCCCGCCAGGCGCCGGTGCTGGAGGCCACGCACCCCGGCCTGGCCCGCAAGGTCAAGCCCTTCTGCCGTCTCTACGAACGGGAGACGGCAGCCTATGCCCTGGTGCGTGGCATTGACTACATCTACGACGAATGCCCGCACGCCAGCGGAGCTACGACCATTTTCTACAAAGAATTGCTCAACCGACTGGAGGGACACTCGCCGGGGACCAGGCACAGCTTCTACCTGGACTTTCTGAGGGCGAAAAAGAAGGGACAACTGTTGCTGCCAGCAGAGGAAGAGCCTGATCTGCATCCCTGCCAGCAATGCGGGCAGCCGACCACCGCACCGGGGCTGTGCGCCTTCTGTCGCCTGTGGGCATAGCGTTCGGTGTTCGGAGCTCGGGGTTCGGGGTTTGGTGTTTGAAGTTTGAGATTTGGAGTTGAGGCCCTATCGCTACTTCGACTTCATCATGGCCATCTTCGTGGCCGTGTTGCTCATCAGCAACATCGCCTCGGCGGCCAAGATCGTCAACCTGGGGCTGCCTGTGCTCACCTTCGACGCCGGCACGCTGCTCTTCCCCGTGAGCTACGTCTTCGGCGACGTGCTGGTGGAGGTGTACGGCTACCGCCGCAGCCGCCGGGTGATCTGGACGGGCTTCGGCTGCGCCGCGCTGCTGAGTATGACCCTGGCCGTCGTGCGAGCCCTGCCCGGCGATGCCCAATGGCTGGCCGATGTGGGCCCCGCGGCCTTCGACGGCGTGTTGGGCACGCTGGCCAGCGGACGGATTATCGCCGCCAGCCTCATCGCCTACTTCGCCGGCGAATTCTCCAACGCCTACATCATGGCCAGGATGAAGATACGCACGCAGGGCCGCTGGCTGTGGATGCGCACCATTGCCTCCACGCTGGTGGGAGAGCTTGTGGACACGTTGCTCTTCGTCTGCATCGCCTTCCTGGGCGTCTGGCCGCTGTATCTGGTGGCCCAGATCATCATCTCCAATTACCTTTTCAAATGCAGTGTGGAGGCCGCCGTCACGCCGCTCACCTACCGCCTGGTCAACTTCCTGAAGAGGGCCGAAGGGGAGGATGTCTACGACTACGACACGGACTTCAACCCTTTCAGAGTGGCTTGGAAGTGACAAGAGGCAGGAAGCAAGAGGCAAGGAGCAAGAGGCAAGAAGGAGAAGTGGCATGCGATATGACGAGTGGCTGGCACAAGTGCCGGAGAACCTCAAGCAGGATCCACTATGGCAGTTCCAAGTGTATCCCAAGACCTTACTATTCTGGTTTGGGAGGACTGCGAGCATCTGATCAAAGACCCCCGGGTAGAGCTATCTCAGAGCAGATCATCCGCAGCGCCGGCTCCATTGCTGCTAACATTGAAGGGATTCGGCAGAGGCTTTGGGCGAGATTTTGCCATCCTGCATCTTGCATCCTGCATCTTGCATCTTGCATCCTGCATCTTGCATCGGCCGCATTGAATAGCCATGAACAACTTTGACTTCATACCCGAAGAGCTCCCCACCGACCACCGCTCCGGCTTCGTGGCCGTCATCGGGCGGCCCAACGTGGGCAAGTCCACGCTGATCAATGCCTGGCTGGGGCAGAAAATCGCCATTGTCTCCCCCAAGCCGCAGACGACGCGCAACCGGCTGCTGGGCATTCTGACGCGGCCCGACGCCCAGGTCATCTTCGTGGACACCCCCGGCATTCACCGGCCACACCACAAGCTGGGCGAGTTTATGGTGGAGACCGCCGTGCGCGCCATCCCCGATGCCGACGTCATCCTCTGGCTGGTGGACGTGTCGGTGGAGCCCACGCCTGAGGATCAACAGATCGCCGAACTGCTGGCGGAGAAGGCCGCTGGTCGGCCGGTGATCCTGGCCTTGAACAAGGCAGACCTGCTGCAGCCGCAGGATGTGGTTTCACACAGCGAAGCCTACCTGGCGATGGTGGAGGAAAGCGCTTGGCTGTTGATTTCGGCCACGCGCGGCGACAACCGTGACGACCTGCTGGAGAAAGTGATCGCCCACCTGCCCCCTGGTCCCCCCTACTACCCTCCCGATCAGGTGACCGACCAGCAGGAGCGCTTCATCGCCGCCGAGTTGGTGCGCGAGCAGGTGCTACATCACACCCACCAGGAGGTGCCCCACGCTGTAGCTGTCGTCGTGCAGGAGTTCAAACGCCGCTCCGAGGACATGACCTACATCAGCGCCAACATTTATGTCGAGCGGGAATCGCAGAAAAAGATCCTCCTCGGCGCCGGCGGGCAGGTCATCAAGCGCATTGGCCAGGCGGCGCGGCAGGAAATCGAGCAGCTGGTGGGCACGCGCGTGTATCTTGACCTGTGGGTCAAAGTGCGGCCCCAGTGGCGGAAGAAAGAGCCGGAGCTGCGTCGCCTGGGCTATGCCTTGCCCCAGCGCAAGTAACCTTGACAAAATGTACCCTGGGCTATGCCTGCGCCTCTACCGGCCTTGACAGGAACCCCAGAGGGTTGTATAATCGAAGTCACTCGCCAGCAGCAACGGCGTTGTGGGAACAGCCTCAACAAGGAGTGACACACCATGCGCGAGATCACCGTGCAGGAGATCACCGACACCGTGGCCCGGCTGTGTATGGAAGCCAACACCATCCTGCCGGAGGACGTGCTGGCCAGCCTGCGGGCGGCGCGGGAGGCTGAACCTTCCCCCGTCGGCCGGGAAGTGCTCGACCAGATCCTGGAAAACGCCGACATCGCCCGCCAGGAGCAGATGCCCCTCTGCCAGGACACAGGCCTGACCGTCGTCTTCCTGGAAGTGGGACAGGACGTGCATATCGTCGGCGGCAGCCTGGTAGAGGCCATCAACGAAGGCGTGCGCAGGGGCTACACCGAGGGCTATCTGCGCAAGTCGGTGGTGGATTATCCTTTCTCCAGGCGCATCAACACCCGCGACAACACCCCTGCCGTGATCCACACGGACATTGTCCCCGGCGACAGGCTGAAGATCACCGTTGTGCCCAAGGGCGGTGGCAGCGAAAACATGAGCTTCCTGGGCATGCTCACACCGGCGCTCGGCCGCCAGGGGGTGATTGACTTCGTGGTCAACGCGGTGGACGAGGCGGGGGCGAACCCCTGCCCGCCCATCATCGTCGGCGTGGGCGTGGGCGGCACCATTGACCAGACGACCCTTCTGGCCAAGAAAGCGTTGCTGCGCAAGGTGGGCGAGCCGCACCCGGATGCAGAGGTGGCGGCGCTGGAAGCCGAGATCCTGGAACGGGTGAACAGGCTGGGCATTGGCCCGCAGGGCTTTGGCGGGCGCACCACGGCGCTGGCCGTGCATGTGGAAACCTACCCCTGCCACATCGCCAGCCTGCCCGTGGTGGTGAACATCCAATGCCACAGCGCCCGGCATAAGGAGGCAGTGCTGTGAACTGGCAGGCGAGAGAAGCTGAGCGATGGCTGACTCAGGCCTGTCGTGATCTGGAAGCAGCAGAGAAACTCCTGCACCAGAAAGAATACAACTGGGTCTGTTTCATCGCTCAGCAGGCGGCTGAAAAAGCGGTGAAAGCCGCTCATTTGGCTCGCGGCGAGAGCGTGGAGAGGATACACAGCATCTTTGCGCTCATCAAGGGGGATCAGCGGGCCGGCGTGTCATCCATCAGTGAGTTGACCGCCCTCTTGGAGCAGGCCAGGAGCCTCGACAAAGTATACATCCCCACCTGTTATCCCAATGGGGTACCTTTTTTGGCTCACGCGCTCGGGGGGAAGGAGACCAATACAGCGACTACGATTTGCTCGTGATCTCCAACGAACTGCCTGCCGACCTGTGGCAACGCCTCGACTTGCTGTGGCAAGACAAGCCAGCGGATGTAGACATTTTGGGCTTCACCGTAGAAGAGTTGGAGGCCTGTCTGCATCGTGGTCTCATTCTCGACGCTCTCCTGGATGGGGTGGCGTTGATTGGCAATATCAAGGAGTGGCGCGAACGAGCCTCCGCCCACCTGGCAGAAAGCGGTTTGGTCAGAACCCCATACGGGTATTTCCATCCCTCTTGAGTAGGGAGGCAACAAGGCAGCAAGCCAACGAGGGGAGATATGCATGACCTTATCCCTCGGTAACTCGTCCACTTACCGCAACAATGACAGGAGGTACGCTATTGTCCAAGAAGATCACCACCCCTTTGACGGACGATGTAGTTGAGCAGTTGCACGCCGGTGACAAGGTCACCATCACCGGCACCATCTATGTAGGCCGCGACGCTGCCCACAAGCGGCTCGTCGCCGCCCTCGACGCTGGCGAAGTGCTGCCCTTCGATCCCCGCGGCCAGATCATCTACTACATGGGCCCCGCGCCGGCCAAACCAGGCCAGCCCATCGGCTCGGCCGGGCCAACCACCAGTTACCGCATGGACCCCTACGCTCCCCGGCTGATGGAAGCGGGTCTCAAGGGGATGATTGGCAAAGGCAACCGCTCCCTGCCGGTGCGCCAGGCGATGCAGAAATACAAAGCGGTGTACTTTGGCGCCATTGGCGGCGCTGGCGCGCTCATCGCCAGGTGCGTCAAAGCCGCCGAGGTGATCGCCTACGAGGATTTGGGCGCGGAAGCGCTGCGCCGCCTGGAAGTGGAGGACTTCCCCGTCATTGTGATCAACGACATCTATGGCGGCGACGCCTATGAAGAAGGCAAGGCCAGGTATCGGCAGGCCGAAGGGCCATAGGCAGCGGCGCACTCCGGCTGCGTGCTGCCTGCCCTGCGCTTCAGGTAGGCGGTCTTCATGAACGATCAGCGGCTGCAAGCATTGGCTGATCAGTATATCACCGCTCTGGAAGCGAGCCAGGCGGAAGGAAAACGCAATGCCGGGTAACACACACAAACCCCAGGAGGTAGTACTATGTTAGTAGGCGAACGTATGACGCGCAATCCTGTGACCATCACTCAGGATGTGGGCATCGAGGACGCGCTGAAGATTATGCGCGACAATTCCATCCGCCGCCTGCCTGTGCTGGACAAGAAGGGCAAGCTGGTGGGCATCGTGTCGGACAAGGACCTGCTCTACGCCTCCCCATCGCCGGCGACATCGCTCAGCGTGCACGAGCTGCACTACTTGCTCTCCAAACTGACCGTGAAGCAGGTCATGTCCTCGCCGGTCATCACAGTCACCGAGTACACACCGCTGGAAGAGGCGGCGCGCATCATGGTGGACAACAAGATCGGCGGCCTGCCGGTGATGCGCAACGATAAGGTGGTGGGCATCATCACCGAGACCGATATGTTCAAGATTTTCCTGGAGATGCTGGGGGCGCGCAAGCGGGGCGTACGCCTGAGCCTGCTGGTTCCTGAAGCCAAGGGCGTGCTGGCCGAGCTGACGGCGGAGATCGCCCGGCTGGGCGGCAACATCATCAGCCTGGGCACCTTCTATGGCGAGGATCCCACCACAGCCGAGATCACGGTCAAGGTGGAAGAGGTCAGCAAAGAGGAGCTGCTCAAGGCCCTGCAGGGCATTGCCGTGGAAATCCTCGACGTGCGCGAGGTTTAGATCCCCCCCTTGCAGGCAGGCTATGGATATCCTGCCAACCGGCCCCTCTCCCTAACCCCTCTCCCAATGGGAGAGGGGCAGGGGTGAGGGGCTTTTTTCTTGATCGGAGGATAAGGATGCGCGTCTCCCTGCTGGCCTATACGCAACTCAACCCCGATGCCGAAGCCCTGCCCGAACCGTTGCGACAGGGCAGCGGCAGCACGCCGGAGCGCTTGATCGAATACGCCGGGCGCATATGCACCCGTTCCGTGGACAAGATGGGGCACAATCCCCACTTTATTGCCGCGCGAATACAGGAAGGGCACGAGAGCATCGTCGAGCATGCCTCGTTCACCTTCCTCGTCGAGGGCATCAGCCGCGCCTGCTCGCACCAGCTCGTGCGGCACCGTATCGCCAGCTACAGCCAGGAAAGCCAGCGCTACTGCGAAATGAGGAAGGACGACCCGCTGGTGACGCCGCCGGCCGTGGAGGCTGACGAGGAAGCACACGCCGTCTGGCAGCAGGCGGTAGATGACCTGAGCG
Organism: Anaerolineae bacterium; assembly: GCA_029907105.1. GTDB lineage: Bacteria > Chloroflexota > Anaerolineae > UBA3071 > UBA3071 > JARYMM01. Next base: position 38,066 of record JARYMM010000001.1, on the reverse strand, counting down.
AAGCCTCCCAGGCGCTGCGAGAGCGCGGTATTCACAAGGAAGACGCCCGCTTCCTCTTGCCCAACGCCATGGCCACGCGCATCGTGGTGACGATGAACGCCCGTTCGCTACGACACTTCTTCGACGTGCGGCTGCATCCGTCGGCGCAATGGGAGATCCGGGCCCTGGCGCGGGAGATGCTGCGCTTGGTCTATCCCCTGGCCCCCTCCGTCTTCGGCGACTTCTACGAGCGCTACATCGAGGAGTGAGCAGCAAAAGGCCCGGCTCTGCCGCCGGGCCCTGGGGTAATCCGCAGGCGCTCCTACACCTCGAACAGTTCCTCCAGCTTCCTGCGCAGTTCTGGAGATAGCTTCTCCCCCCTGCCCAGGCTGCGCACGTGCTCCTTTAATTGCTTGGCCTGCAACACAGGCACAGGAGGCTCTTCTGCGAGGTTCAACTGCGCGTTAGGCGACAGGAAGACGACCACGCCCTGCACGGGCACCGCCGCCGCCTCCTCCGGCAGATGATCGGCGAGGAAGCGTTCCATCCTGGCCACCTGTCCCGCCGCCTCGCGCGGTGGATCCGCCAATCCCTCCTGGGCAAACATGGTGAGCAGCCGCGTCCAACGGAAAGGCTGACGCCAACGCCCGTTGCGATATTCCACCTCGCCCGCGTGGTCTCTGGTGACGAAGACGAAGAGACCCGCCGGCCCCAACAGCACGTAGTCAGCCGGCAGCAGCCAACCGTAGAAGTGATAACGCTTGTCCAGCCCCTTCAGGCTCGCCGTCAGCACCTCATCGGGGCGGGGATTGCGGCCCCAGCGGCGCATGTGGTAGGTGCCCACCTGCGAGGCGATGAGACCGACGAACAGGCAGCCAAACGATACCCAGACGTACTGGGGACCGCGAAAAGTGGCGACCATGCCGATCAGCAGCACGATCAGGCCGGCAGTGCTGGCGTAGCGACCGATCTTCGCTCGCCGCGCGATCATTTTTTCATTCAGATGAACATTCATGCCCTTTTCTTCCTTTCCAGGCCGGCCCACACCCGGGGCAATGTGGTGAACGCATCAGAAGCCATCTGCACCCGTCCGCAACCTGAAACCTTGAACCTGCAAACCTTCAACCCCTATATTTGCCTACGACCAGGCAGGCGTTCTGCCCACCCAGGCCGAAGGAGTTGGACATGGCCACGTTCACCTGCACCCGGCGGGCCACGTTGGGCACGACATCCAGATCGCATTCTGGATCAGGGGTCTCATAGTTGATGGTCGGATGAATGACGTCGTAGTACGCGCTGTAGACGCAGACCAGCGCCTCGATGGCCCCGGCACCGCCGAAGCAGTGCCCGATCATGGACTTGGTGGAGCTGATGGCCAGCCGGTAAGCGTGCTCGCCGAAGACCTGCTTGATGGCCCTTGTTTCCACCACGTCGTTGAGCACTGTGGCCGTGCCGTGAGCGTTGATGTAATCCACGTCCGTGGGTTCGATGCCGGCATCGGCCAGCGCCCAGCGCATGGCCCGCACTGCACCGTCGGCTTCCGGATCGGGCGCGGCGATGTGGTAAGCATCGGCTGAAGCGCTCTGACCCAACAGTTCGGCGTAAATGCGTGCCCCGCGCGCCTGAGCGTGCTCCAGGCTCTCCAGCACCAGCACCGCGCACCCCTCGCCGATAACAAAGCCGTCCCGTCCAGCATCGAAGGGACGACTGGCCCGCTCCGGCTCGTCGTTGCGGGTGGAGAGGATGCGCATGGCGCAAAAGCTGGCCAGGAAAAGGTCAATGATCAGCGCCTCCACGCCACCGGTGAGCACCACATCGGCATGACCACGGCGGATGAGTTCCAGCGCTTCGCCCACGGCTTGTGTACCTGCGGCGCAGGCCGTGACCACCGTGTGCAGCGGCCCCTGGCAGCCATAGCGCTGGCTCAGGTGAAAGGCGGGCATATTGGCCAGCCCATTGATAGCCGTCAACGGATGGACACGAAGGCGATTGCCCTCGCCAGACGAATTCATACCCTCTTTGTACAGCTCAAAACCGCCAACGCCCGTGCCAAACGCCACCGCCGCCCGTTCGTCGTTCAGTGGCCAGCTCAGGCCGGCATCCTGCAGCGCCTCCTGGGCGGCAGCCACGGCGAACTGGGAGCAACGGGCCATGTATTTCGCCTCCTTGCCGTCCATGGATCTGCGGGGGTCGAACCCCTTGACCTCGGCGGCGATGCGGGAGGGATAGGAGCTGGCATCGAACCGGGTCACCGGGCCCACGCCTGAGCGGCCGGTAACGAAAGCCTCCCAGCTCTCGGGCGCCGTCAACCCTACCGGCGTGATGGCCCCCAGGCCGGTGACGACGACGCGGCGACGAGGGCGCGGCCCTTCCCCGACCCGATTACCAGGATAAGGTCGCATGGATGAAGTCCTCCAGGTCTATGAGCAGAATGCGTGAGACGGATTCTATAATGAACCAGGCCATGGTCGCTTCCTCCACCATCTCGATTATTCAACGGCCGGTTATGCTCAGCGCAGGTATGAGTGTCACCAGCAGCCTTCCAAAACATTATAGCACAGCTTGCACAAAGGCTCAACACTTTGCGACGACAAGCGCGATCCGCCTACTCCGGTTCCAGGTTGTAGGTCAGGCTGGTGATGAGCCAGCGCCCCTCCCGCCGGGCAAAGGTCCAGCGGTCGCCGCCGGGAGCCACCTCCGAGCCGATGCGCGTGGTGGACAGCGCCTCCGCCGTGTCGCCCTCGATGGTCAGTTGCACATCGGTGGCCCCGGCCGTGGATGGATTGCCGGGGAAAACCAGCGTCACGTAGCGCTGGCGGATGGCGTCGCGCCCGCGCCAGGTCAGATCATCGCTGCCGTCATCGGGCGTGTGCCGGGCATCCTTCACCACCCCGTCCTCGGCCCAGATTTCCATCAGCCGTTCGATGTCCTGCTGCACCACGCCTTCCCCTTCGGCGGCCAGAAGCTGCAGGATGGCCTCCTCGTCCGTGGCCGGCACGGGCGTCGGCGTGCGTACTGGCGTGGGCGCTACCACCGCCGTCGGCGGCAACGGCGACCTGGCACACGCCGCCAGCATCAGCACGATGAGAGGCAGACTCAACAGATCACATCTGCTCATTTCCCCCTCCAACCTCCATTCTATCTTCCACCTTCCGTTCAATTGTACCACAAAAGGCCCGAAAGCCGAAGTGTGAAACACATGGCAGCAGCGCTTTGACCAATACGCCCAATCGAGGTAAAATAGAATAAACTCAAACCTCAAACTCCAAACTTCAAACCCTGGCTTCTGCTTTGAAGTTTGATGTTTGAGGTTTAAGCCGGAGGCGTTCCATGTCCAAGAAACTGGTGCTCATTGACGGTCATAGCCTGGCCTATCGAGCCTTCCATGCCCTGCCCGCCACCCTGGCCACAAGCCAGGGCGAACTGACCAACGCGGTCTTCGGCTTCACCTCCATGCTGCTCAATGTGCTGCGCGACGAAAAGCCCGATTACATCGCTGTGGCCTTTGATGTGGGCCGCACGTTCCGCCACGAACAGTATCCAGAATACAAGGCCCATCGAGCCGCCATGCCCGACGAGCTGCGCACGCAGATGGCCCGCATTCGCCAGGTGGTAGAGGCGTTCAACATCCCCATCTTCGAGGTAGAAGGCTACGAGGCCGACGACGTGCTGGGCACCCTCAGCCGGCAGGCCGCGGCGCGTGGCGTGGAGACCCTGCTGGTCACCGGCGATACCGACGCCTTCCAGCTCGTTGACCGCCACACCCGCGTGCTCACCTCTCGCCGCAGCTTCAGCGATACCGTCGTCTACGACGAGGCAGGGATCCAGGCCCGCTATGGCCTGCGGCCACAACAACTCATTGACTACAAAGCTCTCACCGGCGACAAATCCGACAACATCCCTGGCGTGCGAGGCGTGGGAGAGAAGACCGCTACGGAGTTGTTGCAGACCTACGGCAGCGTGGAGGGGATCTATCAGCACCTGGACGAGATCACGGGCCGCGCCCGCAGCGCCCTGGAGGGGAACAGGGATCTGGCCTTGCTGTCCAAACAACTGGCGTCCATCGTCCGAGATGTGAACATTGACCTCGACCTGGAAAGCTGCCGTGTGAAAGAGTTCGACCGCCAGCGGGTGGCCGAGCTTTTCCGCGAGCTGGAGTTCCGCACCCTGCTGGAGCGGCTGACTCCGCCGGCACCCCCGACACAAGGGGAGCAACTGCCCCTGTTTGCCGAGGCCGCCGAAGCGCAGAGAGCTCCAATATCCGGTACCCAATATCAAGTCATCACTACCCAGGCTGAACTGGACGAACAGCTTCGCCTGTTGCAGGCCAGCAAGCTGGTCGCCTTCGACGTGGAAACCACCAGCACCGACCCCATGCTCGCCGACCTGGTAGGATTGGCCCTGGCCTGGGGCGAGGGGCAGGCCGCCTACATCCCTCTGGGCCACGCCGGGGCAGAGCAGTTGCCGCTGGAGGTGGTGCTGGCCCGGCTCAAGCCGCTGCTGGCGGATGCCTCCATGCCCAAGGCGGCACATAACGGCGAGTACGACCTGACCGTGCTGGCCCGCTACGGCGTCACCGTGCAGGGAGAATTGTTTGACACCATGATCGCCGAATGGCTGCTCGACCCGGCCAGCCGCAACCTGGGGCTCAAGAACCTGGCCTTCGCCCGCCTGGGCGCGGAGATGACTTCCATCAGCCAACTGATCGGCACGGGCAGCAGGCAGATCACCATGGCCCAGGTGCCTCTGGGCAAAGCTGCCTCCTATGCCGCTGCCGATGTGGACATGACCTGGCGGCTGGTGGGAGTGTTGCGTCCGGAACTGGAGGCCAGGGGGGTGCTGCGCCTCTTCCAGGAGGTGGAGATGCCGCTGGTGCCGGTACTGGTAGCTATGCAGCAGGCCGGCGTGGCCCTGGACGTGCGCTACCTGCAACAAATGTCGAAGACGCTGGCGGCACGGCTGGTTGAGTTGGAAAAGGAGATTCATGCCCAGGTTGGCTATCCCTTCAACATCAACTCCACGCAGCAGCTTTCCGAAGCCCTCTTCGACAGGCTACAACTGCCTCGTCAGGGGGTGCCGAAGACCAGTTCAGGGCATTACTCCACGTCAGCGAACGTGCTGCAGGGGCTGCGGGGGAAACATCCGGTCATTGACCTCCTCCTGGAGCAGCGAGAGCTATCCAAGCTCAAGTCCACCTACGTGGATGCCCTGGTGGAGTTGGTCAATCCGCGCACGGGGCGGGTGCACACCTCCTATAACCAGACAGGGACGGTCACCGGGCGACTTTCCTCGTCGAACCCCAACCTGCAGAACATCCCCATCCGCACAGAGCTGGGACGGCAGATCCGGCGAGCATTCGTAGCTCAGCCGGGTTGGAAGCTCCTGTCCGCTGACTACTCGCAGGTGGAGCTGCGCGTCATGGCCCACATCTCGCAGGACCCGGGGTTGCTGGCGGCCTTTCGCCGCGGCGAGGACATCCACGCCAGCACTGCCGCCGCCGTGCTCGGCGTGCCGCTGGACCAGGTGACGCCGGAGATGCGCCGCATTGCCAAAGGCGTCAACTTCGGCATCATGTACGGCCAGGGCCCCTATGGGCTGTCACAGCAGACGGGCATGTCCCAGGAGGAGGCGACGCAGTTCATCCGCACCTACTTCGCCACCTACCCGAAGGTGAAAGAGTACGTGGACCGCACGCGAGCGCAGGCGCGCCAGCAAGGGTACGTGGAAACGCTGTTGGGACGGCGGCGCTACTTCCCGGAACTCGGCCTGCGCAGCAAGGCCCACAACAACGTGCGCCAGGCCGCCGAACGGGCAGCGATCAACATGCCCATTCAGGGCACGGCCGCCGACATCATTAAGATTGCCATGATCCGCCTGCACCAGGCGCTGCAGGAGCGCGGCCTGCACAGCCGCATGATCTTGCAGGTGCACGACGAACTGGTGCTGGAGGTGCCCAATGAGGAACTGCCCGCCGTCGCCCCGCTGGCCAAGCGGCTGATGGAGGAGGCCTTCAAGCTGGATGCGCCGCTGAAGGTGGAGCTAAAGGTGGGGGAGAATTGGCTGGAGATGGAACCCTGCTAGTTGAATTATGTCACGGAGGAAAAACGATGGCACATTCACAGATATTGGCCGTTAAAGGAATCTTCGATGGAGAAAAAGTGACGCTCCTGACGCTCGTTCCTTTCAAAAAGCGGGTGCCCGTGGTGGTGACCTTCTTACCTGACGAGAATTGGGATACCGGAGTGAACGAGGTCCCAACACTGGATCCGATTGAGGCCTTTCGGGGGTCTACGAAAGGGCTATGCTTGCGGGAGAAACTGATCGAATATCGGGCGGAGGAGCGCAAACGTGAACGATGACCACAAGCCCTTCGTTCTTGACACCTCAGCCCTGCTCGCTTACACTGATGACGAGGAAGGCGCTGAGGTCATCGTTGAACTGTTGCACCGGGCGAGGAGAGGAGAGATAGTACTCGTATCGTTCGCCTCCTGGATGGAGTTGCACTACATCTACCTCCAAGAGCGAGGGGAAGGGGAAGCTCAGCGGTGGATCGAAACGCTCAAGCAACTCCCATTACAGCGCGTCGAGTCTGATGAGCGTACCGGTGAGATAGCTGCTGAGCTCAAAGCCCAGCATCGCATTTCTTTCGCCGATTCCTGGATCGCGGCGTTGGCCAAGGTAAGGGACGGCATGTTGGTACACAAAGATCCGGAGTTTGAGACTATCAGGGAAGAGGTCACATTGCAAGGATTGCCGTACAAGTAGAACTGCCCGGCCTGCTGGCCACCGTCGCCCCGCTGGTCAAGCGGCTGATGGAGGAGGCCTTCAAGCTGGATGCGCCGCTGAAGGTGGACCTAAAGGTGGGGGAGAATTGGCTGGAGATGGAACCGCTTTAAGGAGGTGGATCTCATACAACTGGCCTCAGTGGTTTCACGGCTGGAGGAGACATTGGGACGAGAGACGAACTACATGGTCTATGGATGGGAAGAAGCTGCCAGCAAACTACGACAAGGGGATTCCTTTCTGAGCAACGTCTGGGCTGATCCTAAGATAATGCTGATAGGCCAGGAAGATGACTTACTCCGAGTTGGAACGTCAGGGCAAGATCACGCCTTATCAGGCCAAGGCCACGGAAATCCACGGGGTAATTCAGCATGATCAAAGACGAACTCACCACGCTCATCGAGAAAGCGATCAAGAAGGCACAGCGCAAGGGCGATCTGCCGAAGTACGAATCGCCGCCGGTGACGGTGGAACGGCCCAAGCAGGCGGCCTATGGCGATTACAGCACCAACATCGCCCTGCAATCGGCTCGCCTGGCCCGCAAGTCGCCCATGGACATCGCCGCCGCCATCGTCAAGCGGCTGCCCAAGGCCGATTTTATCGGCCTGGTGGACATCGCCCATCCCGGCTTCATCAACTTCACGCTGGACGCCGGCTGGCTGGCGCGGCAGGTGGAGGCCATCCGCGCTGCCGGCGAGCGCTGGGGCAACGTGGATATCGGCCAGGGCCGGCGCGTACAGGTGGAATACGGCAGCGCCAACCCCACCGGCCCCCTGCACGTCGGCTTCGGGCGTAATGTAGTCATCGGCGACACCCTGGCCAACGTGCTGGCCGCCGCAGGCTACCAGGTGCAGCGGGAGTACTACGTCAACGACGCTGGCACGCAGATTCAGCTCTTCGGCCGCAGCCTCTACGCCCGCTACGCCCAGGCCCTGGGCCGCGAGGCGGAGCTCCCCGAAAATGGCTATCGCGGCCAGTACATCGTGGATTGGGCGCAGGAGATCGCCGCTATGGCAGGCGACAAGTACCTGCGCATGGATTACGAAGAGGCAGTGCAGGCGCTGGCCGACCTGGGAATCCGGGAAAAGGCTCTGGGCAGCGTGCGCGCCGACTGCGAACGGCTGGGCATCATCTATGACCACTGGTTCTCCGAACGCTCCCTGTACACCGATGGAACCTTCGACCACGTGATGAGCCTGTTGCGCCAGGGGGATCACCTGGAGCTGCGGGAAGGGGCGGTGTGGTTCAAAGCCGCCGAGTTGGGCGGCGACAAGGACGAGGTGCTCATCCGCTCCACCGGCGAACCGGGCTACTTCGCCTCCGACATCGCCTACCACTATGACAAGTTCATCACCCGCGGCTTCGACTGGGTCATTGACGTCTGGGGGGCGGATCACCAGGGGCACGTGCCGCGCATGAAGGCCATGATGCGGGCGCTAGGGTTGGACCCGGAGCGGCTCACGCTGCTCATCTACCAGCTCGTGACACTGAAGGAAGCAGGCGAAGACGTGCGGCTCTCCAAGCGGGCCGGCACGATGGTGCGCCTGAGCGAGGTGCTGGACGACGTTGGCCCCGACGCCGTGCGCTTCTTCCTGCTGGCCAACGCCATTGACAGCCAGATGGACTTTGATCTGACGCTGGCGCGGGAGCAATCACAGGAGAACCCGGTCTACTACGTGCAGTACGCCCATGCTCGCATCGCCAGCATCCTGCGCCATGCCGCCGAGCAGGGATGGACGGCGGAGCGGTATGCCGACGGCGACGTTAGCCTGCTCAACCACCCCTCGGAACTGACCCTGATCCGCAAGATGCTGGAGTTGCCGGAGATCGTGGAGATGGCGGCCCGCAATCTGGCCCCCCATCACCTGCCGCACTACGCCCAGGACCTGGCGGCCACTTTTCACGCCTTCTACCGCGATTGCCGCGTCGTTTCCAGCGATCCCGCCGATGAGGAACTTACCAAGGCCCGGCTGAAGCTGGTGGAGGCGAGCAAGATCACGCTGGCCCGCGTGCTGGGGCTGATGGGCGTGAGCGCGCCGGAGAGGATGTAGTCAGCCGATGGAGCCGAGGAAAAGTTGGAAAACACAAAGGCCGGGGGGTCCCCTGTCGTGTGGGGGATCGCAGCCAGGCTACGCTCCCGGACTGGTTACCGGAAGATTGCGCTGCCCACCCGACCTGAAGCGATCAAATTATGCCGTTAGCTCAGCCTGTTATCTCAAGTGTGGTTTCTGACAGCGAGGGGGATGTAGCACTTGTGGACGGCGACATCCTGTGTGAACCAGGCAGGGCTCTGCTCGCTGAACCAGAAGTTCACCGCCGCTGTGCTCTCAACCAAGGCCGTCCACTCCTCGTCATCCAGCCCTGCGGCCTGAGCCATGACCTCTGCTGATACCGTCAATTGCACCATGTCCCAGCGGATGACGTAGTGATGCGGACTGGCGAAATCGGAAGGAAGGTGGAGAGTGGGAACCAGGGTGGTGGATTCACCTGGCTGCACAGTGGTTCGGCCGAAAAGAACCTCCCGTTGACTGCCATCGCAATTGGCCAGGCAGAGGCCGTCGGGACTGTAGAGGCGATAGCTGAGGGCAATGGGGTGAGGATTGGGGGAATTGTCCGGATATCTGGGGCCGCGCCACGTTTCCGTGCCCGTGTTTTGAGCCATGACGGTCACGCTGCTGGATGAGCCCGGCGAGAGGGTCAAGGGGGTATCGTGAGAAAGGGCGTTCCAGCGCCAGGGCGGAGTGAGAGCGGTTCCATTATCGGTCTTTAGGTGGACATCGGTGTAATAGTGGACGAGGATTTGCTTGTAGCTGACCCATTGAGGGTGAAGGCGATCATCAGGAGAGTCGTCCTGACCTGTCGCCCAACGTTGTGAGCCATACTGACACATTCCTTCACCATGACTCCACCCGATTCCGGGGATATAGCGAGAAAGCGGATTTCCATCTGCTCCTACGCATACCGGGTTGAGAATTCCTGTCAGGGGCGGGCTGTAACCTGTGTGAGAAAGCGTAGGGGTACTATTTTCAGCCGCATATCTGGCCCAAATGACAGCGTCATAATAAGTCAAGTGTTGGCCCCACGTCTCGGCAATTGCCTGATTGGTGTTTGGATGATTGGCACGCGGATCATCGGGGTTATAAGTTTGGGACGCGTCCGTCAGATCATAAACAGCCGGGCAATTTGGGCCTACAGTGGGGTATTGGGGATGCAAGACATAATACCAAGCGAAAGTACGAACAGCTACAGCCCCGGCCCACAACGACTCTGAGGCCCATGATGCTTGCCACTCTTCAGGCAGTACGACTCGGAGATACGATTGAAAATCTACAACATCAACTGTTCCCAAGTTGACGCGCCATACGCGAATAGTGCTTGGCTCCGCTCAGGCTCTTTGAGTGCTGAGAAGTGTCCCTGCTAGAGTGCTCCAGGCAAATAACATCACAACGAGATACTTGAGCTTTCCCACGCTGGTCAGTTGGAACGGTGCGGACATTTTTCCCTCCCGCTGGATAGAAAAGCCACCCATAGATTGCCTCCCCGGAAGAAGGCGATTTTCTTTCCGTCAGGGGATAGCTCGGGAAATTGTTGAGGGTTTCTATCTTCGGTCAAATCCCTCAGACCGCTGCCGTCATCGTTGACGACGAAAATACTGGCGCAGCAATCAAAGGTGCCACTGCCTGTAGGAAAAGAAGAGAAGGCGAGCACTGAGTTATTAGGGAACCAGGAAGGTCGCCGGAGGTGTCTCTCTGTCCCGTCAACTAAGACTCTGGTGTTCGTGCCATCGGCATCGCAGATTCGTAGCTGCGGTTGAGGAGCAGCGACGACATAGGCGAGTCTTCGTCCATCAGGCGACCAGGCCAGATCAGGCCTATAGCCATGATTAGAAATCAGAGCGTCGGTAACCAAGCCTGGTTGAGACACACCAATGGTGATCAAAGCAAGTGTAGCTCCGTGTACATAGGCCACTCGTTCACCACCAGGGGATAGAAGGTAAGTATCATCTTGCATCGGATCCAGAGAGATAGCACTGGAGAGGATTCTACGCTTTTTTCCTTGGGCAGTGACTGCCCATAGTTGACCACCTTTCACATGAACAATTTCATCGCTGGGAAGCCAATATGCTGGAGCCCGATCACCGCTGGCAACCTTGACGATCTCGGTGCCGTCACTTTTCATCACATATACATCTTGTGTTGCCCCACTGGTAAGTGATGTGTATAGTATCCATTGTCCATCTCTAGACCATCTACCCCAAAATGCATTGGACGCCAGTTTACGCGGGGATATGTCATTGACCGGCACTACCCAAAGATCACCCAGAACATAAGTACGGCCAGGCGTCTCGATGGTCTCACCGCTAATCTTGCTTACTAGGATTTCGTCTCCCTGAGGCGACCAAGAAACCCAGGGGAACAGACTATTTTCTCCTTCGAAGGTGAGTTGGACCTCTCTTTCGATGCAAATGTAAGGGGCTCTCAATCCAGGTAGTGTGGGTCCAAATGTTGGCGTAGCCCGCGGTGGCGTGACCGTCGCCCGAGGCGGCGTAGGTGTTGCCCTTGGTGGCGTGGGCGTGGTGCGGGGAGATGTCGGCGTTGGCAGCGGCGACTGCAACGACATGCTCCCTGGCTCAGCTCGTTGCTGCAAGAGCCAGACGAAGGCCAGGGTAAGCAGCAGGATAACGATTTGCGGTTTTCTCACCCATAGCTATAATTTGGGCAGCGAGTTTATCGCTGCAAGTTTTGAGGTGACAGGTACATCCGCCCCATCACCTCCGCCGGACGTGCTCTTGCGGCTAGGGAAGAAGAGAAACTGCCGTTTGACAAGGAATATCCCTGTTAATCTGTGTCCTATAACTTCAGGAGGATACCCATGGAGCTCAAAACCGTCAAACTGGAAAAACCCGAGGACGTCAACCTCATCCTGGGCCAGACCCATTTCATCAAGTCAGTTGAAGACCTCCACGAAGCGCTGGTCACCGCCGTTCCGGGCATCAAGTTCGGCCTGGCCTTCTGCGAATCTTCGGGCAAGTGCCTGGTCCGCTGGACCGGCACCGACGATGAGATGATCGAACTGGCCAGGAAGAACGCCTTGGCCCTTTCCGCCGGCCACGCCTTCGTCATCTTCCTGGCCCCCGGCTTCTACCCCATCAACGTGCTGAACGGTGTCAAGATGGTGCCCGAGGTGTGCCGCATCTTCTGTGCCACGGCCAACCCCGTCGAGGTGATCATCGTCGAGACGGAACAGGGCCGCGGCATCCTGGGCGTGGTGGACGGGCTGGCGTCGAAGGGCATCGAAGGTGATGAGGACATCCAGTGGCGCAAGAACTTCCTGCGCATGATCGGCTATAAACAGTGACCAAGGTAGATTGGGAAACTGGTAAATTGGGCGATTGGATTGACGAAGCCCAATATACCCGTTTACCTCCTACCCGGTTTCATCGGTAGAGAGAACTTTGCACTGAGGAGATCTGGATATGGCGGAAGAGACAGAACGAGTGATGGTCATCATGGCCCACCCTGATGACCCTGAGTTCACCGTGGGGGGCACGGTGGCCCGTTGGGCGCGGGAAGGCAAAAGCATCATCTACATGATCTGCACCGATGGCAGCCGCGGCAGCAATGACCCGGCCATGACGCCGCAACAATTGATCGCCATCCGCAAGGCAGAACAGGAGGCTGCGGCCAGAATACTGGGCGTGGAAGAGGTCGTCTGGCTGGGCTATGAGGATGGCACGCTGCAGCACACCCTGGCCCTGCGCCGCGACCTCACCCGCGTCATCCGCCGCTACCGGCCCGATGTCGTCATCTGTCAGGACCCCACCGTTCGCTACCACGGTGACAGTTATCTCAACCACCCCGACCACCGCGCCGCCGGCGACGCCGCCCTGGATGCCGTCTTCCCCTCCGCCCGCACCCGCTATATCTTCCCCGAACTCCTGGCCGAGGGGTTGGAACCGCACAAGGTGCGGGAGGTGCTCGTCCGAGATGCCAGCGCACCCAACTTCTGGGTGGACATCGGCCAGACCATCGAGGTGAAGATTGCCGCCCTTAAAGCACACGAAAGCCAGGTGGGGCACTCTGAGGGGTTGGAGGCCCGGATTCGAGAGTGGGCCCAAGAGGAGGCCAAAGGACAGGACATGACCTATGCCGAGTCCTTCAAGCGCTTCGTTTTGCGCTGAGAGAGGAGGTGATGGAGCAGGACACGACCCAACCTTTTTGTAGCATCTTGCACATCTGATTACCTTATGTAAATTTAAGGAGGAATACACATGTCCAAGCGATTGTCTTTCATCGTCATCCTGTTCGTGGTGCTGGCCCTCGTGTCCAGCGCCTGCACGCCCCCGCCGGGGGCACCGCCTCCCGCCCCGGTGGAAGAAGCCCCCAAAGAGGAAGCCGTCACCCTCCTCTGGGCCTTCTGGGGCAGCCCGGCGGAGGCGGAAACGCACAAGAAGGTGGCTGACGTCTTCATGGCCGAGCATCCTAACATCAAGATCGAGACCATGGTCGAGCCGTGGAGCGATTACTTCACCAAGGTTCAGACCCTCTGGGCCAGCGGTGACCCGAAGGTGATCCCCGACGTGCTCTTCCTGTGGCCCACGCCGCGCTACGCCGCCGAGGGCGTGCTGGAGAATCTGCAGCCCTGGATCGAGAAGAGCGGCTACGATCTGAGTGATTACTGGCCGGCGCTGCTGGAATCGGCCATGTATGAGGGCGATGTCTACGGCTTCCCGCGCGACATCAGCGTCGAGGCACTGTACTACAACAAGGACATCTTCGACGAAGTGGGGCTGGCCTATCCCAACGACACCTGGACCTGGGACGACCTGCTGGCAGCGGCGGAGAAGCTGACCGTGGTGGATGCCAGCGGCCGTGTGGAGCGCTACGCCCTGGGCATGGAGGGCGGCAAGTTCCAGTTATGGGTCGGCCAGAACTATGGTTCCATCCTGGACGACATGCGCAATCCCTCCCGCTGCACCCTGACCGAGCCAGCGGCGGTGGAAGGCATCAAGTTCTTCGCCGACATGATGGATAAGAACTACGCCATGCGCGACGCCAACCTCAGCCAGGCGGGTGGCGATGCCGCCGTCTTCCAGAGCGGCCAGGTGGCCATGATCATCCAGAACTCCAGCCGTGTGTCCACCTTCAATGCCGCAGGAATGAACTATGACGTGGAAGTGGTGCCCATTCCCAAGGGCGGCCAGCGCTCGGCGGCGGCCGGCGGCGCAGCCTGGGTGATGAGCAGCGCCAGCGACAACAAGGAAGAGGCCTGGACCTTTCTGAGCTGGCTGCAGAGCACCGATGGCGGCCAGAAGCTCTACACCGCCTCCGGGGAGATCTTCCCGGCTCTCATTTCCACGGCCAGGTCCGAGGCCTTCCTGGGACAGGACCAGCCACCGGCGAACCGCCAGGCCTTCCTGACCGAGGGCGAAAACGCCAAGGTGGGCCGCTTCGGCTACTTCCCCGAGTGGGATGAACTGGAGGGCTCCATCATCCTCCCCGGTTTGCAGCGGGTCTGGGCTGGTGAAGCAACGGTAGAAGAGGCTGTGGCTCAGATCTGCCAGGAAGTGGACGCCTTCCTGGCCGCCAACGGCTATCCGAAGTAGCGACATAATGACAAGGCGAGGGGGAGACGAGGAGACAAGGAGACCTTTATCTGGGAGAGTCTCCCCCTCTCCTCCCTCTCCCCATCTCCCCCTCTCCCCTTCCCCCCTCAGGTCATGAGCGCACAGGCACATCCCCAACGCAGGTGGCGACGTTGGCATCCTGACCAGCAATGGGAGGCTTATCTCTTCCTGCTGCCCAGTTTCGCCGGCTTCCTGATCTTCGTTGCCCTGCCGGTGGTGGCTGCCCTGGGGCTGAGCTTCGTCAAGTGGAGCCTGCTCAGCCCCCCTGAGTTTATCGGCGCAGCCAACTACGCGCAACTGCTGACCGTGGACAGCCTCTTCCGCAAGGTCTTCGGCAACACGCTGTTCTTCATGGTCACCATCGTGCCCTTGCAGCTTGCTTTCGGGTTGCTGCTGGCCGTGGCCCTAAACCAGGGCATCCGCGGCGTTGAAGTCTACCGGCTGATCTACTTCATGCCTGTGGTCACCACCATCGTGGCCGTGGCGCTGGTCTTCCAATGGCTGCTCAACCGCGATTTCGGCCTGGTCAGCGCGGCCCTCTGGCGCATCGCCGAGATCACCGGCCTGCCCATTCACCCACCCGACTGGCTGAACAGCACCTTCTGGGCCAAGCCGGCCGTGGTGTTGCTGACGCTGTGGAAGAACACCGGCTTCACCATGGTCGTCTACCTGGCAGGCCTGCAGGCCATCCCCCAGGAGCTGTACGACGCGGCCCAGGTGGACGGTGCCGGCGGCTGGCATCGCTTCCGCTACGTCACCATCCCCATGATCAGCCCCACCACCTTCTTCCTGCTGGTCATCCAGATGATTGGCGCCATGCAGCTCTTCAGCGAGCCCTACGTCCTGACCCGCGGCCAGCCGGCCAACTCGACGCTGACCATCGTCTATTACATCTACCGCAACGCCTTTGAGTGGGGCCGCATGGGCAAGGCCTCGGCCATCGCCTGGGTGCTGTTCGCTTTCATCTTCGGTTTCACCCTGCTGCAAACCCGCCTGCAGCGGCATTGGGTGCACTACGAGGCCGAGGAATGATGCCTCAGCGTTCGGCGTTTGGCGTTCGGCGTTTGGGGTTCGGCGTTCGGGGTTTGGTGTTCGGCGTTCGGCGTCTTCAGACGACAACTCGGAACCTGGAACCCCGAACCCGGAACTCCCGCGTCGGCCATCTCCTGCTGCATGCCATCCTGATTGCCGGCAGCGTGCTGATGCTGTTGCCTCTCTTCTGGATGCTCAGCACCTCGCTGAAGACGCCCAGGGAGATTTTCACCTTCCCGCCCACCTGGATTCCGAAACCGGTGGCCTGGGAAAACTATGCCGCCGCCGTGTCGGCCATGCCCTTTGGCCGTTTCTACCTCAACAGCGGCATCGTCGCCGTCAGCGTGACCTTCCTGCAGATCCTGACCTCATCGCTGGCCGCTTTTGCTTTCGCCCGACTGCGCTTCCGCGGGCGCGAGCCGCTGTTCCTCCTCTACCTGGCCACGCTGATGATCCCCTTCCAGGTGACGATGATCCCCAACTTCATCATCGTCCGCTACCTGGGATGGTACGACACCTATCAGGCGTTGATCCTGCCCCCGGCCTTTTCGGCCTTTGCCGTGTTCCTGCTGCGCCAATACTTCCTGGGCATTCCCAGGGAACTGGACGAGGCCGCCCGTATGGATGGCACCTCGTCGTTCCGCATCTGGTGGCAGGTGATCCTGCCCCTCAGCGGGCCGGCCATTGCCGCTCTGGCCATCTTCACCTTTCTCGGCTCCTGGAACGACTTCCTGTGGCCGCTGGTCATCACCACATCGCTGAAGATGCGCACCCTGCCTGTCGGCCTCAGCGCCTTCCAGGGACAGTACAACGTGCAATGGCATCTGCTGATGGCCGGCGCAGTGATCGCCTTGCTGCCCGTGTTGCTCGTCTACGTCCTGGCCCAGCGCTGGTTCGTCCAGGGGATCACGCTCTCGGGCATGGGGGGACGCTGACCGCTTCTGGAGAGGCTTGCCCTACTGCGGTGAGTAAGAAGCAAAGAACACAAGGAGGAGAAGTGTATGATTCCAACGAAGATCGCGGTCATCGGCGCCGGGAGCGCCAGCTTCGGCCTGAACACCCTGGCCACCATCCTGCGCAGCGAGCGGCTGCGCGGCAGCACGCTGGCGCTGATTGACATGCACGCCGAACATCTGGAAACCATCACCACACTGGCCCGGCGCATGAACCAGGCCTGGGATGCCGGTTTCCGCATCGAAAGCCACACCGATCGCACCGCCGTGCTGGAGGGAGCAGAGTTCGTCATCCTCTCTGTCGAAGTCGGCCCTCGCGAAGACCTCTGGCGGCTGGACTGGGAAATCCCGCTGAAGCACGGTTTGCGCCAGCCCTACGGCGAGAACGGTGGCCCTGGCGGTTTCGCCCACACCGCCCGCAACCTGGCCGTCATCATGCCCATCCTCTGGGACATGGAGGAGCTCTGCCCAGATGCCTGGCTGATCAACTTCACCAACCCTGTGCCGCGCATCTGCCTGGCCGCCACACGTTACAGCACCATCCAGACCGTGGGGCTGTGCCACCAGATCAACGTCAGTTATGCCATCGCCGGGGCGCTGCTGGCCGACGAACTGGGGCTCGAGGTTCCGGCAAACCTGGACAGCCACCCCAATCCGGCCAGCCATTCCAGTTGCTCGAACTTCGCTCCGCAGGCCAAAGCCCTGCTGGACATCAAGGTGGCCGGGCTTAACCACTTCATCTGGATGCTGGATGTGCGCGAGCGGGCTACAGGACGGGACCTCACCCCGCTGTTCCACGAGCGGCTGGCTGAGCGCGGCCTGCCTTTCGAGCCGCTGAGCCAGGCTCTGTTCGAGGCTTTTGGCCTCTGCCCCGTGCCGGGCGACAGCCACCTCTGCGAGTATCTGCCCTGGTGTCACGACCCGCTGGCCGAGCCCTGGCAAACCTACAACCTGCGGCTGTACGACTGGGAGGCGGCGAAGGAAGCCCGCCGGAGGATGTGGCAACGGGTCGAAGCCATGGTCGCCGGTCGCCAGTCTGTGGAGGAACTGCGGGACGTGGCCAGCGAGGGGGCAGTGGAGCTGATCGAGGCCATCGCCGGCAACGATAACGCCTACATGCCCACGGTCAACCTGCCCAACGCCGGCTATATCCCCAACCTGCCCGAAGGGGCCATCGTGGAGGTGCCCGGGCTGGCCTGCGGTGCCGGGGTGTACGGGCTGCCGGTGGGCCCTTTGCCCGAAGCGGTGGCCGAGTTGTGCCGCCGGGAGATCGCCGTGGCCAGCCTCTGCGTGGATGCCGCCGTCACCGGCGACCGTCAGATCGCCCTCCAGGCGCTGCTGCTCGACCCCATGGTCAACGACATCGGCCGCGCCCGGCGTATCCTGGACGACTACCTGACGGTACATGCCGAGTGGCTGCCGCAGTTCCATCAATAGCCTGATCAGAGGGAAGTTTTACTACCTGCTACCTGTGTGGTTGCAGTAGGACAACTGCGAGCAGTTGTCCTACTATTACTACCTACCAACCGCACAGGTGGAACTTTTACACAACCGACAGCGTCCAAGATGCACTGACTGATGCTGCAAAATCGGCAAATCAGCAAATCTCAATCCACGGAGGTGTCAGCATGTTGAAGCGAATCGCAGTGACCGCAGTGACCCTGGCCCTGGTTACGTCCATCGCCTGGGTTGGCGTCTGGCTCTGGGGACAGATGGCGAGCCCGGCGGCGGCGCAAACCAGCGCCGAAAGCGCACCCGTCCATGACCCGGCGCAGACGATCACCGTCGTGGGGCAGGGGTCGGAGCGTATCGAACCGGACATCGCCCGGGTGAGCGTTGGCGTCGAGACGTCCGCCGAAACCGTCAGCGAGGCGGTGGCCGAGAATGCCAGTCAGATGGAAGCGATCCTGGCTGCCCTGAAGGACATCGGCATCGCCGATAAAGACATTCAGACCACGAATTACAGCGTCTACATGGAGCGTTATCCAGAGTCCGTGGCGCTTGCGGTCGGGCCTGAACCGGGTGAAGCCAAGGCACTATACCGGGTTTCCAACATGGTTAATGTGATCATCAGGGACCTGGACAAAGTCAGCGCGGTGCTGGATGGTGTCATCGCCGCGGGGGCCAACAACATCTGGGGGGTGAGCTTCGGCCTGGATGATCCGGAGACCGCTCGGGCCGAAGCACGGGCCAAGGCGATGGCCGACGCCCGGAAGCGCGCCGAGGCTTTGGCCGAACTGAGCCAGGTCAAACTGGGGCCGGTCATGGCAGTCAGCGAGGTGATCGGCGGCAACATGTATCCGGCAGCGGTGGCTGTCGAACACGCCGCCATGGCCTGGGGCGGCGGGGCCATCAGCCCCGGCGAGGTGGAAGTAAGCTACCAGGTACAGGTGATTTACTTCATCGAGCGGTGATGGCAAGAAGCAAGAGGCAAGAAGCAAGAAGCAAGGAGAAGGGACCCGGTTTTCTGGCGATTCCGGGTCCCTTCCGTGTTCCTCAGGGGATGATCAAGACCTGGCCCACCTTGATGAGGTCAGGATCGCTGATGCCGTTGGCCGCTTGCAGCTCCTGCATGGTCACGCCGTAGCGCAAGGCGATGGCCAGCAACGTTTCGCCCCGTTGCACCACATGGGTGCGCGGGGTAGGCGTTGGCTGAACGACGCCGGGAATCCGCAACTCCTGTCCGGCGCGGATGCGATCGGGGTTTGTGATGCCGTTGGCGGCCATGATATCCTGCATCGGCACGCCGTAGCGCACAGCGATGGAGTAGAGCGTCTCGCCTCGCTGCACGACATGCACGGTGACCGCGGGCGCTTCCGTGGCCGCAGGAGTGGGGCCGGTGCCGGGGATCCGCAATTGCTGTCCCACCTTGATGTCATCGGCGCTGGTCAGGCTGTTCAGACTCACCAACACGTCCACCGTGGTATCGTACCGCCGGGCGATGGAGTAGAGCGTATCGCCCGGGGCGACAATGTAGGTGAACGTCGGGCCTACGGGCACCGGCGTGGGCCGCACCGGGGTCGGCAAGACCGGAGTGGGCGAGGGCGGTGCTATCGGCGTGGCCGTGGGTCCAGGAACAGAGGTCAACCCAGGCCCGGCGCCGCTGGGGGTTTCCTCCACACTGATCACCGTGGCCCCCGGCGTCAGCCCCGGCATGGTGAGCACAGGAGTGGCCGTGGGCGGCACCCAGGTGGGCCGCGGCGTTGGCGCCGGCTTCTCCCGCGTGCAGGTGGTCAGGCTGACCACACCGAGCACGGCCAGCACCAGGGTCACTCCAACAATGAAGCGTGCTTTGTTTGCCATGCTACACCTCCTGATATGCTGGGGCCCCCGGAGGCGACGTATAACGCCATAGCCCCCGCAACGGCACGGTAGTTAGAAGAAAAGTTTGCCCTTCACTAACCCACTACGCCCAAAAGCCGCGCGTGCC
This sequence comes from Anaerolineae bacterium, assembly GCA_029907105.1. Lineage (GTDB taxonomy): Bacteria > Chloroflexota > Anaerolineae > UBA3071 > UBA3071 > JARYMM01. The sequence continues at coordinate 18,262 of JARYMM010000001.1, read as the reverse complement.
ATTGTTGGGAGCTTGTGTTAAGCGATGTTCCGGCTGGTCTCCCTCTGTGCCTCTACCCCTGGAAGTCTTTGAGTGAGGTGCTGTCAATGATGCGCTCAACCGTTTGGAGGGTGAAGAGCTTGCCTTGGGTGGCAATAAGAAGCTTTTTAACATCCTCTCGGCGGATACCAAAGCCGCGTCCATCCACGCAAGCCACCACCTCAAAAGAAGGGGCACCACTTCGCAGTCGCTGATCTCTGAGTTCTGCCAGATGTTGCACGCGAGTTACTTTGTCCCGAGCGGTGCCGTCATCCTCAGCCAATTTGGCCTCAAGAAGCACAGCTGGTCGAAATTGGTCAGGCACCAGGAAGTCAGGAGCCTGATCCATACACCTGCAAGCCCTTCTCTTGTGTCCGCCTTGTCCAGGCGGTGAATCACTCCCTCATTCACAACAGGCGCCCCTTGCCGAATAAGCTGAACCGCCGTGCGGACAAGGGTTTCTACCTGTTGTCGCGTCTTGGGAGCAGTTCGGACGAAAAGAGATTGTCCCTCTCTTGCCCGCTTATCGAGCCTGCGGGCACTGGCCTGGTCAATTTCTACGCCCGTCGTCACGCCCGTCATGTAGGCAAATTCCGGAGGAGAAAAACCGAGGATTGTTCGGAGCACCACCAAGACCAATGGATCTTGCTGAACTACAGCCAGCACTGACTCTGTTGAGAAATTCTCAAAGCTTGCCGTTCCGTTCCTCAGAGCTTCATAGGCCTCCCGAAAGCGGGAGAAGTCAACGAATCCTTTCCCCTTCGGCATGACTACGAAAAAGGATTGTAACCCGCTGATAAAACCATCCACGTAGTACTCGATGTTGGCTGCGAGTTCTTCAGCCGAGGCTTCAAAAGGATAACGGGGGATGCTCACAAGTTCTCTCTCCGCTCTTCACACACGTTCAAGACTCCTGGTTTTCTAAAGAAGAGCAGGAATTCATCGCGCATCGTGTTGCGAATCCCCTCAATCTGTCGCATGATCTGAAATTCCAACGGCATCCCGATCTTGGCTCCTATCTCGATGAGACCATTTTCCAGCGAGATCCCTCCCGTCTGGTTGGTGTTAGAACCAATGACGATGACACAATAACATCCAGGGCGAAGGACGCGCTTGCAATGTGTCATAATAGCTTCCATGTCCGCGAAGTAATTCGTCACACGTGACTCGATAAGCTGCTGTCTGGTTCTGCCACTCCCTATGAGGCCGACCATGTTCTGCTTCAGGTTTTCGATGTCCACTCCGAGAAACTGAAGCTGAGGTCGGTCATTTTCCACATAATCGATGGCGAAAGAGTAAGGCGGAGAAAAAAGCACTCCATCCACCGATTCATCGGGGAGTTGTAAGTGGCGAGCATCTCCTTCAATAACCTGCGCTTGCCCCAGCCTTATTCCCAGTTCTTCGCGGGTCTCATTGAAGGCCTGGACTGCTGCAAGGTAGCGAGAAAGAAGGTCCGGGAACAAATCCCGGGGCGTTTTCCCCTTACGACGAGCGGCATAGCCTACAGCGTCAAGGTAACACAGGAGCAACAATTCACGCATCGGCGGCGAAAGTCTGGGGAACGCATCTTCCAAGTCGAGGACATCTTTTCCTGGACTTGCAGCTTGAAATAGAGTCTGTTGCACTGCCAGCCTCTTCTCATGGGGGGCAAATCGCTGATAGATTTCATCGGCGTACTTTAGTAAGCGTGGAAAGTTGCTGCAATCCATTTCCAGCACACCAACTTTGGCCCGGGTCATCAAACAAGCAAAGGGGCTTAGCTCATAGGCAATGGAATTCAGGCCCATGATGCTCGCCTCGATAGACGTTGTTCCACAACCGGCCATCGGGTCTAGCACTGTATCGCCCGTCCTGAGGCCCATGACGTTCATGATCGCTTTGATCATTTGCGGATGGAACTTCCCACGATAGGGGAAAAGGCCATGAGTAGCATAGCCCACAGCGAAGACATTGGCCGCAAAGAAATTCTTGCGGTCCTGGCGAGCGCTGGCATTCACTTGCTCTGGTGTGTTCATGCAAATACGGAAGTGATAGGTGGAAATCCCGTTGACGCTCTTGAAGTATCTCCTCTCTGAATCAATTTGTCGTCAGAGAGATGCCGGTACTCCCCATAGGCCAGGTCCAGCTCGTATATTTGGTTAATCTGCGGGAGCAAAACATGGGAAGGGGGAAAGAGTTCCTGAACCACGCCGCGAAAAAGCATCCCGGAATAGCTCAACTTCCCCCGAAGGGCACGTTCGGCAAATGTCTCTCTGAACTCAATGTCTATCATGTTGTCCTTCTCAACCCGGTGTCATCTTTCCTTGACCTCAAATAGCTGGCCGGGATTTCGCTTAACATGCACAACACTCCCCGCTCAGGACCGCCCCCCGAGTTTCCAGCCCCCAGCATCATACCATAACTCGCCCCTGGCGTCAAATAACCCCCAATTCCCGGCCCACCTTCTCGAAAGCGGCCAGGCCGATGTCCAGGTCCTGGCGGCTGTGGGCAGCGGTGTTCATCACCCGGATGCGCGCCTGACCGTGAGGCACGGTAGGAAAGCCCAGGGCCATGGCGAACACCCCTTCCTCGAACAGGCGGCGAGAGAACTCCCTGGCCAGCGGGGCTTCGCCCAGCATCACCGGCACGATGGGCGTCTCCGTCCGCCCGGTATCGAAACCGAGCTCTTTCATGCCGGCCTTGAAATACCTGGTGTTCTCCCACAGCCTGTTCACGAGCTCCTCGCTCTCCTCCAGCAGGTCCACGGCGGCCAGGCAGGCCGCGGTATCGGCCGGGGTTACCGCACTGGAGAAGAGGAAGGGCCGTGCCTTCTGCCGCAGATAGTCCACGATGAGCTTCCGGCCGGCGATGACGCCGCCCACCACGCCGAAAGCCTTGGACAGCGTGCCGATTTCCACATCGAACTTGCCGTGCAGGCCGAAGTGATGAACGATGCCCCGGCCGCCGCCCAGCACCCCTTCGCCGTGGGCGTCGTCCACCATGGTGATCACCCCGTACTTCTCGGCCACCTCGTACAGCCTGTCCAGGGGGGCGATGTCGCCATCCATGCTGAAGACGCCATCGGTCACCAGCAGCCCGCGGCGGTAGTTGGGCAGGTGCTCCTTGATCTTGGCCTCGGCATCGGCGGGGTCGCAGTGCTCGTAAACGACGATGGTAGCCCGCGACAGCCGGCAGCCGTCAATGATGGAGGCGTGATTCAGGCGGTCGGAGAAGATGACGTCTTCGCGGCCCACCAGGGGCGGGATGGCGGCCTGGTTAGCGCAGAAACCCGACTGCACGTACAGGGCGTCCTCCACCTCCTTGAACTCCGCCAGGCGACGCTCCAGTTGCAGGTGCAACGCCTGGGTGCCGGCGATGGAGCGCACCGCCGCCGGGCCCACGCCCCACTCGTCAATGGCCCGTTTGGCCGCTTCCTTCATTTTGGGGTGATTGGCCAACCCCAGATAGTTGTTGGTGCAAAAGTTGAGCACCCGTCGGCCGTCCACGATCATCCAGGCGTCGGCCGGCGAGCCCATGGTGCGGATGTTAATGAACAGCCCCTGCTCTTTGAGGTTCTCCACGTCTTCGCGGATAAAATCCAGTTTGTCGGTCATGATGCGATTCCTTTCTCTGCGTTGAGATGAGCTATCGCAGCTCGAAAATTGATCACACCTCATAATCTCCCCTCGGCGTGCCGCCGGCCCAGTTTCTCCAGCATATCCACGGTCATGGCCGCCAGGTCGTAGGCAGGCTGCCAGCCCCACTCCTGGCGGGCAGCGCTGTCGTCAATGGAGCGAGGCCAGGAATCGGCGATGGCCTGCCGGAAATCGGGCCGGTACTCGCAGACGAAATCGGGGATGTGCTTCTGGATCTCCGCCGCCAACTCCCCGGCGGAGAAGCTCATGGCCGCCACGTTGTAATCGGCATGATGCCTGAGCTGCGCAAAATCCGCCTCCATCAGGTCCATGGCCGCCTTGAGGCAATCGGGCATGTACATCATCGGCAACACCGTGTCCTGGCGCACGAAGCAGGTATAGCGCCTGTGCCGGATCGCCTCGTAGTAAATCTCCACCGCGTAGTCGGTGGTGCCACCGCCAGGCGGCGTCTCGGCGCTGATAATGCCCGGATAGCGCAGCCCACGCACGTCCAGGCCGAAACGGCGGACGTAATAGTTGCACAGCAACTCGCCGGCCACTTTGGTCACGCCGTACATGGTCGTGGGGCAGAGGATGGTCTCCTGAGGGGTGTTATGGCGCGGCGTCTGCGGGCCAAAAACGGCGATGGAGCTGGGGCAAAACACCCGCACCATCTCATGCTGCCGGGCAACTTCCAGGATGTTGTAGAGACCGTTCATGTTGACGTCCCAGGCCAGGAGCGGCTTCTCCTCGCCCACCGCCGACAGGATGGCCGCCAGGTGGTAGATGGTGTCAATGTTGTATCTCTTCACCACCTCCTCGACGGTCTCTCGCCGCCTCACGTCAATGAACTCAAAGGGGCCCGAATCTCGCAATGCCTCGCCGGGTTGTGTCCGATGGCCGGCGGCCACCACATTGTCGCCGCCATACCGCTCACGCAGCGCCAGGGTCAGCTCCGAGCCAATCTGCCCCACCGCGCCGGTGACCAGGATCTTCTTCGTTTCTTTGGCCATGTAGTCGCTTCCTCCGAGGGAACGATGAGAGTGGTTGGCTGCCAGGAAGCCAGGAGGCAATCCTCCGATAAAAGTATAACACGTGCTCTGACTTTCGTCAAGAATGCTGACGCCTGTGGATTCGGCACCGCTGCAGGGTTTGCTTTTCCTCTCCGGAGGGCTTGCGCAGCGATTGGGCGCAAGCCCCAACATGTAGGAGGTGGGAGATGAGCGAGGGGGTACCCCTCGTACTCCCCGGCTTCCGCTGCGCACGCCTCTCTGGAGCCTGCTTTGCCTGCCGGGCGAATCGGTGCTACAATGGGCCGCCGGGAGGCAGACGTGTGGCTGAGAGCCATCCTCGGGGCCATATTGCTGGTGGGGGTTCTCCTGATCGGCGGGGAGATGTGGCTGCGGCTGTGGCGGCAGCCGGCACTGGCCACGCCACCTGCGGGCTTGCCGCCCCTCACCGCCGCACTGGATTGGTCGAGCATGAAAAACGAGATTCGCCTGGTTGCCCTGGGCGATTCCATCGTCCACGGCCATATCGTGCCCGCCACAGCCGCCTGGCCAGCCCGGTTGGAACAACGTCTGAGGGAACAGCACCCTGACGTCCCCTGGAGGGTGATCCCAAGCGGCATCTGCGGCGAGACGGCGGTGCAAGGGCTGGCCCGGCTGGAACGAGACGCGCTGCGCTTCCGGCCGCACGCCCTGTTCATCGCCTTCGGCCTGAACGACTGCTATCTGGCCCGCTCGGCGGCGGATGTCTGGCGGGAGGCGGAGACCTTCCCCGAGTTGTACTGGGGGCCGCTGGGGGCATCGCGGCTCTACCGGGCGCTGCGGCGACACCTCCTCGGCGCGGCAGACCCCTGGGACACCCACGCCGGCAACGCCCTACAGCCCCAGGTCAGCCCGGAGGCCTTCGCTGCTGCCCTGCAACGGATGGTCCACACCGCCCGCCGCTCAGGCGTGCCGCACATCACCCTGCTCACCATGACGCCGGTGGGCGAGTGGGCTCATGCCTGCTGGCCGCCGGAAGTACAAACGTTGCAAATGGCGGCCTACCGTCAGTACAATAAGCTCATCCGGGAAACGGCAGCGGCGTTGGGCGTGGGGCTGATTGACGTCGAGGCCGGCTTTGCCGGCAGCGACCTGGAGGGCTTGCTGGATGACGATGGCATCCACCTCACCGCCGCCGGGCAGGAGCGGCTGGCGGCTATCGTCCTCGCCGCTCTGGAGCAGGATGGCACACTGGCACTGCTGAAGCAACCATGAGGAAAGTTCAAAGCTCAAAGTCCAAAGTTCAAAGCTCAAAGCTCAAAACACAAAGCACAAAATCGGGCCGGATTGTGATCACCGGGTGCCTGGGTCAACTCGGCCGGGCGCTGCGGGAGGCGCTGGCCGATCGCACGCTGCTGCTGCTCGACCTGCCCGAAGGCGACATCACCGATCCGGCCATCATTCCTGTCATCGCCGACTTTCAGCCGGACGTGGTCCTCCATCCGGCGGCTTACACGGATGTGGACGGAGCGGAGCGCGAACCGGACGCCGCCTACCGCGTCAACGTCTGGGGCACGCAGAACGTGGCCCTGGCCTGCCAGCGGTGCGGAGCGGCCATGCTCTACGTCAGCACCAACGAGGTCTTCGACGGCACGGCCGAGGAGCCCTACCGGGAATGGGACAGGCCCAACCCCATCAGCGTTTACGCCCGCAGCAAGGCCGCCGGCGAACGGGTGGTACAGGCTTTGCTATCGCGCTTCTACATCGTGCGCGTGGCCTGGCTTTTCGCTCCCGGCGGCCATAATTTCGTGACCAAGATCATCGCCGCCGCCGACCGGCACGGTGCCTTGCGCGTGGTGGACGATGAGTTCGGCAATCCCACCTATGCCCCGGACGCGGCGGCGGCCATGGCCCGGCTCATTGAGACGGGGCACTACGGCATCTACCACTTCACCAACGCCGGTTTCTGCTCCCGCTACGAATTCGCCTGCCAAATCCTGCGGCTGGCCGGCCGCGGGCACGTGCCGGTCACCCCCATCCCCTCCAGCGAATGGCCGCGGGCCGCCACGCCGCCACGGCGGGCTGTGCTGGCCAACACGGCGGGAGCGGAGCTGGGCATCACCCTCAGGCCATGGAAGGATGCACTGCGCGAGTACTTCACGCCACACGCAACACGTAACACGTAAAACGTAACTCTGATAACAGCCAACACCTATGCCTGACCAACGGCCTCTGTGCAGCGTCATCATCCCTAACTATAACGGCGAGCATCTCCTGCCCACCTGCCTGGATGCGCTGCGTCGTCAGACCTACCCCCACTTCGAGGTGATTGTGGTGGACAATGGGTCGAGCGACGGCTCGGTGGCCCTGGTGGAGCGGGAATATCCGGAGGTGCGCTTGTTGCGGCTGGAGCGCAACCGGGGGCTGGCCGGCGCGTGTAATGCCGCCGCCCGCATCGCCCGCGGCGACATCTTGGTGATGCTCAACAGCGACACGGAAGCCGAACCCGGCTGGCTGGCGGCGCTGGTGCAGACGTTGGCCGAACACCCCGAAGCCGGCAGCGCGGCCAGCAAGATGCTGCTCTTCGACCGGCGGGACACGCTGCACACCGCCGGCGACCTGTATGGCGTGGACGGCATCCCCCGCAACCGCGGTGTCTGGGAGCTGGACGAGGGGCAGTACGACCAGGCTGTGGAAATCTTCAGCGGCTGCGGCGGCGCGGTGGCCTACCGCCGGGAAGCGTGGGAAGCGGTCGGCGGTTTCGACGAGGATTTCTTCATGTACTGCGAGGATGTGGACCTGGGCTGGCGACTGCAACTGGCCGGCTACCGCGCCGTGTTCGCCCCTCAGGCCCGCGTCTACCACCGGCTGAGCGCCACCGGCGGCGGGGCCATTGCCAGCTTCTACACCGGACGCAACACCATCTGGGTGCTGGCCAAGGACGTGCCTGGGGGCGTCCTGCGCCGCTACTGGTGGCCCATCCTGCGGGCACAACTGCGCATTGCCTGGGAGGCGCTGAAGGCGTGGCGCGGCGCGGCGGCGCGGGCCCGGCTGCGCGGCCAGCTCGCCGCCTTGCTGAGCCTGCCCAGGATGTTGCGCAAGCGGCGGGCCGTGCAGGCCAGCCGACGGGTCAGCGACGATGATCTGTTAAGCCTGCTGATCAGATAACCGCGGCAGACCCTGTTCCGCCCCACCGGAGGACCACTTGTCATCAAAAAAAGCCACCATCTATCGTCTTCTCGTTGGCAACCTCTTTTTGTACTTCGGCTTCAACATCTGGCAGAGCCTGTTCAACAACTTCGCCGTGGAAGAGCTGGCCGTGCGCGCCGACCAGATCGGGCTCATCCAATCGCTGCGCGAGCTGCCAGGGCTGCTGGGCTTCTGGCTGGCTTTCCTGGCCCTGGTGCTGGGCGAGATGGAGGTGCTCAGCCTGAGCACGGTGGTCATGGGCCTGGGGCTGATCGCCACGGCCTGGGCCAGAAGCTGGGGAACACTCATCGCGGGCACACTGATCATGAGCACCGGCTTCCACGCCTTCTACCCCAACAGCTCGGCCGCAGCGCTGAAGATCAGCGAAGGACGGGAGACCCCGCGGCTTTTGGGAATCGTGGCCGCGGTGGGGGCGCTGGCCGCCGTGGCCGCCACCGGCACCATCCTCCTGGCCATGCAATCCTGGGGTTACCGCCAACTCTTCATCGTGACCGGCATAGTCACCGTAGCCGGCGGCCTGGCCATCTGGCGGCGAGAGCGCTCCAGGGACGGTCATCAGCGGCAGCGCATCGTCTTCCGCCGCCGCTACTGGCTCTACTACCTGCTGACCTTTCTTATGGGCAGCCGGCGGCACATGTTCACCACCTTCGCCCTCTTCCTGCTCGTGCAGCGCTATGGCCTGCCCGCCCGGCAGACGGCGCTGCTGTTGCTCATCAACAACCTGCTGGGAATGGTCCTCTTCCGCTACCTGGGCGAACTGGTGGCCCGCTTCGGCGAACGCCGGACACTCACGGCCAACTTCCTGCTGCTCACCGGCATCTTCCTGGGCTATGCCTGCCTGGATTCTCTCCCCGTGCTGCTGGTGTTCTTCGTCTTCGACAACCTGCTCTTCGGCTTCAACCTGGCGCTGGACTCCTATTTCAAAAAGATCGCCGTGAACCCGGAGGAAGTCACCAGCAACCTGAGTATGGCCCAGACAATCAACCATGTGGCGGCGATCTTTGTGCCCGTTGCCGGCGGCCTGATCTGGGAAGTCTACGGATCGGGGGCCACCTTCCTGTGCGGGGCGGCGATTGCCCTGCTTTCCATCGTCTTCACCCAGTTCGTACGCCAGGAACAGCCGGTGGCCAGGCAGCCCATCGTTTCTTGACAAAACCGCCCGCTTGCGCTATCCTCACATCGTGACACATCACACACGTTTCTGGGCACTCATACTCGGTAGATGGAAAACCGCTCCGCCAGGATCGTCAGATCCTGGCGAAAATCGGGGATCTGGCGGTCCCCTCAGAGCGAATCTCCTTTCGCTGATACTGTCGCTCATCTTCATCAGCGCGGTAGCCTGCAGCGGCTGGAACCCAGCTCTGTTCCAGCTTTCCCCTGAGGCCCTTGTCGCCAATCCTGTGGACGACGCCCCATCGCCCGCGGTGACGCTGCCACCGGCCACGGCCTTGCCCTCCTCCCCCACCCCCACAGCGACGGCGACGGACAAGGCGTCCCTGCCCACGGCCACGCCGTCGCCGACGCCATCGCCCGCACCATCGCTCACACCGTCGCCCACGCCGTCGCCGACGGCCACGCCCACGGAGACGCCCACGCCCACACTCACCCCCACGGAGACGCCCACGCCGACAGCCACGCCGACAGCCACGTCTTCTCCTACCCCCACAGCCACTGCCACTCCCACGCCTGGGCCGACACCCGACGGCGTACTGCGAGAGGTGGAGGTGCCCATCCTGATGTATCACTACATCTCCACGCCGCCGCCGGGGGCCGACGCTGTTCGCCGTGACCTCTCCGTGCCGCCGCAACTGTTCGCCAGCCACCTGCAGGCCCTGCGCCAGGCCGGCTATCAGAGCATCACCCTGCGCGCACTGTTCGACCACCTGATGCGTGGCCAGCCGCTGCCGGACAAGCCCATCATCATCACCATAGACGACGGCTACGCCGATGCCTACGTCAACGCCTTCCCCCTGCTGCGGGAGTACGGCTTCACTGCCGCCTTCTTCGTGATCACCGACTTCGTCAACGAGCAGCGGCCAGAGTACGTCTCCTGGGACCAATTGCGGGAAATGGCCGCCGCGGGCATGGAGATCGGCTGCCACAGCCGCAATCATCCCGATTTGCGCGGCCAATCGGTGGACTATCTGGTGTGGCAGGCGCTGGGGTGCAAGGAATCCATCGAACTGGAACTGGGCTTTCATCCCCGCTTCGTCTCCTACCCCTCCGGCGGCTACGACCAGCAGACGATAGCCGTGTTCCACTCCGCCCACTACTGGGGCGGCCTGACCAGCCATCAGGGCCTGCGCCAGTCCTCCGACCGGCCCTTCGAGCTGCTGCGCATCCGCGTGCGCGGCTCCCACACCGCCGACGACCTGCTCTATCTGCTCAGCCTGGACTGGTAGGCTGGCAGATTGGTAAAATGCCAGAGGGCGGCTTTAACGCCGCCCTCCTCTAATCTACCAGTTACCACCTACCGCCCCAACCGCCAGCGCGTGCCCTCTGGCCCATCCTCCAGGATGATGCCGATCTCCGCCAGCCGGCTGCGGATGGCGTCGGCGCGCGCCCAATCCTTCTGCTGCCGCGCCTCCTGCCGCAGCTCGATGAGCAGCCGCACCAGCGCGTCCTCCAGGCCCGCTCCCGCCTGCCGCGGCAGCGGATCGGGGATCAGCCCCAGCACCGTCTCGCCCAGGTCCCGATAGAGGCCGTCTATGGCCGCCAGAGTGGCCTGGTTGACCGACGCGCCCGAAGCGAGCAGGGCGTTCACCTCCCGCGTGAACTCGAAGAGCACAGCCAACGCCCCGGCCGTGTTGAAGTCCTCGTCCATGGCCTGGCCAAAGCGGGCGCGCACCTCGGCCAGCCTCTCCGCCCAGGCCGTGTCTACCTCGCCCCTGTCATCGGCGGCGCGCAGCCGGTCGCGCAGCGCGGCCACCGCGCTGTGCAATCGCTCCACACCGCCGCTGGCCGCTTCCAGGGCTTCCTCGGTGAAGTCCAGGCGACTGCGGTAGTGGCCGTTGAGGATAAAGAGGCGAATGGCCTCCGGACGAAAGCGTTCCAGGGCCTGTTTGATGGTCACGAAGTTGCCCAGCGACTTGCTCATCTTCACACCGCCCACGGTGAGCGTGCCTGCCAGCAACCAGTAGCGAGCGAAGGGCTGGCCGGTGGCTGCCTCCGCCTGGGCGATCTCGCACTCGTTGTGCGGGAAGAGGTTGTCCACGCCGCCGCCGTGGATGTCGAAGGGCTGCCCCAGGTACTTGGTGGACATGGCCGTGCACTCGGCATGCCAGCCGGGAAAGCCCCAGCCCCAGGGGCTGGGCCAGCGCATGATGTGCTCCGGTTCGGCCCGCTTCCAGAGGGCAAAGTCGGCCGGATGGCGCTTGCCAGGCTCCACCTCTACGCGCACCCCCTCCAGTTGTTCCTCCACCCGCCGGCGCGAGAGCTTGCCGTAGCCTGGGAAGCTCTCCACAGAGAAGTAGACCGAGCCGTCGGCCTCGTAGGCGTGCCCGCGGGCCAGGAGTTGCTTGACCAGCTCGATCTGCTCCGGGATATGGCCACTGGCGCGGGGCGAGATGTCAGGGCGCGTCACACGCAGGGCATCCATGTCTTCAAAGTAGCTGCGGGTGTATATCTCCACCAGTTCCATCGGCTCCATCCGCTCCCGCGCTGCCCCCTTGAGGATGCGATCCTCGCCCGTGTCCAGCAGATGGCCGACATCGGTGATGTTCTGCACGTAACGCACCCGATAGCCCAGGTAGCGGAGATAACGCAAGATCACGTCCATGGAGACGTAGGTTTTGGCATGGCCGATGTGGGCGTGGTCGTAGACCGTGGGCCCGCAGACATACATGCCCACCCAGCCCTCGTGCAGGGGTATGAATTCCTCTATCTGGCGAGTGAGATAGTTGTATACTCTCAGGGCCACTGTTCCGTCCTCCCTCGGCTGGCAGTCTGCTGTCCGGTTCCCCAACTGTCATGCTGAGCGGGTTCCCGACGTCAACCCTCAATGCCCGGCCGACTCCGGCGAAGCATCTCCTGCCACAAAGACACCAAGACACAAAACGAACCGGGAAAGATTTCTAAACTTCGTGCCTTTCTGTCTTTGTGGTGGAGGAGAGTGCCCGGGCCGCGGCGATGATCAGGTCCACCGCCAGGGAAACAGGCACAAAGGCGGTGTTGATAACCAGGTGATACAGCGCCGGGTCGCCCCAGCGGGCGTTGTGGAAGCGACGCAGGTACTCTGCCCGCTCCCGATCACTGGCCCGGATCTGGTGCAGGGCCGCCGTGCGGCTCAACCCCTCGCGGGCCTGTAGCACGGCGACACGATGTTCCAGCGGCGCCATGATGCGCACATGCAAGGCCCCCGGGTAGTCACGCAGCAACACCTGCGCTCCCTGCCCCAGGAAGAGCACTTTGCCTTCCCGGGCCCGCTTCTCGATGACCTGATCCAGCATCCTCACCAGTTCGGCGATGGCGATGCTGGCCGGCGGCAGCACAGGCGAAAAGATGCCATCCAGGGGGCTGGTCAGCGGGGCCATCAGGGCGGCGCTCAACCGCTCCTCTGTGGATGTCGGCGGCACTGAGCGCAGCGATTTCAGAATCTGGGCCACCAGCGTCTGCTCGGAGGCATACTCCAGTTCCAGGAGAGCCGCCTCCGACACGCCGGCCACCCGCGCGGCGCGATACAGCCGCTCACGATCTACCAGGCCCAACCCCAGTCGTTCGGCCACCAGCGTGGCAATGCGATCCCCCTCACTGCCCAGCTCCCGTGATAAGGTGATGACCGTCACTTCACCACTCCTGCCCGTGGGGCGACAGCGGGGTCGCCCCGGCCTCAGCGCACCTCCTGCGGCTGTGCGAAGAGCATGCGCCCCTTATCCGTCTGCAACACCTTGGTCACCACGGCCTGGATCGTGCGGCCCAGGAACGGCTGTCCCTGCTCCACGACGATCATCGTGCCGTCGTCCAGGTAGCCCACACCCTGCCCCACCTCTCGACCCTCCTGGATGATGTCCACCGAGATGGCCTCCCCCGGCAGGACGACAGTCTTGACCGCATTGGCCAGTTCGTTGACGTTCAAAACCTCGACCCCCTGCAGGACCGCCACGCGGTTGAGGTTGTAGTCGTTGGTCATGATGGGACAATTGAGCTGCTGAGCCAATTGGATGAGCTTCTCATCCACCTGCCGCGCTTCCGGCACGTCCAGATCGGAGAAACTGATCTTTTCCGGCGCGGTATTGCGCAGCCTCTCCAGGATCTCCAGCCCCCGCCGGCCGCGGTTGCGGCGCAGGGTGTCCGGCGAATCGGCGATGTACTGCAACTCGTTGAGCACGAAATGGGGCACGACCATCAGCCCGCGGATGAAGCCGGTGGCGGCGATGTCAGCAATGCGCCCGTCAATGATCACACTGGTGTCCAACAGCACCGGCGACTTCTCTTCCTCAGCCTTGACGCGGGCCCGCCGACCGCTGAAGAGAGCCCGCATGTCGTGCTGACGGGTCACGCCGACCAGGATGCCCATATAGCCAAAGACGACGGCCCCGATAAAGGGCAGAATGCGGTTGAAAGGCTCCGGAAGAAGGCCCAACGGCCAGGCCAGCAGTGCGGCAACGACCAGGCCCACGATCAGACCAACGGTACCGGCCAGCAACTGAGTCGTTGGCAATTGGTGGATAACACGACGCGCCCAGGCGCTGGGACGGATGACCAGCCAGGGTGTGATGACGAAGCCCAGAATGCCCCCGGCCGCCGCTCCGCCGATCATGTAGCGCAGGGCTATGGGATCGCTCAGCGGACTCGGATGGCCGGAAATGGTGCCGCCCAACTGCCAGCCAATGATGGCAAAAACGATGAAGCCGATGATGCGAAGGATAAGTTCTACTTGCATGATAAGACCTCCAAAATGAATGCTGATGAGGGCAGACCCCAGCAACGAGCAACCGCACAAGGGCGAAAATGAATGAAGATAAGACTTTGGGAATGCCCCGGTTTGCGAGACTCATCGCCAATGGCCCACGTAATCCAAGTTCAGTCCATGTCCTCCCTCCTTACCAACTGATCCCAGGCCAGCGCAAAGGCCCGCTGGATGTCCGCACGTGTGTCGCCGCTGAGAGCGGTGACAATAGCAAAGCTGACACCGAACAACCGCTGACGCTCGGCAGCCGGCAGGTGAGCCGTCAATTGATGCATGGCCTCTGCCAGGGCAGGAGCATGCACCAGCAGGGGTTGCGCGCTGAGCAGGGGCCGCAGTTGCGCCAACAGGTACAGCGCTCGCGGCCGAGGGTCGGCCTGAGCCAGTTGCCAGGCCAGCAACTCATCCGCCGTCACCTCCAATTGATGCAGGGCCAGCGCCACCTGGTCGGCGATGAAGCCGTGCCTGACCAGCAACTGCACCGCGGCATGTCCTTTGACCGCCGTGGCCACGTAGTACAGGAACTGCTGCAGGAGCGTCGAGCTGATGCCCACCTGCCGCGCCTGGGCCACGGTCTCCGCCGGGATGTGGAACAGATAGTAATCGGCCGAGCCGTGCAGCACGGCATGCGCCGCCGCCACGTGCACCATTCCCTGACGCAGAAGCTCGGGCAAAGGTTCCAATCGCTCGACGCAGACGGTGATGCGAGGCATCTCGCCCCAGGCGCTGTGACCTACCGGCAAGGGGTCGCCTCCGCCAGAGACAACGCCCATCAACCGGCTCTCCCGCTCCTGCTCGGCCTGCTGTCGCTTCACCGTATCGAAGAAGCGCAAGGCTATCAGCGGTGGCAAGGGCACATCCAGGCGGGCATAGCATCCGCTGACGTTCCTGATGACCTCTTCTTGCAGTTCGGGAGAGACTGTGCCGAAGGTGATAACGTCCAATCGGGTCTCAACTGTGGGCCTCACCCTCCAAACCTGCCTCCTCCAGGGCTGTGTCCACCTCGTGCTTCAGTTGCTGGGCCAGGGTCAGGATTTCCAGAAGCTGCTGCTCGGCCTCCGGATCGTCGGTAGGGCGCACTTCCCAGGCCCCTTCCAGGGCCTCCAGCATGTTCTGTGTGCTCTGCCGCAGCATGCGGGCGACGTACTCCGCCGTCAGCTCCCGATCGGCCAACTTCACGCGGGGACCGCTGTAGAAGCCCAGCTCCTCCATCAAGGCGCGCTCTTCCTCATCGCCTTCGCCGTGGTCAACGCCCTCGAAGAACTCAAAACGGCCGTCGGCCTCCAGCAAAGCGGTGAACGCTTCCACCGACAGGCCGGTACCGATGCGCTGGCGCTGCATGTCCAGCCACAGTTGCTTGACCGGCACCAGGATGTCTTCGCCGCTGCCCAGCACGTCAGCGGCCCAATCCACAGGGCTCTTCGTCATGTCACACTCCTTTCTCTTCCGGCTCCTCTGGCTGCTCTTCTTCCGCTTCTTCCGCCTCCTCGGCCTCCTCCTTCTCGCCAGCCTCGCGGCCAAAGGTCTTGAGCCGCTCGGCCAGCTCCCTCAGCCGGGCCTGCACCCGCCCGTTCACCGAGTCCTCCGGATAGTTGCCCGCTTCATCCCGCTCCCCCGCGGCCACGCCGGTGAGGATGCTGATGGCCTCGTCCACGGTGCGCACGGGGTAGACGTGGAACAGGCCCTGTTCGACGGCGGCGATGACCTCATCCCGCAGCATGAGGTGACGCACGTTGGCCTCGGGGATGATCACCCCGTGCTCGCCGGTCAGCCCTCCCTTCGCGGCCCGGCAGACCTCGAAGAAGCCCTCGATCTTATGCGTCGCTCCGCCGATGGCCTGCACCTCGCCCTTCTGGTTGATGGAGCCGGTGACGGCGATGGACTGCTTGATGGGCAGGTCGGAGAGGCTGGAGAGCAGCGCGCACGTCTCGGCCACGGAGGCGCTATCGCCTTCCACCCCGGCATACGACTGCTCGAAGGCCACGCTGGCCGAAAGGCTCAGGGGCACGTCCTGGGCATACTTGCCACCCAGGTAGCCGGCCAGGATCAGCATGCCCTTGTCGTGTATGCGCCCGCTCAGGCGCGCCTCCCGCTCGATGTTGATGACGCCCTGCTGGCCCAGGTAGGTACGAGCGGTGATGCGGCTGGGATGGCCAAACTGGTAGTCGCCCAATTCCATCACCGAGAGGCCATTGACCTGTCCCACCACCGCGCCGGTGGTGTCCACCATGATCGTGCCCTCGATGATCTCCTCCCGCAGGCGTTCCTCGATCTGGCTGGCGCGGTAGACGCGCTCGTCAATGGCCTTCTGCACATCCTCTGCCGTGACCGGGTTGTGCCCTGCCTCTAGAGCCCAGTAGGCGGCCTCGCAGATGATGTCGGACACATGGGCGAAGCGGGTGGTGAGCTTGTGTTGATCTTCCACCAGGCGGGCGCTGTATTCCACGACCCTGGCCACCGCACTGGCGTCGAAGTGGGGCAACCCTTCCTCTTCGCAGCGCGTGCGGATGAAGCGCGCCATCTTCTCTACGTTCTCCCGGCTCCACTCCATGTCTACGGCAAAATCGGCGCGCACCTTGAACAACTTCTGGAACTGCTCATCGAGAGCGTATAGGAGATAATAGGTCTCGGCATCGCCGATGAGCACCACTTTCACTTCCAGGGGGATGGGCTCTGGGGTCAGGGTTGTGGTGGCGATGATGCCCAACTGCTGGCCAGGGTCTTCGATGCGGATCTCCCTGTGGCGCAGGCAGCGCTTGAGGGCCTCCCAGGCCAACGGTTGACGCAGCAGCGCCCGCGCATCCACCACCAGGTAGCCGCCGTTGGCGCGGTGCAGGGCGCCGCCGCGGATCATGCGGAAGTCGGTGACCAACATGCCCAGAAGGGCCCGGTGCTCCAGCCGTCCGATCAGGTTGTAGTAGGTGGGATTGGTCTCCAGCACCACCAGCGCACCTTGCTGGCCGGAATGATCCACGATGACGTTCACGCGGTAGCGATCGAAGGGCGAGCCTGCCGGTGGCTGCAACCACGGCGGCACGCCCGCCGCCTCCGGCGAAGCCCCCTCCCCGGCCAGGGCCGCTCTGATGCGCCCTATCTGAGCCACGATGTCGCCCTGCGCCGCCTGCAGGAAGGCGACCACCTCTGGCCAATCCTGGTATTCTTCCAGCAAGGGCTGGAAGAAGGGGGCCACGACGGCCGCAGCCACCTCCTGATCCAGGTTGCGCATGCGGTCCCTGGCCTCCTGTTCCAGGTCGCGCAGCCGGCGCAGGGTGGCTTGCAGCGCTTCCTGCACCTCCGGCTCCTGTGTTTCCAGCGCCTGCCGCCGCTCCTCCGGCAGCTCTATGTACTGCTCGCGGTTCAGCACCTTGCCCTCCACCAGCGGGGCCAGCACCAGGCCCATGGGTGTCTGCACGATGGCGAAGCCGCGCTCGGCGGCGTAGGCTTCCATCCTCCTGGATTCGGCTTTGCGTCGCTCCTCCAGCTCGCGGGTCAACTTCTGCTGATGCTCCTCGTATTGCTCGCTGGCGAAAGCCCTGGGCAAGGCCTCGGTCAGGCTGTTCAGCAGTTCATCCACTTTGTCCTGGAAAGCGCGCCCCCCGCCGGGCGGCAGGCGCAGCGCGTTCGGGCTCTGCGGATCAGTGAAGTCGTTGACGTAACCCCAATCGCAGGGCAGGTCACGGGAAGCCGCTTTGCGCTCCAGGTAGCGCATGATGATCGAGGTTTTGCCCGCTCCGGCCGGGCCCATGGCGTAGACGTTGTAGCCGTAGGCGGGGATGTCAATGCCGAACTCGATGGCCCGCGTGGCCCGCTCCTGGCCGATGATCTCCGTCAGTTCGGGGAGCTCATCGGTGCGCTGAAAGTTCAATCCCTCGATTTCCCCGCGCCGCCGCAGTTGCGCCGCGCTCAGTTCACGTGGCTCTACAGTCATAGTTGCAGGTGTGACCATGCTACATCTTCCTTGGGCTGGTCCCAGTCCTCAGCGAGAACCAATAAGAGACGACCTGACTATCAGTCTGCCAGCTACCGACCACGCCACATCTGGCTTCCTTGATTATCATTATACCATGACTGGCCTGTATAAGCCAGTTCTCAGGACAAGATGGGTGTATTATCAGTAGCGCAGAATTGCGGGTAGGGGTATACTAAGAGCCACGGTCATCCTAAATCCCACTATTAGGAGGTGCTACTGATGATTCGGCAATCCGAAGTAGAACGCTCAGCACGCCTGGTGTGTAAGACGCTCGATCAAGCAGCTCTGACTCAACTGCAACAAGGCTTTGATTGCTCACCCTTTGAGAGCCGTGCCATCTTGGACATGATGCACACTCTCTTCGAGTCTGTCTGGCACAGCCCGGCTCATATCCAACCCGGCCAGATGGTCGTGATGGCCATCGCCGCTGACGAGCCACCTGGCAAGCCTCTGCGGGACTGTCAGTTCAAACCCATCGTTATCACCCTGCACAGCCCCGAAGATGACGTCTTGCGGCAGCAACTCAAAGGACGTCAAGTGATCCCCGAGCTGCGCC
>JARYMM010000019.1 GCA_029907105.1 Anaerolineae bacterium | reverse complement strand
ACAAAAAAGAGGTGTGTCGCGCTGACCCCGAGGCGCGGGCTGCAAGAGGGCTGTCAGCAGATTATGATCACGGATTGAACGGATGGTAAGCCTGTTGACATTCCAGTCGAATTTCTGTATATTTAATCTGAACCAAGCCAGCATAGGGCTTGGGAAGTGATCTTTAACCGCTTACACTGCATCGGAGGCGCACAGGAAGGAGATTGCTTTGCCGACCGCGCTGGCAGTGACCAATTGAATAAAAGGAGGTGTGCAGCCACAAACATCGTCTGTTTCGCCGGCGCTGCAGCAAAGCACTATCGCCCTAATGGACATTGACCCTGAGCGACTGACCCAGGCTCACGATTTGGTTCAGGCGATTATTGACCAGCGTGGGTTAAAGGCCCAGGTGGAAGCCACCACCGACCGGCGGGAGGCGGTGCGGGATGCCGACTATGTGATCACCACCTTCCAGCAGGGCGGGCTAGAGGCCTACAAGCTCGACATCGAGATCCCCCAACGTTACGGCGTGGAGCAGTGCGTGGGCGACACCCTGGGGCCGGGCGGGGTCTTCCGGGCGCTGCGCACCATCCCGGTGCTGATTGATCTGTGCCACGACATGGATGACCTGGCGCCGGATGCGCTGCTGCTCAACTACGTCAATCCGATGGCGGCCAACTGCTGGGCCGTGGACGGGGCCACCGGCCGCCCTCACGTGGGCCTGTGCCACAGCGTGCAGGGCACCAGCGAGATGCTGGCCCAGTGGATCGGCGTGCCCTACGACGAGGTGGTCTTCCTCTGCGCGGGCATCAACCATCAGGCCTGGTTTCTGGAGTTCCGCCGCGGCAAGGAGGACCTCTACCCGCTGATCTGGCAGGCCATCGAGCGGCCAGAGGTCTACGCCCAGGAGCCGGTGCGCATCGAACTGATGAAGCACTTTGGCTACTTCGTCACCGAATCCAGCGGCCATGCCAGCGAGTACGTGCCCTATTTCCGCAAGAACGCCCGGATGGTGAACGAGGACCTGGTGCCGCGCTTCACGGACAAGGTCAACTACTGGTTCGACTTTGGCCGCACGGGCGGCTACCTGCGCCACTGCATCAACGCCTTTGCCCAGGCTCAGAAGGAATATCAGGAACTGCTGGAAGGCGTCAAGTCCCTCCCCACCCAGCGCACCCACGAGTACGGCTCGTACATCATCGAGGCGATCGAGACCAACCGGCCGGTGCGCATCAATGGCAACGTGCCCAACTGGGGCCTGATCGACAATCTGCCTCAAGGGTGCTGCGTGGAAGTGCCGTGCCTGGTGGACGGCAACGGCATCCAGCCCACGGCTGTTGGCGCGCTGCCCACCCAACTGGCCGCTCTCAACCGCACCAACGTCAACGTACAGGAACTCATCGTTGAAGCCGCTCTGACCGGTGACACGGAGGCGGTTTACCATGCTGTCATGCTCGACCCGCTGACCGCTGCTGTATGTACCCTGCCCCAGATCCGCTCGATGGTGGACGAAATGCTGGCGGCGCAGGCCCAGTGGCTACCACAGTTCCAACAATAGGGGCAGGTTTCAAACCTGTCCTTTAATACGATAGCGTACAGGAGGAATTTAACGCTATGCCCAAGATCACCTTCATCGGAGCGGGCAGCACCGTTTTCGCCAAGAACCTGCTCGGAGACATCCTCAGTTTTCCCGAACTGGCTAACTCCACCATTAGCCTGCACGACATTGATGAGGAACGCCTGGTCACTACAGAGAGGGTGGCGCACCGAATAGCTGATATCCTTGACGTCCACCCTACCATCGAAGCCACCACCGACCGCCGGGCAGCCCTTGACGGGGCGGACTATGCTATCAGCATGTTCCAGGTGGCTGGCTATGAACCCGGCACGGTGATTGACTTTGAAATCCCCAAGAAATTCGGCCTGCGTCAGACGATTGGCGACACCCTGGGCATTGGTGGCATCATGCGTGGCCTGCGCACCATCCCTGTCCTGCTGGACATGTGTCGCGACATGGAAGAATTGTGTCCTGACGTGACCTTCCTGAACTACGTCAATCCCATGGCCATAAACTGCTGGGCTGTCAGCCGGGCCAGCAAAATCCAAACGGTGGGGCTGTGTCACAGTGTGCAGGGCACGGCAGCACAACTTGCTCACGACATTGGCGTGCCGCTAGAGGAGATCAACTACGTTTGCGCGGGCATCAACCATATGGCCTTCTACCTGCGCTTCGAGCGCAAGACGAAGGATGGCGTCGAGGACCTCTACCCACGCATCCGCAAAGTAGTGGAGGAAGGCCGGGTGCCCGACTGGAACCGGGTGCGCTACGAAATGTTCACCCGCCTGGGCTACTTTGTCACCGAGTCGAGCGAGCACTTCGCCGAATACGTGCCCTGGTTCATCAAGCGGGATCGGCCCGACTTGATCGAACGTTTTAACATTCCGCTGGATGAATACCTCAAGCGCTGCGAGGCGCAGATCAAAGCCTGGGAGTTCATGCACGAGAAGCTGGAGAATCCTGGGTCTTCCTCTGAGAAGTCTTTGCGCCAGGCGCTGAGTACCGTTGATGTCATGCCCATCGTGGTTGATTGGCTCAGTCACACCTTCAAAGACATAGACAAGGTGACCATCAGTGGCGAGTATGCCCCGCTGATCATCCACAGCATGGAGACCGGAAATCCCCGCGTGGTCTACGGCAATGTGCCCAACCGTGGCCTGATTGATAACCTGCCCCAGGATTGCATCGTAGAGGTCCCGTGCGTGGTGGACAGGAACGGCGTGCAACCCACCCGTATCGGGGCTCTCCCCCCGCACCTGGCGGCGCTGATCCAGACCAACATCAACGTGCAGGCCCTGACGGTGGAGGCGGCCCTGACCGGCAAGCGAGAGCACATCTACCACGCTGCCATGCTCGACCCCCACACTGCCGCCGAACTGGACCTGGATCAGATCTGGAACCTGGTGGATGACCTGATCGAGGCTCACGGCGATTGGCTGCCGACCTATTACTAGACTTCAGGACCCAAAAAACGTAACTACCTACCCTGTCACTGCGAGCGAAGCGAAGCAGTCTCCTGGAATCGAAACAGGAGATTGCTTCGCCCCTTCGGGGCTCGCAATGACGCCAGCCCACCGCTATATCTCACGTTGCAAGGCCGAAGGTAGGCAGTTACCAAAAAACGCAGAAGGCAGACCTTCTAGCCTGTCCGGGGGACAGGTTGGAGGGTCTGCCTTCTGACGCGCATCGAGAGCAACCTGCCTGGTCGCTCAAAGCCCAACTATCGTCTTAACAGCCCCAGGGCCCTCTCAGCCACGTGCTCGGCCGTGATGCCGTATTGGCGCATCAGCACCTTGTAGGGCGCAGAAGCGCCGAAGCGGTCCACGGACACCGTGGCCCCTTCGGAACCCACATACTTGTGCCAGCCCTGGGAAACCCCCGCCTCCACGGCCACCCGCGGCAGCCCCGGCAAAAGCACCACCTCACGATATTCCTGCGGCTGGGCATCGAACAACTCCCAACTGGGCATGGAGACGACACGGGCCGCCACGCTCTGCCCGGCCAGCAACTCACGTGCAGCCAGAGCCACATGCACCTCCGAACCGCTGCCGATGAGGACCACTTCGGGGTCGGGGCTGTCGGCCAGGACGTACGCGCCTCTGGCGACCCCCTGGCGCAGGTCCACAGCAGTATCCAACACGGGCAGGTTCTGGCGGCTGAGGGCCAGGGCCACCGGCCCCTGCCGGTGCTGCAGGGCGACCCGCCAGGCCTCCACCGTTTCCCGGGCATCGGCGGGCCGGATGACGGTCAGCCCTGGAATAGCCCGCAGCGCGGCCAACTGCTCCACCGGCTGGTGGGTGGGGCCATCCTCGCCCACGCCGATGGAGTCGTGGGTGAAGACGTAGATGACGTGCGCTCCCATCATGGCCGCCAGCCGGATGCTGGGGCGCATGTAGTCGCTGAAAACCAGGAAGGTGCCACCGTAGGGGATGATGCCGCCGTGCAGTGCCAGGCCGTTGAGGATGCCGCCCATAGCATGCTCCCGCACGCCGAAGTGCAGGTTTCGTCCGCTGAAATCGCCGCGCCGGATGGCCGCGTAGCCTTTGAGATACGTCTTGTTGGAAGGATGCAGGTCGGCCGAGCCGCCGAGCAGTTCCGGCACGGCCTCGGCTATGGCGCTGAGCGTGGTTCCAGAGGCATTGCGTGTGGCGATGGCCCCATCGGCCGGCGTGAAGGCGGGCAAGGCGGCCTCCCAGCCGGCGGGCAGCTCTCCGGCCATGACTCGTTGAAACTCGGCGGCCAGGTCGGGGTGGATCTGCTGGTAGCGGGCGAAGAGTTCATCCCAGGCCTGTTGGCGGGCCGCGCCCTGTGGGCGGGCCGCGCGAAAGACGGGCAGCACTTCGTCGGGGATGTAGAAGCGCGGCTCCTGTGGCCAGCCCAGGTTCTCCTTGGTCAGCCGCAATTCCTCCTCTCCTAACGGCTCGCCGTGCACGCCGGCGGTGTCCTGCTTGTGCGGACTGCCGAAGCCGATGTGCGTGCGGCAGGCGATGAGGGAGGGCCGTTCTGTCTCCGCCTGGGCAAGGCGAATGGCCGCTTCCACCGCCGCCTGATCGTGGCCGTCCACCCGCTGCACGTGCCAGCCGTAGGCGGTGAAGCGGGCCAGCACGTCCTCGGTGAAGGTCAACGTGGTCGGGCCGTCAATGGAGATGCCGTTGTCGTCGTAGAGGTAGATGAGCCTGCCCAGGCCCAGATGCCCGGCCAGCGAGGCCGCCTCGTGGGAGATGCCTTCCATCAGGTCTCCATCGCTGACGATGGCGAAGGTGTAATGATCTACGATGGGGAAACCGGGGCGGTTGAAGCGCGCCGCCAGCCAGCGTTCGGCCAGGGCCATGCCCACGCCCACGGCGAAGCCCTGTCCCAGCGGCCCGGTGGTGACCTCCACCCCTGGCGTGAGGCCATGCTCCGGATGGCCGGGCGTGCGGCTGCCCCATTGGCGGAAGTTCATCAGCTCCTCCAGCGGCAGGTCGTAGCCGGTAAGGTGCAGCAACCCGTAGAGGAGCATGGAGCCGTGACCGGCAGAGAGGACGAAGCGATCGCGGTCGGGCCAGGTGGGATGGGCCGGGTTATGCTTGAGGAAGCGCGTCCAGAGGACGTAGGCGGCGTCGGCCATGCCCATGGGCATGCCGGGGTGGCCGGAATTGGCCTTCTGCACCGCATCGGCAGCCAGCATGCGCAACGTGTCAGCGCACAGCCGATCCAGGGATTTGCCATTTGTCATGGTGCTTTTCCTTTCTGCTCATCCAGGTTCACGCCCAGTAGACGTATACCGCCGGGCTATTCGGCCCGCCGGGCTCGCTCCAGCGGAAGATCCACCAGGCGTCGTAAGGGCTCAGGTTCACGCAGCCGTGGCTGCGAGGACTGCCAAAAGCATCGTGCCAATAGGCCGTGTGCAGGGCGTAGCCGTCGTAAAAGTAACAGGTCCAGGTGACCTCTTCCAGGTAGTAGCCGGGGCCGGCCATACGGCCCGAAAGCAGCCGCAACCAGGTACGGAAGACGCCCTGCACCGTCGGCGTGCCCGGCAAACCCGAAGCCACCATCGTCGCATAGACCGGCCGGTCGCCTTCGTAGGCCACTGCCGTCTGCTCCTTCAGGCAAACGGCCACCCAACGCTCTGTGGGACCGATGGAAGAGGGCCGCGGTTTGGCGCTGGCCACGGCCACCGATCCGCCGTGCACCCAACGATCCGGGCCAATGCGGTGCCAGTCGGCCCCGCCCACCTGACGGGTCTCCAGGATGCGCAGCATCTGGTTGTGAGTGACCTCATCCACCGGCGGGTTGTCAGGGGCTGTGCCGGGGCGGGCGCGCACGTTGAGCGAGGAGGAGATCACCCAGCCCACCGGCAGGCTGATCGGCTCCCCCGCGGCGGCGAGCATCACCCCCCTGGCCAGGGAGTGGGTGGTGCCCTCCAGCAGGCGCACCCAGCCGCTATGCACCCAGCGGTTGGGGCCAATGCGGTACCAGATGGCACCGGCGACGGTCGCTTCCTCGAAGATGTCCACCTGCGTGCCGTTGGGCAATTGGTCCACCGGCGGGTTGTCGGAACTCACGCCCGGTCGGGCGCGCACGTTGAGCAGGGAGGCGGTGACGACGCCGCGGCCGATGGGTTCCGGTTCGGGCTGTGGTTCCGGCTCGGGTTCCGGCTGCGGTGGTGGGGCTTCGATCCGTCGCACCCAGCCGCTATGCACCCAGCGGTTGGGGCCGATGCGGTACCAGACGGCGCCAGCGACGGTCGCTTCCTCGAAGATGTCCACCTGCGTGCCGTTAGGCAACCGGTCCACCGGCGGGTTGTCGGAACTGACGCCCGGTCGGGCGCGCACGTTGAGCAGGGAGGCAGTGACGACGCCGCGGCCGATGGGCTCCGGTTCGGGCGGGGGCTCTGGCGGTGGCTGCGGGGCCTGGCCCAGCACCACACCGCGCAGCTCCGAGGGCCGCTGGATGGCCACGGCACTGGCGGCGACCCAATCGCGGCCGGAGGTCTGATACCAGAGGGCACCGCCGACGATCGTCTCGGCTTTGATGGCCAGATAGGTGCCGGTGCTCAAGACGCGGGAGACCTGGCCGCCGCCGGGCGTGGTGTAGCAGGAGACGCCGCTCCACATGGGGCGGACGTAGCGGAAGGGGAGCCAGGGCTGATCGTCGGGCACTGCCTGTGAGACTTCGGGGGGCGCGGCGAAGACGGCTTCGGGGATGTCTGCTGCCGGTTTCTGAGAGAGCATGGGCTCCACGGCGGCAAAGGTGACCTCCAGGGGGCTTTCGGCCAGAGTGGCCAGCCAGAACCCCTCTGAGTCCAGAAGGTCCACGGCCACAGCGTAGCGGCCGGGCTTGGCATAGGCCAGGGGCCACTCTGTGCTCTGTTCGGGACCATCGGCGCCCTTCAGCCACAACACCTGCCCGGCACCGCCATCAATGCGCAGCCGCTGCTCGGGCGCCAGGCCGCTCACCTGCAGGCGGAGGGCCACCTGCAACGGCTGTTCGAGGTGGCGCAAGGCGAAGAGGGGCAGTTCGGGGTGTTTGGCGGCGGGAGCTTCCGACGGTGCGCCCTCTTCCGTGGTCGTGGAGACGGTGACCTCGCCCCAGTGCAGATGGGCGGTGTGGGGGCCAGGACTGATGTAGCGGTGGATGCCAAGTTCCTGGCTGCGCTGCTCCCGCCAGGTGACGGCGGTGGGGGCGCAGAGCAGGCCCAGGTCGAGGGTGTGGCCGTCGCCGGTGTCCAGCCAGGCGGGGGCGCAGAGGGCTGGCCCGACATCTCCGGGAGCGGCGAATTCGGCGTGAAAACGCACGCTGCGGCCATCAGGTTCTGGCCGCGCACGCAAACGGATGGAGAACGTCATGGATTCACTCCTTTCGACGGTGGCTCGTACCGCTCGTAGTAGCCCAGAACCTGGCCGTCCGGGTCTCGCACGGCTCGCATATAGATGCGGTGCTTCTCGTTATCGGTGATCAGCCGCTCTTCCAGGCCGGCCTGCATCTGGGCCAGGGTCTCGACGATGATCTGCCGCGAGGTCTCGTTGTGACAATCCAGCAGAGACCTGCCCAGCAGCTTCTCGCCCTCGCTGTAGTAGGCGAGGGCCGCCTTGTTCATGTAGCGGATGGTGTGCTGCGTATCGGTGAACAACAGTGGGTCTTTGAGGCTGTCCAGGATGGCAGCCATGAGTGCCGAATCGATCATGTTGTCTCCCTCGTCCTGAATTTGTGACCATTGTACCATACATTGCCTTGGCGGTCAAAGGCGAGCATCACACTCTGGACATGATCCGTCGGCCGGCACGGCGGACGCCGCGCAAGTGCATGTGGCGATTTGACAGGGTGCCGCATCCCGTGTATAATCTATCTGCAAAATGCAGATAGATGGATATTACAAGGAGATCAGACATGCCTGGAGGATGGCGACGCGGTTGGAGAAGCGGACACGGCATGCCCCGCTGGCGGCGCATTGCCCGTTTCGTGCAGCCCTGCCTGTTGTTGCTGCTGCATCAAGGCCCCTCCCATGGTTACAACTTGATGGAAAGCCTGAAAGAGTTCGGCTTCGCCGAGGACCCCGTGGATTCCGGCGCCGTCTATCGCTCGCTGCGGGAGATGGAGGAGGAGGGGTTGGTGGCTTCGGAGTGGGACACGGAGGCCAGCGCCGGCCCGGCGCGGCGGGTTTACCGTCTCACCGCCGAGGGCGACCGTGCCCTGGCCTGGTGGGTGGCCGGATTGCGGGAGACGGACCGCGTGCTGCACCGTTTCTTGCAGGCCTACGATCGGCACATGGAGGAGGATCAAGGTGAGCATCACGGCTGAGCTGCTGGCGGTGTTGCCCGACGAGGCCACGGTGCAGGACGTGCGCATTGGGGCCTTCTGGACGGCGGTGGTGGTCGAACAGGAGGGGAGACGCCGCTGCGGTCTGGCCTCGGCGTTGCGCGGCGAGGATCACCACCAAAACGGCCACTACCCGGTGCGCGGGGCGGGATGGCTGACCGAGCGCAGCGCGCTGGAGTTGGCCAGCCTGATCCACTCCGACAGCCTGTTGGAAGCCAGCATCGGCATGGCCACGATCAATGCGCTGCTGGAGGTGGATGAGACCGCCTGTGTAGAGCTGAACGCCGAAGAGGTGATCGGCCAGCGGGGGGCAGGGAAGCGCGTGGCCATCGTGGGGCATTTCCCTTTCGTCCAGAGGTTGCGGGATAAGGTGGGGCAGTTGTGGGTGCTGGAGCTGCAACCGGGGCCAGAAGACCTGCCCTCGGAGGCTGCGCCGGAGGTCATCCCTCAGGCGGATGTCGTGGCCATCACCAGCACGACGCTGATCAACCGCACCTGCGAGGGGTTGCTGGCCCTCTGCCGGCCTGACGCCTACGTGCTGCTACTGGGCCCCAGCACGCCGCTGTCGCCCGTGTTGTTTGATTACGGCGTGGACCTGCTTTCGGGTGTACGGGTAGACGACATAGACAGTGTGCTGCGGTTGGTGAGCCAGGGGGCCACTTTCCGTCAGATCCACCGCGGTGGCGTGCGGCTGGTGGCGATGGCCAGTAGGGAGCCCGGCGGGCAAGTTTCATTTGCACACAGCTCTTGAGCGCAATCAAACCGATCACGTGTTGCGTGAGGCGTCACGCAACACGCACTGCACAATACGCACTACGCACTACATAACACGGAGATAGGATCATGGTCACCGAAGAACAGGTATTGGAAGCCCTGAAAGGGGTCATGGACCCGGAATTGCGGCGCAGCCTGGTGGAACTTGGCATGGTCAAGGACGTGGAGATTGAAGGGGGCCAGGTGCGCTTCACACTGGCCCTGACCACGCTGGCCTGCCCCTTAAGGGATCAGATCGTGTCCCAGGCGCGGGCAGCGGTGTCGGCCCTGGAAGGGGTTGAGACGGCGGAAGTGGCGTTGAGGGAGATGACCGCCGAGGAGAAGAAGCATATCGGCATCGGCAGCCCGGAGGAAGGCGGGATTGCCGAGCACCTCAATGACATCCGGCGGGTCATTGCCGTGATGAGCGGCAAGGGCGGCGTGGGCAAATCGCTGGTCAGCAGCCTGCTGGCGGTGGCCCTGCGTCGTCAGGGGGCGCGGGTCGGTGTGCTCGATGCCGACATCACCGCCCCCAGCATTCCCAAGATGTTCTTCCCCAATGGTGCCCAACCCGGCCAGAGCCCGCTGGGCATCCTGCCCGCCGAGACGGAGACCGGCATCAAGGTGATGTCCATCAACCTGCTGCTGCCCAGCGAGGATGAGGCGGTGATCTGGCGGGGGCCGCTGATCAGCGGGGCCATCAAGCAGTTCTGGGGCGATGTTTTCTGGGGCGACCTGGACTGGCTGATCGTGGACTTGCCGCCGGGCACCTTGGATGCCTCGCTGACGGTGATGCAATCGCTGCCGCTGAGCGGGGTGCTCCTGGTCAGCTCGCCGCAGGACCTGGCGGGCATGGTGGTGCGCAAGGCGGCGCGCATGGCCGAGCGGTTGGGCGTGCCCATCCTGGGGCTGGTGGAGAACATGAGCTACTTCGTCTGTCCGGACACCGGCCAGCGCTACGATGTCTTCGGCCCCAGCCATGCCGAGGAGACGGCGCGCAAGCTGTGGATTCCGTTCCTGGGGCGGCTGCCCCTTGACCCGCAGATCGCCAGGCTGTGCGATGTGGGGCGGATCGAGGATTACCCCGCCGAGGAGTTCGCCCCCATTGCCGAACGGCTGATGAAGACCGCGCCGGCGGCCAGAGGGCCGCTGCTGCGGTAGGTAAAATGTGCCGACTTGTCCCAGTGTACCAATATACCAACAAAGAGAGGAGGTGAACAAGATGCCGAGAGGAGATCGCACGGGGCCGCTGGGCATGGGTCCGATGACCGGCCGCGCTGCTGGCTACTGCGCCGGCTACGGGATGCCCGGCTACGCCAATCCGATGCCCGGCCGCGGCTTCGGCCTGGGCCGTGCTCGTGGCTGGGGTGGCGGCTGGGGGCGCGGCTACCGCTGGCGCCACTGGTTCTACGCCACGGGGCTGCCCGGCTGGCTGCGCTTCGGCTATGGCCCGGCATGGGGGCCGCCGGCGGCCTACGGCCCGTATGCTCCCTCTCCCGACGAGGAACTCGACGCGCTCAAAGGACAGGCGCAATGGCTGAAGGATGAACTCGAGGCCATCAGCAAGCGCATCGAGGAACTCGAAGGGAAGGAGTAGGCATCCTCCCGCGGGTCTGGGAACCCGCGGGAGGATTGAGGGAACGGGGCGGGTGAGTACCGTCTGGCGGTCCGCCACCCGCCCCGACACCCCACACGATAAGTGATGCGTGAAACGGAATACGCCACACGCAACACATTTGATTGTACTCGTAATCCAGGAGAATGGCAAATGAGAATCGTCGTCACCTCCAACGGTCGGGATCTGGACGCGCCGGCCAGTCCTGTGTTCGGGCGCTGTCCCCTTTTCCTCTTCGTGGACACCGAGACCATGCAATGCCGGGCTGTGGACAATCCAGCCCTGTCTGCCGCAGGCGGCGCCGGTATCCAGGCCGCCCAGTTCATCATTGAACAGGGTGCTCAGGCCGTGCTGACCGGTAATGTAGGCCCCAATGCCTTTAACGTCTTCCAGGCTGCCAACGTGCCCGTGTACCTCATCGGCGAGGGGACGGTACGGGAGGCAGTCGAGGCGTACAAGGCGGGGCGGTTGCCTTCGACGGCCGATGCCAATGTCCAGGCTCATGCGGGCACGGGCCGGGGGATGGGCCGCGGCAGAGGCTGGGGGATGACGCCTTCGGCGTCACCTCCATCGCCAGCAGCGCCCCCTGTCCCGCCTGGGGCTCGTGGGCAGGAAATCGCCGAACTGCGGCAGACGGCCGGCGAGCTGCGCCAGCAGTTGGCCAGGGTGATGGAACGACTGGAGAAACTGGAAAAGGGAGGATAACCATGCGCATCGCCATTTCCGCAGATGACAGAAACGGTCTCGACAGCGTGGTCAGCCCGCACTTTGGGCGTTGCCCGTACTACATCCTGGTGGACGTGGAAGGCCAGGAGGTGCGGGCCGTCCACGCCGTGGACAATCCCTACTACGGCCAGCATGCGCCGGGCCAGGTGCCGGGCTTCATTCACAGCCAGAGCGTAGACGTGATGCTTACCGGTGGCATGGGCCATCGGGCCATCGGTTTCTTCCGAGAGTATGGCATCGAGGCAGTGACCGGCGCATCGGGCACAGTGCGTCATGCCCTGCAGGGCTATCTGGGTGGCACGCTGCGCGGCGCGCTGCCCTGCGGCGAGAGCGTCGAGCATGCTCGTGAGGAGTCCCTTGCTGCGGGCGAGTACGAGAAGGACGAGGTGGGCCGGCTACGCGAGGAAGCGGAGATGCTGCAGCGGCAGCTGGCGCAGGTGATGTCCCGTCTGGATCGGCTGTCAGGCCAAGGATAACCCTGGACGTTATGACGTTGAACAGGCGAGAGGAGGTTGCCCGCCTGGCTGGCGACCTCATGCGACGAGGGTACCACTGAGCTGAAGCGATAATGCTCGCCGTGGGCGGACATGTCCTGGGAGAAGAGACGGCGCGGCGCGACGTGCGCCTGGCCACCGGCCTGGCCGGAGGTGTGGGCGGCAGCAAGCAGGAGATGTGTGGGGCATTGAGCGGCGGCGTGATGGTCATCGGCGGCTTGTGCGGCCGCAACAGTCCGGCAGAGGACGCTCAGTCGGCCTACGAACTCGCCGCCAGATACCGGGAGCGGTTCCTGGCCGAATTCGGCAGCACTCGTTGTCAGGACGTTTACGAACAGATGCACGCCCCTGGCGGGCTGGGTTCCTGCTCCTTCGTGGCCGAGCGTGCGGCGCGGATTCTGCTGGACATTCTGTCAGATATGGCCAACGAAATAGATAAGCGACAAAGGAGGTGAGTGGTATGGGTCGAGGACAAGGGAGTGGTGGTCGCGGGGGCGGTGCTGGCCGTGGCGCTGGTCGCGGGCCGGGGCGCATGGGAGGCCCCGAGGCCGCCGGGCCGGGCGGCAATTGCATCTGCCCAAGCTGCGGCTACAAGGTGCCCCACCAAGCGGGTCAGCCGTGCTATCAGATGACCTGCCCCAGGTGTGGCACGAAGATGACGCGAGAGTGAGATGATCATCGCCGTTGCCAGCGGTAAGGGGGGCACAGGCAAGACGACCGTGGCCGTCAGCCTGGCCCTGGCTCTCTCCGGCCAACCCGCATTCCTGGACTGCGATGTGGAGGAGCCCAACGCGGCGCTGTTCCTCAGGCCGGCGATCACCCGACGGGAGGAGGTGGGCATCCTCATTCCTGAGGTGGATTTCGAGCGCTGTACCGCCTGCGGGCGCTGTGCTCAGGTGTGCGCCTACCATGCCATTGCCGTTGCTGGTGGGAACGTGGTGGTCTTTCCCGCACTCTGCCACGGCTGTGGCAGTTGCGCCCTGAACTGCCCGGAGAGAGCTATCCGGGAAGTGCTGCACGTGACCGGCGTCATCGAGCAGGGAAAAGCGAGGGCCATCGCTTTCGCCCAGGGCATCATGAACGTGGGCGAGGCCATGGCCGTGCCCATCATCCGCCAGTTGAAACGGTGGGCCATCCCGGAGGACGCCGCCGATCGGGCGGTGATCCTCGATGCCCCGCCGGGCACCGCCTGCCCGGTGGTGGAAACGATGCGCGGCGCCGATATCGTGCTGCTGGTCACCGAGCCCACGCCCTTCGGTCTGCACGATCTGCGCCTGGCGGTGGAGGTGGCCCGCGACGAACTGGGCCTGCCCGTGGCCGTGGTGATCAACCGCGATGGGATAGGTGACCGAGGCGTGGAAGCATACTGCGCTGCCGAGGGTATCCCTGTCCTGATGCGCATCCCTTTCGACCGCCGTATCGCCGAAGCGTACTCGGACGGGGTGCCTCTGCTGGAGGCGTTGCCGGAGTATCGGGAGCAGTTTGCGAGACTGTATCGGCAGATTCAGCAGACGGGGACGGATGTGCTATAATTAGCGCTGACCAGCCTCGCGGTCTCTGTGGGTGAGGCCGGGGCAGGACCCCGTATCATCGCATTAAGGAGGCGTAATGGGAACAAGTGCGAAGAAGTGGCGCAAGAAGAAGATGGCCAAGCACAAGCATCGCAAGCGATTGAAACTGACTCGCTGGCAGCGGCGACAGAAGTAATCATCGGCACCCAGAATACGAAGAGAGACTGTCCGGCGAAGGGCCAGGGGGCGTCTTCGACGACACCACCATGAGGGTTGGTGTCGTCGCGGTCGCCTTCCTGGCCAAACCGCCGGCAGCCCTCGCTGAGGGAGTGTGATGCCCTCTTTCCCCGACCATTTCCGCCTCATCGCGCCTCACTACGATCGGTTCTTCACCTACCAAAGAGATGAGCACCTTCCGGAGCTCTTGCAGTGTTCCGGTGAGGGATGGCTGCTGGACGCTGGCGGCGGCACAGGCCGGGTGGCGGAAACGCTGCGCCACCTGGCTGGCCAGGTGGTCATTCTGGATGAGTCGGAAGGAATGCTGCGCCAGGCACGGGGCAAGGGGCTGATCACTGTGTGCGGCGAGATCGAGGCGTTGCCCTTCCGCAACGATGCCATATCCCGCATCCTGATGGTGGACACGTTTCACCACCTGCGCGATCAGACGGCGTCAGCGGGTGAACTGCTGCGCGTGCTGACCGCCGGGGGACGATTGGTCGTGCAGGAGCCGGACATCCGGCACTGGATGGTCAAACTGATTGCCCTGGGCGAGAAAGTGCTCCTGATGCGCAGTCGCTTTCGGCGGCCGGAAACGGTGCAGCGGATGTTCGAGGCTGCCGGTGGCCGGGTGCGCGTGCAGAGGGGAAAGGTGTACTTCTGGTTGCTTGCTGAGAAGGAGCCCCGGTCATGAGACAGTTGGTCATTCTCAGCGGCAAGGGGGGCACGGGCAAGACGACTGTAGCGGCGGCGTTGGCTCACCTGGCCTCTCAGGAGATGTCTATCGTCCTGGCCGACGCCGACGTGGACGCTGCCAATCTGGAGTTGGTGCTTTCGCCGACGAAGGTGGAGGCACACGATTTTACCAGCGGACAGGTGGCGGTCATTGACGCCGACCTGTGTACCGCCTGCGGTATCTGCGCTGAGGTGTGCCGCTTCGAGGCGGTTGTTGAGCAGAGGGGCAGAGGAGCGGAGGAGCAGGGGAGCCCTCCTCTGCACCCCTGCACCTCTGCTTCTCCGTTCAAGATAGACCGCATTGCCTGCGAGGGCTGCGCCTCCTGCTTCTATCAGTGCCCTGTCCAGGCCATCCGCATGGAGGAGTTGACGGCAGGGCGCTGGTTCCGTTCCGACACCCGCTTCGGGCCGCTGTTCCATGCCCATCTCTTTGCCGGGCAGGAGAACTCCGGCAAGCTGGTGACGTTGGTGAAGCAGCAGGCGTGGCGGCAGGCGCGGGAGACAGAGGCTGACCTGCTCCTCGTAGACGGGCCGCCAGGCATCGGCTGTCCGGTCATCGCCGCCAGCGCCGGGGCCGATCTGGCCCTGCTGGTGGTGGAGCCCACCGTCTCCGGCCTCCACGATCTGGAACGCATCCTGGGAACGACCAACCACTTTGGCGTGCCGGCGCTGGTCTGTATCAACAAGGCGGACCTGAACCGGGCACGGACGGATGACATCGCGGCTTTCTGCGCTGCGCAGGGGATCGAATTGGTCGGCAGAGTGCCTTTCGATCAGGTGGTCACCGAGGCCATGGTGCAGGGCCAGCCGGTGACCGCTTACCGTGACGGAGCGGTGACGGAGGAACTGCGGCGAGTATGGGCAAAGTTGCGGGTGAGATAATGGTTCAGCCCAGGCCCAACGCCAGCCGCAACCGGTCATTCACCGTTTGTAGCCCGGCCGGGGTCAAGTATCCCAACCGCCGGGTGATTGGCTGTTCTGGGCACAGTGGCCAGGTTGGAAAGCTTCACCCAGGAGGTCATTTTGAGGCCAGCGACCTTGGCCTCGACGGTATCGAGGGGAATATGATAATCAGTGGGGAGTGGACGGGAGGTAGGGCGGGAGGAAACAGCAGCAATCAACACGTCCGCCTGCTGTCATTGCGAGGAGGCAGTTTTTGCCGACGAAGCAATCCCCAAGTCCCGAGGCGGAGATTGCTTCGCCGCCCCTTCGCTTTGCTCAGGGCTTCGGCTCGCAATGACAGGTGTCATTGCGAGGAGGCGGTTTTTGCCGACGAAGCAATCCCCAAGTCCCGAGTCGGAGATTGCTTCGCTCCTCTCGCAATGACAGGCGAGTTTCTGAGTAGTTGTCACGTCCCTGCGGACACCACCAGGGACGAAAATGGTCCAGGCATCTATTTCGAGGTAGAAACATGTGTCAAGCGATAGTTTACCTGGCCCGTGATGGGCAGGAAAAGCCGGAGGAGATCATGCGGGATGTGATCCTGCTGGAGCCGACGGAAGAGGGGGTACGGCTGAGCACCTTCTTCGAGGAGGCGCAGACGGTGCGGGCGCGTCTGGCTCGCATTGACTTTCTGAAGCACACCGTGACCCTGGTACCGGAGGAGGAATGAGATGGCTGCTATGAGCGATCTGGCCAAGCTGCAGGTGCTGCTGCCCCATTGGATGGAGCATAATGATGAGCACGCCGCCGAGTTCCGGGAATGGGCCGAGAAAGCACGTGCAGCGGGTCAGGAGGACATGGCTGAGGAGATCAACCGGGCCGCCAGACAACTGAAATCGGTCAACGAGGCGCTGGCTGCGGCACTGGAGAAGCTGGGGCAGAACCCTTGAACGGAGGCCCTTGCGTATTGCTGATGCTCGTCGCCCTGGTCTGGCTGTGTGCCTGCCAGACGCTGACAGCGGCCACGTCGGCTCCAGCGACCTCATCCCGCGCTGAGACTGTTACCGGCGCGGCGGTGACGCCCACCCTGGCCACGCCTGAGCAGGCCAGAGTGGCGGAGACCCCTGCGCCATCGCCAGAGCCGATGGTCATTGAGCCCACCGCGCTGCCTGAACCAGGAGGAACCGTGACCATCACCATCCTGTACGATAACAACCCCTACGCCCCCGGCCTGAAGACGTCGTGGGGCTTTGCCTGTCTTGTGGAGACCGGTGAAGCCACCGTCCTGTTCGATACCGGCGGCGACGCTCCGCTCCTTCTGGCGAACATGGCTGCTTTGGGCATTGACCCTCTATCCATCGAGATCATCGTCCTCTCACACATCCACGGCGATCACACCGGCGGGCTGAAGGGGCTTCTGGAGATGGGTGTGCAGCCAACGGTCTATCTGCCGCGCTCCTTCCCCGACGATTTCAAGGCCCAGGCGCAGGCTGCCGGGGCCACAGCGGTGGAGGCTGATGGCCCGCTGGAGATCATGCCTGGCCTGTGGAGCACCGGCGAGATGGGAGATGGCATTCGAGAGCAGGCCCTGGTCGTTCGCACCGTGCCGGGTCTGGTGGTCATCACCGGTTGTGCCCACCCTGGCGTGGAGAAGATGGTGGCCCAGGCCAAAGAGGTCGGCCAGGGCAAGATCACCCTGGTGATGGGTGGCTTCCACCTGGGAGACGCCAGCCGGGGGCGCATCGAGGGCATCATCGCTGACTTCCGACGGCTGGGAGTGCAGAAAGTGGCCCCCTGCCATTGCACCGGAAAGCGGGCGATGGAGATGTTCGCCGCCGAGTATGGGGAGGATTTCATTGAAACGGGCGTAGGGAAGGTTTTGCAGATTCAGTAGATCACAGTTGTTCGCGGCGGATTGCCAAAGCTTGTCCTGAACGAAGTGAAGGATCGCCGCCTGACTGCTGAATTTGACGATCCAGCAGGAACAAGTCGTGATGTACTGAGATTGCGCAGGATGATGTGAATGGAGGAATTCGTTCGAGAATTTATCATCCAGCGCATCTGGCCGGAGGAGGACATTAGCTTCTGCCGCAAGAGAGGGATTTGTGGCTG
Organism: Anaerolineae bacterium; assembly: GCA_029907105.1. Taxonomy (GTDB): domain Bacteria; phylum Chloroflexota; class Anaerolineae; order UBA3071; family UBA3071; genus JARYMM01. The sequence continues at coordinate 44,546 of JARYMM010000019.1, read as the reverse complement.
CCAGGGCCATCTGAGATGAGGAGGTGAGCGAGGTGGTATACGTTGATGCTGAGAAGTGCACTGGCTGTGGGGTTTGTGCCGAAGCCTGCCCTGTAGGGGCCATAAGCCTGGTCGGGGGCACGGCCAGGGTTGACCAGGAGAAGTGCACCGACTGCGAGGCCTGTGTGGAGGTTTGCCCCAATGGGGCCATGCTGGCCGTGAGGGAGCCGGTCGCAGAGCGGGTGGCGGTGCCCAGCGTGCGCCCAGCGCCCGAGGTTATCCAAGTCAAGCCACAAGCGGCCCCCGTTCCCCTGCGGGCCAAGCTGGTCCCCTTTGTAGGATCGGCCCTGACCCTCCTGAGCCGCAACATTGCCCCCCGCCTGGCGACCTATCTGGTCAACGCCTTGGACCGACGGCCTGGCGGGCAGGCCAGCCTCGCCGCAAAGGGGCGAGGTTTCCGCCGCAGGAGGAGATGGGGTGGGGGTGGACAGTGATGAGGAGGACCCCGTGAATTACGTTTACGGCCCCGTTCCTTCGTGGCGGCTGGGGCGGTCATTAGGGATAGACCCGGTCTCAACCCAGGGGAAGACCTGTTCCTTCGACTGCATTTACTGCCAATTAGGGCGCACGGTGCATCCCCTGACAACGCGCCAGCGTTTCGTGGAGCCCGAGGCCCTGCGCCGCCAACTGGCTCAGGTGGGCAACGTGCCGGTGGACACCGTCACTTTCTCTGGGGTAGGTGAGCCAACCCGGCGGACAACCTGGCCGAACTGGTGGCTGTGGGGCGGGAGATGTTGCCTGGGCCGCCTATCGCCATTCTGACCAACGCCTCGCTCATCTCCCAGGAGGACGTACGCCGCGCTCTAGCTTTGTTCGATGTGGTGGTGGCCAAATTGGACGCGGCCAGCGAGGAACTGTTCCGCCAGATCAACCGCCCCTTTGTTTCCTGCACCCTGGCTGACATCGTGATGGGCCTCCGCCGATTTCGCCAAGCTTTCGGCGGGAAGCTGGCTCTACAGATGATGTTCGTCGAGGCGAACCGAAAGTGGGCGGCGGAAATGGCGGCCCTGGCCCGTTCGTGTGCCCCAGACGAGGTGCAACTGAACACGCCGCTGCGTCCCAGCCCAGTGCCGCCTTTGAGCCCGAAGGAGATGGAAGAGATCGAGGCGGCTTTTGCCGGGTTGCCAGTGGTGAACGTGTACAAAGCGAAGCGACCGGCCGTAACCCCGTTGGACGAGACAGAGACGGGACGGCGACGGCCAACCTCGGGTCCACCATCTGCTATTGAGGAGAAGGTTTAGGATGAAACAACTGAGAAAATTCATCCTATCATCCGCCTGGATTATTTGGATTGTTCTGCTGATAGCGCAAGTCATGCTAAGTTTGTTTCTCTACCATCCTGACGGCAACCAGACACTCAGGGTCGTGGGGTGGATAATTGGGGCAGCCGCTGGCCTCTTTGGCGTGCTGCCCATGATCACCTTGCGCAGCAAGGGAGGCGTACCAGAGGGGAAGGACTACACCCATACGACGGCTCTCGTTGACAGCGGGGTCTACGCGGTTGTCCGTCATCCCCAATATCTGTCCTTTATGCTGCTCAGCCTCTTTCTTATCCTCGTTGCCCAACACTGGCTGATCGCGGTGATTGGCATTGCCGCCATGGCTTTGGTCTACACAGGGATCGTGCCCCAGGCGGACCGGGCCAACATCGAGAAGTTTGGCGATGAGTACAGACGCTACATGCAAAGGGTGCCAGGAATCAATTTACTGGCGGGGGTGATACGGCGGCTACGCCGCATAAAGTGAGGAAGTTGCTGATCTGTTGAAGGAAGCTGGCTTTGGCGAGATCAAAGGCCAGGGGAAAGGGCTGCAGTTCTTTGTCCGGGCTCTAAAGTGAATGTTAAGGACCGTGCTGTGAAGAAATGCAGGCACCCTTATCGTTGCCTGTGTCATCGGGGACGCGGGCCAGGGGTCAAACGTCCACCGCCCTGTGAATATGACGAGAAACCGTTTGTAGGCTTGCTCAGTGCGTCTAATTCACAAGGGAGGTGAACAATTATGAACGCGACCTTTGTTATCTGGTTGCTGTTGGCTGGTGCAGGCGTCGGCTTCGCCAACGGCATGTTCGGTGTCGGCGGCTGCTTTCTGATGGTGCCGGTGATGTTCTTCCTGTTCAAGGGGCTGGGCGTGCCAGTGGACACAGCGATGAAGATCTCGCTGTGTACTAACATGGCCGTAGTTGTGCCGACCGCCTTGAGTGGCGCATTGCGCCATGCCAGGATCAAGAAGTTCTCCATGCCCCACTACTGGAACTTCGCCATTCCAGTGGGGGTGGGCTCGCTGGTGGGGAGCGGCATCGCTGTCTTTGTGCCGGGCGCGATCCTGAAGGTGCTATTCGGTGTGCTGTGCCTCATCGGCGCGTACCGCTTCATGACGGCCAAACCGCGTCCGGTGGACGAGATGCCGCCGGTGGAACAACGCAAGTTCTGGCCCACCGGCTTTGGCGGCGGTTTCATCGCCCACTTTCTGGGCATCGGCGGCGGGTTGGTCTACGTGCCGGCCCTGAATACCCTCCTGGGGGTGCCCATTCACCAGAGTGTGGCCCTCTCCCAGGCGACGATGGTCATCGGTTCCAGCGTCGGTGCGCTGACCTTCTTCATCCTGGGCTTCTTCCGCAGCTTGACTGACCTGCCACCCCTAAGCCTGAGCTATTTTAACCTGGTGGCCTGGCTGGCCCTGGTGGTGACCAGCATCCCCATGGCGCAGGTGGGGGCCATTGTGGCCCACAAACTGAGTGAGAAGCGACTCAAGTTCCTGCTGGCCCTGCTCTACATCTACGTCGGTCTGAAGCTGATCGGGGTGTTCACCTGGTTGGGGTTGCCTTTGTAGGCAGATGGGGACGATGAGTGTGATGGACGACGAATTGCCCCCGCCGCTGCGTGGCATGGCCAGGCGCCGGCGGCGATTGGCGAATCGCCCGGCACTGTGCAGGCAGGCTCCGACCGAGGGGCGAGGATGAAGACGTTGCAGCAATGCCTGCTGGATTATCCCCTGGTCTTGCTGCAGGCCATCGCCGAACGGCGCGGCGTGCGGCTGGCCAGTACGGTGCCCCAGGAGGCAGTGGACCAACTGGCGGCGGCACTCACCGACCCGCCCAACATCGCCGCCGCCGTGGCCGCCTGCAGCCCCGCAGCCCAGGCCGCGCTGCGCCAACTGATCGCCGCCGGCGGGCGGATCACCGCGCCGGCCTTTGCCCGCGCTTATGGCGAGCTGCGCACCTTCGGCCCCGGCCGGCTGGCCCGCCAGGCCCCCTGGCGCGACCCCATCAACGCCGCCGAGGAACTCTGGTACCGCGGCCTCATCGCCCGTGGCTTCGCGCCGTTGGACACGGGCCTGGCGGAGTTTGTTTTCGTGCCCAGCGATGTGCTGCCGCACCTGCCGCTGACCGCTGCCGAACCGCCGGCCTTCGACCTCACGCCCACCGGCCCGCCTGTCGCCGTCCAGCTTGCCGACACCCTGCTGGAGGATGCCTGCACGTTGCTCAGCTTCGTGCAGCAGGAAGGGGCCTGGGTGGATCACCGCGGCCGCTGGCGGGCGCGCTCGCTGGCCGGCCTCAACGAGCGCTTGCTGCGCCCGTCCCAACTTGCCTCCTTCGACGCAGACAGGAGCGGCGACCCGCTGGCGCTGCTGCTGCACCTGGTGGAGCGCCTGGGCTGGCTGCGGGAAGAGCGGCGGCAATTGCACCTGCAGGCGGCAGCGGTGCGAGCCTGGCTGGAGGAGACGCCGGCCGGACAGCGACGGCAGCTATGGGCCGCCTGGCGCGACGATGCATCCTGGGATGACCTCTGCCGGACGCCGGGGTTGCGCTGTGAATCCACCGGCCCCCGCCAGCCGCAGGCCGTCCGCCACCGCCTGCTCAGCCACCTGGCCCGCTGCCGGCCGGGCGTCTGGTACGCCGTAAACGACTTTGCCGCTGCCGTCAAGCAGGTGGACCCCGACTTCCAGCGCCCCGATGGCGATTACCGCTCCTGGTACGTGCGGGACGCCGTCAGTGGGCGCTCCCTGATGGGCTTTGAGCACTGGGAGCGGGTGGAGGGCGCGCTGATCGCCTATGTGCTCACCGGCCCGGCGCACTGGCTGGGGGCTACGGAAGTGGGGCAACTGCCGGCGGACAGTGCCGCATTCCGCCTCACGGCGGCCGGTGCAGCGCTGTTGGGTCTGGCAGCGGAGGAGCCACCGCCGTCACCGTGCCTGATCGTGCATCCCGACTTTCGTGTCCTGGTTCCCTACGGCACACCCTGCCTCGACCGCTTCCGGCTGGCCCGCTTTGCCGTCTGGGAAGCCAGCCGCCCGGCCTTCTGTTACCGCATCACCCAGCGCTCCTTGAAACGGGCTCTGGAGCAGGGCATCAGCACGGCGCGCATCCTGGCCTTCCTGCGCCGCGCCAGCGGCGGCGACCTGCCGCCCCACGTCGTTCGAGCTCTGACAGCCTGGGAGAAATGACATGGTCTTTTTGACGTTCGTTCCCTTCATGCTCATAGCCATCGTGGCCAACCTGACCGGGCGGGGCTCGCGTTATCGCTGGCTCACCGGCGTGATGCTGATCCTGAGCAATCTGTTCTTGCTGTTCTCCGTGTTGCTGGTATTGCTGATGTGGTTGGCCTTTGAAATCAGCGAGGTGCCGCCGGATGTGTTGCCCGTGCAACCGGACTGGGTGATGACCGCCGTCGGCCTCGGCCTCACCGGGTTGCTCGGCTTCCTGCCCCTGCTGCGCGGCGTGCGGTGCTTGCTGGCCCGCTGGCTGAGCATAGACCCCGACTCTGCCGTGCACACCACGGCCCTGGTCTTTGCCATCTACCTGGTCGGGCTGGCCCTGGTGCAGTTGCCCCTCGTGGGCGGGCTGGAGGGCCTGGAGCGGCTGGACGCCGCGCTGGGCCCCTCGGAATTGTGGCAACAGGCGTTGGCCTTGCTGGTCATGGCCCTGATCGGCGTGGGACTGGGGCTGCGGCGCAACCTCCGGGAGACGGCAGTCCGTCTGGGGGTGCGCTGGCCTGCCTGGCCGACCTGGTTCGGCGTCGTCGGGCTGGTGATCCTGCTCGAAGCCCTCGACTTCGGTGTGGCCGTGGGCTGGCACACGCTGGCTCCCGCCAGCTATGAGCAGGTCGGCCGCATCAGCCAGCGGCTGTTTGGCGGGTTTATGTCACCCTGGGGCGCGCTGGCGTTGGGGGTGGCCGCCGGCCTGGGCGAGGAGACGCTGTTCCGCGGCGCGCTGCAACCCCGCTTCGGCCTCCTGCTGACCAGCCTGCTCTTCGCCATCATTCATGTCCAATACGGCTTCTTCTCCCCCGCCATTCTGGTCATCTTCATCGTCGGCCTGACCCTCGGCTGGCTGCGCAATCGCTGGGGATTGCTGGCCTGCATCGCCGCCCACGCCCTCTACAATGTCCTGAACCTGCTGTTGTCCTCGCTGTGGCCGTAGGGATTGCCGGTTTCGGGTGGGGTGAGATGGTGAGCGTGGAAGATGGCCGGACGACAGATCTGAGCGAACGGCTGCGCCGTTTGCAGCGGCTTGGACTGCACAAGGGGATTTCAAAGCTGCGCCCGCCCGCGCCGCCGCCCGTCGGCCCCGGCATCGAAGCGGTCGTGGACGGCGAGTGGGTCTCCACGCCCCACGGCCCTTGCTTCGTTGCCGAGACCACCTATCCCCTCGATGAGCAGCGCGGCGGGCTGCCCCTGGGGGAATGCCTGACCCTGCCGCCGGCGGCGGCGGTTGCCTGTGCCCGCGATCCGGCGCTGGCCGAACTGGACTGGCGCACGACCGCTTTCGTGGATACGGAGACCAGCGGCCTGGCCGGAGGGACGGGCACCTTCGTCTTCCTGGTCGGCGTGGGCACCTTCGAGGATCGGGGCTTCACCGTACGGCAGCTCTTCATGCCCTCCCCGGCCGAGGAGGGGGCGCTGCTCCACCTCACCGCCAGCCTTCTCGACCGCTGCAGCGGCCTGGTCAGTTACAACGGCCGCGCCTTTGACCTGCCGCTGTTGAACACCCGCCTGATGCTCAACCGCCAGCTCCCCCGTCTGCAGGACGCCCCGCATCTGGACCTGCTCTTCCCCGCCCGCCGCCTGTGGCGGGCCCGCCTGGGTTCCTGTGCCCTGGGCCATGTGGAACAGGAAGCCCTGGGCCTGCGGCGTCAGGAGGCCGATGTGCCCAGTTGGCTCATCCCCACGCTCTATCGGGAGTACCTGCGCCGTGGCGATGCCAGCGAGCTGCGCCGCGTCTTCTACCACAACCTGGAGGACGTCCTGTCGCTGGTCACACTGACCGCATGCCTCTGCCGCCTCTTCGTCCCCGGCCGCCTCCCCGCCCTGGACGAGCTTCCGCCCATTGACCGCTTCAGCCTGGGCCGTGCCTACGAGGAGCTGGGCTGGACAGCCGCCAGCGAGGCAGCGTATCGGCAGGCGTTGGCCGCTGCGCTGCCACCCGACCTGCGGGAGCGTGCCCTGCAGCAGCTTTCCTTCCTGCTCAAGCGGCAGGGGCGCAGAGGGGAAGCTGCCCACCTGTGGCGGCTATGGGCCGAGGAGGCCTCGCCTGGCCAGTTGACCCCCTTCGTGGAACTGGCCAAGTATTACGAGTGGCAGGCGATGGACCTGGCGGAGGCTCTGGCCTGGGCGCAGGAGGCCTTGCGGCGGGCGGAAAGCTGGCCGCCGTCTCCTGGCCGCCGCCTGACTCTGGCCGAACTGCAACATCGGCTGAACCGATTGCAGGACAAGGTGGCGAAACGTTCAGGAGACCCGATGGGCATCAACTTAACGCCGTAGGGTTTCCCAAAGTTCCCCCCATCAAGGGGGAGGGACTTGCACGAATTCCCCTCCCCTGGTGGGAGGGGTTGGGGAGGGGGAGTGGAGATGGCGGCAGCAAGCCCATAACTCGTCAGGAAATTGAAATGCGCCCTTGATAAGCGGTAAACTTTCGCAGTTTTGGTTTTTGTGGTATAATTGGGGGTGATGAAGGAAACACACAGGTCATACGGGCCTTCAGAGGGAGTATGCGATGCTTATCGTAGAAGTCAGTGAATTTGCCGGTACCTGGCTGATGAACCATGATGGTCTGACAGGCAAATTGGTGTTGGAATGTGTGGAGGAAAAGGGCAGGGATGCGGAAACCCGGGTGCTTACGCTGACCGGCCGCTACACCGACGCCAGCGGCCAGCCCTACCCTGTGGACAGCGTCAGCGTTGACGTACATCGGATCAGCTTTATCATTCACTTCACCGAACACAGCCAGTTGTTTCGCGGCTATCTGTTCACGGAGACCCGAGATGCCATGGCCGGCTACACCATACGTGGCGAGGAGCGCTTCGGCTGGTTCGCCATACGTGCCGAATCGCCTCTCATCGCCTCCTGAGCGGGTGCAATTCAGTGGGGAACACAGAGGCTGTCGGCGGAATATCTATTCTCCGGTTGCTCTGCTGACCCAGTGGAGGAACGCGGGCTGGCTTTCCCACGATTCTGGATGATACCCAGGCAGTGTCATGGCCCAACGGGCCACCCTGAAGTATGAAAATGTCATTCTGAGCGACCGAAGGCCTGCCCTGAGCGAAAGCGAAGGGGCCTGCCCTGAGCGAAAGCGAAGGGGCCTGCCCTGAGCGAAAGCGAAGGGGCCTGCCCTGAGCGAAAGCGAAGGGAGCGAAGAATCTCCTGGTTGCATGAGTGGGAGACCCTTCGCTGCGCTCAGGGTGACATTTTCGGAGCAGCATATGGCAGTTGACAGCGCCGCAAGCCTGTGGTATACTCGTCACCGTTCGCGGGAGAGCGGACACCCTGCTTGTGTTCCTCATCACCATGCCTACCGATTACGCCTGTTACCGATTACTTCACAAGCTGTTCTGCAATGTGCCTGGCTGAATCCTGGGAGTTTACATGGCCGTAACTCAAGTGGAGATCCGCTCCGGTGCCTACTACGACTCTGTGCTGCTCATGCACTTGCAGCGCTCCCTGGCCGCCCTGCCCAATATCCTCGATGCCGGCGTGGTGATGGGCACCGACGCCAACAAGGAGATCCTGGCCCAGAGCGGCCTGCTGAGGCCAGAAGCCCAGGCCACCGCAGCCGATGACCTGCTCATCGTGGTGCGCGCCGCAGACGAGGCCGCCGCCCAGTCCGCCCTGGCTCAGGTAGACGAACTCCTCACCCGCCGCCGGGTGAGCCTCGAACAGGAGTACCGCCCCCAGAGCCTGGAAACCGCCGTCCAGACGCTGCCCGAGGCTCACTGGGTGCTCGTCTCCGTGCCGGGCCGCTACGCCGCCGGCGTGGCCCGCCAGGCGCTGCGCCTGGACAGGCACGTCTTCCTTTACAGCGACAACGTCTCCCTGGACGATGAGATGGCCCTCAAGCGCACCGCCGCCGAGAAGGGCCTGCTGATCATGGGACCGGATTGCGGGACGGCCATCGTCAATGGCGTGGGCCTGGGCTTCGCCAACAGGGTGCGCCGGGGGCCGATCGGCGTGGTCGCCGCCGCCGGCACAGGATTGCAGGCGGTCACTTCTCGCATCCACCGCTTGGGGAGCGGCGTCACCCACGCCCTCGGCACCGGCAGCCGCGATCTCTCTCAGGCCGTGGGCGCTGTGGCCGCCCGCCAGGGCCTCGACCTCCTCAGCCGTGACCCCGACACGCAGGTCATCGTGCTCGTCTCCAAGCCGCCAGCGCCTGCCGTTGCTGATGGTCTGCTGCGCGCTGCCCGTTCGGCGGCCAAGCCGGTAGTCGTGGATTTTATCGGCTACCGCCCTTCCGCCCGCCAGGTGGACAATCTCCACTTCGCCAGCACTCTGGACGAGGCGGCGGAGCTGGCGGTGAGTTTGACGAAGGACGAAGGACGAAGGACGGAGGACGAAGGACGAAGGACGAAATCGAGCCCTTTCGCGCCGGGGCAGCGTTATCTGCGCGGGCTGTTCTCCGGCGGCACGCTGGCCTACGAAGCCCTGCACATCCTGCAAGACTACCTGCCCGGCGTCTATTCCAACGTGCCGCTGGACAAGCAGTACCGTTTGGCCAACTCGCTGCTCAGCCAGGAGCACACCATCGTGGACCTGGGCGAGGACGAGTTCACCGTTGGCCGGCTGCACCCCATGCTGGACAATGACCTGCGCATCCGCCGCTTGCAGCAAGAGGCTGACGATCCGGAGGTGGCCGTGATCCTGCTGGACGTGGTGCTGGGCTATGGCGCGCACCCCGACCCGGCGGGCGAGCTGGCTCCCGCCATCGCCGAGGCACGGGCCAGGGCAGAACAGGCCGGACGTCACCTGGAGGTGGTGGCCGTTGTCGTCGGCACTGATGAAGACCCGCAGGGCCTGGAGGCCCAGATACGGCAACTCGAAGCCGCCGGAGCGCGGGTGGAGACCAGCAACGAAGCTGCCGTGCGCGCGGTGGGCCGCCTGCTTCGCTCCGGCGAGACGAAGGACGAAGGACAAAGGCCGAAGAGCGTGGACCTTTCCGTGTTACACCGGCCATTTGCGGCCATCAACGTCGGCCTGGAATCCTTCACCGAGAGTTTGAGAGCTCAGGGGGCGCCGGTCGTCCAGGTGGATTGGCGGCCGCCGGCCGGCGGGGACGAACGGTTGGCGGCACTCCTGGAGCGGATGAGGGGGTAGGGACAAAAGGCGAAGGACGAAAGACGTTCGTCCTTCGTCATTCGTCCTTCATCAAGTAACAGAAAGGCGTTCTTCAATGAAAGAATTCACCGCTGCTTGCGTGCAAATCGCTATCACGCCCAACGACGTGCAGGCTAACGTTGAAAAGGCCATCGCCTGGCTGGAAAAGGCCGTCCAGGAGCACCAGGCCGAGTTGGTTGTTTTTCCAGAGACGGTGACTACTGGCTTCGTGACCGGCTTGAGCGCCGAAGAGCTGTGGGACCTGGTGGACGAGGTCCCCAGCCGCATCACAGACGACATGCAGGCTGCCACCAGAGCGCTGGGCGTGTATGTGGTCTGGCCCTCTTATCGTCGCGGGCCGCGGCGCGGCGTGGTCTACAACTCGGCCATGCTCATCAGCCCCGACGGGGAGATCATTGGCGTCTACGATAAGACGCACCCCTTCCCGCTGGAGCGGCGCGATTGCGGCGGCTGGGTGACCGCAGGCCAGCACGCCGAGGTGTACGAGACGGCGCTGGGCAGCATCGGCATGATCATCTGCTACGATGGTGACTTCCCGGAGCTCTCCCGCCTCCTGGCGGTGCAGGGTGCCGAGATCATCGTGCGCCCCTCGGCCCTGCTGCGTAGCTTCGACATCTGGCATCTCACCAACGCCGCCCGCGCTTACGACAACCATGTCTACGTGGTGGCCACCAACGCCGTGGGGCCGGATGCCGTGGGCAGCTACTACTTCGGCCATAGCATGATCGTCAACCCCATTGCCTGGCGGCTGGCCCAGGCCCGCGGCGGCGAAGAGATTGTCTCTGCCAAACTCGACCCCGACCCGCTGCGTTACGTGACCTGGGGCAGCAAGAACCCGCAGACCTTCGACCACCTGGCGGATCGCAATCTGGCGCTGTACGAAGGGATCCTCAAAGAGGCTCGCTCCCGCTTCGAGATTGGGGAGCGCATGGCGCAAATGGATTAGAGATCCGGGAGGTAAAGGACAAAGGGCAGGTAAGGGCTTGAAAAAGCCTCATTAATGAGCTTGGAGCGATCAAGCTGGCATGTCTGTGGGTTTTGGAGCACTTCCAGCAGCATACGTGGTCAAGAGACAGCAATTCACAATTACGTAAGGAGAATCCCCCATGAACATCGAACAAGCTAACGCCGAAGCTGTAGAACGCATGATGGAGGCCCGGCCGGTGCTGGTGGGACTGGGGAAGGCCCTCGACGTCATCCCCGGCATGCACCAGAACCTGCTGCTGCACGCCGGCCCGCCCATTACGTGGGAACGAGCCTCCGGCCCTATGCGCGGGGCCATCACCGGTGCCTTGATCTTCGAGGGCAAGGCCAGGAACGAGGCAGAGGCCGAGGCCCTGGTCAGGTCGGGCGAGATCCGGCTTGAACCCTGCCATCACCACCAGGCTGTCGGCCCCATGGCCGGCGTCATCTGCCCTTCCATGTCCGTCTACATCCTGGAGAACAAGACCCACGGCAACCGAACCTTCTCTAACCTGAACGAGGGCTACGGCAAGGTGCTGCGCTATGGCGCGTACAGCGAGGAGGTGCTGGCCAAGCTGCACTGGATGGAAGAAGTGATGGCCCCTGTGCTGGCCGACGCCATCGAGGCCAGCGGCGGCCTGGACATCCGTGCCCTGCTGGCCGAAGCGCTGCAGATGGGCGATGAGGGACACAACCGCAACAAGGCCGGCTCCATCCTGTATACGGCCAGGCTGGCACCATTCATCGCCAAGGTGGCCCCTAACCCCGGCGTCGCCGCCGACGTGCTCAAGTTCCTGGGCGACAACGCCCTCAGCGTGCTCAACCCGGTGATGGCCGCCTGTAAGGCCATGGCCGACGCCGCCCACGGCGTGGAAGGCAGCACCATCGTCACCACTATGGCCCGCAACGGCACCGACTTCGGCATTCGTGTCAGCGGGTTGGGTGACCGCTGGTTCACGGCACCGGTAGCCACGCCAAAGGGCCTCTACTTTCCCGGCTTCACCGCCGAGGACGCCAGCGGCGACATCGGCGACAGCACCATCACCGAGACGGCAGGCATCGGCGGCTTCGCCATGGCCGCCGCGCCGGCCATCGTCACCTTCGTCAGTGGCACGCCTAAGGATGCTATCAACACCACCCTGGAGATGTACGAGATCACCACCGCCGAGCACAAGTACTTCACCATCCCCGCGCTCGATTTCCGTGGCACACCCACCGGCATTGACATCCGCAAGGTGGTGGAGAAGGGCATCACCCCGCGCGTCAATACCGGCATCGCCCACAAAGATGCCGGCGTCGGCCAGATCGGCGCCGGGTTGGTGAGGCCGCCGATGGCGATGTTTGAGGAAGCGCTGATCGCCTTCGCCGAGCAGTATAGGATATAGAAGTTGGAGGTTGGACACCTGCCAGCCTTACATCGAGGAGTACGTTGTCATAGCCAAACAACTCAACAGGCTGATACGGACCTGGCGAAAACTCTAACCTCTAACCTCTAACCTCCAACCTCCAACCTCTAACCTCCAAACAACACGAAAGGAAGGAAGGCAATGGAACGAGATCAATTCATCAACATCATGGCCACCGCCAAACTGTACGACCTGACCCAGGGCTGCAGCATTTTCACGCCGCCATTTCCCGGCGACAAGGCCCTGGAGATCCATTTCTTCAAGCGGGTCACCGGCGCCTACGGTGGCGGGCCAGGGGCCAACGGGCAGCTCATCCGCTGGAGCAACAGCGTGGGCACGCACCTGGTGGGCGAACGGGCCTTCCATTCGGGGGCCAGGGCCATCGCCGATATCCCGCTCAGCGACCTCTGCGGACAGGGCGTGGTGGTGGATATCTCCGACCTGATGTCCGACTACGCCATCTACACGCCGGAGATGATCACCCGCCGGGCCACGGTCAAGAAGGGCGACATCCTGATCATCAACACCGGCTACCACCGCTATTCCTGGGACCTGCCGGATGTCTACAACCCGCGCGCCCAGGGCGGGGTGGAGTCCAAAGAGTTCGGCTTCCTGGTGCGTCACCCTGGGCCGTCCATGGACTTCTTCCGCTGGGCCATGGACATGCAGCTCAAGGTCATCGGCGTGGACTGTGGCTGCGCCGAGCACCCCATGAACACCAACATCCGCTACATGCACGCCAATGAGTTCAAGAAGGCTGAGGCAAAGCTGGTGGCGGAATACGGCAAGACGTGGGACGAGATGTTTCCGCCGGACGAGTACTACCAACTGACCCACAGCACCGTGCCCAAGGCTCACCTGCTCCTGGCCGAATCCATCGTGGGCGATATTGACAAACTGAACAACCGGCGGGCCTGGATCATGATCATGCCTATCCCCTTCATGGAGGTGGAAAGCGCCTGGTCGCGGGTCTGCGCCCTGCAGCCGCCCGATGGGATGAGCCAGGAAGAGTTCTTCCAGATCATGGACTCGGCGCAGATGATAGACATGACGCTCCCCTTCAGCGTGCAAACCCCCCAGTGGGCCAACTATGAACCCTTGAGCGTGAAGTATATCAAGCGGGTGGGCGGCCAGTACTTCGGTCTGGGCCGCAACAGCTCCATCTGCACGGCCAGCTTCCACCTGGCCACGCACATGGACGGCGAGAAGCACTTCTGGCCAGCCGGCCGCACCATCGGCCAGGTGCCGCTGGAGGAATGGGTCGGCCCCGGCGTCATCGCCGACATCTCCGACAGGGTCAGCGACGCCAGCGTTTACACCCCCCAGATGATCGAGGATGTTGTCGAAATTCGCCAGGGAGATATCCTCATCATCAAGACCGGCTGGCACAAGTACGGCTGGAACAGCCCCGACTCCGACGAGTTCCGCTACATGATCAAGCACCCGGGGCCTTCACCCGACTTCGCCCAGTGGTGCGTGGACAAGAAAATCAAGTGGATCGGCGTGGATGCGGTGAGCGCCGACCATCCCATGAACACCATCCAGCGCATCTGGCATCCCAAGACCTTTGAGGAGGCCAACCGCAAGCTGAAGGAGACCTTTGGCAAGGACTGGGACGAGATGTATCCGCTGGATCAGTACTACCAGGACATGCACCTTAACCTCTTCCCCAAGAAGATCGTCCACGCCGAGAACCTGGGCCAGGACATCGCCACCGCCCCCAGCGGCCGCTATTACATCGGCTGCTATCTGCAAAAGGGCATGGAATGCGCCTCCATGTGGGGGCGGTTCGTGGCGTTCAAAGAGGGATAGACCAGGGCCAGATGCTCTCCGAGCTGGACAACTACCTGCAACGCATCGAGGACCTGCGCCGGCAAGTCCGTGATCTGATCGCCGACCTGCCCGCCGAGGCGCTGAACTGGCGTCCCCTTGAAAGCGTTGGGGAGCATGCCACCAACTCGCTGGCCGTCTTGGCCACTCACATTGCCGGTGCGGAGCATTTCTGGATCGGCGAGGTGATCGGCGGGCGGCCCGCCACGCGCGATCGCGATGCGGAATTCGCTATCCGCGTCTGCGACGCCTCTGAGTTGATCCGGCTCCTCGAGCAAACGGGGACGGAAACACGCCAGGTGCTGGCCAACTTGAGCCCGGCCGATCTGGACGGTGGGCGAGAGGTGAGAGGCCACACCGTACCTGTCCGCTGGGCCCTCCTGCACGTGATAGATCACACGGCCCTGCACCTGGGCCATATGCAGCTCACCTATCAACTGTGGATGGGAGGGAAAAGCAAGCCCTCCCCCTTCTGGTACGAGCGATTGCCTCAGTGAACATCTGAAAAGAGGAGATGATCATGAAACCAGCCCCTTTCAAATACTATGCACCTGTCACCGTGGATGAAGCCCTGGCCCACCTGGCCGAGCATGGCTACGAGGCCAAGCCCCTGGCCGGTGGGCAGAGCCTGATTCCCCTGCTGAACTTCCGCCTGGCTCGGCCGTCGGTGATCGTTGACCTGAACAACATCTCCGAGTTGTTCTACATCCGTCCCGACGACGGCGGCCTGCTCATCGGAGCGATGACCCGCCAGAGACAGGTGGAGCACGACCCGCTGGTCGCCGAGCGAGCCCCGCTGGTCCACGAGGTGATGCCCCAAATTGCCTACCCGCAGATCCGCACGCGCGGCACCTTTGGCGGCAGCCTGGCCCATGCCGACCCGTCGGCTGAGCTGGTGGCGGTCAACATCGCGCTGAACGGGCGCTTTCGGCTGCGCAGCCAGGCTGCCGAACGCTGGGTCCCCGCCGACGAGTTTTTCGTGGGGCTGTTCACCACCGCCCTGGAGCCCGAAGAGTTGCTGGTGGAGGTCGCCCTGCCGCCCATGCCGCCGCGCAGCGGGTGGGCATTCCAGCAGATCACCCGCCGCCACCACGACTTCTGCATCGCCGGCGTGGCTGTTGTGGTAACGCTGAACGACAGGGGTCAATGCGAGCAAGCACGCATGGTATTTCTGAGTGCAGGCGATAGACCTGTGATTGCCCATCAGGCCGCGGAGATGCTCAAGGGCCATGCCCCTAGTCCAGAGCTAATCCAGGCGGCAGCCGAGAAAGCCGCCCGCGATGAAATTGACCCCGGCAGCGACATCCACGCCTCGGCCGAATACCGGCGACACCTGGCTGGCGTCCTGGCCCGCCGGGTGTTAACGCAGGCGTTTGAGCGGGCCAAAGCTCGGGAAACTGGTAAATCGGGAAACTGGTAGATCGGTGACCAGTCTACCCACCAATGTACCAGTTTACCAATCTACCAATCTACTACCCTTGAGGAGAGTACTATGAACAACTTACATACCATAACCGTCACCGTCAATGACACGCCATACGAGCGCACGGTTGAGCCACGCCTGCTGCTGAGCGATTTCCTGCGCCATGACCTGGGGCTGACCGGCACCCACGTTGGCTGCGAGCACGGCGTGTGCGGCGCGTGTACGGTTCTGTTCGATGGCGAGCCGGTCCGATCCTGTCTGATGTTCGCCGTACAGGCCAACGGACACAAGATCACCACCGTGGAGGCATTGGGCACACCAGACAACCTGCACCCCCTTCAGGAAGCGTTCTGGGAGTCGCACGCCGTGCAATGCGGCTTCTGCACTCCAGGCTTTTTGATGAGCCTGGTGCCCTTCCTGGAGCAGAACCCTGATCCCACCGAAGAGGAGATCCGCGAGGCCATCTCCGGAAACCTCTGCCGCTGCACCGGCTACCAGCACATCGTGGATGCGGTGAAGTTGGCGGCGAAGAGAAAGTGAAACGTAAAACGTAAAACGTGAGGAGAAGAGTGGTGGACTACGAAGAGTGGGAGAGGACCGTTCCGGAAACGATGACGGGTGACTCGCTTTGGAAGATGAAGGCCTACCGGCTGGCACTGTTTCTGAGCGATGTGGGGTGGCACGATGTCACGAAGTTGATGCGAGACCGACGTACCATTTCGCTGTCAGATCAACTGTATCGGGCCCTCGGTTCCATCAGCGCCAATCTTGCCGAAGGCTACTCTCGCGGCACCGGCAAAGATCGGGCTCGCTTCTACGAATACTCCCTGGGTTCAGCTCGAGAGAGCCGGGACTGGTACTACAAGGGCCGCCATATCCTCGGTGAGGCTGTTGTCCAGCATCGCCTGCAACTTCTCACTGAAGTCGTTCGCCTGCTGCTGACCATGGTCCCACAGCAGCGCGGGCGTATCCTCCGTGAGGACAGCATCCCGTACGAAACCGGTCCGGACAATTCCCAACAAGACGCAGCCACTCCTTGGGAGAAACTAGACGACTTGTTGCGAGACATTCCCCTTCCCACGAATGAAATGTAAAACGCAGACACTTTGCGCCTTACGTTTTACGCATTACGTTTTACGCATTTTCTAAACAAGGAGCACAACTATGGCAAAAAAATACGTTGGTCAACGAATCAAACGAAACGAAGATCCCCGCCTGCTCACCGGACAGGCCCTGTTTGTGGACGATGTGGACCTGCCGGGCATGCTCCACGCCGCCTTCTTGCGCAGCGACTACGCTCACGCTCGCCTGGTGAGCATTGACGTGTCGGCAGCCCGCCGTCGCCCCGGCGTCGTCGCCGTCTACACCGCCGAGGACATGGGCGACGACTGGCAACACGGCCCGCCCCTGGTCTCCCCGCCCCCCACGGTCAAAGACATCGTCTTCCACTCCCGCACCCAGGTCCCCCTGGTGAAGGACAAGGTGCGTCTGGCCGGCGAGCCTCTGGCCATGGTCATCGCCGAAAGCCGCTATATCGCCGAGGACGCCCTGGACGACATCGTGGTAGAACTCGAACCGCTGGGAGCGGTGGTGGACCTGGAGGAAGCTCTGCAGCCTGATGCCCCCCTCGTTCACGACGACCTGGACTCCAATCTGGCGGCCCACCTGATCCAAAAGAAAGGCGACTACGCCGCGGCCCGCGAGCAGGCCGATGTGGTCATCAGCCGGCGCATCGTCATTGACCGGGGCACGGCGGCAGCGATGGAGAACCGGGGCTACGTGGCCCATTGGAACCCCAAGAGCCAGGAGCTCACCCTATGGGACACCACCCAGTCCCCCATCCCCATTCGCAACGGCCTGGCCAGGATGTTTGGCCTCTCCGAGCACCAGGTGCGGGTGATCGCCCCCTTCGTCGGCGGCGGCTTCGGCCCCAAGATCATGATGTTCTACCCCGAAGAGGTGATGGTCACCTGGGCCACGCTGCAATTGGGCCGCCCCGTCAAGTGGATTGAAGACCGGCGCGAGAACTTCTATGCCACAAACCAGGAACGGGAGCAGGTGCACACCGCCGAGCTGGCCCTCACCCGCGACGGTCACATCCTCGGCCTGCGCGACGATTTCATCCACGACACAGGCGCCTACGATCCCTACGGCCTGACCGTCCCTCTTAACACCCAATGTCATGCCTTCGGGCCCTACAAAATCCCCAACTACTACGGCGACCTCAAAGTGGTGTTCACCAACCGGCCCATCGTTTCCCCTCTGCGCGGGGCCGGGCGGCCGCAGGGCGTGTTCATCATCGAGCGGCTGCTGGACGTGGCGGCCAGGGAGCTGGGCATAGACCCGGTGGAGATCCGCCGCCGCAACCTCCTGCCGCCCGACGCCTTCCCCTACGACAACGAGATCATTGACCAGGCCTTTGTACCCCTGGTCTATGACAGCGGGAACTACCTGCCTGTCCTGGAGAAGGCCGTAGAGATGATCGGTTACGAGCGGTTCCTGAAAGAGGAGCAGCCGCGCCTGCGGGCCGAGGGCCGTCATGTGGGCATCGGCGTCGTCTCCTTCATCGAGACGACGGGCATCGGCCCCTACGAGGGGGCGCGGGTCACCGTTGCCCCCAGCGGCCAGATCAACGTGGCCACCGGCGTGGGCACGCAGGGGCAGGGGCATTTCACCTCCTTTGCCCAGATCGTGGCCGACCAGTTGGGCGTCAGCCCCCACGATGTGCATCTGGTCACCGGTGACACAGCGCAGTTCCATTGGGGCACCGGCACCTTCGCCAGCCGTGGCGCCGTGGTCGCTGCCAATGCCATCCACGCGGCGGCGGTGACCGTGCGGGGTAAAGTCCTCAAGCTGGCCAGCAAGGTGTTGGACACACCCGAAGAGGAGCTGGAGCTGGTGGACGGGCATGTGCGAGTGGCGGACATCCCGCAGCGCTCCATCAGCCTGGGCCAACTGGCCGTGCTGGCCAACCCCCTGCGCGGTGCGGTGGAGCCGGGCACCGAGCCGGGCCTGGAGGCCACGGCCTACTTCGGCCCCAAGTACGGCGCCACGGCCAGCGGCGCCCATGCGGCCATCGTCGAAGTGGACCCGGAAACGATGATGGTGGACGTCAAACGCTACGTCATCGTGGAAGACTGCGGCACCTTGCTCAACCCGCTGATCGTGGAAGGCCAGCTCCACGGCGGCCTGGCCCTGGGCCTCGGCAACTCCTTCTATGAAAAGCTGGTCTACGACGAGAACGGTCAGCTTCTCAACGCCTCCTTTGCCGATTACCTGCTCCCCACGGCTTTGGAGGTGCCGCGGGCGGAGGTCAGCCATCTGGAGACCCCGTCGCCGCTCAACCCGCTGGGCAGCAAAGGCGTGGGCGAAGGGGGGGCGATCCCCGTGCCGGCGGTCTTCGCCCAGGCTGTGGAGAGTGCCCTGGCCGACTATGGGCTGGAGATCCTGGAAGCGCCGCTCAGCCCCAACAGGTTGTTCGAGTTGTTGCAGGCAGCGAGAGTAACACGTGATGCGTAACGAGTGCTGCGTGAACCCGAATCACGTATCACGGATCACGCAACATGACGAGGAGGAACTACAGTGAAGTTACAAGGCGAGTATGTGTTTGACGGCCCTCGTGAAGACGTGTGGGAGTTGGTGCGAGACCCGGAGGTGCTGGCCACAGCCCTGCCCGGCGCTCAGAGCCTGAGCCAGGTCAGCGAGAACGAGTACGAGGGCACGATGAACGTGCGCATCGGGCCGGTGGCTGGCGTCTTTGCCGGCCGCGTCGTCGTCTCCGATGAGGTGCCGCCGGAAAGCTACACGCTGACCGTGGAGGGCAAAGGCAATCCCGGCTGGGCCAAAGGCAGCGGCCAGGTGCGACTGGTGGACCAGGGCGACGGCACCACGCTCATGAAATACGAGGGGGAGGTGCAAATCGGCGGCCGACTGGCCAGCGTGGGCCAGCGGCTGATAGACAGCGTCAGCAAGAGCCTGATCCGTCAGGGGCTGGAGACGCTGAACCAGGCCCTGCAGGCGCGCATCGCTGCCGGGTGCCAGGGCCAGGAGGTCAACTACTGTCCCCCGTCGGAGGCCGAGTTTGCCGCCGCCGTGGCTAAGGACATGGCCACCCAGGCCTTCGCCTCGTCGCCGTGGCTGTGGGCTGTCCTCGCTGCCCTCGTCGTCATCGTTGTTGTGGTCGTGGTCCTGATCACCAGAGGAGGCTGATAGAGGCGATAGGGCAACGAGTGATGAGGCAACGAGGCCAGGTCACAAGTGCTCACGGCGGACTGCCAGGTCCGTCGCTTTCCCGCTGGGCTTGACAGTCCAGCGAGAGCAAACTGTAATCTGCTCTTGAGTTCCGACTTGTCTGGGTTAGGGAACTGACCGGGTTTGACAACCTACCGATGGTTGTGTATAATTGCAGCCACTCCAGGCCGTGGGAAGGCGAATGGCCCCGGCGACGACGGCATGACTCGAACCTCAAACGTGTGTGCGCATTGCTCCCCAAACCCATCAAAGTCCAAAACAAGAAAGGAGGACCGTCATGAAGAGCAAGCTTTTCGGGGAGAAGGGGACTACACTGTTCAGGGCAGTGGTGGTCTCCGTGGTATTGGCCGCGGTGGTGATGGGCTCAACGGCGTGTGCACCAGCGCCGCCTGCACCAGCGCCGCCTGCGGAAGTGGTTCCAGAGGCCCCCAAGGAGGTGGCAAAGGAGGCCACTCTGGCCATCGAGCATTTCAGCATTATTGAAGGGACAACCTGGTCTGGGGCGCACCATCGCGCCGGCAAGCGCATCGCTGAGAAGTACCCCAATGTCAAGTACGTCTACAGAGAGGAAGTGGGCCCTGATGCCGCAGTGCCCTATGCCGAGGAGTTGATCGCCGAAGGGGCTGACATCGTCGTGGGAAACGCGGAGTTCATGGGGCTGCCCCTGAAGGACATCGCCGACAAGTACCCGGATGTCTATTTCGGCTCCATCATCGCCAGCGATCTGACCACGAAGAAGAACTTCATCAGGCTCTTCCCCAGGCAGTATCAGGCCCTGTACCTGGAGGGGCTCATCGCCGGGGCGTTGACCAAGACGGGCAACATCGGCATCGTGTCGGCATTCCCCTGTGTTCAGGTCATCAGGCGGCAGGCCGGCTTCTACCTGGGCGTGCAGGATGCTGCGAAATTGCTGGGCAAGGAGATCAAGGTGTACGTGAAGTACGTCGGCGACTGGTATCTGCCCACGGAAGAGCGTGACATTGCCAAGACCCTGATCTCTCAATACAACGTGGACGTCTTGACCCAGCAGACCGATTCCGGGTCCCCCCTGGACGTCGCCCAGGAAGAGGGCATCTGGTTCGTGGGCAAGGACATGGACATTGTCGGCTTCTACGGCTGGTCGAGCACGGACACGGTGGCCGTCTCCTTCGACACCCGTTGGGAAGTCCTCTACGAGAGGATGGTTCAGGATTGGCTGGCCGGCAACAAGAACCCAGAAACGGTCTTGTACCTGGGCATGGAATCCACAATGACCCTGGCTGATGGCACCGTGGAGTCGACCGTAGACATCATGAACAACAACAAGGTGGGCATTGAGGCCATCAGCCCGAAGGCGCTCCCCCTGATCCCGCAAGAAATCGTTGACCTCGTTAAGCAGAGAAGGGATCAGATGATGAAGGGCGAGTGGGATCCGTTCGCCGAGCATGAGTTCGTCAGCAACGGAACCGGCCTGGCCCTGGAGAATCTGCCCATTCCCGCCGCGGGGACCGTGGTCAAACCGGCCGGTGAGATGCCATCGAACGAGTGGCTGCTCTCGAAGTTCAACTTCGACCTGGAAGGCACGGTGATCCTGGAGTAAGACACCGTTCATCAACTGCTCTCTGTGTTGATGGATTGCGACATCTAGTGGTCAGGAAGCATGAGGCTCCCATTCTTGAGAGGAAGACTCCCCAAGGAGGGAGCCTCATTGCTATAGTGCGGCAGGTGATCGGAGATTAGGGCTGGAGGTTGGAGATGGGAAATCCAACTTCCAACTTCCAACCTCCAACCTCCAACCTCCGATCTTTTTACCTGCCTTCCTTGGCCCTCTGCAAGAGCCAGCCGAGCCAAGAAAGGGCAGGTAAGGGCTTGAAAAAGCCTTTTTGCGGAGGGAGTTCCCTCCGCACCTCCCCGGTTATCAAGAGCGAAGACGCTCTTTGACCACGGTTAAATGCAGCTACCTGGAGGAGAGACCAGTGCACAAAGGGTTGCTGGAAGGGATCAAACGCGGGGAAACGGTCATCGAGGCCCGGGGAATCACCAAGAGATTTCCCGGCGTCGTGGCCAATGACCACATAGATTTCGAGATCAGGGCAGGGGAGATTCATGCCGTCCTCGGCGAGAACGGTGCCGGGAAGACCACCCTCATGAACATCCTGTTCGGGCTATTGCAACCCGACGAAGGGGAGATCTACATCGGCGGTCAGCGGGTCAATTTCAGGTCACCCCTGGATGCCATTGACCTGGGCATTGGGATGGTTCACCAGCACCGCAAGCTGGTATCCGCGCACACGGTGATCGAAAATATCATCCTTGGCCACCCCAAGGCCGGCAGAATCCTGAATCTGAAAAAGGCAGAGGAGGAAATCGCCGAGCTTTGTGAGAAATACGGATTCAAGGTGGACCTCAGGGCCAAAATCTGGCAGCTTTCCGAGGGGGAAAAACAAGCCGTGGAGATCCTCAAGACCCTCTATCGCGGGGCCAGGGTCCTCATTCTGGACGAGCCGACTTCTGCGCTGACGCCTTCCGAAACCAGGAAACTGCTGGCCTCCATCGAAGCCATGGCCCGGGATGAACTGGCTATTGTCCCCTTCATCACCCACAAACTGCCCATCGTGCTGGCGATCAGCGACCGGGTGACGGTCCTCAGGCGTGGCAGAGTCGTGTCCTGCCAGCAGACGGAGTGTGCCACGGAAAAGAGCCTGGCCAGGGAAATGGTGGGCAGAGAGGTCATCTTCAGAATAGAAAGGGCCAGGGTGGAAAGGGGAAACCCCATACTCCAGGTGGAGAACCTTTCCGCCCGCAGCGACAAAGGTTTCCTGGCCTTGCGCGGGGCCTCGTTTTCCATCCATGAGGGCGAAATCCTGGGCCTGGCCGGCATCTCCGGCAACGGGCAACAGGAGTTGGCCGAGGTTCTGGCCGGCCTGCGCAAGGCAGAAGGAGGAAGGGTGATTTTTGAAGGACAGGATATCACCGACGCCTCCGTCCTGCAGAGATGGCAGATGGGTATAGGCTACATTCCCTCTGAGCGCACCGAGGTGGGCTCGATCGGGGATTTCTCCCTCGTGGAAAACGTGGCCATGAACTTCTACTTCGATGAGCGCTTCTGCCGGCAAGGGATCGTGGATTACGGGAAACTTCAGCAGCTCACAGAAGAGATCGTCTCCGAATACGGTGTGGCCGCTCCCAGCCCGGTCATCAAGGCCAAAAACCTGTCGGGAGGGAATCTGCAAAGGCTCATCCTGGCCCGCGTGCTCTCGCGCAAGCCGCGGCTCCTGATCGCCAACCTGCCCACCCAGGGGCTTGACGTGGGGGCGACGGAGTTTGTGCAGAACAAGCTCATGCAAGCCAAGAAGGAAAAAGCCGCCATCCTCCTCATCTCCGAGGACCTCGATGAGATCCTTTCGGTGAGTGATCGGGTGGCACCGATTTACGAAGGGGAACTCATGGGCATCCTCCCGGCGGAGGAGGCCATGAGGGAGACCATCGGGGCCATGATGGCCGGTTTGCGCTCGGAGGGAGGAGAGCCATGAGGGTTGGCGCTTACGAACTGAAGCTCGAGAAGAGAGTGGCGTTAGCCGGCTGGGAGGCAACGATCATCTCCATCCTGGCCATCGTCTTTGCCCTGGCCCTTTTCAGCATCCTCTTCATCCTGGCCGGGGTCCATCCCTTATCGGCTTATCGGGAGATCCTTGCCTATGCTTTCGTCAACTCTTATGGCCTGCCACTGACCGTCAACAGGTTCATCTTTCTGCTGCTGTGTACCTCGGCGTTCATCATCCCTTTGCGAGCCAGGCTGTGGAACATCGGCATGACAGGGCAGTTTTACGCTGGCGCGCTGGGGGCCTTTGCCGTCCTCCTGGCTTTCGGCGGCAAAGCGCTGCCTCCCCCCCACCTCCCCCCTGCCCTTGTCATCCCTCTGATGGTGACCGCCGCCGCCCTGAGCGGGGCAGTACTGGGAGCGATAGCCGGGTTCCTGAAGGGGAGGTTCAACGTCAATGAGATTGTGGTGACCATGCTCTTGAACTTCATCCTCTATTGGTTGGTGGCACATATGATCAAAGAGGGTGGGCCCTTCATGAATCCCGGCGGGCGAGGTGAGAGTTTTGAGTTACCCCCTTCCGTATACGCGCCTCTGATTGCGGGTACCCCCTTCACTATCCTCCTTGCCTTGGGGGCCGCCGTATTCCTGCACTTCTTGTTCGCCAAAAGCAGGCTCGGATATCAGATCAAAGCCCACGGTCACAGCCCGGCGGCGGCCAGATACGCCGGGATCAGCACATTCAAGATCCCGTTCCTGGTCTTTGTCATGGGCGGTGTTCTGGCCGGCCTGGCCGGGTATCACTATTTCGCCGCCGTTCCCGGTGTCTATAAGATTGCCAGAAACTACGGCTATTTCGGCGACCTGGCCTTCTATGGGATCATCTGTGGACTGATCTCCCTCGGAAACCCTTTGGCGGCCATCCCCATCGCCTTGCTCTTCGGGGGCCTGTCCGTAGGTGGCAGATACGTGCAGGGCAAGCTGGACATGGGCTTTGGCGTGGACTACGCCCTGCTCGGAGTCCTGATGATCACTCTCGTGGCCTTTCAATTCTTTTATCGCTACAGAATGGTGTGGATGAAAACGCGCAGAGAGACGGTCTCAGTGGATGGGAATCTGCCCTGAGGGGATCACCAGATCCCCCATTTTCGCCAGGATCTGACGATCCGGGATACCACTGCACTTGGTTATCATTTCGCCCTTCGCCGTGAGGAGAGTCTAGACCAAATGTGGGAGTTCTTTGCCAGAAGTCTGGAAGCCTCGGCCATTTTCACCTTCGCTGGCCTTGGCGAACTCATCAACCAGCGTTCAGGGATCCTGAACGTGGGCATCGAGGGGGTGATGCTCTTTGGGGCCACGCTGGGTTTCATGGCCGCCCAATCCACGAATAGCTACCTGCTGGGCTTCCTGGTGGGAATCATTGTCGGAGGGCTGCTCGGCCTTCTGCATGGATTCTTTTCCATAACCCTGGGGGCCGACCAGGTGGTGGTCGGGATGGGTATCTGGATCCTCGGCTTTGGCCTCACCACCTACATCGGCAACCCTTACACCGGGCCCCTGGGCATGGAGAGAATAGCTACGATAGGGGGCCTCTCCCCCTTCTTCTACTTGGGCATTGTGCTCGTGGTTGTGGTCTGGTTCGTGCTCTTCAAGACCAGCCTGGGGTTGAACATACGCTCGGTGGGAGAAGACCCCTCCGTGGCCGAAGTCTCGGGCATCAACGTCGTCAAAATCCGCTACCTCTGTGTCATCATCGGCGGGATGTTCGCCGGGTTGGCGGGGGCGATTTACGCCCTGTTCTACAACCCCGTCTGGAACTACAACTTCCTCATGGGTTGGGGGTTCATCGCCCTGGCCCTCGTCTTTTTCTCCATGTGGAATCCGGCCATCCTGCTGGGCGGGTCCCTGCTTTTCGGAACCCTGTGGCAACTCTCCCTTAACCCCCAGCTCGTGCTCCCCGGCATCATGTCCAGATACATCTGGAGGACGGTTCCCTTTGTCATCACCATCGTCGTTCTGCTGCTCATCTCCACGAAGTGGTTCAGGCTCAGGTGGGGAGCGGCGAAGCCGGAAGCGCTGGGAACGCCGTATACGAAGGGGTGAAGTTGTTAGCAAGAAGTTTGAACTTCAACGCTTATCCCTCCACAACCTGCGCAGGTGCAGGTAGGGCAGGAAGCCGTAGTAGTAGGCCAGCAGGGCATAGAGGCGCAGGCCGTGCAACCCATCTTTGTAGCCCTGCAGGGTGATCACGCGGCGGCGGAGCTCCCGCAGCGGTTGTAGGACGAGGTTGTGCGGCTTGGGGTGGATGCCTTGCTCGAAGAGGCGCTGTGCCTCCAGGCGGGCGTAGCGACGCTGCTTCTCATGCACCTGGGCCCAACTGTCGTAGTTGTAGTGGATGAGGGGGTTCTGCAGGTAGCCTGCTTCCCCTTCCAGGATGACCACCTCGTGCACAGGGCGGGCCGGGTCGTAGTGCGCCCGGCCGCGACGTAGCAGCCGCAACTGGTAATCGGGGAAGTAGCCGCCGTAGCGGATGAGTTTGCCCACGATAAAGTTGTGCCTGGGCACCCACCACCCCGCCTTGTCCTCCTCGACGATGACGCGCCGCACCTCGGCGGCCAGCTCCGGCGTGGCCCGCTCGTCGGCATCCACGAACAAAATCCACTCCGCCTCCACGGCCTGCAGCGCAGCATTGCGCTGGGCAGCGAAGTTGTCGAAGGGACGCTGCATCACCTCGGCGCCGGCGGCCAGAGCCATCTCCACCGTGCCATCGTCGCTGTAGCTGTCGGAGAGCACGACACGGTCGCACCAGCGCAGGCTGGCGATGCAGTCGGCGATGTGTGCCGCTTCGTTCCTGGTCAGGATCACGGCGGCAAGGGCGGTTCCGGGCTTCGCCCTGAGGTTCAGTCCGAAGGGTTTCATGTTTCAGGTTGCATGTTGTGGAGAGCGGGTTCGGTACAGGGCACAGATTTCCTGGTACGTGGACAGGCGCTTATGCAGTTCTGCCTCGCTGATCACCCCCCGTCGCGCTGCCATCCGCGCACGCCGCGCTTCAGTCCACATGCCCAACTGGACGATGCGGCAGGCCAGCCAGCGCCTGCCGGGGCCATAGAACTTTCCATAAAGCCTATGGCGGCTGCGCCAGAGGTCCAGGCAGGCTTGCTGGCCGAACTGGCGGGCGCTGGCTCCGCCGTGGTGCACCACCCGCGCTGCGGGCACACAGTAGAGCGGCCAGCCGGCCCGCTGCATGCGCCAGCACCAGTCCACCTCCTCGGCGTACATGAAATATCCTTCATCCAGCAACCCCACGGCTTCAATGGCTTCCCGCCGCACCATCAGCGCCGCGCCCAGGGCGAAGCCGATGGGGAAAGGCTTGCCCCGCTCGTACCAGCGGCGCGGGTAGCGACCGTTGAGCCGGGAATCGAGCAGCCGCCTGGGGCGGGGCGGGAAGAAGTCGAACCAGAGCTGCATGAGCCCCGGAAAAGCGAACGCCCCGTGCTGGAAGCGGCCGTCGGGGTACTGAAGCTGCGCCCCCACGCCGCCCACGTCGGGATGCCCGGCCAGGAAACGGGCCATATGGCCGATAGCATCGTCGAGGACTTCGGTGTCGGGGTTCAGAAGCAAGACGAGGTCGGGCGGCGTGATGCGTGATGCGTGATCAGTGTTGCGCGTTACGTGTTTGGGCTTTGAGCTCTGAATTTTGGACTTGAAGCCGCAGGCTTTCAATGCGGCGTTGTTGCCGCCGGCGAAGCCCAGGTTCTCCTGGCTGGCGATGAGCCTGACCTGCGGGAAATGCTGGCGCACCATGGCCGCGCTGTCGTCCACGGAGGCGTTGTCCACCACCCAGACCTCGGCCTCCAGCTCCGGCGAGTGGGCCAGGCTGCCGAACACGGAACGCAGGCACGCCGCCAGCAGCTCCCGCACGTTGTAGCTGACGATGACAACGGCCAGGCGCATGATTCCCCTTCACTCAGGCCAGAAACCGACGAAAGACGGACGACCAACGACGAAGGGCGGGTGACCCGCCCCTGCTTCAGGGCACGCCCACACGCACGGTGATGCGGTCAATGTAGTTGTTGACCACGGCCACGTCCTGGTGGATGAGCGCTCCCCACCACAGGTCGGACTCCAGCGGCGGCGCGGCGTCGAATTCGATGCAGCCGTAAACCAGGCCACGCTTGCCA
Organism: Anaerolineae bacterium; assembly: GCA_029907105.1. GTDB lineage: Bacteria > Chloroflexota > Anaerolineae > UBA3071 > UBA3071 > JARYMM01. Next base: position 17,327 of record JARYMM010000019.1, on the reverse strand, counting down.
GGGAGCAGGTACCACTGCTCGACGCCGTCAATCACCCGTCGTTCCAGGTCCTCCTTGCGCCCCACAGCCCAGCGGTAGGGAGCATCCAGCCCGGCCGACTGATAGTTGATGCCGAAGCGCCACACGCCGGCCTGATGGAACCAGGTCTCGTCGTAGGCCGCCGCCAGCGTGTTGTAGTTCTCGCTGAACTTATAGGTCTGCCCCGGCCACGGCCCCGAGGTGCGAATGGGCACGGCCCCTTCGTTGACCACGGTGGCGGTGAAGCAGAGCGTCCCCCCCAGCGGCACGCTGACCGTGCGATTCATTTCGCCCACCCAGTCAATCTCGCCTTCGGCCACGTCGGCCCGCGGCTTGCCACCTTCGGCAATGGTCAGCGTGGAGGAGACCACCACGCGGTTGCCCACCTTATCCTCCGCCTCGCCGTAGATGATGTAGGTGCCATCGGGCGGCGGCTCGGCACCCAGGTCCACGCCGCCCTCGTAGCGGTACTCGTGGTAACCCCGCTGGCCCGGCTCGATGGCCCGCTCCTGCTCTTCGATAGGGAACTTGACCGTGGGCTGCGCGGGATCCACCAGGTAGACCTGGACGTGCTCGGCATCCTTGGCCAGGTAGTAGGAGATGGAGATCCAGTCATCGCGCAGGCCGTCCTGGTTCGGCTTGAACACCTGGGGCATGACGGTGAAGTTGCGCAGCTCCGGCAGCGCGGTGTCGGCATCCTTGATGGTGATGGTACCCTCGACCCTGGCCACGTTCCCCCGGTCATCCACGGCCTCGATGATCCAGGTATAAGTGCCGTCGGGGAGCACGCGGCTTTGCACAAGCTGGCGGCCGTATTCGTTCTCCAGCAGCAACGGCGACTGGGCCGTCCCGCCCCAGTAGACCTGGTAGCCACCCGGCTTGGGCGAGCGGCGACGCTCCTGCCGGAAGTAGTAGCGCTCCCCGGCGGCGTCCACGAAGGAGATGGACACATTGGCGTTGCGGCCGATGGAATAGGCGATGCGCGCCACGTCGTCGTGGCCGTCGGCGTTAGGGGAAATGGTCGCCGGCCATACCTCCACGTCGGAGAGCAGCGGCCGCACCCAGGAAGCGCAACCGGCCAGGAAGGCAAGCAGCGCCAAAGCCATCAATCTCGAACACGTTTTGCGATGCAAGTGATTGATCCTCCGAGACGAAACGTAACAGGTTTCACGTTTTTGCCAGTTTACCAGAGGGAGGCAGTTTCGTCAACTCACTCTACCCATATCTCGCCCACCAGCACGCTATCCCGCCCCTGCCAGGCTTGCGGCGCGGTCACCCGAAGCCGCCTGCCATCGTCGAGGTAGAGGCCGATTTCCAGCCCGTAGAGGCCCGGCGGCAGGCCCGCCGGCAGCGATAGATCATAGCGGTCGCTCACCACTTCGCCCGGAAGCCACCCCCGCGTCGGCCGCTGGCCCCGCTGCGGCACGTGATCCTCCTGCGCTACCACGCGGCCGTCGCTCCCCAGAAGATGCACGAACCCCGTCAGGTCCCAGCTCGCCAGATCGCCCACCGCCTGCCAGGTGACGGTGACCGGCAGCGTCGTTCCGGCCAGCACGGCTTCCGCCCCCAGGTCTATGCCCACCAGCCGCACCAGGAATTCGAACTGCGCGTCCACGGGGAATTGCACCACAGGCACTTCCCATGCCCGTTCCGGAAGCTCGACCGCCACGTCCAGCAGCAGCAGGGGTTCGCCCGCCGGCTCGCCGCTGACAAAGGGCATCAGCTCCAGCGTGACCTTGCCGGCCACCGCTTGTGGCGACAGGAACAGCGTCGTCTGCGAACGCACCACGTCTCCCACCTGCCAGCCGCTGGTGGGATAGCCCGGCTGTCCCTGCACGCCAGGCAGGAAGGCGTCCTCCGCCAACACATGACCGGCCTCGTCCAGCCAGCGCCAGCGCACGGTCACCTCGGGCAGGGCGGTCTCGGCCTGCCAGACAGCGGTCAGCGTGCGCTCGTCGCCGGGGCGCAGCGGCGCCGGGTCGAAGGCATAGCCCAGCAGGCGCAAGCCCTCGGTGAGGGTCGAGTCCGTTTGCCGGCTGCCGGGCAGGGCCAACAACACGGCCAGCGCGTCGCCCTCGGCCAGGCGGGAGAGGCGCACACCGTCCAGGCTCACACGCTTGCCCCGGGCGTTCCCTGCTTCGTCCAGCACGTCCAGCCCGGCCAGGTCGGCCTCGTCGTACAGCCCCACGCGGAGGCGGTAATCGCCCGGAGGCGTGCCCGGCTCGGCCGGCAGCTCGTAGCGGCCGAAGAGCACCTCCCCCGGCCGCCAGCGGAAGGTGGGGTAGATGTAAGCCGCCGGCCGGAGGTCGGCCCGGCCCCAGGTATGTCCCTCGGCATCCTCCAGGGCCAACGCCACCTTGAAATCCCGCTCCGTGTCCGCCAGGGCCTGCCAGTACAGCGTGACCGTAGCGGCTTCCTCCTGACTCCAACCCAGCAGCGCCACCTGCCCGCCGAAGTTGGCCTGCAGCGGATGCTCGATGGGCGGCTCGGAACTGAAGCGCACGCCTTCCGGCAACCGGTAGTGGCGCAGCCCCACGTGCCAGAAAGAGCGCTCCACCGGCTGCTCCTGGCCCGCTCGCCTCAGGAAATCGTGCAGGAAGCCGTTGGGGTCTACAACATCGTCTTGCCAGAGCACCGTCCAGACGCCTCGTCGGCCGGCCAGGATGCGGTTGAGATCGTCGGCCGTGTGGTAGCCCAGCGTGGCGTTCACGTCCAGGATGTCAATATCCGGCACGCGGTACCGCTCGATGTCCGGTGCGTAGGTGTCCCAGACAGGGGACAGGTGGCCGGAGGTGAGGATCACCGTTTCGTCGGGGGCGATGTGCTCCCGCACGTAACGGGCCACGCCGCGGAAATCGGCCTTGGTGAAGGCAGGGTCGGTGAACCAGTTGTGGATGGAGCAGGCAGAACTGCCGATGATGTAGGCCAGGCAAAAGATGACAATCCCCCGAGCTGCGTAAGGGGTTAGGGGATAGGGGCTGGACAGCAACTTGCTCAGGCCGCCGGCGATGAGCAGGAAGAAAGCAGGGGAGGCCAGCATCAGGTAGCGGGGGTTGAACTTGGGGTTACGGTAGGAGAGCAGCAGGATGAGCGCCAGGGGCACTAGCAAGTACGACAGCGGGAATACCAGGGCCTGAAACGTGATCCGTGATGCGTGATGCGTGATGCGTGATGTGTGATACCAGAAGAGTGCCAGGGTGCTCAATCCCAGGATGGCTACAAAGCCCCACATGAGCCTGACGGCGACGGGCTCCAACACCGTCTCGCCCAGGCTGAAGCTGATGAGCACGTGGCGCAGCGCCTCATCCAGCTTCAGCGTGCCGCGCCAGTAGCTGGCATCCTGGCGCAAGCGGGTGAGTACGGCCGGCAGCCAGGGGGTGTAGGCCAGGGCGATGGCCAGGAAGGCGATGAGGCCCTCGGGGAGTGAGACGTGTTGCGTGGGGCGTGGAGCGTGGAGCGTGCCAATCAGGAAGTAGAGGGCGAAGGCGACCAGGAGGAAGGCGGCGAAGTAGTGGGTGTAGAGGGCAGCAGTGGCGATGAGGGCGAAGGCCACCCACAGCCCGCGGCGGCGGGTGGCCCGTTCCTCGATCTGGATACGCAACAGCAGATACGCGGCCAGCGCGCCCAGGAAGGTCAAGAGCGTGTACATGCGCGCCTCCTGGGCGTAGTAGACGTAAAGCGAGGAGAGGGTGGCCAGCAGGGCGGCGAGCAGCGCTGCCTGGCGGTCGAACAATCGTCGTCCCAGAGCATAGAGCAGGGGCACCGTCAGCACGCCGAAGCAGGCCGAGGGAAAGCGCAGTGCCCACTCGCTCCGTCCGGCCAGCCTTATCCAGCCGGCCAGCACATAGTAGTACAATGGCGGCTGGATGTCCCCTGCCGTCCAGCGGGTCAGCTCGGCCAGCCCCTGGGCGGCCACCTGCGCCGTCACCCCCTCGTCATACCAGAGGCTTTGAGCGCCGAGGCGGGTGACGCGCAGGGCAAAGGCCAGGAGAACGAGGGACAGCAGCACGAGGGTGGGCGTCAGGGGACACCCATGGCGCTTGTGCGGTTCCCCTCCCGATTGTCCACGCCTGGGGTCTACGTGTTTCATGGGAGGGATAATAGCACGGGTTAAGAAGGCGGTCAAGTTGGGTCAAGGCACGCCTCACTCAGCGCAGGACGGCCTCGGTCCAGCGCTCGATCCACTCGTCTCGCCTGGCGTCAATGTCTGCCGCGCTCACCTGGGCCGGCCTGGGCGGCACCTCGGCCCATTTGAACACCTCGGGCAGGGCCGCCTGGACGTTGGCGGGGAAGACCCACATCTGCAGCGGGATGTCCTCCTGGAAGGTCTTGCTGAGCATGAAGTCCACGAACTTCTCGGCCAGCTCGCGGTTCTTCGTGCCCTTGAGGATGCCCACGAACTCGATCTGGCGGAAGCAAGCGCCTTCGCCCAGCACGCTGCCCGTGGGCGGCTCGGTGTAGGCCCCCTCACTGAAGAAGAGCTCGGCGGCCGGGCTGGTGGCGTAGCTGACGACGATGGGCCGCGTGCCATCGCTGGCAGCGCTGAACTGCCCCCAATAGGCATCCTCCCAGCCGTCGGTCACCAGCACGTCGTTGGCCCGCAGGGCCCGCCAGAAATCGAGGTAGGTGTAGTCCCCTGCCTCGCCGAAGTGCCCCACGGTGGCGATGAGGAAAGAGAGGCCCGGCGAGGAGGTGGCCGGGTTCTCCACTACCGTCAGCCCCTTGTACTCCGGCTTGACCAGGTCCTCCAGCCTCTGGGGCGGGGCGATGCCCTTCTCCTCGAACCAGGCCTTGTCATAGTTCAGGCAGACGTCGCCGAAGTCCACAGGCAGCAGCCGATGCTGCGGGTCCAGCTCCAGTTCATCGGGGATGTCGGCCAGCGCCGGCGAATCGTAGGGCTCGAAAATGTCCGCCTCCAGCGCCCGGCTGAAGAAGGTGTTGTCCACGCCGAAGAAGACGTCGGCCAGCGGGTTCTCCTTGCTGAGGATGGCCTGGTTCAGCGCCGAGCCGGTGTCGCCGGCCTTGAGGAATTTGACCTCAGCGTTGTGCTGTTCCTGAAACTGGGCGATGACCGCTTCGCTGGCGCTGAAGCTATCGTGGGACATCAGCGTGAGCGACCGTGGCCCGGCCGGCGTGGGTGTGGGCGGCGCCGCGACCGGCGTGGGCGGCGCACAACTGGCCAGCCACGCCAGCAGCAACAGACTCGTTAGAAACAGTTTCTTGCTCATGATCCTCCCTCCTTACGTGATGCGTAAAACGTGATGCGTAATGCGTAAAACATTATGTGAGCAATGTAACTAACCTATCGCTTGCCTTTTGCTTCTTGCCCCTTGCTTCTGTAACTGCCTACCTTCGGCCTTGCAACGTGAGATATAGCGGTGGGCTGGCGTCATTGCGAGCCCCGAAGGGGCGAAGCAATCTCCTGTTTCGATTCCAGGAGACTGCTTCGCTTCGCTCGCAGTGACAGGGTAGGTAGTTACTTGCTTCTTGCCTCTTGCTTCCTGTCCCTTGCCTGCTGTGCACCACCAACAGCACCCCCTCCCTCACCCGCACCTGCGCCAGCGGTTCGGTGAGCACGTTGCTGATGCCCAGGGTGGAGCCGAAGGTCAACGTGCCCTCCTGCAGCGGCCACTCCAGCCCGCGGGTGGTAATGCCGGTGACCTGCGGCGTCAGGGCGATGAGGGAGACGGTGTCGCCCACCTGACCGCTGAGGGTGCACTCCCGGCGGATAACGCACGCTTCTTCCGAGCCGTCCAGCAGCCGGATGAGCGCCGTTGCCCACTCGGGGCGGCTGAGCAGCAACAGGTTGGCCAGCTCCTGATCCAGCCGGCCGCCCCGCGCCCCCAGGATGACGATTTCTGTTGCCCCGCCCTTCACGGCGTGCTGCAAGGCCAGCTCCAGATCGGTCCAGTCCTTGCGGGCGGGAAAGGTGACAAACCGGCAGCCGACCGCCTCCAGTCGCTGGCGCAGCGCATCGGGCAGCGAATCCAGGTCGCCGATGACGGTGTCCGGCAGCCAGCCCCAGCGCAGGGCGGTGAGCGTGCCGCCGTCGGCGGCGATGATCCAGTCGTCCTCTTGCCGTTGCCAGCCACGGGGGTAGTCCGGCGAGGGGCCGTTGGCGATGATGATGGCGCGCATGGTTTCTCCTGGTGAACGAAAAGGCCACCTGCCCTGAGCAAGGCAAGTGGCCTCCTGCAACTTCTACTGTTTGCAATCCCTACGCCGGCATTACCCAGGTCAGGTTCAAAGGGTCGGCGGCATTACGGACCGCCCTCTCAGCCGGGCTCTCCCAGCTCCCCTTGCTTGATCGGTTGATTTGCGCAATGTATACCACACTTTTGGATTCTTGTCAAAAAGCAACCTCCAACCTCTCCAGGCAATGTTGTCCTTTCGGGGACTTGTGTGTATAATGTTGCCTTACGAATAACCGGAGGAGGAGAAGGGTATGCTGAAGACGCATAGCTGCGGCGAGTTACGCGGGGAACACGTGGGCAGGGCAGTGACGCTGGCCGGCTGGGTGCACCGCCGCCGCGATCACGGGGGCCTCGTGTTCATTGACCTGCGCGACCGTGAGGGGATCACGCAGGTGGTATGCGACTCGGTGACCGCGCCGGAGGCCCACCGCGTGGCCAGCGAGGTACGCAATGAGTATGTGCTGCAGGTGGAAGGCACGGTGCGGCGGCGGCCGCCGGGGCTGGAGAACCCCAGCCTGCCCACAGGCGAGATCGAGGTTGCCGCCCGGCGGGTGGAAATCCTCAACCCGGCGCGCACCCCTCCTTTCTACATCAATGAGGAGACAGAGGTGGCCGAGACGCTGCGGCTGCGCTACCGTTACCTCGACCTGCGCCGCGCCCGTATGCAGCGCAACATCCTGCTGCGCCATCGCATCGTGCGGTTCATTCGTGAATATCTGTCGGCGCGTGGCTTCGTGGAGATCGAGACGCCCATCCTCATCAAGAGCACGCCGGAAGGGGCGCGGGACTACATCGTGCCCAGCCGCGTGCATCCGGGCAAATTCTACGCCCTGCCGCAATCGCCGCAACAACTGAAGCAACTGCTCATGGTCTCCGGCTTCGAGCGCTATTTCCAGATCGCCCGCTGCTTCCGCGACGAGGACCTGCGCGCCGACCGCCAGCCGGAGTTCACCCAGTTGGACATGGAGATGTCCTTCGTGGAGCGGGACGATGTGTTGCAGATCACCGAGGGGCTGTTCACGGCGCTGGTGGAGACTTTGGAGACGGAGACGGGCAAGCGCCTCTGGCGCAAGCCGTTTCCCCGCCTCACCTATGCCGAGGCCATGGCCCGCTACGGTTCCGATAAGCCCGACCTGCGCTTCGGGCTGGAGCTGGTGGACCTCTCGGACCTGCTGGCGGGCTGCGGCTTCCGCGTCTTTGCCGAGACCATTGCCAGCGGCGGGCAGGTGAAAGCGCTGCGCGCGCCCGGCTGCGGCAGCTACAGCCGTCGGCAGACGGACGAGCTGGCCGAACAGGCGGTGCGCCTGGGGGCCAGGGGCTTGATCTCGATCGCCGTCCAGGACGAAGGCCAGGTGCGCTCACCCATCGCCAGGTTCCTGACGGATGAGGAGATGGGGGCCGTCCTTGCCCGTACGGAGGCGGAGCCTGGTGACCTCCTCCTGATGGTGGCCGACCAGCCGGCGACGGTGGCGCAGGTGTTGGGCCAACTGCGGCTGGAGGTGGGGCGGCGGCTGGGCCTGATGGACGACGGCCTGTTGGCCTTTGCCTGGGTGCTGGATTTCCCGTTGCTGGAATGGAACGAGGAGGAGGGCCGCTGGACGGCGGTGCACCACCCCTTCACTTCGGCGCTGGAGGAGGATTGGCCGCTGTTGGAGACGGACCCCGGCCGGGTGCGAGCCCAGGCCTATGACGTGGTCTGCAACGGCGTGGAAATCGGCGGGGGCAGCATCCGCATCCACCAGCGGGAGAAGCAGGAGCGCATGTTCCGGGCACTGAGCATCTCGCCGGAGCAGGCCCAGGCGCAGTTTGGCCACTTGCTGGAGGCGTTTGAGTACGGTGCGCCACCGCATGGCGGCATCGCCGCGGGCATTGACCGGCTGGTGATGGTGTTGGCCGGCGAGCCCAACATGCGCGAGGTGGTCGCTTTTCCCAAGACCGCCTCGGCCGTGGACCTGATGACAGACTCCCCCTCGGAAGTCTCGCCACGCCAACTGGAGGAACTGCACCTGCGGCTGGCAACTGGTTAGTGGAAGGGCTCTGCTTGTAGCGCCCATCGCCGATTTGCGCGTTTTTCGGAATTGTGCTATGATATGGGTGCAGTGCCCTGCGGTGCCCGTGATGCCACCTAACGTTTTGAGCCAACACCTAAACTGAGGGAGTCAAAGCCCTGCTGGAAATGTGGTAGCCCCTCGAGGGTAAGGCAGGACCTTCAGGTGAGACACCCACCTGCGAGAGCAGGTTCAAAACTCGCTGGCACACGGCACGGCGGGGAACTCTGTCCCAAAGGCCACTGGGCGGCGACGCCTTGTGGCCTTTTTGTCGGAAGTGGCATCATGCATTTTGACATCTTCACCCTCTTCCCTGCCATGTTTGGCGATGTGTTCGCCGACAGCATCATCTTGCGGGCGCAGGAAGCAGGGCACGTGTCCATCGCCATCCACAACATCCGCGACTACGCCGAGGGGAAGCACAGGATCACGGACGATGCGCCCTACGGTGGCGGCGGCGGCATGGTCATGAAGCCGGAGCCGATTTTCCGCGCTGTGGAAACCGTGTTGGGCCTGAAAGAAGGCGAAGCGCCTCCCGGCCCGATCATCCTGCTCAGCCCGCAGGGCCGTCTGTTCACCCAGGCGGTGGCCTGGGAGCTGGCGCAGCATGAGCGCCTGGCGTTGATCTGCGGGCGTTACGAAGGGGTGGACGAGCGGGTGCGACAGTTCCTGGCCACGGACGAGATTTCCATCGGCGATTACGTGCTTTCGGGCGGGGAGATCGCGGCCATGGTCATCGTGGATGCGGTGACACGGCTGTTGCCCGGTGTGCTGGGCGATCCGGCGGCGACAAAGCAAGACTCGCACGCCGCAGGCTTGCTGGAGCATCCCCATTACACCCGGCCGGCGGAGTACCGCGGTCACGCCGTGCCGGAGGTGTTGCTTTCCGGCCATCACGCCGAGGTCGCCCGCTGGCGGCGGCGGGAATCGTTGCGCCGTACATTGCAGCGCCGGCCCGACCTTTTGGCCCGCGCTGAGCTCAGCCCGCAGGACGAGGTCTTTCTGCGGGAACTGGGCTGGCAGCCCGCGGGCTGACCCTGGCCACCTGGCATCACCAGTGCGAAAACAGGAGTAGGACAGGTTGCCAACCTGTCCTCCCTGTGTGCACGCCGTTCGTAAAATTGCTCTGCAATTTGCTGTTACTGCTGACCTGTGCTATACTCTGAGGTTGTGACCATTATGACTATGGATGGTGTGACATGTCTTCTTTGATGGACTCTTTGCAGCGACCGGAGCCGAATCCGAACATCCCGCAGCTTCGCCCCGGCGATACGGTGCGGGTGCACAATCGTATCGTCGAGGGGGATCGAGAGCGGATACAGGTCTTCCAGGGTGTGGTGATGCGCGTCCGCGAGGGGGGGATCAATTCCACCTTTACCGTGCGCCGCATCGCTGCGCACGGGGTGGGGGTTGAGCGCACGTTCTTGCTCCATTCGCCGCGCATCGAAAAAGTGGAGGTGTTGCGGCACGCCCGGGTGCGGCGGGGCAAGCTGTACTTCCTGCGCGAGCGCCGGGGCAAAGCAGCCCGTCTCAAAGAGAGGCGCATGGCCTGAAGCGGTGGGAAACAGGCATGGGCCACTCTTCCCAGAAACCCGGAGAGCCGATACCTCGCCCGCACAGGGGGGTCGCTTCTCCGGGTTTCTGGCATCAAGGGATCGGGGGGTCAGGAGGAGACATGCAAGATCCTTCGGCAAAGGGAAGACCGTCGCTGGCCTATGAACGGGGGTACTGGGCTTCGGGTTATCGCCTGGTGGCCGGGCTGGACGAGGCGGGGCGGGGCGCGCTGGCCGGGCCGGTGGTCGCCGCCGCCGTCATCCTCAGCCCCGACGGGCGGCATGAAACATTGCTGGCGGCCGGCGTGCGCGATTCCAAACAGTTGACGTCGCAACGGCGGGAGCGGTTGTTCGAACTCATCTGCCAGCAGGCCGAAGCCTGGGCGGTCGGCCTGGTCGCGGCCAGCGAGATTGACCGCCTGGGCATCGTGCCTGCCACCCGGCAGGCCATGGGGCTGGCGCTGCAGCGGCTTCCCCTGCCCCCTGAGGCCTTGCTGATTGACTGTATGTACCTGCCGGAACAGGCGCTGCCTCAGCAGCCTATTGTCCACGGTGATCAGCTTTCTCTCTCCATCGCTGCGGCTTCCATCCTGGCCAAGGTGACCCGCGATCGGATGCTGGTCGGCTACGAATCCGCCTATCCCGGCTACGGTTTCGCCCGTCACAAGGGCTACGGCACGGCGGCGCACCGCGCCGCGCTGGCCCAACTGGGGCCTTGTGCCCTGCACCGCCGCTCCTTCCGGCCGGTGCAGGAGGTGCTGGCAAGATGAGCAGCCGGCGGCAGCGGCTGGGCCAGGTGGGCGAGCGGCTGGCGGCGGAGGCCCTGGCCGCCCGTGGCTACGCCATCCTGGCCCGCAACTGGCGCTGTCCGGCGGGGGAGATTGACATCGTGGCCCGGGATGGCGACACCCTGGTGATGGTGGAGGTGCGCACACGGCGCGGCGAAGCCTTCGGCACGCCGGAGGAGTCGGTCACCCCGGCCAAGCAGGCCAGGCTCGTGGAGCTGGGCCAGACCTACGTGCAGGAGCGGGGCTGGGATGGCCCCTGGCGCATTGACGTCGTGGCCGTGCAGTTCAGCCCTGCCGGACGGCTGGAGCGACTGACGGTGATCCCCAACGCGGTGGAGGGATAAGCTTTGAAGCTCAAAGCTCAAAGTTTAAAGCTCAAAGGGCGGTTCAGCGGATTGGGCTTTGCATTTTGAGCTTTGGGCTTTGGATTTTGAGCTTTGGACTTTGGATTTGCTTCGATGCATCCTCCTCTTGTTGCCGTGCTCGGCCCCACGGCTGTGGGCAAGACCTCCCTCTCCCTGCATCTGGCGGAGACTTTCGATGGCGAGGTGGTCTCCGCTGATTCGCGGCAGGTCTATCGCGGCATGGACATCGGCACGGCTAAGGCCACGCCCGAGGAACGCCGCCGCGTGCCCCATCACCTCCTCGACCTGGTGGATCCCGATCAGCCCCTGACCCTGGCCGAGTATCAGAAGCTGGCCTATGCGGCCATTGAGGACATCCTGCGCCGCGGCAGACTGCCGCTGCTGGTGGGCGGCAGCGGCCTTTATGTGCGGGCGGTGCTGGAGGGGTGGACCATCCCTCGCGTGGAGCCGGATCCCGCTCTGCGGGCGGCGCTGGAGCGGGAGGCCGAGGAGCGAGGCGAGATGGCCCTTCACCGTTGGCTTTCGGCGCTCGATGCACAGGCAGCGGCGCGCATTGACCCCCGCAACGTGCGGCGGGTGATCCGGGCGCTGGAGGTGTGCCTGACGGCGGGGCAGCCCATCAGTGCATTGCAGGCCAGGCGGCCACCGCCATACCGCATCCTGCGCATTGGGCTGACCATGACACGGAAGCTGCTCTACCGCCGCATTGACGAGCGGGTGGAGCACATGATCGCCCAGGGGTTGGTGGAGGAGGTGCGGGGACTGGTGGCCAGAGGATATGGCTTCGACCTGCCGGCCATGAGCGGCCTGGGCTACCGGCAGATTGGCCTCTATCTGCAAGGCGAGATCACGCTGGAGGAGGCGGTGGCGCAGATCAAGCGGGAGACGCGCCGCTTCGTGCGCCAGCAGTACACCTGGTTCCGGCTGGACGATCCGGCCATCCACTGGTTCGACGCCAGTTTACCCGATTGCTATGAGCGAGTGGAGGAAGCGGTGAGGGAATTCCTGGGGCGCAACTTGCTGGCGCGGCTCTCGGCGGCGGCCTTCAATCGCATCGCGGAGAGATGGCCCTGTTATTGAGCACGTAGGAGTAGCGGTTCAGCGCCTGCGGGTTCCCCGGCTCCGGCACAATGGTATCCGCCTGCACGAAGCGGCCCAGCGCCGGGTCGTAGTAGCGCGCCCCATAGTAATACAGCCCCGTGCCCTCATCCAGCCGCTGGCCGGTGAACTTGTAGGCCGTGGGGGTGATGCCATCGGTGTAGCGGGTCTCGCCCCAGGCTTTGTAGCGCAGCTCCGCCACCCGACTCCCGCTGCTGTTGGCGGTGATGGCCGTGGAGCCCAGGTGGTCCGTCAGCAGCCAGTACAGGGTGCTTCCCACCCGCATCGCCACCCGTTGCCCGTTGGCGTAGTAGTACTTCTTGATCGTGCTCCCCGTCTGCTCGTAGTAGTCCCCGATGTAGACGGTGGTCGTGCCGTTGAAGGTGGCCTTCACCCGGTTCCCATCGCCATCGTAGACGAAGCTGGCACTGGCCCCACCACTCACCCCGGTCAGCCGGTTCTCGGCGTCGTAGGTCAAATTGTAGGTCGTCCCCACGTTGCGCCGCACCATGTTGCCGTTCCGGTCGTAGCAGTAGGTGTTTGCCCCGGCCGTGACCACCGCGTGGGGTTTGCTCAAGGCCCCTTCCGGACAATCGGCCGCCTGCGTCCCATAGGTGTACGAGCCCACCCCCGTCTTGCTCATGAGATTCCCGACGACATTGTAGGTATAGCTCTCGCTGTACTGCCCTTGTCCACTGCTGCCACCGGTGACCGTGGCGCTCAGCACCCGATCCAGGAAGTCGTAAGTGAAGCTCTGCGTCTGGGTGCCCCCAGCCACTTTGTAGTCCTTGATGGTCAGAACGTTCCCCACCGCATCGTAGGCGTACTCTAAATTCTGCAACCCCTCGTAGGGGCTGGCCGACCCGGTCTTGATCCATTGCAGCCGGAAGTTGTCGCTGCGGTAGATATAGTCGGTGGTCAGCACCCCGGCCGTGCTGCCCAGCCTGCGCAGCTCCACCTGCCCCAGGGCGTTGTAGGACGTGTCTCCCACGTAGGTGCTGGCCCCCACCACGCTCTTCAGCCAGGCCGCCGGGTTGTACCCAAAGTTCACCTGCTCCCCCACCTGACCACCATCGCCCCCAGGATACTTCATCCACACCACCCGATCCATGGCGTCGTAACCCCATTGGGTGACAAAGGTGCCCCCACCCACGCCGCCGATGACCTTGGACTCCTGCGTCACCCGCCCGCGAGCGTCGTAACTCCAGCTTGTAGAGCCGGAGCCGTCTGTCATCCCCGTCCGCCGCCCTTTGCCGTATGTCCCCTGGTCGTAGGTGTAACTCACGTTCAGCGAGGGATTGCTGGTCGGGCAACTGGTATCCGCCCGGTAGTGCTTGCCCTTCAGCCGGTTGAGGGCATCGTAGTAGAAGCAAATCGTCTGGTTGCGGGCGTCCGTCTGGCGGGTCAGATTGCCGGCCGCATCGTAGGCATAGGTCCACGTGCCCATGTCCGGGTCGCTCATCTGGGTCTTGCGGCCCAACAGGTCGTAGGTGATGGTCGTCTGCGCTCCATCCGGCCCGGTGACGCTGCTCAACTGGTCGCGCACATTGTAGCTGTAGCTGGTGGTGCTATAAGGGGGATCGTTCCATCCCGGCCCGCCGGGATAGCTCCCGCTGAACTGTTTGACGCTCACCAACCGGCCCAGACCGTCCATCTCGCGGATGGTCTGGTGGTTCAGTTCGTCAATGACGGCCACCCTGCGGTCCTGGTAGTAGCTGCGCACGGCCGTGCCATCGGGGTTGGTGACCTGAGTGACCCGCCCCAGTGCGTCGTAGCTATACTGCGTCTTGGGCTGCGTCCAGTCGGGCGTCCGATAGCCGCCCAGCCCGGCGCCATAGAAGTAGGGCACATCCTGCTACTGCATCAGCCCCAACGGTGTGTACTGGGTGCTGACCACGATGCTCTGCGAACCCGAGGCCGCCTCGGCCTGGGTCTGCACGACGCGACCCAACCCGTCATAGAAGGTGCGCGTCTCCAGATAGCTGGTCGCATCGCCCGGCCTGTTGTCCCGCCGCTCCTCCTTCACCCAGAACGGCGCCGCGCTCCCCGCATAGTTGTTGTAGCTCAGCCGTCGGGTTGGGTTGTTCGTGTCGTCCCCCGGCCGGATCTCTTTCCACAGCCGACCCCACTGGTCATACTCGTAGCCGGTGCTGACGCCGTTGGGATCGGTCACCCCGGTCACTTGGCCCAGTACCTTGTCCCAGGTGTAGCTCGTCGTCCCCACCAGGGGCGCCGTCGTGCTGGTGGGGTAGGCGAAGAGCTTGGGCCAGCTCCCACCGGTATCGTAAGCCATCGTGGTCACATTGCCCAGGGGGTCGGTCACGCCGGTTTGATTGCCGTAACTATCGTAGCTATAAGTGGTCTCGCTCCAGGAAGTGCCGCAGCTTGTCTGCGCCACTTGTATCTTGGTCAGATCCCCTTTTGTCGGCGGGGTCTGGTAGTTGGCGGCATTATCGTAGATGTAGCGGGTTTCGCCCCGACAGGCGCCGCTGGCATTGAGCAACCGTTGGCGCGCCGGCCGGTTGATGAGGTACACACTGCCGGCCACGTTATTGGGATAGTACTCGCTCTCCTGCGTCCGGTAGAGGGTTGCCCCACCATCGCTGTACTCCCGCACATGGGTGACGTTGCCGTACTGGGCGCCTCCCTGGTAGGCCGTCTGGTACTCGTAGGCCGTCTTCTGGCTGGAGTTGCCTAGCCGCCGGGTCTCATCTTGCCGGAACACCCAGTTCGTTCCTTTCACCACCACCGTACTCCAGGTGGTCTCCACCCGCCCCAGTTCGCCACTGCCGGGTTGGGTGCTGGTCACGCTCAGGTACAGCTTCCCCTTGCGTGGGTCGAGGGTGTTGTCGGCGTTCTTCTGGTGGAAATAGTCGTCCACCACCTGATAAAGCACCCCTGCCCCATCCTTCACCTGGCGGCGCACGAAGTTGTAGCCACCGAACTCGAAGTCGGGACACTCCGGAAAGCCCGGCCCCGTCCAGGCCCAGGGATTCTGGTGGTTGTACTCCATACGGGTGATGTTGTGGGCCGCCGTACCCAGCCCATCCCGGATCTCCATCTGGCTCACCCGGAACCGTTTCGTGTTCCCGCCACACCCCTCCATCCAGATGTTGTCTACGTCCTCGTAGCTATAGGTTACCCGGCCGCCCTGCCCATTGTCCGCCGTGGACAGGAGGGTGTAGTTGAGCCAGTCGCCGCCGGGCAGGGTGAGGTAGGAGAAAGTCCAGGCCGGCAGTGCCCCGCCGTCTCTGCCCTTCTCGGTGATACTGGTCAGCCGCAGCAACCCCTGGCCGCTGGCCTGGTCCTTCCACAGATAGTCCTGCGTCAGATCGTAACTGCGCACGGTGGCAAAGCTGTCGGCGCCAGTGCCGTTGCGCACTTTGACCGTGATCGTCTGGAGCCGGGAGTCACTCCAGAAGGCCTCCACGTAAGGGTTGTTCTTACCCGGCACCCCCGTGTCGCTGCGGCTGGTGTAAGCAAAGTCCACCCGCACCGTCGCCAGCGGCTCGCCGACGGCAAAATACTCGATGCGTGTGGGCCGGATAGCCCGCACGTAGGGCTGCGAGGAGCCATCAGGGCAGGTAATGTCCCTGGTCTCGGTAGCGTAGGTCACCACCGCCCGGTTGCCGTGAGTATCGCGCACCTCCGTCAGGTGCATCGCCAGCATGTGGCGACCACAGCTCCCCGTGTTGCGCACCCAATGCTGGCCGTTGGCGCCCCATCCGCCCGTGCTGCCGAAGGTATAGCGGGTGCCGTCCGGCGCCCACACGTACCAGGGGTTGTTGTCAAATAGCCCATCCTGGCTGTGTTCGATGCGCAGGAAGCTCTGCGGCTCCGTCTGCCAGCCGTCGGCGGTCCACTTCAGTTCGAAACTGCCACCGGCAAACTCCAGGTAATACTTCTGAGCCTGCGGGAGCTTGACCGTGATCTGCCCCAACCCGCCCAGGCTCCAGCCCCAGCCGACGATGCTGGCCTGCCGGCTGAAGGTTTTGGCCTTCTGCTCATCCTCCCCACTCGGCCCCTGGCGGATGCTGTTCACCCATTCACTGGAGTAGTTCAGGCTCAGGTTCAGCCCCATCCCCCTGGCCCCGGCGGCAAAGTCAGAGGATAATGGATGCTGCTGTTGCCGCTCCATGCATCGGTGACGAAACCGTGCACCGTGGGCAGGTGCTGGGCCCCATAACTCAAGGTGCTGCTGGTGCCTGCCCCAAAGAGGCTAAAGCGCTCCACCTCCACCGTCACCAGGCCCCGGCCCCAGTCCACCTGCCCGGACAGGAGTTCCCATTCCCCGCTCCCCTCGTTGAGCCGGTAGAGGGCCGGCGAGCCCTGGCGGGTGCGCAGCGCTTCGTCGTAGCCGGCCAGATTCAGGAGGATACGGACAGGAAGGGCAAACGGCGCTGCTGGCCGGGCCGCTTGATCGCGGGCCGTCAGTTGGAAGGCATCGAAGAGCTCCGGCCGCAGGCGGATGCCGGCCGGCGCCTCAGCCATCTCCACCTGCACCGGCTCAGACACGGCCCCTGGCGGGAAGACCACGGCCACCCGGCCTCCCCGCCTCCAGAGCACGCCGCCTGCCGGGGTGATCCAGGCCCCGTCGGCCGCCGGCAGGTTTACCAAAGTAGCCACGGTGGCCGTGACCGGCTGGGCAAGCTCGCCGCCGGCCGCCTCCACCGTGTTGGTCAGCACCTCCCCCGGCTGCACGGAGGCCAGCTCAGCCCGCTTGCTCAACGCCAGGGGAGACGATTGCAGAGGCGCAGAGGTGCTGGGTGTAGGGGTGATTCTCCTCCGCTCCCCTGCTCCTTCGCTCCCTTGCTCCTCTGCCCTCCCTGCACGATCAGCGGCAAAAACAAAAAGCCACCGTCAGCGCCCATGCCGCGACGGGGCTCTTGGGATGCAGGGGGTTCGGCTGTGGGAGTGGCAAGCACATCAGGGCTCTGGGCTGCTGCTCCTTGCCGGAGCGGTGCGGGGAGCAACCCGGGCTGGGCCAGAAGGACCGACGCGGCCAAAGCCAGCGTCAACACCCGGCAGCGCAATGAAATCATACTCCTTATCGGTCACCTTCTCGAGTCAATAACGATATCACCTGACCTGGGGGGCGAAGAAGCGGTTATCGTCAGGCCTGCGGTGGAGAAATGCACTAATAATATAGCACAATTCCTCTCGAATGTCAAAAATGCCAACGCGAGGGGGTGTATTTCACTTTAGTGGCGAGAGCGAGAGCCAGCCTGGCCTGTGTCATTGCGAGTTGGCCATGGCGCGGCCC
>JARYMM010000018.1 GCA_029907105.1 Anaerolineae bacterium | reverse complement strand
CGCCAGGATCTGACGATCCTGGCGGAGCGATTTTCCATCTACTGAGACTGGTAGATTGGTAGATTGGTAGATTGGTAGAGATATGTTCCGTTTTATCGTCCGTCGGCTGGCTTTCATCGTGCTTGTGGCCCTGGCCATCGTCTTTTTCGTCTTCCTGGGCCTGCGCATGGCGCGCAATTCCACCGCCGCCCTGCCCGATTACCGCATGCACCGCCATGCCCGCCTGGCGGCTCAGGAGACATGGCGATATCTGCGGCAGGCGGTACACGGCGATTTCGGCACGGTGCAACAGGGTCAGCGCACGGTTGAGGTGCGAGAGGTTCTGCGCGCTACTTACCCCAAGAGCCTGGGGTTGCTGGGGGCGGCATTGCTCCTGGCCGTGGCCCTGGGGCTGATCGCCGGCACGCTGGCTGCCCTGCGGCAGCACTCGCCTTTCGTCTTCCTGCTGCTCACCCTCACCGTGCTGGGCATCTCCACGCCCAGCTTCTTCGCTGCCATGCTGCTGCAGGTGGCCAACGTCAAGAGCCTGCAGTCGCTAAACTTCCGGTTGGCCTTCAGCGGCGGCTTCGGCTGGGACTGGCGGCACATGCTCTTTCCCTCCCTGGTGCTGGCCGCCCGTCCGCTGGCCTACGTCACCCGCGTGGCCTTCATCACCCTCTCCGCCGTGCTGGGCGAGGATTACATCCGCACGGCCTGGGCCAAGGGGCTGAACCTGCGCCAGGTGCTCAACGGGCACGCCCTGCGCAACGCCGCCGTGCCCATGCTCACCGCCGCCGGCATCTCCCTGCGCTTCTCCCTGGGCAGCCTGCCGGTGGTGGAGTATTTCTTCAACTGGCCCGGCCTGGGCAACCGGCTGCTGGAGGCCATCCGCGCCGGCCAGCCCCCCCTGGTGGCCACCCTGGCCCTGGCCCTGGGGCTGACCTTTCTGGGCATCAACCTGCTGCTGGATGTGGCCTATCGGATCATTGACCCCAGGTTGAGGGAGTAGGGAAGACAAGAGGCAAGGGGCAAGATGCAAGAGGCAAGGCGTTGGCTGAACCTGAAACCTGAGACCTGGAACCTGAAACGCCAGGGGCGGGAAGCGCGCCGAGGCCGGCTGCGCGCCCGCGATGTGGCCCTCAACCTGCCCCTGCTGCTGGGCACGCTCATTGTGGCCGCCCTGTTTGCCGTCGTCCTCTTCGGGCCGCTGTGGGCGCCGGAGAACCCCTACCTGGTGGGCACCCGTGGCCTGCTGCTGGTGGACGGCGAGCTGACCTCACCCCCCTGGCCGCCCTCCGAAAAGCAGCCACTGGGCTCCGATCAGTGGGGGCGGGACATCCTCAGCCTGCTGCTCTACGGCACGCGCAACACGCTGGTGGCCTGCACCTTCATCACCATGGCCCGGCTGATCCTGGGCCTGCTCCTGGGCGCCATCGCCGGTTGGAACGAAGGCACCCTGGCCGACCGCACGATCATGGGCGCTATCGGCGTCACCACCTCGCTGCCCTTGCTCCTCACGGGCATGATCCTCATCTTCGCCCTGGACATCCGCCGCGGCATCTCCGTCTTCATCGTCGCCCTGTGCCTTTTGGGCTGGGGCGAGATCGCCCAATACATCCGCAGCGAGTTCCTGAGCCTGCGCCAGCGCCCCTTCATCGAGGGGGCACGGGCCGTGGGGCTGCGGGGCGTGAGCATCGCCGTGCGCCACATCCTGCCCAACATCCTGCCCCAGCTCATCGTCCTCGGCCTGTTGGAGATGGGCGCAGTGCTGATGGCGCTGGGCGAGCTGGGCTTCGTGGGCGTGTTCATGGGCGGCGGCACGCGCCAGGAAAACAGCCTGGAACGGCTGGTAACTATCCCCGACATTCCCGAATGGGGGGCGATGATGGCCGATTCCCGCCTCTGGGCGCGGGCCAAACCGTGGATGGTCTTCTATCCGGCGCTGGCCTTCTTCATCGCCGTGGTGGGCTTCAACGCCCTGGGGGAAGGGCTGCGCCGCCTCATCGAGCGGGCGGCGGTGAGCACCGCCTTCCTGCTCTCCAAACGCATGTTGGTGGTCGTGGCCGTGGTCACCGCGGCCACCGTCTACATCGTCAACAACGTGGGGCCAGCGCCCTCCTACGCCCGCCTGGCCTCCACGTTCGACGTGGAAAAGGCCATGGAGCACGTGCGTGCTCTGGCCCAGATGAGAGGGCGACGCGCCGGCAGCGCCGAGGGCGAAGCGGCCGCCGACTACATCGCCGCCAGGTTCCAGGAGTACGGCTTGCAAACGGGCGGCAGCAGCCTCTCCTACTTCCACAGCTTCAACACCCGTCTGGTGGAACCGGTCGAGCAGCCGGAGCTGGCGCTGCTGGCGGCCGATGGCTCCGTGCAGCGGCGGTTCCAGCACCAGGTCGAGTTCGGCTTCCGCATCGAAGGGCATGGCGGCAGCGGCCATGCCGAAGCGCCGCTGGCCCTGGTTGGCTTCAGCCCCTACCGCCAGGTCTGGCCCTGGGAAGCGTTCAAGGGGATGGATTTGCGGGAGCACATCGTGCTGGCGCTGGAGGGGAACGCCCCGCCCGATTTCCCCACCGAGGCCCTGATCCGCGGGGCCAAAGGGGTGTTGCTGGTGGTCGAGGACCCCCACGAGGTGCGCTCGCACGTGCAGCTTGCCGATCCGGCGCGGGACACTCTGCGTCGGCCCACGCTGCCCATCCTGGCCATCACCCCGGCGGTGGCCGACGCCTTCTTGCAGGCCGACGGGCTCAGCGTGGCTGCCGTGCGGGAGCGGCTGGAAGCACTGCGCGCAGAGCGCAGCCCGGAGTGGTTCGTGGAAGAGCTCCAGAGCCGCGCCCGCCTGCACGTGGCGTTGTCCGAGCCGCGGGAGGTGACGCTGCGCAGCGTGCTCGGCCACTGGACGGGGCAGGACGTGGTGCTGGACGAGGAGATGATTATCGTTGCCGCCCACTACGACGGGCTGGGCAGCGATCCCGACGGCACGCTCTATCCGGCGGTTAACGATGGCGCTTCAGGTGTGGCCACGCTGCTGGAGATCGCCCGCCTGTGGCACGAGGCGGGCTATGAGCCGCGCCGCACGGTGCTCTTCGCCGCCTGGGCCGGTGGCGAGCTGACCCGTTCCGGCGCCCAGGCCTACTTCGAAGGCTACGGCGGCGGGCTGTCGCTGTTGGACACGGTGGCCGTATTGCAGCTCGACCGTCTGGGTGCTGGCGGCGACATGCTGGAGATCAGCAGCGAGCCGCGCCGCCTCAGCGACCTGCTGGCCGATGCGGCCGGCCGTCTGGGCGTCAGCGTCGAGCGCGGCAAACCCGTCTCCCATCCTTACCAGCAAATCGTGAACCTGCGCGCCCCGGCGGCGGTCATCCGCTGGGCCGACAGCGAGGTGGACCCCCGCCTGGACACGCTGATTGATCGCCGCAAGCTCCAGGCCGCCGGCGAGGTGATCAACCTGGCGCTTATCACCATCAGCCGGGAGGCTGCATGGTAGGTTGGGAATATATCCCTGCTTCAGGATTGGCCTTGCTCACCTGTGCCGGCGCACAAAGCGTGCGGCGGTGACCACCTCATCCTGCACGGCTTCCAGCCAGCCGGGGCCCTTGACCGGCGTGAAAGGATCCGGCCCGGGCGCCGGCGTCTCCACCACCAGCGGGCCGCGGAAGCCAATCTCATCCAGGGCGGCGAAGAGGGAAACGAAATCAACGTGCCCCCGGCCTGGCGCTCTGCGGTTGGAATCGGCCACGTGGAAGACCCACAGGCGGCCGCCGGCGGCACGTACGGCGGCTGCCGGGTCGGCCTCCTCGATGTTCATGTGATAGGCATCGAGCAGCAGGCCGACGTTGGGCGCGCCGATGCGCCCCAGCAAGCGCAGCCCCTCCTCCGCCGTGTTGGCCAGGTGCGATTCGTAGCGATTGAGGCATTCCAGGGCCAGGCTGATACCCATGGGCCGGGCGCGCCCGGCCAGCTCCGCCAACGCGTCGGCCAGCAGGGCCTGCTCCTGGGCCATCTCGCCCACAGGAGCCACGCGGCCCACCCGCCCGTGACAGCCGACGAGCGGCACGCCCAGGTCAGCGGCCACGTCCAACAGGCGCTGATAGGCAGCGATTGCCAACGCGTGCACGGCGGGCTCGGGATGAGCCAGGTCCACGTTGGGCGGCGTGAAGCCCAACACGGCCAGGCCGTGGTCATCCAGCACCTGGCGCACGGCGGCAGCACGGTCGGGCGACAGGTCGCCGGGGAGCACCACGCCATCGTAGCCCCAGGCCACGAGGCGCGGCGCGATATCCGCCAGCGGCGTGTCGCCGAAAATCCAGGTGGTCACGCCGAGGGTGTAGTCGCCAGTTCGGGTCATCCTTACGTCAACCGGAGGCCCAGCAATTGCAGCGGCAAGGTGACGCAGCCGCTGGGCGGCGTCGGTGGCGGCGTTGGCGGCGGGGTCGGCCCCGGCGGCGGCGTCTCGGCTTTGAGCGCGGCGTAGGCATCCACCCGCCCGGCACCCTGCGCGTTGGCATCCAGCCCCAGGTCCACGGCCGCCGCCTGGAAGCGGGCCTTGACCTCTGCCGGTGTGAGGGAAGGGTTTGCCTCCAACAGCAGCGCCGCCACGCCGGCGGCGTGCGGGGTGGCCATGCTGGTGCCCGAAGCCTGGGTGTAATGCTCGCCTACCGGCGTGCCCATGCGCGTGCCCGAGGCGCGGCAGGCCACGATGTCCACGCCGGGGAAGCACACGTCCGGCTTGGTGCGCCCATCCTTCGTTGGCCCGCGCGAAGAGAAGCTGGCTATACGGTCATCGTCCGTGGTGGCGCCGACGGTGATGACCTGGCGGGCGCTGGCCGGGGAGCCTACCGTGCCCGCCCCCGGCCCGGCGTTGCCCGCAGCCACGCAGACGACGACGCCCGCGGCCACGGCGGCGTCGCACATCTCCGACAGGGGATCGGTGCCGTCGCTGGCCTCATCGCTGCCCAGGGAGAGGTTGATGACCTGCGCGCCCTGATCTACGGCCCACTCCACGCCGGCCATGACGTCGCTCATGCTCCCCGATCCGTCGTCCCGCAGCACCTTGGCGGCGTAGATGAGCGCTTCGGAGGCCATGCCCACGTAGCGGCCTTCGCTGGCTGTGCCGTTGCCGGCGATGATGCCCGCCACATGCGTGCCGTGTCCGTTGCCGTCGGCGGCGCTGCTGCTGGCGAAACCCTTCGTCGCCACAATACGGCCGGCCAGGTCAGGATGGTTGGGGTCAACGCCCGTGTCCACGACGGCCACGCGCACCCCGGCCCCGCGGCCACTTTCCGCCCACACCTCGGGCACGCGGATATGGGGCACGGACACATCGAGCATGGTGTGCACCGGCAGGTCGGGCCACACGGCGATGACGTCAGGGTCTTCCTCCAGCCGGGAGAGCCCGGCAGCCGTCACCCGCATGGCCACGGCAGGCACATTCTTGTAGACATAACGATCCGCCAGGCCGGCCACGACCGCTCTCCGTTCCGGCACCTGCACCTGGCGGTACTTGACGATGACCGGCACCGCTTCGCCGGCCGCTCTGGTGGCGAATTCCTCTCGCACACCGGGCAGAACTTTGTCCGCCATCTTAAGACCCCTTTCTGGTTTGAGGCGGTGTGAGGCGTGATACGTGACGAGCGAGGCGTGAGAAATCAGCAGAGTAGCTAGATCACGCATCACGGATCACGCATCACGCACCACGCATCACGTGTACTTCCCGATCCAGCGAGACCGATCGCACCCATGGGCGGTCGGCCAGGGCGATCACGGCGGCCACCTGGCCCTCCACGGCCAGGCCGGGCCGCAGGCGAAACACGCGCCGCACGGTGAGGCCACTGCCCTCAACTTCGGCGCGGTGCGCTTCCGCAGCCCCCTCCGTGCGCACGATGGCGGCGACGGTGGCCTGCGGGTCGGCCTGACACAGGGCGGTCAGTGCCGGATCAATCTTCTGGTTCCTCGCCTCGGGTGACATAGAGCTTCCAGGCTTTCAGTTCTTGTATACAGAACGCGCTCTGCGACGAATGACGAAGGACGAAAGCAACCAACGGCGATGCGTTTCGCATCAGCGCAGGAGATACCACCAGGTGCGCGGGCTGAAAGCCAGCCAGGGGGGCGTCGTCCCCAGGATGATGCCGACGATGGTGCGGCCCAGCTCCGGCCAGCGGGCCGCCTTGGCGATGAGGACGTTCAGGGCCCGCGGACGCATCACCCACGGAGCCAGGCGGCGCAGGCCCACGAACCAGTGGGCAAACCGGCGGTGCAAAGTCCGCTCGTAGCGCCGCAATGTTCTGGCCGAGACGTCTCCCTGCGATAACACATCGCCAGCGATGGTGGCGGCAATCTCCCCGCTCTCCAGGGCCAGGTCAATCCCCTCGCCGGTGACAGGGTTGACCAGCCCTGCCGCCTCACCCACGAGCAGGAAGCCCGGGCCGCAGACGGGGCTATCAGGATAGTCGGTGCGCAGCGGGTGGGCCTGAAACTGGCCCACCAGGCGGGCATTGCGGAAGCGCTGCCGCACGTCCGGCTGGTTCAGAAACTCGTTCAGCAGCTCCTTGGGATTAGCGCGGTGCGAACCTGCGGCGGGAAAGAGGCCCAGGCCGACGTTGGCCTGGCCTTGTGGGCCCGGGAAGATCCAGGCATAACCCGAGGAGAACTGGCGGCAGAAGTGAAACTCGAAATTGCCGTCCAGCGCCTCTACCCCTTCGAAGTAAGCGCGCACCGCCTGCACGACCGGCGGCAGGCGGTCCACCACGCCCAGGGCCCGGGATAGACCGATGCTCACTCCGGTGGCGGCGATGGTGAGGCGGGCATGGATGGTCTGCACCTGTCCGTCGAGCCGTCCCTGCACGCCGTTGACGAGGCCATCGCCGCGCAGGGCGGCCTGGGCGTGGAAGCCGCCCAGGAAGCGGGCACCGGCGCTCACGGCCTGCCGACGCAGCCATTCGTCCAGCTCCACACGGGGCACGCTCAGGCCATAGCCCGGCATCTGGCGTATCACCTCGGCGAAGCGGAGGCACCACTCATGGCCGGCGGGAGCGACCATGCGTGCCCCTTCGACACGAGGGTAGCCTGCCTCCAGAAGCTGTGATAACAGGCCCAGCCGGTGCAGGGCCGCCACAGCCCGTGGGGTGAGACCGTCGCCGCAGGTCTTGGGGCGGGGGAAGTGCGCCCGGTCCACCAGCAGCACGTCCCAGCCCTGCCGGGCCAGCAGGTAAGCGGTCGTCGAGCCGGCCGGCCCCGCGCCCACCACCAACACCTCAGTGTCCAGCGGTTTCGTCATGTTGTGCACATTATAACATACCTGCCCGTGCGGGGCAAACCTTCTATAGCACGAAAACCCCAAGGATTCTCGAGACCCTTGGGGTTTTC
Source organism: Anaerolineae bacterium (assembly GCA_029907105.1). Lineage (GTDB taxonomy): Bacteria > Chloroflexota > Anaerolineae > UBA3071 > UBA3071 > JARYMM01. The sequence goes on along the minus strand of JARYMM010000018.1, from coordinate 59,383 downwards.
CATGGCGGCGTGGGACCCTTCCTGCCGCTATTCTATGCCCAGGTACGCCTTGCGCACCATCTCGTTTTCCTGCAACGCCGCCGCGGTGTCATGCAGGACAATCTCGCCGGTCTGCAAGACATAGCCGCGGCTGGCGATGGACAGGGCCATCAGCGCGTTCTGCTCCACCAACAGCACGGTAGTGCCCTGGGAGTTAATCTGACGGATGGTATCGAAGATCGCTTCTACCAGGATTGGCGACAATCCCATAGATGGCTCATCCAGCAGGAGCAAACGTGGGTTGGCCATCAGCGCCCGGCCGATGGAGAGCATCTGTTGCTCACCGCCCGATAGCGTACCGGCCACCTGTTTGGCCCGCTCCTTCAGCCGCGGGAAGAGGGCGAAGACCCGCTCCATATCGCGAGCGATGCCTGCCTTGTCCGAGCGAGCATAGGCGCCCATTTCCAGATTTTCTATAACCGTCAGGCGGCCAAAGACGCGGCGGCCCTCCGGCGCTTGCGACACGCCACGCATCACGATTTCGTGGGCCGGCAGTTCGTGGATGGGTTGCCCATCGAGAGTGATGGTCCCCTCGCCGGGGTGCAGGATGCCGCAGATGGTATTCAGCGTGGTGCTCTTGCCTGCGCCATTGGCCCCGATGAGGGTCACGATCTCCCCCTCGTCCACATGGATGGAAATGCCCTTCAGAGCGTGGATGGCGCCGTAATAGGTGTGGATGTCCTTGACTTCTAGCAGAGCCATGTTACGCCACCGCCCTTCTTCCCAGGTACGCCTCGATCACCTTGGGGTCGCGTTGGATTTCGGCCGGCGTCCCTTCGGCGATCTTTTCCCCGTAGTCCAGCACCGTGACAGTCTCCGAAATGCCCATCACCACCCGCATCTGGTGCTCGATGAGCAGGATGGTGATGCCCAGTTCGTCGCGCAGGCGGCGGATGAAGGCCATCATCTCCCGCGTCTCGGCCGGGTTCATGCCCGCCGTGGGCTCGTCCAGAAGGAGCAGCTTGGGTTTGTTGGCCAGAGCGCGGGCGACCTCCAGGCGCCGTTGATCGCCGTAGGGCAGGCTCTTGGCCAGCCAGTCGCCTCGTCCGGTCAGTCCGACGAAACCAAGCAGTCGTCGGGCCTCCTGTAGCGCGTCGGCCTCTTCTTTCAAGACGCTGGGAGGCCGGAAGATCGCGCCAAACAGCCCGGTGGTGAGGTGGGGGTGCAGTCCGACCAGCACGTTCTCAATGACCGTCATGTTGTTAAAGAGGCGGATATTCTGGTAGGTGCGACCAATCCCCAGGCGTGTGATCCGGTCCGGCGACTGACCATCCAGAAGTTCCCCCTGAAAGCGGATGGTTCCTTCTTCGTGTCTGTAGAAACCAGTCACACAATTGAAGAAAGTGGTCTTGCCCGCCCCGTTCGGCCCGATGATGCTGTGGATAGAATGTTCTTTGATCTCGACGTCGAACTGGTTGACAGCGACCAATCCGCCAAAGCGTTTGGTGACCTTGTGTGCAGTGAGAATAGCCATGAGAATCTCTCGCTTACTTGCCGGTGCGTGCGAGCTAGCCAGGGACGGTGACGTGCTTCTCACCACTCTCGTCCAGGCTCTCGACTTCGCTTTCGTGCAACTCCAGTCGGCGCCTGGCTTCAGGCACAAGCCCTTCGGGCCGGTTCAACATCATGAACACCAGCGCCGCACCATACACCCATAGCCGGTATTCGGTGAACTCCCGCAGCAGTTCAGGCAAGCCCACCAAAGCCAGTGAGCCCACGATCGCCCCGGGGATGCTGCCCATACCGCCAACGATGATCAGGCATAGCACGTTGATCGAGACCATGAAGTTGAAACTATGGGGATAGATAGAGGTGAGCTTGCTGGCAAAGATGGCGCCACTCAATCCGGCGAAGGTCGCACCGGTGGCAAAGGCCAACAGTTTGGTCCGCACCAGGTTAATGCCCATGGCCTGAGCCACATCTTCGTCTTCCCGCAGGGCCATCCAGGCCCGGCCCAGTCGCGAGGGTTTCAGCCGCACAGAGGCAAAGGCGACGATCAGGCAGCCGGCCACGATGAGATAGTAAAGAGTCTGGGGGGTGCCGAACTCGAGGGGGCCGATAACCGCCTTGGGGATGCGGGTAATGCCGTTCGAACCGCCGATGTACGGCTTGAGCCAGTCCGAAAGCACCACCAGGCGGATGATCTCGCCAAAGCCCAGGGTGACAATGGCCAGGTAGTCGCCGCGCATGCCCAACACAGGAATGCCCAGGATGATGCCGGCCAGCGTCGCCGTGATCACGGCAAAGGGCAAAGCCCCCCAGAAGCCCAGGTGTATACCCGTCCAACCGATTTCAGGCGAAGTCAGAACGCCCATGACGTAGGCGCCGATGGCGAAAAAGGCCACATAGCCCAGGTCCAAGAGGCCGGCAAACCCGACGACGATGTTCAGTCCCAGGCCCATCAGGGCGTACAGGCCGACCATGTCCATCACCTCGCTGGGATATTTGCCCAGGAGGGGTAAGAGAGCGATGATCAGCACCGGCAGAGCCCACCGGCTCCACTGGGCAGCACGTTGTCCCGCCGGATGGTTGTTGATACGCTCTTTGACTCTGGCCTGCATGATGCTCCACAGGTAACTACCCCCAGTAGCGGCCACGAACACGGCGATGGCACTGCCAATGGACAGCCCCCGGCCAGCAAAGAGGGCGCTGGACAAAATAGCGAGCACCGGTATCAGGCTCAGACCCAGCACCACAGACCCTCTCATCCGCTCTGGCAGCAAAGAGATGGCCGCCACCACTACCCCCAGGACTAGCCCAGCGATCATAGGGACGAGGATCCCGACCCCCGCCGGGCCCGCTCCCATGGTCAACAGGTTATATAGCTCCGGTGAGGCATTGATAAAAACGGTGCGCAGGTTAATCCACTTCCCGACGAGAAGCAGCGCCGTCAGCAGCGCACCGGTCAGCAGGCCGGCCAGGGCCCCATTGACGAACAACCAAAAGCGAGGAGGAGCCTCCTCCCCAGACCCGGCCTGACGTACCGCCCGATATCCAGCCCACAGAAAGGGAAGCAACAACAAGGTCTGCCCCACAGACAGGACACCGGGGATAACAGGGCGCTGGTTGGCGATTTCCACTATGCCTACCAGGGCTAACAGCAAAGCGATAACGCCTGCCAACAATCCGGCCTTGACAGGCAACAACCAGTTGAAGCGAGATTTGACTTTTATAGCCTGCATCCTTTTCGCTCCTTTTCCTCTCATGCCTTCTTGGCTGCCAGTCGCTCACCCAGGATGCCAGTTGGCCGGAAGATCAGGATCAGCACCAGCAGGATAAAAGCCAATGCATCCTTAAGTTGATACGGAGCCGGGATGCCCAGGCCATCCAGGACCAGGTTGGGGAACAACGATTCGGCGATGCCCAGGACAAGGCCACCCAGCATAGCGCCAACGACGTTGCCGATGCCGCCCAGCACGGCGGCGGTAAAGGCCTTGATGCCAGGGATAAAACCCATAAAAAAGTGGACTTGCCGGAACAACAGAACATACAACACGCCAGCCGCTCCGGCCAATGCGCCACCCACCGCAAAAGTGACAACAATGATATGGTCTACGTCTATGCCCATCAGCGCCGCGATGTCCTTGTCCTCCGAAACAGCCTGCATGGCCTTGCCGGTTTTGGTGCGCTGCACAAAATAGTACAGCCCGGCCAGCATGATTACGGCGGCCACGATCACCACGACCTGCGTTTTCAAAATGTTGACACCGCCTGCGAGTGGCCATGTGCCTTTGAGTTGCTCTATCTCTGGATAGCCTTTGATCCCAGACCCGAACAGGCCGCGGAAGGTGTATTGCAGGAAGAAGGAAGCGCCAATGGCGGTGATGAGCGGCACCAGGCGCGGGGCACGGCGCAGGGGACGGTAGGCGATCCGCTCCAGAAGGACAGCGATGGTCAGAGAGGTAAGCATGGCGACCAGCAGGACGATGGCCAGGCCGATCACCGGTTGGCGGTCGAGAAAGCCGGCCTGGTCCAGACTCGTCGCCACAAAATAACCGATGAAAGGACCACTCATGAAAACTTCACTGTGGGCAAAGTTGATCATGCGCAGGATGCCATATACCAGCGTGTATCCCAGAGCAATAAGGGCATACACACTACCCTGAGCCACACCGTAGATGATCAGGTCCGTCCAGTTCGCCAGACTATATTTGCCCAAGGCCAGGGTTTTGTACGTGCCATAGGCCACGACGGCCAGGATCACCAGCCCAATGAGCCACATGGAAACCGTGGTCCCTGATACTCGTCTGGTCAGACGTTGTAGCATAATTCTCCCCTTATAGACATCTTTGTAACGAGGCCAGGTTTTGGAGTGCGCAAGTCCGGCTTGCGCCGCCGAAGCCCAGCTTCGGCACTCCAGATTCCTCGCCGGTTTGAGGCGGAACTTCGCCAGTAATCTACTACAAGCAGGGGCGAGCATGGTTGCCCGCCCCTGCTCCATCGGATCTCCTACAGATGTGCACAGACGGTTAGCCCGTCTCTTTGTCAGAACCTAGGGCCAGATCTTGCGCGGGTTGTTCTCCGGGCCGGCACCGGGGTTCCAACTGGCCGGATCAGCGTTGAATGTCTCATAGACAGCGATCTTGGGATCAGCGCAGTCGCCGTACTCGTTGCAGGTCAGGTTGCCGGTCAGCCCCTTGAAGTCCTTTGTGGCGAACAGGGCGTCAGCCAGGGCTTTACGCCCGATGTGCAGCGTGCCATCGGCGTCCTTCACAGCCACCTTCTCGATGGCGGCAAAGATCATCATCATGGCGTCGTAGGAGTGGGCGTGGAAAGGAGCCAACGTCTTCTCGCCGTACTTGGCCTCGTGTTTCTTCAGAAACTCGGCGTAGCCCGCGCCAAAGGCCGAGAAGTCAGGGCTGGAGTGATACATGCCCTTGGCGGCGTCGCCCGCGGCCTTGAGAAAGTCAGGCGAGAACATGCCATCTGCCCCTGCCAGGTAGGTGTTCTCCAGGCCGGGGACCTCCTTGGCCTGCTTGGTGATCTGCCCGCCGGCGGCGATAAAGATCGGGTAGTAGATGAGCTCCGGCTTGGTGGCGGCGACGCGGGTCAGCATCGGCTTCATGTCTGTGTCGGTCGGGGCGACGGCTTCCTGAGCGGTGATGGTGCCGCCCAGTCTCCTGAACTCGTCGGCAAACACCTGCTGCAGCTTGTCAGCGTACAGGCTGCCATCGTGGACGGTGGCCGCCGTCTTGACGCCCAGCTTTTCCCAGGCAAACTTGGCCATAGCCTTGCCCTGCACCAGGTCGTTGTGGGCAGTGCGCAGGTAGCACCAATACTCGGCCGGCCGGTCAGGGGCGGTCAGGTCCGGGGCGGTGTTGGAGGGCGAGACCATGGCGATACCGGCCTTGCACATGATCGGAATGGCCGCCCGGGCTGCACTGGAGCAGTTGGTGCCATTGATGGCCACAATCTTGGGATCGGCGGACAGCTTTTGGGCTGCCGTCTGACCACCCTCGGCGTTGCACCCGGAGTCCTCACCGATCAACTCGATGGCATGGCCCAGGATCTCTTTCTTGTCGTCAATGGCGATTTCGGCACCCCGCTTGGTGTCGGTGCCCAGCGAGGCATCGGGGCCAGCCACGACCATCATGTAGGCGATGCGGATCGGCTCTTTGGGGCCAATGTCCACGCAACCCACCGGGTCTGTGCACACGAAGGGCTTGGCCGCAGGCGCAGGTGCACAACCCGCCATGAACAAACCGACCACAATGGCCAGTGTGACAATGCTGAGGACTTTATGATGCTTCATGGCTAGATCTCCTCCTGTAATCTGGGAATCTGAGAACCGGATCTGGTCAAGAATGGCACTCACCACGCACATCGCTTCAGGAAGGCCAATCCCGCACGCCATCTTGATGAAACGATATTTGGTCGAGCCTGACCACCCCCTTCCCACAGCGAACCCGCTTCGTCAAGACCACGAGGAAACCATGATGAAACCCGCCATAAGCACAGAGAGCAAGGAACTCGGATCAATTGTCGGAAAACTCCACATGGCCACAGGCTTCCTTGCTCTCAAGGGTTAAGTATCTAACATTATACTAGAGAAGCTAACTTTTGTCAAGTATCACGAAACGCGCCGCGCACATCGCGCCTACGCCACCACAACACGCCGCCCGGCAGGCTGGAAAGGTAGACAACGATCTGCAGCAGCAGGGACACGGCCAGCGCCAGCCGCTCCGGCACGCCCACCAGGCCAAAGAAAAAGACATAAGCGCTCTGGTTGAGCCCCAGCCCGCCGATGGAGATAGGGACCAGCAGCACGAAGGCGATGAGCGGATTGAAGAGACAAATGTACAGAAAGGAAATGCCTCCTCCCAAGGCCTGGGCCAGGAACCAGTTGACAAAGTTGGTGGAGAACACCAGGGCCAGGCTGATGAGGAAGGCCAGGGCCAGCGCACCGTGGCTGTGGCGGTAGGCGTCGAAAGCGTCCGACAGGCGACTGTAGAGCGGGGCCAGCGGCGATAACGGTCGCCAGCGGAAGAACCGTTCCAGCCAGGCCCGCAGCCGCCGGCTGAGCAACAAGAGGAAGCCCAGGCCGACGACCCCCAAGGCGACGAGCGCCACCAGGGCCAGTTGGCGCAGGTTGGCCTGGCCGGTGCTGCGCATGGCGACCAGCGCCGCAACCACCGCGCTGGCCAGAAAGGCCAGAAGCCCCACGATGCGGTCCACGATCACCGACACGGCGGCATCGGCGGCGTAGTCGGTGTAGCGGGCCAGGCCGTAGCCGCGCATGATGTCCCCGCCCACGTTGGCCGGCAGGAAGTTGTTGAAGAACACACCGACGAAAGTATACTCCAGCAGTGCAGCCAGCGGCACCGGGATGCCCTGCGCCCGCAGCAGACCCTGCCAGCGCACGGCGTTGAGGGTGATGGCCGCCAGGTACAGCAGCAGGGCCAACAGCAGATACCCCGGCCGGGCCGAGGCCAGCGCACCGCCCACCTCGGCCAGATCGACGCGGCGGAACAGATAGGCGATCAGGCCGACGCTGATCACCACCTTGAGCCCTGTCAGAAGCTTATCTCTCACGAGATGCCTTTCGACAGAACAAGGGTTAAGGGATAGGGGGCAAGGGATGCCTGGAGCAATGAGAGGGCCACCCACATCCCATAACCCCTAACCCTTCGCCCATACCCCCTATTCATGCTCCATAAGCCGCGCCGCTGCCACCGGCTGTGCCTCCACGTGCGCCTGCATCTCCTCTCGCTGCTGCCGCACATCCGCCTTCTGCGTATAGGCCATGTCCCAGACCATGTGCCTTTCCTTCTTGATGGCAAAGTCGTACCAGCCCAGCAGCCGCGCCCAGCCTTCCAGCAGAGCCAGGGCCCCCAGCACGCCGAGCAGGCGGATGGCCCCCCAGACCTCTTTGAGCGCCACTTTGACCACCCGGGGGTTCTGGATGCTGGACACGGCATAGCCGTACTTGTGCTTGAGGTAAAGATGGCCGGCATGATTGCGCCGTCGCTGCTTGATGAAGTCCCTCACCGTGGTCGGCCCGGTGTTGTAGACGATGGCATCGGGCGCATACCTCACCTGCAACCCCCGCTTGATCACCAGGGCCTCGACGAAGGCCTCATCCATGGCCACATCGGGAGGGATATGGTCGAACACCTTGCGGTAGGCGATCATCTCCCCCAGGCGAGGGATGTCCAGGCACAGTTGATGCTCCAGGCGCAAGCGCAGGTGGGTAAAGAGCTGGGCCAGGTGGTCGGGGGTGTCCACGGGCAGTTTGTGGGCCCCGGTCATGCCCACGGTGGGATCGGCGAACATGCGCACCAGATGTTCCACCGCATCCTCATGGGGAAGGGTATCGGCGCTCTCCTGCACGCAGATGTCCTCCCGGGCTTCCTGCAAGAAGAGGTTGATGGCCGAGGTCTTGCCCTCGCGGCGCGGCTGCACCAGCAGCTTGATGCGTGGGTCCTTTTCCTGATACTGCTGCACGATGGGGATCGTCTGATCGGTGCAGCCGGAGGCCACGACGATGATCTCGGTGATCTCCACCTCATGCAGGTGCTGGTCGAGCATGGCCTGCAGCAGCGAACCGATGTTTTTCTCATCGTTGTGGGCGATGATGCCCACGCTACAGCGGATCTTTTCCCCGTTGTGGTCCATGATGTCACCCCATCTGTGGAGGTAGACTCAGTAGATCGCAGTTGTTCGCCCAGGTTGCTGGATCCTCCGCTTCGTTCAGGACAAGTCTGACGATCCAGCAGGAACAAATCGTGGTGTACTGAGACTGGGAAACCGGTAGATCGGTATGCTGGTAGATTGGTCTATACTGGCCAGCCTGCCAGCCACCCAATTTACCAATCCGCCAATTTACCAGTATACCAGCATACCCGCATACCACCAAATCAGCGACTCAGCAGGGCCAGAATCGCCGCCACAGCCTCGTCTGTCGCCGCCGGTCGCCCCGACGAGCGGGCGCGGGCAGCCATGGCCGCCAGTGCCGGATAGCCGGGCCGCAGCCATTCCGCCACCCGGCGGGCAATCTCCGCCGGGTCCTCCACGTAGACGCCAGCGCCCTGCTCCACCACGAGGGACACGTTTCCCTCCTCCTGGCCGGGGATGAAGCCAAAGAGCACCAGGGGCAGGCCCACCGCCAGGGCCTCGGCGATGGTGCTCGGCCCGGCCTTGGTGATGATGAGATCCGCTGCCCCCATCCAGTCAGCCATATTGCTCACGAAGCCACAGACGATAGTGGGGATCCCCCATCTTCGCTCCGCAAGCCGTCGCCGCAGCCGCTCGTTCCGTCCGCAGACGATCACAAGCTGCCCGCGCCTCTCGGCGGCCAGGGCTGCCGCTACCGCTCGAGCGATCTCCTCCAGCGGCCCGACACCTGCCCCACCCCCTACCAGCAGCACGGTCGGCTGTTCCGCATCCAGGCCCAACTGTCGCCGCAGCAATCGCTTTTCGGCGTTCCCCACCGGACGGAAGCGGGCATCCACCGGCATCCCTATCACGCGCACCCGTTCGGGAGGGAGGCCGGCGGCCCGCGCCCGCTGGGCAGCCGCTTCGCTGGGCACAATGCACAGGTCCACCTGGGGACAGAACCAGGCCAGGGGCACGGTGACCCAATCCGTCACCACCGTGATGAAGGGAGCCCGGTTGCCCCCTTCACGCAGCAGGCGCAAAGGGATGTGGTTGAGCAAGGAGTGAACGGAGATCACCAGATCGGGAGCCTGCTGGCGCAGATAAGGGCCCATGGGATAGACCAGGGGCATGCACAACCGCATGAGCCAGGACAGGCGTCGGGCATCTCCCCCTAACCACCAGATCGCCCGCCACAAGGGCCGTGCTCGCTGCACCAGGAAGGGATAACTGTGCCCGGCGCGGTTGATGGGGAAGAAGGTATAGTCGTGGAGAAGGTCTGCCCAGACCACCTGGGCGGCAGGGGCCTGCCGGGCGAAGGCCTCCGTCAGCGCTTCAGCCACACTCCGGTGGCCGCCAGCGGTATCGGAAAAGAGCAGCAACACCCGGTGAGATGGACGAACTGTTGACATCTCCGTTGAGCGAGACCAAAAAGCAAAGGGGCTGGGGGGTCTGAAGGGGCGCCCTCAGCCCCTTCGGTCCCCTTACGATTCACCGCGTGCCCAGCACCTCCACGGCCAGTTGGGCGTATACCTTCGCCGCCTTGATCACATCGGCCAGGCGGATCTGCTCCTCGGCAGTGTGGGCGAAGCGTTCCTCTCCCGGCCCGAAGCCAACGGTGGGGATGCTCGCCTGTCCGAGGGTATAGACGCCGTCGGTGGAGAAAGCCCAGGTGGTCAGCCGTGGGCGGCGTCCGATGGCCCGTTCCGAGGCGCGCACGACGGCGCGCACCAGCGGATGGTCCTCTGGCATCAGCCAGGCGGGGTAGGATTCGCGGTAGTGGCAACGGTATCCCGTGTAGCTGGTGACGTCGTACTCGCTCACGGCGACTTTGGCCTTCACGCCTTCGCGGTTGATGATCTGCTGGATCTCGTTCAGCGCCCGGGCTTCCGTTTCGCCCAGCGTCAGGCGGCGGTCAACGATCAGGTGACAGCGATCGGGGATGGCATTGCGGCTGCAGGCGGTCGTCTCCATCTGCGTCACAGCGATGGTGCCCCGTCCGAGGAGAGGATCGCTGAGCAGGTTGGGGGTCAGAAGTTCGATGCCGAAGATCAGGCGGGCGGCAGCGTAGAGGGCATTTTCCCCCAACTCGGGCGCCGAGGCGTGGGCGGAACGTCCCCGCACGGTGATCTGCATCTCCATGCGCCCGCGCTGCCCCCGGCTCACCTCCAGGTTTGTGGGCTCTCCCAGGACGACGAAGTCGGGCCGCAGTCCCGCTTCTTCCACCAGCACCCGCATGGCCACCCCTTCGCTGGGTTCCTCCTGCACCACACCCACCACGCAAAGGCTGCCCGCCAGCGGGACGTTGGCTTCGATCAGGGCCTTGGCTCCGTACACCATGGCGGCCATGGCCCCCTTCATGTCCGCCGCGCCGCGACCGTACAGGATACCCTCTTCGATCTCCGCGCCGAAGGGATCGCGCTGCCAGGCCTCGGCATCGCCTATGCCGACCACATCCATGTGCGCGTCATAGACCAAGACCGGCCCGGAGCCCGCGCCGATGCGCCCGATGACATTGCCCATGTGGTCAGTATACACATCGCCAAAGCCGACGCGGCGCATCTCCTCCATCAGCCGGGCGGCGATCTGCCCTTCCTGGGTAGACAGGCTGGGGATGCGCACCAGGTCACGCAGGAAATCAATCACGTCGCGCTCATCCTGGGAAGAGAAACGGAACACGGGCAATGCCTCCCATCGGTTTCCAGAGCGAAAGGCTCAGCTTTGCAAGCTCCGGTTGCGAAACTTGCTCTGGGCCCACAAACCGAACCTGAAACCCGGAACCTGAAACCCGGAACCCATTTCAGTACGCGCCTTCGCCGAAGATCACCTGGGGAATGGTCTGCAGGAGAATGCGCAGGTCCAGGCCCAGGGACCAGTTTTCAATGTAGTAGATGTCCAGCAGGACCATCTCGTCAAAGGGGATCTCACTGCGGCCGCTGACCTGCCATAATCCGGTGAGGCCGGGCACGATCTCCAGGCGCTTTTTGTGCCATTCCTGGTATTGGGATACCTCGGCGGGCAGCGCCGGACGAGGCCCCACCAGGCTCATCTCTCCCCGCAGCACGTCGAAGAATTGGGGCAATTCGTCGAGACTGGTGCGCCGCAGAAAACGGCCGACGCGAGTGACGCGCGGGTCATCCTTCAACTTGAAGCGGCGACCATCCACCTGTTCGGTGCGCATCAACATCTCCTGTTCGGCTTCTGCTCCCTCGACCATGGAGCGGAACTTGTGCATGGTGAAGGGCTCGCCTCCCTTGCCTATGCGCTCCTGGCGGAAGAGGATGGGGCCGGGGGAATCGAGGCGGATGATCAGGGCGATCAGCAGCATCAGTGGCCAGGCCAGGGCCAGAGCCAGCGCGGAGACCACGACATCCACGATGCGCTTGAGGGCCAGGTTCACGCCGCTGAGCCTGACCTCTCTGATCCCGATGAGGGGAATGCCATTGATGTCGTCCACATCCACCTGGCTGAGGCTCATCTGGAACAGGTCGGGGACGATGCGCGCCTGGACGTCGGCCCGCTGGCACTCGTTGACCAGGCGGATGATCTTGCGATGGGCCTGCCAGGGCAGGGCGATGATGACCTCGTCAATGGACTCCTGCTCCAGTATGCGGGGCAAGTTGTCCACACCTCCCAGAGCGCGGAAGCGGCCGATGTCGGTGTGCGCCTTGTCGGGGTTATCATCCACGAAGCCCACGACCTGATAGCCCAGTTCCGGCTGGGCGACCAGATTGCGCATCACGGTGCGGCCTACCTCCCCGGCGCCGATGATGAGCACGCGGTCCACCGCCCGGCCGCGGCGCCGCAGCCTGGCCAGCACCCTCGCTTTCACCAGGCGGGAAATCCCCAAGAGGACGATGATAGCCACGGCTGCGTAGAAGAAGATCAGGCGCGAATAGACAAGGGGGCGGGCAAAGAAGACGATGAAAACCAGGGCCACGATCCCCGTGGCCGTGCCGTTGATGATGGCGCGCATCTCATCGCCCCATGAGCGCATGCAGCGGGGGTTGTACAGCCCGGCCCCACGGTAGGCGATAAGCAGGAGGCCGGTCAGCAGGGCGGCGAGAGGGATGTAGGTGCAGAAAGTGGTATTGAAGGCCGGGTCTACGGCGCGAAACCACTGCAATCGGTAGCGCATCCAGAAGGCGATGGCGAAGGCCACATTGATCAGCACCAGATCGCTTGCCGCCATGAGCCAGGGGAGCCAGCGCCGCAATCGCCTAGCCATGCGTCGTCCCTCCGACGGCCAATGCGCGGCGGTAGACGGCGACCGTCTCCGCCGCGGCTTTGCTCCAGGGGAACCGTGCCGCCTGCTGCAGCCCGGCCTGCCGCATCTCTTCCCGCCGCGCCGCGTCCGCCATGACCTGAGCGATGGCTTCGGCCAGCGCGGCGACATCGTAAGGGTTTACGGTAATCGCCGCGTCGCCAGCCACCTCCGGCAGCGATGAGGCAGAGGAGGTGATCACCGGCGTGCCGCAGGCCATGGCCTCCAGCACCGGCAGGCCGAATCCCTCGTAAAGCGATGGATAGACGAAGCATTCGGCAGCCCGGTACCACCAGGGCAGCTCCGCGGCCGGCAGGAAGCCCGGGAAGAGGACCTCGTCGGCCAGCCCCAAGGCTGCAGCGCGGGCGAAGATGTGTTCAAAGTACCACCCCTTAGCCCCGGCCACGACGAGCTTGACCGCCTCCTGCATTTCCCGTCCGGCTCCCTTCAGCCACCGGGCGAAGGCCTCCAGCAAGCGTTCGATGTTCTTGCGAGGCTCCAGGGTGCCCAGGAAGAGGATAAAACGCGGCGGCAGGCCACGGCGCTGACGAAAGGCGGCCACCTCTTGCGCGGCCACAGGGTGAAAGGCCTCGCTCACGCCGTTGTGCACCACGTCCACTTTTTCCAGGGGAACTTGCAGAATCTGGGCCAGGTCATCCCTGGTTTGGCGGGAGACGGCAATGATGCGCACCGCCCGGCGCGTGGCACTGCGTGTGGCAGCGCGCAGATAACAGCGCTTGAACGGCTTAAGGGTTTCCGGAAAGCGAAAAAAGGTCAGATCATGGACGGTCACCACGGTTGGGCAGGGGGAAGCCAGGGGGGTGGCATAAGCCAGCCCATGCAAGAGATCCATGCCCAGGACGCGCAACAGCCGTGGCAGCAACAGTTGCTCCCAAACGATGCGCACGGGTGGCCTGCCGGTCGGCCAGCGGGTATACCGCACTGCCAGACCAGGGGGAGGGGCGAAGCTGCGCTCGTTCAGGAAGGCCGTGAAGTGCAGGTCCGGCGCAGCGGCCGGCAGCCTGTGCAACAGGTTGTGGATGTAGCCGTTGATGCCTGCGCCGCGATAGGTCTCCGTCAGGGAGAGCAATTGCGCATTCAGACCCACGCGAGCCGGCCAGTCAGACGGCGAAAGCGAATCGCTCACACAACTATTATACCATAAACCCTGTGAGGGCAAAAAACAACCGTTGACCCTGCACCTTTTGCCACGGCAAAAGAACTCGAACTGTAAACGGCAAACGACCCCACCAGAGCTCACCGATTCGACCTCTCGGGTTCTTGGAGGTTGGAAGTTGAGGGTTTGAGCTTTGCCCTTTGAACTTTGAGCTTTGGGCTTTGGGCTTTGAACTTGGCTTTTAGCCTCTCGTGTGCTATATTACGGTGTGTGATCTCACAGGGAGGAGACAGGGTGATGGAAGAAAAAGGTCTGGATATGGTCATTGCCCCGGCCAGTCAAGCGGACTGCCGGCTCATCGCTCGCCTGATGCTGGAGCGACGGATTGACGAGCCGCACTTTCAGAGGCTGGCGCGCAGTCGCCTTCAGCGCATGCTCTACGAACGGTGGGCGGCCCCGCGCTTTCTGTCTCGCGACGCGGACACCTTTCGGGCTACCGTCGGCGGAGAGCTGGCCGGCTTTCTCGTCCTCCTCTACGAGCATCCGGCGGTCGTGATCGTGGACATGGCTGCCCTGGAGCCTTTCAAAGGACAGTTCCTCGAACGCCATCTGCTGGCTCACGCGGCGCAGGTGGCTGCTCAACGGGAGTATCCCTACCTCCGGGCAGCCCTTGCCGCGGGGGATGCCTACGTAGCCGAGCGCTTCCAGGAGGCCGGCTTCCAACCGCTGGATTTCAGGCGCTGGGAATTCAGCGGTACCGTGAGGGCTCGAGAGATCCCGCCAGGGATCACCATGCAGCCGCTGGCCGGCCGGGCGCTGCTGGACAGGCGCAGGCATTACTTGCAGATGGAATTGGACGCCGCCCAGCCCGCTGGCCGGGAGCTGATCGAGGCGTACTATCTGCCCAGGCGGCCCCCGCTCAGCCAGGCCTTCGAGGTGTTGCACGAGGGGGAGCCCTTCGGCTATCTGGCGGTCCAGCGGGAGCGCGGAACCTACGTCTTGAACCTCAGCACGTTGCCCGAATGGTGGGCAGGCGATCTGGAAGTGGCCCTGGTCACCGCCTTTCCTGTCCTGGCCGCACGGGCCGAGCAGGCCAGCGTGCGGCTGATCCCCGACACCACCCCCCATGCCGATGCCCTGGCCGGGGCGCTCACGGCGCTGGGCCTGCTCAGGCGTTTGTCCGAACCAGACATCTGGTTCAAGGCGTTGGGCAGGGAGGACCCACAGGCAGGATAATTCATGAAAAAACTGTCATCCGTGAAGACTGTAAATGTGGAAACTGGGACTTGACATGTGGATTAAGGAATGCTATAATAGCCTGTAAGAGCAGTGGCTCTACGTGTGTGTACGCGCCTGATGCCAGGCCGGGCTTGCAGGCCCGGTAGACCCCCCAAACTCCGACAGGCATGGCCGGTTCAGGGTCCCCGTTCGGAGTGCATTTGTCCATCCGGGAAAGGAGGACAGACTGACCCAACTCTCAGACTTCAGAAGGCTTCGGCCTCATACCTCGTCTGGAATTCATTCTTCACGAAAGGAGAGAGGAGCATGAACAAGCCCCGACTGATCCAACGGCGTGTCCTGCCTGTGATCACACTGTTGGGGGTGTTGGTCGCATCCCTCGTGCTGACCGGCAGTGTGGCCAGTGAAGGCGCGCCCTTCGCCCTGATGCCCGGGTACCCTCTGCAGGGGTGTTACGGCGTGGTCACGGCAAGCACCGGCATGTGGAACGGCCATGGAACCATCACCGTAGATGTGCCTGGGCCGGTGGTGGATGCCTGGCTCTGGTGGGCGGGCATTGAGGATGATGATTTGATCATCAACGGCACACCCATCGTGGGCACGCTGGTAGACACCACCCAGACCCTCCCTGTCACCCACCCCGATTGGTTCCTCTACCGCTTCGACATGGGCGGCTTCGTGAGCCAGGGGAGCAACACCTTCTTCATCGAAGGGTGGGAACCCCTCCCTCCGCCCTGGCCACCCGATAAAACCCAGCGCAATGGCGCCACGCTGGTGGTGACCTACGAGCGCGATCCGGCCTGCCTCGACCCCTCTGAGATCCATGTGTACGAAGGGCTCGACTGGTTCTGGTTCAAGGATGCCTCGGCCGAGTTCGCTTCCGAAGTGGAGGCCTACTTCCTGGAGCCCGCACCCTTCGATCGCACGGTCTCGGTGACCTTCAGCTACGCCGGCATGGAACATAATGCGACCACCTGCCGCGATGGGGCGGTCTGGTATACCAGCGGCACAGGCAGCCCTCCCACCCAACTCCTGCAACATACATGGCCTGCCTCCGTGGGCATCAACGGCGGTCAGTTGGTCGCCGATGATCCCTGGGAGAATCTCCTCTGCACCCCGACCTTCTTCCCGCCGGCCACGGGCCTGAGCGGGGGCTATGTGGGCGCTGAGTGGGCTGTGTTCACGCTGGATGTGCCGGTGCCTGCCGGTGCAGAATGGGTCGCTTTCCAACTGGAGTCGGTAGGGTTCTGGACTGACCCCAACGCTGACGGCGAAAGCGGCACCTGGGTGGGCAACGTGCTGGAAGTCCCCCTGGCCACCCCGGATGTCACGGTCAGTAAGGACGACGGCGTGACCAACGCTGTGCCTGGCGATGTCCTCACCTACAACATCGCCTATGCCAACATCGGCGATCGGTTTGCCAACGACGTAGTGATCGTGGACACCATCCCCGACCGCACCAGCTTTGTGAGCTGCTCCACCCCTGTGGGCACCTGCAGCGAGGCGGGCGGCGTGGTGACCTTCGACCTGGGGACTGTGGCTGCTGGCGCCAGCGGCACGGTGCAGGTGACGGTGGCACTCGATCCCCTCTTCCCCTGTGGCGATACCCCGATCACCAATGCCGTGACCATCTCCACCTCTACCCCAGGTGACGATCCCAGCAACAACGCCGCCGAGGACACGGACATTGTCACCGCCTACGTCACCGTGGACATCGAGAAGACCGCAGCTCCCGAACCGGTGGAGGCAGGCGCTTCGCTCGCCTACACCCTGGACTGGGCGGTGGCGGGCAACTGCTGGGCGGAGAACACCACCGTCACCGATGCGATACCGGCGCTGACCACTTTTGTGAGTTGCGAGCCGGCCGCTGACTGCTCCGAAAGCGGCGGTGTGGTGACCTGGAACCTGGGTCAGGTCGCACCCCCTGCCAACGGCACAGCCACCTTCGAGGTACTGGTGGATACATGCCTGCCCGACGGCACACTCATTGACAACACCGCCGCCATCACTGAGGATAGCGGTGCCTACGATGAGGACTCGGTCACCAGCACGGTACATGCTGACCACGAGCTGGCCGTTGACAAGGTCAGCGATCCCAGCCCGGTGATGAAGAACGACCCGTTGGTCTACACCATCCTCTGGCAGATCACGGGCAACGAGCCGGCGAACAACGTGACCATCTGCGATGTGGTGCCCGACGGCACGACGTTCGACAGCGCCACGGGCGGCGGCGTGTACAACCCGGCGACCGGCGAGGTGTGCTGGAACCTGGGCAACTTCTGCCCGCCGGCCCAGGGCAGCGTGAGCTTCACGGTTATCGTGGACCGCGATCTGGTGGACCCGGCGGAGATCAGCAACACGGCAGTCCTCTGTGACGACGATCCGGGCACCGACTGTGCCGAGGATCAGGAAATCACCCCCGTGATCCCCACCAGCGAGATCGGCGATTTCGTCTGGCTGGACCTGAACGGCGATGCGGTGCAAGACCCCGGCGAAGCGGGCATCCCCGGCGTGGTGCTCAACCTGTACGCCGCCGGCGCCGATGGCCTCTGCGGCACCGCTGACGACGCCTGGCTGGACTCCCGCACCACCGATGCCAACGGCCTGTACCTCTTCGACCTCTTGCTGGCCGGCAGCTACTGCGTGGACGTGGACGATACCACCCTGCCAGCCGATGTTTACCTCAGCCCTGGCCTGGCCGATCCGCATGGCCCCATCGCCCTCAATCCGGAACTGGACCCCGCTGAGCAATACCTGGATGCCGACTTCGGCTACTATCCGGGCGGCTCCATCGGCGACCTTGTCTGGCTGGACCTGGACGGCGACGCCGTGCAGGATGCGGGCGAGCCGGGCATCGCCGGGGTGACGCTGAATCTGCTGGCCGCCGGCGCCGATGGCCTCTGCGGCACCGCCGATGACGTCTGGCTGGCCAGCGACGTCACCGACGCCAACGGCCTCTATCTGTTCGACCCGCTGCCGGTGGGCGTCTACTGTGTGGACGTGGTGGAGGCTACCCTGCCGGCGAATGTCTACCTGAGCCCGGGCATCGCCGAACCGCATGGCCCCATCGCCCTCGACCCGTGGGAAGACTACCTGACCGCCGACTTCGGCTACTACCTGCCCTCCTCCATCGGCGACCTTGTCTGGCTCGATGCGGACAGGGACGGCGTGCAGGATGCGGGCGAGCATGGCATCCCCGGCGTGAAAGTGAACCTGCTGGGCGCCGGTGCGGATGGTCTCTGCGGCACCGCTGATGACATGTGGCTGGCCAGCGACGTCACCGATGCCAACGGCCTGTACCTCTTCGACCTGCTGCCCATCGGCACCTACTGTGTGGACGTGGACGATACGACGCTGCCGGAGGGGCTGAACCTCTCCCAGGGCAGCAAGGATCCATACGGCCCCATCGTCCTGCCGCCAGACACGGACTACCTGAACGCTGACTTCGGCTACGCTTACCCGGACGTCGTCATCGCCAAGGCCGTGGACAAGGAGTACGTGCACCGCTACGAAGACCTGACCTTCACCATCACTGTGAGCAACAACGGCCCTGGGCCGGCGCACAACGTGGTGGTGACCGACAGGATCAGCGAGTACCTGGAGTACATCCGGCTGAGCACTACCAAGGGCACGGTGGTCTGGAACAGCGGCACACGGACGGTCACGGCCAGCATCGGTGACCTGTACCCACGCGAAGTGGTGACCATCACCATCACCGGGCGGGTGATCGGCATTCCCACAGCGGACCTGCCGGTGACCCTCCGCAACGTGGCGGTGGTGGACTTCACGGGCGAGACAGGTCCCTTCGGCTCGAACGAGACGACGACGCAGGTGGTTTACTTCGCTCCGGGCGAGATCCCCGAGCCGGGCACCATGCTCATGCTGGGGAGCGGCCTGCTGGGCCTGGCCGGTTACGCCCAACTGCGGCTGCGCCGCCGCCGTCGGGAGGAGTAAGCCCTCTCCCCGCCGAGTGAGCTCCTCTGAGCGCTCACCACAGAAACAACAAAACGTCCCCCAGCTTATCGCTGGGGGACGTTTTTCATGCCGGGGAGTTCTTCGGTTCTCCTGCTCCTTTGCCGGTCACCGCGCCTCGCTGAAAAACTCCTGGATGAACGCTTTCTCCAGGGCCACGGTCTCCTCGATGCTGCCTTCCAGCGGCGCGGTGACTTTGAACAACACCGTGCCGGCGGCCGGATCGCGGCTGTAGTCGGGCCAGATGAAAAAGTAGAGGACGACATGCGTCGCCTGGCCCTTGGTGGCGATGACTTGGAGAGCGTAAAGCTCACCGTCGCCTATGGCAATAGGCTCCGAGGAGACATCGGTCTGCCAGCCATCGGCGACGTAGCAGATTTGCGGCGGGTGAAAGCTCTTGGCCTTGCGGCTGCCGATGAGGCTGAGCCACAGGCTGCGCCCATCGGCCCGCGCGTAGCGGCGGAAGACGTATTGCTCGGGCTCCAGCAGGATGAAGACCTCCAGGTTGGTCTGCGGCACATCCTCCCCCTGCCAGTCGCCGATCCGCAGCGGCAGTTCGCCCAGGTTGGAACTCAGTCGGAAGTCGTAATCTGTGCGCAGCGCCCGCTCGCGGTCGGTGCGCTTCCAGTTGTCAATGTCGGCCACGAACTGGAAGCCCTGGTTGGCACGCACGTGGTCCAGCAGCGCTTCGCGCCGGGTGATGAGCAGGGCGGCAGCCACGGCCAGCACCAGCAGGACCAGCACTACCAGATATCGGCGCGTATCTCGCGACATCGGAACACCCGACTCAGCAGCAGCAACAGGGCAAAGGCGAACAGGAAGAAAACAATGCCGGAGTAGTCGTGGTAGTAGGTCATGCCGGCGCCGGCCCCCCAGGTGTCGGCCACCCACAGCAGAGAGGCCACACGCACGACATTGCCCAGAATGGCCACGGGAATGGCCGAGAGGACCAGCAACAGCCGGCCCCACCACGGCCCCTGCAGCACGTAGACGAAGATGGCCACCAGCGTGAAGAGAGCCACGATGGAGCGCAGGCCGCTGCACTGCGCTCCCACCACCAGGTCCACATTGGGCAGGGTGACCTGAGCGCCGTGCACGGTGGCCTCCACCCCCACGACCCGGGCCAGGGCGGTCGAGCAACTGCCGGTGAGGAGTTGCAGGGGCAGGCTGGCCCTTTCCACGAAGGGCAGGGGTACCATGAAAACCAGGAAACCGATGGGGAAGGCCAGGCGTCGCAGTGCCCGTGGGCCCAGGAAGAACCAGGCCAGTCCGGCCAGCAGCACGATCAGGGCCAGGGCGGCCAGGAAATAAGCCTTGTTCAGCAAAGCGGCCAGATAGCCGGCCAGGCCCAGGCCCAATGGGATCAGGCCCACATTGGAAGGCCAAAGAGGTGAAAACGCGAAAGGCCCTTTCGTGTTCTCGGCCCTTTCGCCTTCTGATGTGTCTCCGTCCCCTGCCCGCTCCGACCTGGGCCACTGCCGCCAGGCCAGGAAAGCGGACACGGGCAGCACCAGCCAGCCGTGGGAGTAGTAGTCATTGCTCAGCCACTGATTGATCAGCCAGCGGAGCGCAGGAAAGGCAAGCGCCAGCAGCAGCACCCCCACCAGGGCGGCGGCCAGCGCCGAACGTCTGTCTGTGCTCATCACTCTTCGTCCAAAGCCCACTCGTCGGCCGTGGCCAGGGTCTGTTGGCGCGGTTCCTCGCACACCCACTCCAGCACGAGGGCCAGGGTATCGCTCACCAGCCGGTGGGCCAGATGCTTGGGCACCCGCGCCAGCTCTCCACCCAGGAGGGGCAGGTGCCCCTCCTCGCTCTCCAGCAGCGCCGTTCCCTGTTGCACCAGCAGCAGGGTGTCGCCGGTGCGGGGCTCGATCCATGGCCCTCGGCCCACGCAGCGCAACAGGCGCAGGCTGAAGTCTTCGATCTTCAGCAGAAACTGGGGGCGGAACGGCATCCCCGGCCATTCGGCGGCGCCGATCAGGCTGGTTTTGCGCAGGGGGGTCTCTCCCGGCAAGCCATACAGGCGCCGATCGCCGTCCTTGCGGTCAGTCAGGAGGACAGGACGCATCACCAGCACGACGGAAGGCCAGACGGAAAGCGAGCGATGGCCCACCCCCTTGGGCACCAGCGCCAGTTCCCAGGGCCGCAGCGAGACCGTCCCCCACTCCGTCTCCAGGGTCATCAGCCCACTGTAGGTCATGAACAGCTCGTCTTCGTCCGTGTGGCGATGCCAGGCGACGGCGCCCTCGCACAGATAGACATCCACCGCCAGGTCATCAACCTGCAATAGCCGCAGCAGTTGAAAGGGCTTCTCCAGCCGTTTCGCTGCTCTGGCGATGTTGACTGCCTGGAGAGAGGAAGGCATAGCTGGCACTCACTCCTGGCCAACGATCAGGTCGTAGATGCGCTGCAATTCCTCCTCCGAGTAGAAGCGGATCACCAGCTTGCCGCCGCGTTTGGAACGGGTCAGGTTGACCTTGGTGCCCAGGGCGGCGCGAAAGCGGTCTTCCAAAGCCTGCACTTCGATTTTCCAGGCCTCTTCGGCGGCACCCACGTCCACTTTCTGTTTCTGCTCCACCCGTGTCAGTGTGCGACGCACCATCTCTTCCGTCTGACGGACGCTGAGGGTGCGGCGCTGCACGGTGGCCAGAGCGGCTAACTGTGCCTCGGGGGTGGGCAATCCCAGCAAAGCGCGGGCATGGCCCTCGCTGATCTCCCCCGCCAGCAGGGCGGCCTTGATCTCCCTGGGCAGGCGCAGCAGCCGCAGGGCGTTGGCCACCGCCGTGCGGCTCTTGCCCACCTCCTCGGCCACCTGCTCCTGGGTCAGCCCGAATTCGATCATCAGCGTGCGGTAGGCGTTCGCTTCCTCCAGAGGGTTCAGGTCCGTGCGTTGCAGGTTTTCCACCAGCGCCCATTCCAGCATTTCCCTGGAGGTGGCCTCTTTGATGATGACAGGAACCGTTTTTTGGCCGGCCATCTGCGCTGCCCGCCAACGCCGCTCGCCGGTCACCAACTGATACTCCGTCCCCCCTCCCGGGCCTGTGATGCGCGTGACGATCAACGGCTGGATGAGCCCATGCTCACGGATGGAATCGGCCAGCTCGCGCAATCCCTCGGTGTCCATGATCTGACGCGGTTGGAGTGGATTGGGGCTGATGGCCCCTATGGGCACTTCCAATACACCACCGGCCTTCTCCGGCGCTTCGACCGGCTCCGAAGGGGGGATCAATGCACCCAGGCCGCGTCCCAGTCCTCGTTTGGTAGGAGGCATGATATCACCTCGTGGTCGGTACAGAAAGGCCCCTTTCTCGCTGCAGGAACTCCCGCGTGAGCTCCCAGTACGCCTGTGCTCCGGCGGAGTGGGGGGCATAGGCCAGAATCGGCTCACCGTAGCTGGGCGCTTCCCCCAGCCGCACGCTGCGAGGGATCACCGTCTGGAAGACCTGGCGGGGGAAATGACGACGGACTTCCTCGACGACTTCTTTGGCCAGATTGGTGCGGGCATCGAACATGGTCAACACCATTCCCGCCACCCGCAGGCGGGGGTTCAGATTGTCCCTTACCAGTTGAATGGTGTACAGCAGGTGGCTGAGGCCCTCCAGGGCCAGGTATTCGCACTGGATGGGGATGATCACGCCGTCATCGGCCGCGGTGAGGGCGTTGATCGTCAGCAACCCCAGGCTGGGAGGGGTGTCAATGAACACGTAGTCGTAGAGGTGAGCGACGGGTTGCAGGGCCTTGCTCAGCAGCCGTTCGCGGGCGATGATGCTCACCATCTCCACCTCGGCCCCTGCCAGTTCTGGAGCGGAGGGCACGAGGTCCATTTGTGGCCGCTCGACAGGCACGATGGTCTGGGAGAGGGAGACACGGCCGATGAGCACGTCGTACAGCGAGTGATGGAGGTTTGCCGAATTCACCCCCAGACTGGTGGTGGCGTTGGCCTGTGGGTCTGCATCCACGATGAGAAGCCGCCGCCCGGCGTTGGCCAGGTAGGCGGCCAGGCTGACAGCAGTAGTCGTCTTGCCGACCCCCCCTTTTTGGTTGGCAAAGGCGTAGATTCGGGCCATGGTGCTCACCACGCAAGGGCGTATGGCTGATAGCCAGGGGGCATACTGCCCTGGCCATTCGCCGTCCACCCTATTGTAGCACACTCTTGTCAGGTGGTCAAGGAGAAAGCGGGAACAAAACAAGGCGGCCTTGAGAGGGCCGCCCTGTGCTGCTGTCTGTTAACGAGGGATGATGGTCACCTTGCGGCCCTCTCCTTCGCCGATGCTTTGCGTTGTCACGTCGGGGTGGTCGCGCAGGGCCAGGTGCACGATGCGTCGTTCGGCGGGGGGCATCGCCTCCAGGGCGACCACGCGGCCGGTAGCCACGGCCCGCTCGGCCATGCGCAGAGCCAGTTCACGCAAGGTGCGCTCGCGGCGCGCTTTGTACCCTTCCACATCCACCACCAGGTTGACCCAGCGGCGTGTATGGCGATTGAACATCAGGCGGATCAGGAACTGCAAGGCGGCCAGCGTGTCCCCCCGACGGCCGATGAGAATGCCCAGGTCTTTGCCGACCACATCGAGCAGCAGCGGTGGCTCTTCTCCTTCTGTCGCTTCCGTGTAGTGGGCCTGCACGTCGGCTTCCACCCCCAGGTGCTTCAGCAAATCCGACAGGAGAGCGCGGGCCAGGGCTGCATCTTCCTCTCTCCTTCTGACCTCCGCCAACGCCTCCGCGCCGACAGGCGGCACCTGCGGCGCGGGCGCGGGGGCAGGGATGGGCTTTTCCTTCGGCACCTCGGCCACGGCCTCTTTCGCCACCGCGCGGATAGGCTCTGTGACGGCTTTTTCGGGCGCTGGCGGCTGTGGTCGCCGTGTCAGGCGCACAAGGGCGTCTTCGGCACCGATGCCCAGCACGCCACGGCTGCCGGGATTCAGCACCTCGATCACCACCTCGTCACGCCTCAGGCCCAACCCGGCAAGTCCCTTTTCGATGGCCGCCTCGACGGTCTTGGCCCGAACTTCGATGCTCTCATTTGCAGTCATCATCACTTCCCTGCTTTTCTTCGACGGTTAAGGCGCTCAGGAACCCTCCCCGTTCCCGGCGAGTCGCCGGGCTTGCCTGATCCAGGAGGCGTAGTCGCCGGGCGGGAGGTCTGCGGCCTCCATGATCTCTGCCAGGTGCGCTTCGTCGGCGGCAGCCAGGTCATCAAAGGTGGTGATGTCGGCGGCGATGAGCACGGATGCCGTCCTGCGGCCAATGCCCTTGATCAGGGCCAGGTCATCGCTTTCTACTGCCGGAGCCCTGATCTTAGGCTCTCTCGTTTCGACCGGAGGCGCTTTCGCCGCCGTGGGTGCGGCACCGGTGGTCCTGACCATGACGGCCTGCTGCGCCAGGCTCAGCAGGTTGGATACCACCCAGTACAGCGCCAGTCCCGAGGGCACGGTCAGCGTGATCCAGCCGAACATGATGGGCATGACGAGCATCATCTGGTTCATCATGGACGACTGGGGGTCGTTGCTGCTGGAGGTAGGGGTCATCTTTTGCAGGACGATCTGGGTTACCACCAGCAGGATGGGCAGGCTCAGATAGGCGACGAGTTCGTACCAGTCCCTTGCCCGCCAGGCCTCGCCCAGCCATTTCGTGCCGGCCGTCGGGTCAGGGCGGGAGAGGTCGGGTATCCAGAAGAAGCGCTGTCCCACCAATTCGCCAAGCGCAGCCAGGCGATAGAGCGCGTTGTAAAGGCCGACGAGGATGGGGAACTGAATCAGCAACGGCAGACAGCCGCCCATGGGATTGACCCCTGCCTGCTTGTACAGCTCCATTTGCTTCTGGGCCAGCGTCTCCCGATCCTTGGCGTACTTCTTCTGCAGTTCTTGCAGTTGCGGCTGCAGTTCCTGCATGGCCTTGGCCGACTGCATCTGGCGGGCGGTCAGCGGCAGCGTGACCAGCTTGATCAGGATGGTGAAGACGATGATTGTCCAGCCATAGCTGTAGGGGATGCCTGTCCTGGCGATCAGCCGGTTGAGGAACATCAGCGCCTCGGTGAGGGGGAAGACCACCAGCGCCTGCCATACGTTCTGGGGCGGGGCTTCGGGATCAACACTCCCTGGCTGGCTGCTGCAGCCGCCTAGCGACAGTACAGTCAACATCAATAGAACCAACAAAACAAATCGGCGTCTATGCTTCATGAAATCTCACTCACCTCTCACATCAATGGTTCGAAGGCTCAAACTTGAAACCTTCAAACCTGCAACCTTGGAACCCGCTATGGCACAGGGTCATATCCCCCCGGATTCCAGGGGTGGCAGCGGGCGATGCGGCGCAGGCCCAGCCAGCCGCCCTTGAGCAGACCGTAGCGCTGGATGGCCTCGTAGCTGTATTCGGAGCAGGTGGGCGTGAAACGGCAGCTCGGCGGCAAAGCCGGGGAGATGAAACGCTTGTAAAAGCGGATCAACGCCAGGATCACGTGCTTCATTGCTCTCCTCGCCATAATCCGGCCCGCTGCAACATCAGCATGCAGGCCGCTGTCACTTCCTGGAAGCTGGCCTCAGCGATGGCGGCGCGGGCGATAAAGACCATATCCCATCCGGCCTCAATCTCCTGCAGGTGCAGCCGCACCGCCTCGCGCAGGAGCCGTCGTGCTCGATTGCGGGCCGCTGCCTTGCCCACGTAACGGCTGGCGGTGAAGCCAAAGCGGCTGTAAGGCAAATCATTGGGCAAGGCGCACAACACCAGCAAGGGATGGGCCCACGAGCGCCCCTCCTCCCGCACCTGGCGGAAACGGGCCTGCTCTCGCAGTCGTTGCTGCCGTTTCACCTCACACCGTGAGCCGCTTGCGCCCTTTCAGGCGGCGCGCCTTGAGCACCCGCCGCCCACCGCTTGTGCTCATGCGACGCCGGAAGCCATGTACTCGCTGGCGGCGCCGTACTTTGGGTTGATACGTTCGCTTAGGCATACTTGTTATCTCCTCAGACCACGGCCAGGGTACCACTACGCTCGTAGTTTTGGCCGCGCATTATCATAGCACAAAAGCGGGGAGGAAAACATCTTCCTCCCCTGCCCGGGCATCCTCATTATACCTGTATCCGTGCTTCTCTGCAAATCACCGACGGAACTCTCGGCTTGCGCAGCGATTAGGCGCAAGCCACACCATGTAGGGGGTGAGGGGTGAACGAGGGGACACCCCTCGTACTCCCCGGGCTTCCGCTGCGCACGCCCGAAACTCTACGGCAGCACCGTCATCGCCTCGCTGTCCAGAGCCAGGCACACGGGGTCGCCGGGGGATGGCACATCGCAGGCCCCGGCGATCTCGAATTCCAGCTCCACATCGCCCTCATGCCGCGTGCGCAGGCGATGTGCACTGCCGCGGAAGGAACAGGCCACCAGCACGCCGCGCAGCAGGTTGCTCCCCTCTGTCTCCGTCGCCGACACCACGCTGGCCGCCTCGGGGCGGATGACCACGGTGACCTCCTGGCCGACACGGGCTTCGCCCGCCTCCGCAGGATCAAGCGCCAATGTGCCGACGGCGGTGGCAATCTCCAGCGCCGGAGCGACCGCCGTCACGCGGCCCGGCAGCAGATTGTTCAGCCCCAGGAAGCGGGCGACAAACTCACTGGCCGGGCGGCGGTAGACTGCCTCCGGCGTGCCCTCCTGCACGATGCGCCCGGCCTGCATGATGAGCACGCGGTCGGCCACGGCGAAGGCTTCTTCCTGATCGTGGGTCACATACAGCGCGGTCACGCCCACGCCCTTCAGGATGGCGCGCAGCTCGCCCAGCAACCCCTCGCGCAGCGTGCGGTCGAGGGAGCCCAGCGGCTCATCCAGCATGAGCAGCGAAGGCCGCGGGGCCAGGGAGCGGGCCAGCGCCACCCGCTGTTGTTCGCCGCCGGAAAGCTCATAGACCTGGCGTTGCTCATACCCGCGCAGGCTGACCAGATCGAGCATCTCCGCCACCCGCGCCCGTACCTCTGCTTCCGGCAGGCCCTGCATGCGCAGGCCAAAAGCGATGTTGGCCGCCACATCCTTGTGCGGGAAAAGCACGTAATCCTGAAACATCAGCCCGAAGCCGCGGCGGTGCACCGGCACGTCGGCCAGGTCGCGGCCGGCGAAAAGGACCCGCCCTTCGTCGGGCTCCTCCAACCCGGCGATGATGCGCAAGAGCGTCGTCTTGCCGCAGCCGGAAGGGCCGAGCAGACAGACCACCTCCCCCTCCTCCACGCTGAAACTGACCTGGTGCAGGACAGGGGTGCCGTCGAACGATTTGCTGATCTGGCGAACATCGAGATGGGGCATCGGGCTTTCCTCATTCATTCGGCCAACGCGCGCAGGGCCAGGGCCACGATGCGGCCCGTCTTGCTCAGTTTGAGCGGGTCCACGCGGTCGGGCGTGTCCGCGGGATGATTGGCGTCGTCGGCGCTTCCCTTCCAGGTGAGCAGACAGGCGGGCACGTCCCGCTCCTGAAAGGCCGTCTGATCGCTCACTTCCTCCGCTCGGACGAAATCCAGCCGCCCTCCCACCTGCTCGGCCGCGTTCTCCAGGTGCAACCGCAGCAGCGCTTCCCGCGTCAGGTCCCCTTGCATGGTCAGGAAGAAGCCAGAGCCGGCCCCCACACCGTCCAGATGCAGCAGGCCCACCGTGTCCGTCAGCGGGCGCAGGGGGTGGCTCAGATAGTGCGCCGAGCCAAGCTGGCCGAACTCTTCCGCGCCCCAGGCGGCGAAGAGCACGCTGCGGCGCGGCCGCACGCCCGCCTCCCGCCAGAGCCGCGCCACCTCCAGCAGCACAGCCACGCCAGAGGCATCGTCGTCGGCACCCGGATAAAGCGTGCCATCCGCGCTGCGGCCCACATGGTCGTAGTGGGCGCTGAGGATAACCAGTTCGTCTGCCCGTTCGGGATCGCCGCCGGGGATCAGCCCCAGCACGTTGGCCGTCGTCGTTGCCTGTGGCGGCGAAAGCGGCACGTTCATCTCCGCCTGCAAGGGCAAGGGCAGGGCTGGCGGCGAAGCGTTGACCTCGGCCAGTGTGTAGCCTGCCTCTTTCACCAGCCGCTCGAAAGCCCCCCTGGTCAGTTCCAGCACGGGGATGGTCGTGGTGAAGACCTGGCGCAGGGCCAGCGGCAGGCGGCGCTGCAACTCTGCCTCCTGCACGTCGGTGACCAGCAGCAGCCCGCCGGCATTATGCTCAATGGCCCGCTGCACCTCTGGGGTTATGTCGCCCCCGCCCCGGCACAGGGCGATCTTGCCCCCCAGGTCCATGCCCGTGTAATCGCCGTCCCGTACCCACACCACCCTGCCCCTCACCGTGCCGCCACCTGCTGCGCCTGTCATCGCCTCCCGATAGTCGTGGCCGTAGACGAACTCGCTCAGAGGACGGCCGTCGTCCGTTCGCAAGGTCAGGCGTGGCGGCTGCAAAAGCGCGGTGCGGGTGATGGGGAAACGCTGAAAATAGCCGTCGTCGCCGGCGGGCTGCAAGCCCAGGGCGGCGAACTGTTCGGCCACGTAGCGGGCCGCAGCCTCGCCGCCGGGGGTGCCTGCCTCTCGCCCGTCGTAAGCCGGACCGGCCAGCTCCCGTACATGCTGAAGCGCCCGCTGGCCATCGAAAGCCGAGGCCTCTTCCGTCCACCGGGGCTGCACGTGCCCGCGGGCCGCCGATTCCCGCCAGGCCGCCTCGAAGTCGGCAAAGGTCATTCCCAGTGCGGCGCGGAAAGCCGCATCCAGTTCCTCCCCCTGCCCCAGCAGACGCACCAGCTCGTTCAGCGCTGCCTGGCCGTGGGCGGCGATGAGGGTGCGCACGGCGTCCCACGCCTGGCCGTAGGCCAGCTCCACCTGATCCTGGCCCAGCTCCTGGAAGGGCGGCATCTCGGCCAATGGCAGGAGCTGGCCCTGCCGGGCGGCCTTCTGCACCCTGGACAGCCGCCGGGCAGCGGACAACGGGTCCGTCCGGGGGGCGACCCGCTCTGCCTTCACCTGGGCGATCCCCTCCCCAAGCCAGGCGACCCGCAGCCCCCGCAGCGCCAGCAGGTAGTGGGCGAACTCATACGCCAGCCGCTGGCGGTAGGTCGTGGCCTCCGCTCCCCTGTCCACCCGTATCCTGATCGCCTCGCCCGGCTCCGTCCAGCCGCTCACCCAGTCGGGCAGGGAAAGGGCGATGGAGGCACGGAAGGCCCCGGCGTCGTCGTAGAGCTTGACCTCGATGGGAGCTTCAGGCACGATGGCCAGGCTTCGCCCTGAGGCTCTGCCCGAAGGGTCGGCCGTCTGGCGGGCGTAGACCTCTTCCAGGTGCGGCAGGAGGGCCGCGGCCAGCGGTGCCAGTTGTGGCGGATGGCGGACGAGGAAGTGCTCGCTGCTCGTGGCCTGGAAGGGGACACCAGCGTAGAACCAGCGCTCGCCGCGCCGCCGCAGGGCGACGTCGTAGCTCACCCGCTGCTCATCCCCATCCGCAAGCTGATAGCGCAGCGTGAACCGCGCCAGTGCGCCTTCGTCTGTCAACGCCAGCAGTTGCCCTTCTATCTCGAAGGTTTGCAGTGGATGCTCGCTCAGGTCGGCGAACCAGTGGCCCTCCTCCGCCAGCAGCGTGGCGTCCTGGGGGTCCACGGTGGCCAGGAAAGCGTCGGCGTCCCCGGCAGCCACGGCGGTCTGGCGGGCGGTGAGCAGCGTTTGCAGCCCCTGCCCGGCCGCAGCCAGGCGGGAGCGCCAGCTCTCCGGCCAGGAGGCGTCGAAATCGGCCGGCGACGTGGACAGCGCCTGCTCGAAAGCGGCGTCCAGGGCCAGCCCGCGGCCCAGGGCGGCTGCCAGCCGTGCGGCGGCGTCAGGGCCGTAACGGTCGAGCAGGTAAGCGGTCATGGCCCAGGCCTGCGCCTGCCAGCCGTCGAGCGCGGTCGCGGGCACCTCGCGCCGCAAGGGGAACGCGGCCAGCGGCGTCGCTTTACCTTCACCCAGCAGCCCTTGCAGCGCCGGCAGGTGCGTGCGCTGGAAGGCCAGCGGGTCGGCGGCGGCCTGCCTGACCAGGGGCAGCCCGGCCCACAGCCAGGGGGCCTGCGCTTCCGCCATGCCCATCTGGGCCAGGGCCAGTTGCGTCAGCGTGGCGGTGAGGAGCTGCGTGCGCGTCAGGTCACTCGTGGCCACCAGCCGGGCACCGTTGCCATCCACCCAGGCTTCGACGTCCGGCGGCAGGGCCGGCGACACGGCGACGCGCAGAGCGTCGGAGGTGGGGTAAAGTTCGAGGCGGAGGCCCTCACGCCCTCTCCCCCTCCCCCCTGCGCCCCCCTCCCCCTCTCCCAAAGTTGGGAGAGGGGGAGGAGGGATGGGGGGCAGGGGTGAGGGCCCCTCAGCGACTTCCAGCACAGAGGCCGCCAACTCCCTCTTGCCCGGCGGATAGGCCACGACGAAGCGCTCGCCGGCCAGCTCGGCCAGGGCGGGGCCGGCGTAGCGCCAGCCCTCGTCCGTGCGACGGAAGCAGGCCGTGCCGCGCAGCGTGTGCGCTGCGCCCTCATTGCCCTGCCGGAAAGTGACGGTCAGCGTGGCCGTGGCCACATCGCCGGCGGCGATGACGTCGCCAGCCCGCAGGCGGATGTCCCGCAGCCCGTGCGCCTGCGCATCGTCCCACCAGAAGGCATCGGCGGCCTGCTGCCCGGCCGCCGACGTGGCCAGGAAGCGTGCCCGGTCGGCGGCGGCCAGCGCTGCCTCTCGCCCGGCGAGCAGGTCGAGGATGTCGGGCTCCACCGAGGCCAGGTTGAGCAGGGCCAGGCTGGCCAGGCGGCCGATGGCAGCCAACCGCTCCGGCTGAATGGTCTGCGGCAGGTCCGAGGGGCGATGGTAGCGGGTATCGTCGCTGAACTCCCAGATGAGCAGGCTGGCCGGCACCCCAGCCTGGCGGAAGGGCACGTGGTCGCTGCCGCCGCCCTGTTCGGTGACGGTGGCGGTGATGCCCAACGTTGTGGCCAGCGCTTCCAGCATCTCTGCCTGCGGGCCGGGACCGTCAATGTTCAGCGTTTCCGCTCCCTCGCCCACCATGTCCAGTTGGAGCATGGCCACGGTGGCCGTGAGCGGATAGCGGGGATGTTCGATGTAGTACGTGGAGCCCCACAGCCC
Source organism: Anaerolineae bacterium (assembly GCA_029907105.1). Classification (GTDB taxonomy): domain Bacteria; phylum Chloroflexota; class Anaerolineae; order UBA3071; family UBA3071; genus JARYMM01. Next base: position 28,584 of record JARYMM010000018.1, on the reverse strand, counting down.
CTGCTCCTCGGCATCCCAGGCGGCGAAGAGCACCGTGCGTTCGGGGACGTAGCCGGCCTCCTGCCAGGAGCGGGCAATCTCCAGCAGCGCCGCCACGCCGGAAGCGTCATCGTTGGCCCCAGGCCACACCGCGCCGCCGGGGTCGCGGCCCAGATGGTCGTAGTGGGCGCCGACGATCACGACCTCGTCGGCGTGCTGCGCATCGGCGCCGGGGAGGACGCCCAGCACGTTACGCCCGACCATCCCTTCGCGCTGGTCGAGATCCACGCTCAGCCGGGCGCAGGCGGGCAGCTCCAGGGGTTGGAACTGCAGGGTGAGGTCGGCCAGCGTGAGCCCGCTGCCCTGCAGCAGGTCTTCCACCACCTGCGGCGAGACGGCGAAGGCGGGGAAGGTCACCGGCACCCAGGGCTCGCGGTAGCGGCCCAGGAAATCAAAGGGATATTCCGCGTCCCGCCACAACAGCAGCCCGGCCACGCCGTGCTCGATCCCATTGCGCAGGAGGTCCTCGCCGCTTCCCTGGCGGCAGAGCACCACCTTGCCCACCGCGTCCAGGTTGTCGAAGTCGTCGTGGGAGCAGGTGTTGGCCCAGACGACCGGCCCTTCCGCCTGGCCTTCGCCGCCGTAGTTGCCGATCAGGGTGGTGAAGTCCTGACGAAACCGGTAGTCGCGGCGCGCCGCGCCGTCGGGCCCGACCAGGCTCAGCGTCGGCACATCTTCCAGGGCAATGAAGTAATCGAGGGGGAATGCCTGGAAGTAGCCATCGTCGCCGGCGGGCTGCAGGTCGTAAGCGGCGAAGCGTTCGGCGATGGACTCTGCGGCGGCGCGGCCGCCTTCCGTGCCGGCGCGGCGGCCTGCGTAGGCCGGATCGGCCAGGGCGACGATGTGCTCGAAGGCCTGCTCCTCGTCGAAGCCGAGGGCCACAGCCCACAGGTTGCCGGCGCGCACGGCAGGGCCCGGCTCCCGCAGCAGCGGCCGGGTGACCGGCGTGGCTATGGGCAGCGCGGTGGGAGTGGCCTGCACGGCGTGGGCGGTGGCCGTGGCTCTGATCTGCACCAGGGATGGCGGTGCTGGTGCTATCTGCGGCAAACGCATCCACCACAAGCCCAGCGCCGCCGCCCAGAGAAGCAGCAGGGCCCAGATAACGAGGAGTGCCGTGGATTGCTTCAAGCGGCCCGATCCTGACACGGTGAATTCCTCCGACAAGGAGATATCGCCAGCTTATTGGTTCTGCGTTTTCACGAAAGGGGCAGCAGCATCATCCACAAGCTGAAGAGAGTTTCATTCCCCGACAGATACAGCGTTCCCGAACTGGGCATTGCCGAAGCACCGCTCGACGTGGTGTTCCAGAGTATTTACGATCACTATGTTCTGGGAAAAGAGAGGGAACATCTGGCAATTTCCGAATGGGCCGCGGCACCTGTTTAGTTGATCCCCGGTGCAAAACTCGCGGGGAACCATCTCTGGCAAGCCGCTACTCATCCCCCGCTGTTGCCGCAAGCCAGAGGGGATAGCTGTACCCTCGCAATCCCTCATGCAGTACCTTCGGCGACCGCTCCTCCAGGTCAACGGTGTAAAGCTGCCCGGGGGATAGCTCGTCCCCCTCGCCGTTCAGGGCGAAGGCCAGCCGCCGGCCGTCAGGCGACCAGGCCATCCACTGCACCCGGCCCTCGATCCCTGCATCCACCTGCCACAGGCCCTGGCCATCGGGCTGCACCACGTAGCCGTCCATCTCCAGCGGCGACCTGTCCCGTCCGCCGCCCCGCGCCACGAGGAAGGCGACCTGCTCCCCATCAGGCGACCAGCAGGCCCACCAGACCGTGCTGGCCGCTTCGGCAAACAGCTCCAGCGGCTCCCCTCCCTCCCGCCCCACGACGTAGAGGCCCATGCTCCAGGAGTCCATGCCCGCCTGGTAAAGCAGCCGCGTCCCGTCGGGCGACCAGGCCGGGTTGAAAACGGAGGCCGGGCGAACACCAGGGCCCGTGCCGTGCAGGGGCAGGTCCACTTCCCGCCCTGCCACGACGTCCCAAGAGACCAGTTTGGGGCCGCCGCCCAGCTCCCAATGCGCTGTGGTCAGCCAGGCGCCGTCGGGCGACCAGGCCGCCAGCCAGGCGGCATGGAAGGACAGCGTCTGCGGTGGCCCTCCACCTGCCGCGGGCAGCAGCGTCAGCTTCGGCGAGCGCGCCTGGCCCGTGTTCGCGGCCAGCCACTGCCCGTCGGGCGACCAGGCCAGCGGCGTCCAGACAGGCACCGGCTCCAGCCGCTGTTCGATGTCGCCATCAGAAGTGTTGACGACATAAAGCGCGGCGGAGAGGTCGCCGCTGAACTCCTCGTCCGGTGGCGGTTCGTGGCTGATGAAGGCCAGCCGCCGGCCGTCGGGCGAGGCCGAGGGCGAGGCAAGCCACCAGCCGTCGGAAGCCACGAAAAGCTCGCCGCGCTCTCCGGTATCCAGGTCGAGCGTGACCAGGCGCATGGCCTCGGGCGGCCCCTGGAGGAAGGCCAGCCGTCGCTCGTCGCCATCGCTGATGAGGCTCACCGGGCTGGCCTGCCCGAAGGAGTGGACCTCTACGTTCTCTGCCAGCCGCGTGGCCTGGCCTCCCCTCGCCGGCACCACCCAAAGGTCGGTGGTTTCCTGGCCTTCGGCGGCGGCCAGGAAGAGGATGCGCTCGTCGGCAGCACTGGCGCGCACGGCGGCCTGCTGGCGCAGCCGCTCCAGCGCGCCTGCCTGTCGCGCCAGGAGCACGGTAGCCGCGCTCAACGCCAGCACCGCCAGGCCGGTGATGGCCCATAGCACTTTCACACCGCTCTTGCTGAACATCAAGCGTTGCCTTCATCCCTCCATGCTGGCCTCGGGCTTGCACAGCGACAGGGGCGTTATGATACCGTGCTATCATAGTGCATTTGGCCCATTCCTGGCAAATCGGGAGTTCCCATGTCGGCGGGAGATTGGCACGTCGGTGAAGTTGCCCTCTTTCCCTCTATGTGGTATCATCTATTTATCCACAGCAACCGCTTGGGCTGCCCGGCCTGGACAGCCAGGCTCAGGCCGAAAGAAAGCCCGCCGGGCAGTCATGTCCGGCAGAAGGTAACTGCCCACCTTCGGCTTTGCAACGTGAGATACAGCGGCGGGTTGGCGTCATTGCGAGCCCCGAAGGGGCGAAGTAGGGGCGCAAAGCCTTGCGCCCCTACTCCTTTTGATCCCAGGAGACTGCTTCGCTTCGCTCGCAGTGACAGGTAGGCAGTTACGGCGGAAGCACCAATAACTACCGGAGAACAATGAACGATGACATCGCAGAACACCCTGCCCCACTGGGACATGACCCCCGTCTACCCTGGCCTGGAATCGGCGGAGTTCGAGGCCGGTTTTCAGGCCGCCATCCAGGCTATTGACCAACTGGTGGCCCTCTTCGACGAGCATCACATCGGCCTGCGGGAGGCCGCCCCGCTCGACGCGGCAACAGTGCACAGCTTCGAGACGGTGATCGAGCGCTTCAACAACGTGCTGCGGGAAGCGCATACCCTGGAAGCCTATATCACCAGCTTCGTCACCACCAACACCCGCAACGAACTGGCTCAGGCCAGGCACAGCGAGTACCTGCAACAGGCGATGAAGCTCTCCCTGCTGGAGACCCGCTTCACCGCCTGGATCGGCTCCCTGGACGTCGAAGCGCTCATCGAGCGTTCCGCGCTGGCCCGTGAGCACGCCTTCATGCTGCGCAAAGCCAGGATACAGGCCACACACCTGATGTCCCCGGCCGAAGAAGCGCTGGCCACCGAGCTGAACCTGACCGGCGGCACCGCCTGGGGCAAGCTGCACAGTGACTTCACCTCGCAATTGCTGGTCATCCTCGAACTGGAAGGCCGGGAGCAAACGCTGCCCATGAGCGTTGTGCGCAACCTGGCTTATGACCCCGACCGGGAGGTGCGCCGCCGCGCCTATGAGGCCGAGATCGCCGTCTGGCAGGGCGCCGAGACGCCCCTTGCCGCGGCCATGAACAGCATCAAGGGCGAGGTCAACACCCTGACCCGGCGGCGGGGCTGGGATTCTCCCCTGGATGCCTCGCTGTTTCAGAACAACATAGACCGCCAGACGCTGCACGCTATGATGGAAGCGGCGCACGAATCGTTCCCCGACTTCCGTCGCTACCTGCGGGCCAAGGCCCGCGCCCTGGGCCTGCCCGTGCTGGCCTGGTACGACCTGTTCGCTCCCGTGGGACAGAACGTCCGGGCATGGCCATACGAGGAGGCGGCCCAGTTCATCGTCGAGCAATTCGGCACCTTCTCGCCCAGGCTGCGGCGGCTGGCCGAGCGGGCCTTCGGCGAGCGCTGGATTGACGCCGAGCCCCGCCCTGGCAAAGTGGACGGCGCTTTCTGCATGTGGCTGCGCAACGACGAGTCGCGCGTCCTCTCCAACTACAAGACCGCCTACGGCGGCCTGAGCACGCTGGCCCACGAACTGGGCCACGCCTACCACAACCTGAACCTGGCCTCCCGCACCATGCTGCAGCGGCAGACCCCCATGACCCTGGCCGAAACTGCCAGCATCTTCTGCCAGACCATCGTGCAGCAGGCGGCATTGCAGAAAGCTGACCCGCAGGAGCAGATGGTCATCCTGGAAGCCTCTTTGCAGAACGCCTGCCAGGTGGTGGTGGACATCACCAGCCGCTTCATTTTCGAGCAAAATGTCTTCGAGAAACGGAAGCAGCGCGAACTCTCGCCGGCAGAGTTCAAGAGCCTGATGCGGGACGGGCAGCGGCAAACCTATGGCGACGGCCTGGACCCCGACACCTATCACGCCTACATGTGGGCCATGAAGCCGCACTACTACAGCACAGACCGTTCCTTCTATAACTACCCCTACATGTTCGGGCTGCTCTTTGGGCTGGGGTTGTACGCCCGTTACCAGGACGATCCCGAGGCGTTCAGAGCCGGCTACGACGACCTGCTCTCTTCGACGGGGATGGGCCATGCGGCAGAACTGGCCGCGCGCTTTGGCATAGACATCCGCAGGCCCGACTTCTGGCGGGCCAGCCTGGATGTCGTCCGCGCCGACATTGAGCGCTTCGAAGCCCTCGTCGCCGAGCAGAAAGCATGACAAACGACGCACGCGGGAGCAACCTTGGATTTACTGCCTGAGGAGCTCGCAGTGGACTGCCAAGCCCACTGCCTTTCCGCCGGACCTGGCAGCCCGGCGGGAGCAAAGCTGGATGCATTGGATCTGGGAGGTTGGAACACATGGGCAAACAAGAACAACGCGAGGAACTGATCAGCCGGCGGCGAGTGCTGCGCTACGGCGGACTGGGGTTGCTGAGCTGGCTGGCGGCGGCCTGCGGCCTGCGCGTGGAGCCCACGGCCACCTCAGCCCCCGCCCCGCGACCCACGGCTGTGCCCCCGCCCACGCCCACACCTGCCGCGCCGCGGGCCGCTCCTTCGGAGTTGCTGCATAACGAGAACCGGCCCGGCTTCTATATCCGCTACGTCAAGCCCTTCCCCCCGCCGGACGTGGCGGCCTGGCGGCTCACCGTGGTCGGGCTGGTGGCCGAGCCGCTCACCCTGAGCCTGGACGAGATCGAGGCCCGGTTGCCGCTGCTCGTTGAGCAGAACTCGCGTATGAAGTGCGTGGAATGCTGGTCGGCCAGGGCCGAGTGGGGCGGCTTCACCTACCGGGCGTTAGCCGAGCTGGTGCATCCCCTGCCCGAAGCGGCCCATGTGCACATGCAATGCCTTGACGGCTACTGGGAGGTGCTGCCCATCGAGGAGTTGGCACGGCCGCGGGCGCTTTTCGCCTACCGCATGAATGGCGAGCGGCTGCCTGCGCCCTACGGCTCGCCGCTGCGGCTCATCGTCCCCTGGCTGTACGGCTACAAGGGAGCCAAGGCCATCGCCAGGCTGGAATTCAAGGCCGAAGGCGGCCGCGGTTACTGGTCCACCGTGGCTGCCTATTCCCCGCAGGGTGAGATCGAGCCGGGCTTCGACTACCCGCTGGACCTGGACAAGAAGCCACGTCAGATCACAGGAGGAGAGATCACGGACTACTGATTGCGGATCGCGGATTGCGGATTGCGGATTGCGGAATGCGGAGTGCGGATTGCGGGATAGAAATTCGCCTTCGGCGAGCGAAGAGGCAACATGACCCAGGTCATTCACGTGGCGGGTGATCGGTGTTACGATGAGAGACACGAGACGCCAGCAGCCCTGCGCGGCGGCGCAGCCCGCAAGTCCAGAAATGTCCTGGAGAGCCTGCCATGTGCGTGGCAGAGATCATGATCCCCAATCCCATCACGGTGTCGCCGGCCAACTCCATCGGCACGGCCATCCGGCGCATGCGAGCGAGCGGCTGCCGCTGTCTGCCCGTAGTCGAAGGCGACCGGTTGGTGGGCATCGTCACCGACTACGAACTGAGCCGGGCAGCCAACTCGCCGCTGGTGGCCCGCGAGCCGTGGCACGACCATTTCCTCCTCGACCTGATCGAGGTGCGCACCTGTATGAAGCGAGATCCGTTGACCGTGGCCCCCGAGGCGCACATCCGAGATGTCGCCCGACTGGTCTGTGAAAGCGACATCGGCGGGATCCCTGTCGTGCGAGGCCACATCCTGGTGGGCCTGGTGACCACGGCCAATCTGCTCCATCACCTCATCCGGCTGCTGGGAGGATAAGCGGCCCCGGGAGCAACCAGACGAAGTTGACGGGCAGGGCGAGCATCGCTTCCGCACGCGGAACGGTGCTCGCTTTGACTTTGCAGGGGAAAGAGGTTATCATATAGTCGCCATGTTCTCTCACGCTCAAGCTGACCTGATCTTTCTGCACGCGCCCAGCGTGTATGACTTCCGCCGGCGGGCCATTCTCTACGGCCCCATCAGCGACGTGGTGCCCTCCAATCCGGTGTTCGAGATGTACCCTATCGGCCTCACGACGATGGCCGAGTATCTGGAGCGGCACGGTTCCCGCGTGCGCATCGTCAATCTGGCCGTGCGCATGCTCGATGATCCCGACTTCGATGTCGAGCAGTTCATCGCCCGGCTGAGGGCGCGGGCCTTCGGCATTGACCTGCACTGGCTGCCCCACGCCCACGGCGCGCTGGCTATCGCCGAACTGGTCAAACGGCACCACCCGCATACGCCGGTCATCTTCGGCGGTTTCTCCGCCACCTACTACCATAGGGAACTTATGGAGTATCCCCAGGTGGACTACGTGATCCGCGGCGATTCGGCGGAGGAGCCGTTGCGTCAGCTTCTGGACTGCCTGGATGAAGGGCACCCGCCAGCCCAGGTGCCCAACCTCACCTGGCGGGATGACGCCGGCCAGGTGCAGGAGAACCCTCTCACCTACAGCCCGGAAACCCTCGACCACGTCCGGATAGACTACAACTACGTGGTGCGGGCAGCGGCGCGCAGCCTGGGCTTCGATCTGAAGAACTACAAGCCCCTGGCCGGCTGGTTCGACTACCCCATCATGGCCGCCCTGACCTGTCGCGGCTGCACGCAGAACTGCCTGACCTGCGGCGGCTCGGCGCAGGCCTTCCACCACATGCACGGCCGGACGCGCCTCGCTTACCGGGATCCGGAGCAACTGGCCGCCGACCTCTGGCACATGGCCGAAGTGACCCGAGGCCCCGTGTTCGTCCTGGGCGACCTGCAACAGGCGGGGATGAGCTACGCCGAACGCTTCCTCCAGGCAGCCCGGGGCTTCCCCAACCCGGTGATATTGGAGCTTTTCGACGTCGCCAGCGACGGCTATCTGCAGAAGATAGGCCAGACCTTCTCCGATTGGACGCTGGAAATCTCGCCGGAGACGCACGACCCCGCCGTGCGCCGGGCTTTCGGCAAGGCTTACGACAACCAGGCGCTGGAGGCGACGTTGGCCGCGGCGTTAGACGCCGGCTGCCGCCGCCTCGACCTCTTCTTCATGGTTGGCCTGCCACAGCAGACGGTGGAGTCGGTCCTGGACACCGCTGAGTACTGCCGTCATCTGTTGGACCGGTTCGATGACAACCGGTTGCTGCCCTTCATCTCCCCGCTGGCGCCCTTCCTCGACCCCGGCAGCCGCGCCTTCGAGGCCCCGGACCGCTACGGTTATCGCCTCTTCTATCGCACGCTGGAGGAGCACCGCCGGGCGCTGGAGGCTCCCACCTGGAAGCACACCCTCAACTACGAGACGGCCTGGATGAGCCGGGCGGACATCGTGGAGAGCACCTACGAGGCCGGGTTGCGGCTCACCCGGCTGAAGGCGGAGCGGGGGCTGCTCAGCCAGGCCGTGGCGCAGGACATCGAGGACCGCGTCGCCCGCGCCCGCCGGCTGATGGCCGAGATTGACCGGCTGCTGGAGACATGCACGCCACAGGAAGCGGAACGGGAGCTGATGCGGCTGAAACCGGAGATAGACAGCGCCAACACCTCCACGGTCTGCGACAAGCGGGAACTGGAAATGCCCATCCGAGGGCTGCGACTGCACATCCCCGGCATCGCCCGCTTCCTGCTGCGCGAAGCCGCACGGACAGTGAAATCCAAACTGCAAAGCTCAAAACACGGAGCACGCATCACGGATCACGGATCACGTTCCAACATTGTCGAAGGAGACGACGATGGCCAAAGGCATGGTTCTCATTGATGAGGATCGCTGCAAGGGATGCGGCCTGTGCGTGACCGTGTGTCCCCAGCACATCCTCCGACTGGCAGAAGACCGCTTCAACACCAAAGGGTATCGGCCCGTCGAAGTGGTGGCCCCGGAGGCCTGCACCGGCTGTGCCCTGTGCGCTACGATCTGTCCTGACGTGGTCTTCACGGTGTATCGGCGCAAGCGGCCGCCCCAGCCGGCTGCCGTTGCCGCCTGAGGAGGTGCAGTATGGCCAAGGAACTGCTGGAGGGAAACGCGGCCATCGCCGAGGCCGCCATCCGGGCCGGGCTGGAAGCCTACTTTGGCTACCCCATCACCCCACAGACCGAAGTGCTGGAGCATCTCGCCCGGCGGCTGCCGGAGGAGGGACGCGTCTTCCTGCAGGCGGAAAGCGAGGTGGCCTCCATCAACATGGTCTACGGCGCGGCCTGCGCCGGGGCGCGGGTGATGACTTCCTCCTCCAGCCCCGGCATCAGCCTGATGCAGGAGGGGCTCTCCTACATCGCCTGCTCGGAAGTGCCCGCCGTGGTGATCAACATCATGCGCGGCGGCCCTGGCCTGGGCAACGTCGCCCCTTCCCAGGGGGATTACTTCCAGGCGGTGAAAATGGCCGGCCATGGGGACTTCCACCCCATCGTCCTGGCCCCCGGCAACATCCAGGAGGCCATTGACCTGGTGGTGCTGGCCTTTGACCTGGCCGAGAAGTACCGCACCATTGCCATGGTCGTGGCCGATGGCTCGCTCGGCCAGATGATGGAGCCGGCCGAACTGCCGCCGATGCGTCCCGTCCGTCCCCCTGCAGAGCGTCCGCCTTGGGCGCTCACCGGCGCCAGGGGCCGCCAGCCCAACATCATCACCTCTCTCTACCTGGAGCCCGAGGTGTTGGAAGAGGTCAACCTGCGGCTGCAGGCCAAATTGCAGGAGATCGCCGCCAACGAGGTGCGCTGGAAGGAGTACAGCAGCGAGGACGCCGACCTGCTGCTGGTGGCCTTCGGCACCGTGGGGCGCGTCTGTCAGACGGCGGTGCGGGAGGCGCGCAGGCAGGGGCTGAAGGTGGGGCTGCTGCGGCCCATCACCCTCTGGCCCTTCCCCAGCGCCCGCCTGGCCGAACTGGCCGGGCAGGTGCGTGGCATGCTGGTGGTGGAGATGAACGCCGGGCAGATGGTCGAGGATGTGCGGCTGGCCGTCGAAGGGCGTTGCCCGGTGCGCTTCTACGGCCGGCTGGGCGGCATCATCCCCCTGCCCGACGAGATCCTGCCCGAGCTGGAGAGGCTGGACAAGGAATGCTGAAGGTCTTCCGTTTCAGGTTTCGGGTTTCAAGGTTAACCTGAAACCTGAAACCTGGAACCGATCCTGGGGGAGGCGAAATGGTAACTGTTGAAATCCCAGCCGATATGGAACTGGTCTACAAGCGACCGCAGAGCCTGACCGAGACGCACACCCACTACTGCCCCGGCTGCACCCACGGCATCATCCACCGGCTGATCGCCGAGGTGATAGACGAACTGGGCATTCGGGAGCGCACCATCGGCATCGCCCCGGTGGGTTGCTCCGTGCTGGCTTACTACTATTTCAACATGGACTTCGCCGAAGCCGCTCACGGCCGCGCCCCGGCCATGGCCACCGGCATCAAGCGGGTCAGCCCGGACAGGGTGGTCTTCACCTACCAGGGCGACGGCGACCTGGCAGCCATCGGCACGGCGGAGATCATCCAGGCCGCCAACCGCGGCGAGCTCTTCACCACCATCTTCGTCAATAACGCCATCTACGGCATGACCGGCGGGCAGATGGCCCCCACGACGCTGCCCGGCCAGGTGACCACCTCCTCGCCCACGGGGCGGGACGTGGAGACAGCCGGCTTCCCCATGAAGATGGCCGAGTTGCTGGCGGTATTGCCAGGGGCAGCCTACGTCACCCGCCAGGCGGTGTTTGACCCCCGGGGCATCCACCGCACCAGGGCGGCGATCAAACTGGCCTTCCAGACCCAACTGGCTGAGCTGGGCTTCTCGCTGGTGGAGGTCCTCTCCACCTGCAACACCAACTGGCACATGGGCGTGGTGGAGGCATTGGAGTGGGCCAAAAAGCACATGGTGGCCTACTACCCACTGGGCGACACGAAGGTGAGTGACGGGGTGCGTGCCCTGATGGAAACCAGGTAGGGGGCGGGTTTTCCGCCGTGGATACGGTATCGCCGGCGATGTATGCCTGGGGGCAGTGACGGTCGCACCTCCAAAGCGGGCAAACCCGCCCCTACGATTCCACAACGATGAGGAGGACAGGCGTGCAGGAAGAGATCATCATTTCCGGCTTCGGCGGGCAGGGTGCGCTTTTCTCCGGCCAGTTGCTCGCCTTTGCGGCCATGGACAGCGGCTTCCACGTCACCTGGATTCCTTCCTACGGCCCGGAGATGCGCGGGGGCAAGGCCCGTTGCACCGTGGTCATCTCCGACCAGGAGATTGGCTCACCGCTGGTACGGCGGCCCAGCGCGGCCATTGTGCTCAACATCCCCTCCATGGAGGCTTTCGAACCGGCGGTCAAGCCGGGCGGCGTGCTGGTGGTCAACAGCTCGCTGGTGCCGCAACGCAGCGAACGCACGGACATCCGCGTCTTTCACATCCCCGCCAGCGACATCGCCACCGAGCTGGGCAACATCCGGCTGGCCAACGTGGTCTGTCTGGGCACGCTGGTGCAGGCCATTGGCGTCGTGCCGCTGGAGGCCGTGGAACAGGCCCTGGATAACCACCTGCCGGAGCGGCACCGCAAGCTGCTGGGGGCCAACAAGGCCGCGCTGCGCCGGGGTGCCGCATTGGTTGGCGGATAACCAGAAGCAATTGCCGGGTCCATGTTTCAGGTTGCACGTGAAACCCGAAACCTGGAACCTGAAACCCGCCAGAGAGGTGCTTCATGAACATTGGAATTCCCAAAGAACGACGCGACCTGGAGATGCGCGTGGGGCTGACGCCCTACGGGGTGCGCTTGCTCAGCCAGGCCGGCCATGTCTGCTATGTGGAGCACGGCGCCGGCGAGGGTGCCGGATTCTCCGACTACGACTACCAACGGGCCGGCGGGTGCATCGTTTACTCCACCGAGGAAGCCTACCGCCGCGCCGACATGGTGCTCAAGGCGGTGCGCCCCACCCAGGAGGAACTGGCCTGGCTGCACGAGGGACAGATCCTGTGCGGCTTCCTGCACCTGGCCGCCGCCCGCCGGGAGACCGTCCGCACCCTGCTGGAGCGACAGGTCACTGCCGTCGCCTACGAGACCATCCAGACCGACGACGGAAATCTGCCGGTGCTCAAGCCGATGAGCGAGGTGGCCGGGCGTATGGCCCCGCAACTGGCGGCCACCTTCCTGCAGAGCAACTGGGGCGGCCGCGGCGTGTTGCTCAGCGGCGTGCCGGGCATCCCGGCGGCGCGGGTGGCCATCCTGGGGGCCGGCGTGCTGGGCACCAACGCCGCCCGCGCCTTCCACGGCCTGGGTGCCGATGTGATCGTCCTCGATCGCGACCTGGCCAGGTTACATCAAATAGACGAGATGTTCCAGGGCCGCGTCACCACCATGGTGGCCTATGATTTCAACATCGCCCGCGTGGCCCGCTTCGTGGAAGTGCTGATCACCGCCGTATTGGTGCCGGGCGCTCGCGTGCCCATCCTGGTCACCCGCGACATGGTGCGCTCCATGAAGAAAGGCGCTGTCATCCTGGACTTCAGCATTGACCAGGGCGGGTGTGTGGAGACCAGCCGCCCCACGACGCTGCGCGACCCCGTCTTCATCGAGGAGGGGGTGGTGCATTTCTGCGTCCCCAACGCCCCGGGAGTGCTTCCCCGCACCTCCACCCACGCCTTCAACAACGCCGCCTGGCCTTACATCCGCCGCATCGCCGAGGTGGGGCTGGCCCAGGCCGCCGAGGACATGCCTGACCTGGCGCGAGGCATCGCCACGCGGGACGGAGAAATCGTCAGCGAGCCCTTAGCCATAACCTACAACGCCGGCGCGCAGGAGTGAGCCATGGCCTACAGTTGGTCGAAGATTTACGAAAGCAAAGTCACCACCGCCGAGGAGGCGGTCAAGGCCATCAAGTCCGGCGACCGCATCTTCCTCACCGGCAACTGCAGCGTGCCTCAGGTGCTGCTGGGGGCTTTGGTCGCCCGCGCCCACGAACTGGAGAACGTGGAGATTTGTCACGCCCTGACCCTGGGCTCCAGTGATTACGTCAAGCCGGAGATGGAGGGGCACATCCGTGTCAACGCCCTCTTCATCGGCCCCAATGTGCGCCAGGCCGTCCAGGAAGGGCGAGCCGACTATACACCGAACCTGCTCTCGGAGTTCCCGTTGCTGTTCAGCCAGGGCCTCCTGCCGCTGGACGTGGCCTTCGTGCACCTCTCCCCGCCCGACGAGCATGGCTTTTGCTCCTACGGCATCGAGACCGGGCTGACTAAGACGCCGGCCGAATCGGCCAGGCTCATCATCGCCGAGGTCAACCCGCACATGCCTCGCTGCCTGGGCGACAGCTTCATCCATGTCAGCCGGCTGGACTACATCGTGCCGGTGAACTATCCCCTGCTGGAACTGCCCATGACCGAAGGAGGGCTCACCGACCTGCACGTGCGCATCGCCGAGCACATCGCCGAGCTGATCCCCGACGAGGCCACGATGCAGATGGGCATCGGTGCCATCCCCGATGCCGTGCTGCGGTTCCTGTATCACAAGAAGGACCTGGGCGTGCATACGGAGCTGTTCTCCGACAGCGTGATTGACTTGGTGGAAGCCGGCGTGCTGACCAATGCCCGCAAGACGCTGCACCCGGGCAAGATCATCGCCGGCTTCATGCTGGGCACGAAGCGGCTTTACGACTGGGCCAACAACAACCCCCTCATCGAGTTGCATCGCACCGAGTACATCAACGATCCCTTCGTCATCGCTCAGAACCACCGCCAGGTGGCCATCAACTCGGCCATCGAGGTGGACCTGACCGGCCAGGTATGCGCCGATTCCATCGGCCCCAAACTGTACAGCGGGGTGGGCGGGCAACTGGACTTCATCTACGGCGCGGCTCGCTCCAAAGGCGGCGTGCCCATCATCGCCCTGCCCAGCACGGCCAGGGACGGCCAGTTCAGCCGCATCGTGCCCATGCTCAAGCAGGGCGCGGGCGTGGTCACCACCCGCAATCACGTCCACTATGTGGTGACGGAGTACGGCGTGGCCGACCTGTACGGCAAGACCATCCGCCAGCGGGCGCAGGCGCTCATCCGCATCGCCCATCCCCGGTTCCGCGACGAACTGACACAGGCGGCCAAAGAATTACACTACCTCTGATGATCACCCTGATCCACGGCGACGAGGAGTTCCTGCGCGCAGAAGCGCTGCAAGGAGTGAAGGCGGCCCTCGGCCCTTCCGAGATGGCAGACCTGAATACCACCCATCTGGACGGGCGCAAGGTCACCCTGGGCGAACTGCGCCAGACGTGCGATACGGTGCCCTTTCTGTCTACGCGCCGGCTGGTGGTCGTGGACTCGCTGCTCGACCGGCTGGCCGGTGAGAAGGGGCCCACGAAGGCACAGGACGCCTATTTGCAGGAACTGATCGGCTATCTCGACCAGGTGCCGGAAAGCACGGAGCTGGTCTTCGTGGAAGCTCAGACCGTGAGCCACGGGCACCCATTGCTGCGGCGGATCCAGGAATTGGCGCAAGACAGGCGGGCCCGGGTGATGCTGTGCCAGCGCAAGCGCCGGGACGATCTCGTGAACTGGATCGAGACACGGGCGCGGGCCAGGGGAGGCCAGATCACCCGCGACGGCACCTACGAGCTCATCAACACCGTGGGCGACAATCTGCGCCTGCTGGACCAGGAGCTGCAGAAGCTGATCGCCTACACGGCTGGCCAGCGGGCCATCGGCCGGGAAGATGTGCGGTTGCTGGTGCCCGAAGCGGCCGAGGCCAACATCTTCCAGATGGTGGATGCCCTGGGGCAGGGCAACGGGCGGCGAGCGATCGTCCTGTTGCATCAGTTGCTGGACGAGGGCGCGGCGCCCCTCTATCTGTTGTCCATGATCGTGCGTCAGTACCGATTGCTATTGCAGGTCAAAGAGCTGATAGCCCAGGGCTTGCGGCCCTCGGCCATTGCCAGCGAGTTGAAGCTGAGGGACTTCGTGGTGGAGAAGATGACGGGCCAGGCGCGGCGTTACTCCCTGCCGCAATTGGAAGCCATCTACGAGCGGCTGTTGGAGACCGACCTGGCCATCAAGACCGGGCAGATGGAACCGGTCATGGCCATGGATGTGCTGGTGGCGGAGTTGAGTGGGTAGTTTCAATGATTCCTCTGCGCGATACGATACGCTCGCGACGTTTCCCGGTGGTGAACACGATGATCATCGTTGTCAACGTGATCGTCTTCCTGGTGGAAACGTGGCTTGAGCCAAGAAGCCTGGACCGCCTCTTCTTCACCCTGGGCCTGGTGCCCGATGGCTTCTGGATTGGCGGCCCCGGCCGCTGGGTGACCCTCTTCACCTCCACGTTCCTGCATGGGAGCTGGTTCCACGTCATCTCTAACATGATGGCCCTCTACATCTTCGGCGACAACGTGGAGGACCGGCTGGGGCACATCCGCTATCTGGTGTTCTACGTGTTGGGCGGGCTTCTGGCCGGCCTGGCCCATCTGTGGGCCTACCCAACCTCGGAACTGCCCACGGTAGGGGCCAGCGGTGCCATTGCCGCCGTGTTGGGAGCCTACCTGCTGCTCTATCCAAGGGCGCAGGTCATCACCCTGATCCCCCTGTTCTTTTTCTTCCGTGTGGTGAACATCCCGGCCCCGGTCTACCTGGGCCTGTGGTTCCTGATGCAGTTGTTCAACGGCACCCTGTCCCTGGCCGTGGCTTCATTTCAGGGCGGCGGCGTAGCCTGGTGGGCGCACATCGGCGGCTTCGTGGCCGGCTTCCTCCTGGTGAAGCTCTTCGAGCCCCGCCAGCAGCGTCGTTTCTACCCCGACGAGTACTATCCCTGGTAGGAGGCCAACCATGTCCATCACCGACCTCTTCTGGCTCTTCTTCATCATCACCAGCCTGTGGCCGGCCATGCAGAAGCGCATGCTGGAGGCGGCCCGGCTGCGCATCATGCGCGACCTGGAGAAAAAGCGTGGCAGCCGGGTCATCGTCCTCATCCACCGCCAGGAAACGATGGCCCTGCTGGGTTTCCCCGTCTTCCGTTACATTGACATCGAAGACAGCGAGCAGGTGCTGCGGGCTATCAAGCTCACCGACAAGGACATTCCCATAGACCTGATCCTGCACACGCCAGGTGGCCTGGTGCTGGCTGCCGAGCAGATCGCCCACGCCCTGTGCCGCCACCCGGCGCGGGTCACCGTCTTCGTGCCCCACTATGCCATGTCCGGCGGCACGCTCCTGGCGCTGGCCGCTGACGAAATCGTCATGGACGAAAACGCCGTCCTCGGCCCCGTTGACCCGCAGATCGGCGATAAGCCCGCTGCCTCCATCCTCTCGGTCATCGAGCAGAAGAGCGTGAATGAGATTGACGATGACACGCTCATCCTGGCCGACATGGCCCGCAAAGCCATCAACCAGGTGCGGCACACGGTAACCGAAATCCTCAGTCACACCACTCACATGGACGAGGGCAAGGCCCAGCAACTGGCCGAGTTGCTGGCCACCGGCACCTGGACGCACGACTATCCGATCACCGTCGAAGAGGCCAGAGACCTGGGATTGCCCGTCAGCACGGAGATGCCGGAAGAGGTGTACAGGCTCATGGCCCTCTATCGCCAGCCGGCGCAGAAACGGCCCTCAGTGTCCTACATCCCCATCCCCTACCAGCGGCCGGAAAAGCCAAGCCCCCGCGGCGGGTGAGCCGCGGGGGCTTATGCCCATCAGCCACAACCCCTGGTTACCTGTACCGGCCGGTGATGCTCATCCGGCCCTTCTGGATGTCCACTTCCTCGACGTAGACGTTCGTTTCCGCCTGCAGCCACTGCTGGAGGTAAGGCCGCAACAGATTCTCCGCCTGAGCGCGCAGGAATCCCGTCAGCGGCTGTCCACCGGCACGGATCTCCACGATCTGCGGGATGGGCTTGCCATCCTCAACGGTGAGCGTTGCCACCGCCTCAACGTCCAGGGTGAAGAAGCCCAGCCGCGCCTTGCCGCTGGCAGCGATCTGCCCAGGTTCCAGGCGCACGTAGACGTGGCTGACCGGCACGTTGGGTTGCATGGCCAGGCCCTTCTGGACAAGTTCGTTCACCTCTTTTTCGGTGAGCGTCAGCCTGTAGGGCAAAACCCCCGTTGGCGCAGGCGTCGGCTGCGGCGTAGCCGTGGCTGTGGGCGTGATGGCGCGGGTGGGCGTGGCTGTCGCCGTTGGCGTGGAGGTGGGGGCAGGCGTGGGCGTGAGAGGCAAAGGGCTGGGCGTCGAGGTTGCGGTAGGTGATGGGGCAATCGTCGGCAGCGGGGCCGTCGGCGTGGCTGTAGCCAATGCCACTGGCGGTGGGGGGAAAAGCAATGGCGATTGACAGGCGATGATCGGCGCGGCGATCACCGCCATCCCGATGGTGACAAAGACAGCTAAGGACTGAACCCTCTTTCTGACCTCTGGCAAGATTTTCCCTCCTATCGTTCTCTCGTTTCCCGGCAGCGCAGCACCTGGTAAAGCACGATGGATGCAGCCACCGCCGCGTTGAGCGAGCCCACGCGGCCGCGCAGGGGCAGCTTCAACAGCCAGTCGCAGCGCTCCCGCACCAGCCGGCTCAACCCCCGTCCCTCGCTGCCGACTACCAATGCCAGCGGCCCGCCCAGGTCCACGGCATCGTAGGGCTGCGCTTCGGGCAGTGCTTCCAGCCCCGCCACCCAGAGTCCTGCCTGCTTGAGCTCCGCCAGTGTGCGGGCCAGGTTCGTCACCTGCGCCACCCGCAGATGCTCCGCCGCCCCCGCCGAGGTGTCACTGGCCACCGGCGTGATCGCCGCCGAACGGCGTCGGGGCAGCACGACCCCATGGACGCCAACCGCTTCCGCCGTGCGCAAGAGTGCACCCACGTTGCGCGGGTCCTCCAGGTGATCGAGCACCAGCAATAGCGGCGGCTCGCCGCGCTGCCGGGCCAGGGCCAGGATGTCCGCCAGGTCGGCGTAAGGATAGGGCGAGGCTTCCAGCACGACGCCCTGGTTCCCGCTCACCAGCCGGTCCAGTTCCCGCCGTTCGCGGCGCTGCACCGGGCAGCCGGCCGCTTCGGCCAAGGCAACGATCTCGGCCACGACGTCCGTTTCCCGCACACCTTCGGCCAGCCACAGGCGGATAGCCTGCCGTCGTCCCGCCCGCAGCGCTTCCCGCACCGCCTGCCGTCCGTACAATCGCTCATGAGAGGCACGAGGGCGATTGTCTGTTAATCTCACCACACTCAACACCTGTAACGGAGGGGCTGAGGAGCAGGGGAGCTGGGGTGCTGGGGGGAATTCTCCCCTGCTCCCGTGCTCCTCCGCTCCCATGCTCCTTCGCTCCCTGCTCCTTCTCGGCGATGAGGATAACGCCCGTGCCCACCGGCAGGCGGAACACCTTCAGCAATTGCGCCTCCAGCCAGCCCACGACGTTGAGCACGGCGTTCACCAGCGGCGGCGCCGGCTCCATCTCCACCTGGTAGGCCTCATCGTCGAAATGGGGCGAGGCCAGGTCCGGCTCCGCCTTCGCCCCGCGGCGCAGCAGGATGAGCGCCGCGGCCAGGGGGAAGACCAGGAAGTTGTTGTAAGAGCCGCGCAGCGTGCGGAAGCCGGCGGTGGAAAGCTTCCCTCGCAGCTCCGCCACCGTGTAGCGCCGGTGATGGGCATTGAGCACGTCGTTGTGACTCCACAGCCACATGAAGGCAGGCGCGGTGATCAGCAGCTTGCCGCCTGGCTTGAGCACCCGCCAGCATTCGTCGAAAACCCGCATCTCCCCTTCGTCGGGCACGTGCTCCACCGTATCCAGCAGCGCCACCAGGTCGAACTCGCCGTCCTCGAAGGGCAGCTCCTCGGCCCGCCCTTGGCGAACGTCCAGGCCGCGCCGGCGGGCCACGGCCAGTGGCCGCGGGTTGTTGTCCACGCCCACCACCTCTCCGTAGTGGGCCAGGTGGTGGGCCATGTTCCCTGCCCCGCAGCCCACGTCCAGCACGCGCCGACCCTGTCCCGGCCCCAGATAGCGATCGAGGTAGGCCAGGATGGCCCGCGTGCGGGTAGCGAACCACCAGTGTTTGTCCTCTTCCAGCAAAATCAGCATCGCTGTGGAAGGCATCGTTTCATCTTCCCCTGCTCTCGCTGGGCCTCAGTCCGGCGCCAGGGAGGCTTGTAGGCTCAGATCTCAGATTGCCCCCGCGGGCGGCGGATAAGGTCCGCCCCCACATTGTACTCTGATTCCGCTCCGGGGCCAAGCTGCGTTCAGAAGAAGCGCAAGAGCAGCGGCAGATAGCATGGCCAGATTGCTGTCGTCGCCGTCCCGGTGGCCGTCGGCGTGCGGGTCGGCGCAGGCGTCGGCGTGCGGGAGGGGGTTGGCGAAGGAGTGCGAGTGGACGTCGCCGTCCTGGTGGCCGTTGGCGTGCGGCTCGGCGTAGGCGTTGGCGTGCAGGAGGGGGTTGGCGAAGGCGTGCGAGTGGCCGTCGGCGTGCGGGAGGGGGTTGGCGAAGGCGTGCTGGTGGCCGTCGGCGTGCAGGAGGGGGTTGGCGAAGGCGTGCGGGTGGACGTTGGCGTACGCGTCGGCGTAGGCGTGGGAGTCGCCGTGGGCGTCGGCGTGGGCGTGCGGGTCGGCGTGCGCGTCGGTGTCGGCGTGGGCGTGCGCGTCGGGGCGGATGTAGGCGTGGGTGTAGGGCCGGCGGTGACATACTCGTAAGGGCCGATGTCGTATCCCGCACCCTGGGGCCGGGGGTTGCCGTCCAGGTCCACCGTCGGGGCTCCCTGCCCCGTGCCCGCATCCACTGCCGGGCTCGCCGCCGTCAGATGGAAGTCCTTGCCAGGAGCATTCACGAAGAGGGGATCGCCATAAGCGCTGTGCTCGCCGTTGCCGGTCTGGGCAAACCAGGTGCCGTCGTTGATCTCCTGAGCGCTGTAGCAGCGATCGGTCGGTCCGTAGCAGATCACGTCGTCGGTGCGGTAAGGGTTGTAGTAGAGGTTGTAGTCGGCGGTCATGTTCACGCCGCTGGCCACGAACAGTGTGGTGCCGCCGTTGGCCGGGTTATCGTTGAAGAAGATGGTGTTGTGCACGGTGACATCGGCGGGGAGGCTGGGCTCATCGTAGCTGCCGAACTCCGCCAGGTAGCCGTAGGTAGTACGGTTGGCGAACAGGCAGTTGATGACCGTGTAGCTCCCGCGCTCGGCCAGCACCAGATTGGTCAGCCCGCTGTCACCGATAGGCAATTGACCAGCGTGCTGTTTTGCCCCCATAACTTGATGTTGTCCCGCCCGTTGTTGCGGGAGATGGAGCGCTCGATGCGCACCCCATCGGCCTTGAAGTCGAAGCCGTCGCCGCCGTTCCCTTCGGCCAGCGCCCCGATGACCACCACCCCGTCCCCGCCCTCGAAGCCGATGCCGTCGGCGGCGGTGTTGCCGCCGGGGCCGTTGTAGGCCACGTGCACGTTCTCCAGCCGGGTATCCCGGCAACCGGGGGTGCAATCCAGCCCTAGGAGGCCGTTGTGATGGCTGTACAGGTTGCGAACCAGGATGTCGGCCGGCCAGGGCTCCCCGTAGAGCCGCACGCCGGAATCGCCGTTGTTCTTCACCTCCAGATTCAAAAGCTCGATGTGCGCCGTCCCGCCGGCCACAGCTACGCCCCAGCCGCCGAAATCCTGGACCACCAGCCCATCCACGCGCACGTACTGGACGCCGCTGCCGATCTCCAGCCCGGTGCCTGGAAAGCCCGCCCCATCCAGCACCGGCGTCTCGCCCGGGTAAGCCTGGAGGGTCAGATAAGCCCCTGCGCTGCCCGATCGGTTGATCCGCACCTCTTCGGCGTAGGCGCCCTCGCGGATCATGACCGTGTCGCCGGGCAGGATGGTATCGGCGGCGTGCTGGATGGTGCGCCAGGGCTGGCCGAAGGTGCCGGGGTTGTCGTCGGAGCCGGTGGGGGAGACGTAGTAGACGTTGCCGGTGGTGATGGCGAACATGAGGCCGGATTGCGCTGCCGTGTCCACGGCGAAGCGCACCCGATGATTGTCGAGCACCTCGTGGGCCAGCGTCGCCACCGGCGCGCCGGTGGGGTCAAGACGCCGGATGGTGAGCCCCGCCACGCTGTCCAGCGTCAGCGTGGCGCTGAACCGCGTTGGTTCGATGAGCGTCGGCGGCTCGCCCCAGCGGTCGTCCACGCTGGTCTCGTCGTCGTTCCAGACCATGCCCGTGTTTTCCACGCGGGTGAACACGCCCAAGAGGAGCCGGGGAGACGAGGAGAGGGGGAGACTATCGAGGGATTGTAGAATGACGACGTTGAAGGCAGCAGCGTCAGGAGGAAACTCCAGAGTCAGATTAGTGAGGCTGATGGACCGCCCGGCGGTGAAGCCGATGGCTGCCTGCACCTCTTCGGTGTCCACGGTCACCAGCCCGCGGCCGGGGATGCTCGTGTCCCAGGCCAGCTCGCCGGTGTCGCTCGTCCACACCGGGCCGGGTGGGTCGGGCAGGTTATAGGAAGTCGGGGTCGGGGCGTCGAAATCGGTTACCCGCAGCCGGTGCTGCCAGGCCGTCATCGGCCCTATGTTCTTCTCCAACAGGAAAGAGGCGGCCTCGCCGGACCAGCCGTAGAGCACCGAGGAGAGGGTCTCGTCGACGGTGAGGGAGAGGGAGACCAACTCGGCGGCCGGCCGGTTCTGGCCGCGCAGGAAGAGGCGGGCGGCGATGGGCATTTGGGCCTGCTTGATGGGATTGCCGGCCAGGTCGAACCAGGAGTCGCAATGCTCGGCGGCGAAAATCTCCGTACGGTCAGCATAGTCGAACAGGAAAACCGCATCCCAATCCTGATGGTTGGCGAAGGCGGCCATGAGCAACGGCCCCTCGGCGGCATAGCGGTTGGGGAAGACCTCGTTAAACTCGGTAACGGTGAAAGGCATCCCCTCGACGGCGATGAGGCTGGCCAGCTCCACCATCGGATAGTTGACCCAGGCCTCGTTGCGGATCACCCAGCCGGTGGGTGACCAGTCGGGCACCTCCGGCCACCAGGGATGGTCCCAGTACAGGTGGCTGTCGGCGAAATCCATCCCGGACATGGCCCAGTAGTCGGGGAGGCCGCCGGTCCAGGAGGCCGTGCCGGTGTTCAAAGCCTGCGTGCCCAGCTCCTCCCGCACGTAGCGTTGCATCTCCGTGAAGTAATCCCGCTCGGTCTCGTAGTAGAAGCGCAGGGTATCGGCGACGCGCTGCGGCGTGTACATGCCCACCTCGCTGCGCCGGGCGCGAGCGATGTTGCGGGCTTCCAAAGATTCGCCTTCGGCCAGGCCGATGGGGTTGCAGCCCCGAAACTCGACCTGGTCGAACCACAGCGTGGCCGCGGAAAAGCCCAGGTCGAAGGAAAGCCGCGCCCCGCCATCGTCAGTAGCCGTGGCGATCAGGGGCAACGTGTACACCGTCCACGTCGGCGTCAACTCCACCTCCTCCCACAGGCCGTAGTTGGCCCAGGGGTCGCCATCCTGCATCACGGCCACGCCGATGGCGGCCGGCTGGTCGGCTTTGGCGGCGAAGGAGACGACGTAGCGCTGCCCTTCGACGATGGAAAGGCCTGACTGGCCGAACTGGATATGCCAGGAGACGCCATCGGCCCAATGGATATTCACCTTCAGCGAGTGCGTGCCGCTGTAGGCCATGGTGCTATCCAGGCTGAAGTTCGCCTGAGTGCCGGGCCAGTTCCACCACCACCAGGGGTCAGCGCCCTCTTCGAAGCTGCTGTTAAGGAGCTGATCGGAGGTATCCACCGTCTGCGTGGGTGCCCAGGCGGCGCGGATGGCGGCGGTACTGCCGTAGCGCTCGCCCAGCCAGCCCAGCCAGCCCCGGAATCCATCTCGCTCCTCGAAGTGCAGACCGTCGAACCACAGCGTCGTTCTCGTCTGGCCCAGGTCGAAGGAGAACCGCGCCCCGCCGAAGTCGCTGACCGTGGAGGTGAAGGTGTAGGTGTACCACTGCCATGTCGTGCTGAGCGGCACCTCTTCGACGAAGCCGTAGTCGTTCCAGGGGCTCTCGCTGTTCATCACCAGGGCGGTGATGGTGGTCGGCTGCGCGGCCTCGGCGGCGAAGCTCACGGTGTAGACGCGCCTGGCCTGGACGGCCAGGTCCTCTTGCCAGAGCTGGACGTGCCAATCCACGCCGTCCACGCGGGTGACCTCCACGCGCAGCGAATGCTCCCCTTCGGCGGCGGTGGTCTCGTCCAGGGCGAAGTTCGCCGCCGCCGGAACACGGACCCAGGTGAGCCAGGGGCTGAAGTCGGCGGGGTCGTCCTCGAAGCCGCCGTTCATCAGCCGGTTGATGCCCAGGCCGTCCAGTTCCCGGCTGTAGGCCAGGGGCAGCGCCTTGGGCACATCGGGGTCGTAGTTGAGCTGATCACCCAGCCAGCCCATGAAGAGGGAATCCTCGTTGGTGACCTCGGTGAAGAGCACGGCGGGGTCGTCCACGTAGCGCAGGCCGGTGTAGGGGTTGCGGTGGGTCAGCAGGTCGTGGGCGTACTTCTTCTGCAAGGCGATCATCACCGGGTCGAAGAGGGTGGCGTTCTTATTGAAGGTGCTGGGGTCGAAATCGTCGGCGTCGCGCACGCCATCGCCCGGCTGGAACTGGCGGGAGACATGCAGGTTCAGGTCGCTGTAGATGCCCTGCTGCCGGAGCTGGTAGCTCAGGTAATCCAGCCGGGTCAGGCTTTCGGCGCTGAGGTGTTGGGTGTCGTCGTAGGCGTAGTCAAAGATGGTGGCGTACGGGTCGCCCCAGTCGTTGTCCATGTGGTGAAAGCGGACGGCGTTGAAGCCCAGCTTGGCCAGATGGGCGGCCAGCTTCTCCGAGACGTGGACGTCGGGGAACTCGCCCGGATGGGGCGGCGCGTCGGGACAGGGCGGGAAAGCGGCGCCGAAGACCAGGTTGACCCCCCAGAACCTGGTCCGCTGACCGGTGTTCTGGAAGTAGAAGTGCCCGTCGGGGCCGACCTGGACATGCCCGCGGGCGTCAATGACCCTGGCCGGGTCCTGGCCCGCATAATCCACCAGCAAGTCGGCGGCGCTGGTGATGGTGTCGGCGGCGTCGTCCCAGGGGATGGTGAAGGGAAACCACCCCTCGGTGTCGGTGGCGGGCCGGGCGGCGGCGCCCAGCGCCGAGGCCACGACCAGCAGGACGGCCAGCAGGCCAGGCCACTTCAGCGGCCACTGCCTGTATTTGCTCACGCTCAGCGCTCCTGCTACAGCGCTACTCCGCTCCATAGCGCACCACGAACATTGAGGGCCACTCAACTGTGCTGCCGAGGGGCGACGCGACGCGCTATCCAGCGCGTCCCCAGGGCCAGGAAGGGCAGGATGGCGGCCACGGGCAGAAAGACCTTGGGATAGAAGGCCGTGGTCTGAAGCATATCCAGGTAGTACTTGAAGCCCCAAAGCAGGTTGGGAATGTACCAGGAGAAATTCACATCCCAAAGCCAGTAGAACAGGAGCACCTGAAGGCCCAGTCCCAGGGCCACGAAGAACATGGCGTTTCCCGCGGCCAGGGCGGTGTCGAACTTCCCTTCCCGCCGGGCCAGGATGCCCACCAGCAGTCCGGCCACGAGCAGGGCGAGGAGGGCATCCACCCCTCGCTGGGTGAAGAAGGCCTCGATCTGCTCCTCGGAGTTGAAGGCGCTCAGCGAGTAGGTGTATCCCCGGCCGAAAAAGAGGGCGTTGTAGAGCAGAAAGTAGATGGCCGCGCCGCACAGGGCCCACCGGAGGTTCCACCGCTTTCGCCAGGCCAGGTAGAGCCAGGCGGCGAAGGGCAGCAGCAGCAGGAGGGTCAAGGGGGTGCGTCCCAGCCGCTCCCGCCATAGCCGGCCCTCGCGGGCCGCGGCGGCCTGATGCTGGATGCCGTCGGCGAACTCCCTGGCGCTACGGTAGGCGGTGGCATAGTCCCCCCGGCTCAGCGCCTCCCCGGCCGCGTCCAGTTGGCTTTGATCGAAGGGCCTGGCTCCCAGTTGCCGGGCATAGGCGGCGTAGAAGGTGGCCAGTTGTGTGCCCACGTCCACGGCCCGCCTGGCCCGCACCTGCTCGGGCAGCTCCAACAGGTCCCAGAGCGGCTGGCCCTGGCTGTGGGCGGGGATGGCAGTGCCCAGGAGCACGGCCAGGGTGGGGGCGATATCGGCCTGCCGGGCTGGAGGGTAGGTGCCGGGCACAATGGACCTGCCCGCCAGGACGAAGGGCACGTTCAGCACTACCGGCTCCCAGCCGCCGTGGCCGCCAGGGTCAATCATGCCGTGGTCGGCGGTGACGCCAAGGACGACAGAGCCAAGGTCCACAGCCTGAGCGAGCTGGGCGATGCGGTCGTCCATGGCCATGGCCACACGGCGGTACTCGGTGCTGGCCCCGCCGTAGGTGTGGCCGTATTCATCGGTGCCCTCGAAGTGCACCAGGAGCAGGTTGGGCCTGCGCTCCTGCAGCACCCGCAGGGCCTCGGCCAGGATGTCGTCGTCGGTGGCCTCGCCTCTCCACCCAAAGAACCGGCCGTAGCCGTAGTGCCCGGCGTAGAGCTCGCCCCACCCTGGCGAGCCGATGATGGCCGTGGAGAGCCCTGCTGCTTCGGCGCGGGCGAAGAGGCTGTCCACCCGGATGGCTCCCTCGTACCAGTTGGTGGTCACCCCACTCTGTTCCTGCCAGGAGCCGGTGCCGATGGTCGTCCAGGTGGGATGGGAGAGGGATGGTTGGCCGATGCGCAGGGTGCGGCTCGCCCCCCGGCCCCGCAGTTCATTGAGGACAGGCATCTCCCGGGAGACATCCTCCCGCAGGCCGTCCACAACCACAAGCACCACCTGTTCCACGAGAGCCGTTCCCGCCTCCCCCGGCGGGAGCGAAACCGTGTAAGGGCTCCGGTATTTCACCACCTGATCCCAGCTATGCCGGATGATGGGCATCGTCCCGAAGTGGGCGAAGGACAAAAGGATAAGGGGGATGATGGCCAGGGTTATCAATTTCTTGAGCATGGGCGATCTCCTTTCATTATGAGTTGTTGCCTTGGTAGGGCAAGTTGGCAACTTGCCTACCACGCGCCGGCCAGCAATGCCTCGGCCTCAGCCAATACCTGCTCGACAGTGATGTCGCGCACGCAGGGGTGGGCCTCCAGTTCTTCGGCGGCGAAGTCCAGGCGATTGCAGGGCAGGCAGGGCCAGTCGCTGAGGAGCACGCGGTGGCAGAACGGGTTGCCCCAGGGGCCGAAGGCGCGGGCATCCACCGGCCCATAGAGATGGACGGTGGGCGTACCCACGGCCACGGCCAGGTGCAGCGGCCCGCAGTCGGAACCGAGCACCAGCCGGCAGCGCTGATAGAGCGCCGCCAACTGCCCCAGCGTCGTCTCCCCGGCGGCGATGAGCGGATCTCCTCGCATGTGGGCGGCCACAGCCCAGACCAGGTCCAGCTCGCCTGCCGAGCCGCTGAGCACGATCTGCGCCCCGCGCCGCGCTGTGAGCACATCGGCCACGGCGGCCCAATTCTCCGCCGGCCACAGCTTCACCGGAGCCCCGGCGCCGGGATGGATGGCCACCAAGGGGCGGCCGGCGGCCGCGCCGTGGGCCAGCAGCCACTCCTCAGCCCGGGCTTCTTCTTCCCTCGTCAGCGCAAACTCCAGCGGATGCGCCTTCCAGTCAGCTTCCTCAGCCAGCGCCTCCTCCCCTGCGACCTGCGACGTGAAACGTGAAACGTGAAACGTGAAACGCAAATTCTGCTGCACTTCGTGTTGCCCGGCGACGTATGGTAACGCCTGGGTGAGAAACGGCCGCACCTCGGGGATAGCATAGCCGAAGCGATGAGGGATGCCAGCCACGGCGGCCAGGAATGCACCCCACCAGTGGTCGAAGCGCATGACCAGGGCCAGGTCGAAGCGCTGTTGCCGCAGCCGGCGCGCCTCCTGCAGCAACAGCCGGTAAGGGGCGAACAGCGAACCCTTGGGCTGGCGCGTGAAGCCGGGGAAGGGACAGGTGATGACCTCATCCACGTAGGGGCTGCGTTCCGCCACCCCCCGCCCCCAAGGCCCCACCAGCAGGGCGATATAGGCCTCTGGCAGAACTTCCCGCAGCCGGCGCAGGGCGGGGGTCAGGAAGAGCAGGTCGCCCAGGTGGTCGGGACGGATGATGAGCAGGGAAGAGGGAAAAGGGGGAGAAGGGAAGGAGGGGGAGAAGGGATGCAGTACCAGGCCGAGTGCACGCAGCAGGGCCAGGCGGACCTGCTGCCGGGCCATGCACCGCCGGGCTCTCCCCGATTCCCTAAGCCCCCTCTGCTCCGGTGACGTCATGTCGCTTGCGCTCGTGTCTGACCCAGTGCACATGTTGGATGGTCCCCTCCCCGACCCGCCCCTCCCCGCAGCGGGGAAAAGGGGCAAGAATGAGCAGGGGTAAGCAGTGCCGGATTCTTTGGCCAGATGGTACACGATTTGCAATGAAATGTCAAGTCACCCCTCTCCAGACCTCACCCACCAGATCATATTCCATGGCCCCCGTGATAAGCACGGGGGTCAGACGCGCCAGGGGCAGGGTGCCGGCGACGAGCACCAGGCCGTCAATTTCCGGCGCATCACGGTAGGAGCGCCCCACGCTGAGGCCGTCGCCCATGCCCTCCACCAGCACCTCCAGCCGGCGACCCACCTGGGCCTGGTTGCGGGCCAGCGAGATGCGCTGCTGCACTGCCATCAGCCGCTCGTAGCGTTCCCGCTTCACCTCCTCCGGCACCTGATCGGGCAGTTTGGCGGCGGCCGTGCCTGGCTCGGCGCTGAAGGTGAACACACCCACCTTGTCCAACTGGACGGTCTCGACGAATTCGAGCAGCGTCTGGAACTCGTCCGCCGTCTCGCCCGGGTAGCCGACGATGAAGGTGGAGCGCAGGGCGATGTCGGGCATGGCGGCGCGCAGCCGCTCGATGAGGCGGAGCATCTGCTCTACGTCGGCCGGGCGACGCATGCGGCGCAGGGTGTCCGCATGGCCATGCTGCAGGGGCAGGTCCAGGTAGTGGCAGACCCGGTCGTCTGTGGCCATGACCTCAATGAGCCGTTCGCTCACATGGCCGGGGTAAGCGTACATCAGCCGCAGCCAGCGTAGTTCGGGCAGGGCGGCCAGGATGGCCTGCACCAGGTGCGGCAGGCCGTCGCGCAGGCCCAGGTCGCGGCCGTAAGCGGTGGTGTCCTGGCCGATGAGGATGATCTCCTGCGCGCCGCTGGCGGCCAGCGCTCGCGCTTCGGCCACCAGCGCCTGCAGCGGACGGCTGCGCAGGGGCCCCTTGATGGCCGGGATGGTGCAGAAGGCGCACGGCGCGTCGCAGCCCTCGCTGATCTTGAGGTAGGCCCAGCCGCTGGTGGCGGGCGAGCGCGGGCTCACCGCCGGCGGGTCGAGGGCTGGATCGCCCAGCAGGGCCGGCGCCTGTTCCCTCCCTCTGGCCGTAAGCTGTTGCAGCAGCGTTCCGATTTCCATCCAGCGCCGCGTGCCCAGCAGCCCGTCCACGGCCGGCACCTGGCGGAGGATCTCCCGGCCATCGCGCTGGGCCAGGCAGCCGGCGGCGACGAGGAGCTGGCCCCGCCGCTTGCGGGCGGCCAGTTGGCGCAACTCGTCCAGGGCCTCCTCCCGGGCTGCGGCCAGGAAGCCGCAGGTGTTGACGATGAGCAGGTCGGCCGCGGCGGGCGTGCTGACGGGCACATGGCCCTGACTGCGCAGCAACTCGGACATGGCCTCGCTGTCCACGACGTTCTTGGGGCAACCCAGGGTTAGGAGATAAAAACGCATGGTTCGCACCACTGCTGGTTTGGGCTTGATTTGCCGAAAAGAGCGGATTCAACTATACTCAATAGA